>JAFEAV010000006.1 GCA_018266215.1 Cyanobacteria bacterium SZAS LIN-3 | reverse complement strand
CGGGAGAAGGCGCTGTTCCAGGTGATTTCATTGGGCTGGCTGGAGGAGAGGATGACGTATCCTTTGCCCAGCATGACCTTATCGAGGTCCACGTTGTAACCTTTGTAGAGGTCTTTGGCGCCGGAATCTATCTCGGCTGCACCACTGTATGCTGCCTGGAGCACAAGCAGGATGCGATCGCAGTGAACGCTCTTGCGCAGCGTGTCCATGAGGTTTTGCATCGAGACACAGGTGCCGTAAATATTGTCCAGAGCGCAGTCATAGGCACACAGGTAGGTGTTGCCGTCTGTGGTTGGAAAGGCATTGGTGGCAATGTAGACAACTACCAGATCGTCTGGGCCTGTGACCGAGCCCAGCCACTCAGGACCCAGGGCCGACATGATGTTTTGTCTGGTTGCCGTATTGTTGAGGAGCAGTTTCACATGTGAGCGGTCGAAGCGTCCGGCCTGTTCATCGACCAGGTAGTTATAAAACTCTCTGGCTGACTGATCCATGTCATTTTCGGTTGAGGAAGTCAGACGCCCTTCCTGGAAGCGGGCGGCACCGACAACAACCGCCCATTTTCGTTTGACCGGTCTATTGGTGGCCGGTGCGTTTGGGTTGAGATTCTGGATGGTTGTAAATTCCACGCCCGGCACCTTATTTGGTGACGGCAATTTCGACTCCTCCGCTTGCACGGCCGAGGCGGTCAAGAGGAAACATAGAGAAGCCACAATCAGCAAACGCACAATAATCACCATCCTATTCGTGCTTGAGAGCGATATCGGCGGATAGTACACCGCCTGGTGTGCTGGACTCCCCGGTCATTAGTCTTACCAGACTGCTGCCGTCTGCGCCGTTGCGCTTGATCTGCGATATGCCGGAAAAATCATCCGGGATCAAAACTGGTTTGGGGTCATCCCAGGACAGTTTCATTCGAGTCGGCACCAGATCTTTGGCACCTGAGGTATCATGCGAGACATAGCAGGTTACGTATCTTTGTTCCAGTGTTTCCGGAGTCGGGGTGATGCGGTCTTTGGAAAAAATCAGACTGAGATGTTCGATACCCGGAGTTTTGTCGAACTGTAGCCAGTTGTCGATGGGGACTGCATAGTCATGTCCTTTGTGGAGGAAATTGTCGGATGCGCTTTCATTTGGCGGAAACAGTACCTGACTCTTGCCGCTTGTTCCGGCCGTCATGACCAGGTAGGCATAGCCGTCGTTTTCCGGAATCAGATGGAAACGTATAACATCGCCTGATTTGAATTGCATTTTGTTATTGCAGCGATACAGTTTGCCTTCTCGGAAGAGTTCGATCCAGAAGTTTATTCTGGCCGAGGCTGTCATGGCTATGGAGTGTGTCGTCGCCGGTGTCGGCGGCTGCGTCGCCGTTGCAGTGGCGGGGCTTGATGCCACCGCCGACAGTTTGCTGGCACTGGCCAGGACAGCAGGGTCGAGATGCGTGACATTGCGGTCGATCCATGTCCTGACAAAATTCAGGTCTTCCGGACTGAATTGTCCTTCTTCAAAGATCAAATGTTCGTTTGTTTTACTCAGTACCAGCTGTCGGCTGGAGGTGCCCAGGCGGTCGTAAAGCTTCCAGGTGCCGGCTGGTCGAATCAGACGATCGTTTGCACCCTGGACGAATAAGACAGGCGTAGTTTTGATCGAGCGGGCCGCTTCAAAGTTCTTCTTCATAAATGAATTGAATTGCATCAACTCGTGCGCGGTGAAAGTCATGCGGGCCAGAGGGTCGGACATCCAGTGTCTGCGCAGGTCCGACTTGGCTGTAGCGTGCTCGATAACTGCCGCCCCGACATTTTCAATGGGCTCGTCTTCGTCTCCAAAGAAGGCTCTCATGCCGATCTTGGTTTCGGTCTCACCCAGACTGAAGCGGTCTCCCGCCGGTACAGATGAGATAAGTCCCGAGACCAGCTCCGGATAAAGTGCTGTGGCGCGCAGTGCTATGGCTCCGCCCATGCTTTCTCCCAGCAAGACGACGGGCAGGCCAGGATTGTCCTTATGTATTTGCTCCAGGGCCGCCTTGATGTCGACCAGGCAGCCGTCAAAGTCCATCTGCGGCCGTTTCTTTTGTTCGATATATTCGCCAAATCCGCGCATATCCAGGGCATAAGTGGTGATGCCTGCCTTGCACATTTCTTTGCCAAATTCGCTGTATGTGCCTTTGTGCAGACCCAAGCCGTGTACACACAGCAGAGCGACCCGCGGCTTTACCTGGGGATCGGTCCAGACTAAACATGGTGCAGGTTTTGGCTGCGCTGTCGGGTATTTCAGCGGTCGGACATAGCTGTCCTGATGTTGATACGGCGTCGATACCAGTGTCAGGGATTGGGCGCTGGAGGCGCACACGAAGGACATAAGCAGGGATATGGAGAGTGCGGCTCTGATGCCATATTTGTATTTGCTTTTAAACATTGTGGCTAACCTCAGCCCTGGTGGTGCGTACGATTTTCCTCAGTTTCCATCTTCCTCCCTTGACTGTAAAACGGCATCGCGCCTTAGGTGGATTGCGCACAGATCGTCCTTGTTGCTTACTGGTAATCATCCTTTCGGATTATTTCTTTAAGCGGTGCCGGGAGATGGTGATGCTTCTTTCATACCTGGTGCCGATATGACCGTCCGGGCCGCCTGCTAATCTCAGATATGGTGATGTTGGCTTGTTTGGGCCGTCAATTTGCCCGCGGGGGGAAGCATGAAGAAGTTGCCGTCAGTGGTGTGCTTGCTCATTTTCTGTCTGCTTTACCCGGGCAATTTTGGTGCTGTTCTGGCGGCTGACAGTTCGCAGTCAACAAACCTATCCGACTCTCCCGATCTTTCACAGCGCATTCTTGACTGTGGGCAGAAATCCATTGAGCTCAATCAGGCACTGCAGAAATGTGTCAGCGATCTCCTGAAAGCTGCGGACAGTTACGACGTCGAGAATTATCGTAAACTCGACGACCGGCAAGCCGAGCTCTATGAGCAGCTTGACGCTAATTATCTGGAATCGTGCATGTACCTGGAAGCGCAGTTGAAAACGCTAACTGAGCACGATGAAAACTGGCAAAAGGCTCAGGCCGCCCTGGACGATATGAGGCAGGTGACAGCGCGGTCGATGCGCAGAAGTAAAATGTACAGCGATAAGAGTTCGGCTATTTTTTATCTCTGTTTTGGCATGCCCGTTGAGTCTTCGCACTATGCGCGCCTATCGCTCAATCTGGCGGAGACTGGTGTCGAGGACCAGGACAAAATACCCGAAATCGCTTATTATGCCGGTAGCGCTTCACTCTGGAGCGGCGACTACAGCAGTGCCGAGGAGCAGCTCAAACGCGCCCTATCGATCAATCCGGCCAATCATTTTGCCTCATACAGTCTGGCTGATCTCTATATGGCTCAGGGGCAGTCGGCGAAAGCAATCGATGTGCTGGTGGCTGCCCGTAAGCTCGCTCCGGATAATGAAATGCGCGGCAATCTTGACCGCAGTCTCGCTCTTGCCTACACCTTGACTAAGCAGCGCGATCTGGCGCGCCAGAGTATTGCTTCTGCCAGGCGGGAGCTGGCCGATGAATCTAAGAAACAATTTGCCGCTGTTTCGCAGGAATCCGCCGGCATTGTCGCTGCCCTGTCCGGTGATTATGAAGGAGCTGAGCGCAAACTTTCCGAGGCTCTGCCCCGTTTGCAGTTGTCTCCGATAAATCTGGGCAACAGACTGGAGGCGGCTCAGGCATCACTCTGGCGCTCCTATTGCAAGGGCAAGCTGGGGGATAAAATCGGTGCCGCCGAGGACCGCCGCTATGCGCTTACTGTATCGGATGAAGCTGTCCATATTTCCCGTCTTGCGCGGATTCTTGATCCCATCTTTGGCTACAAGGAAGTATTGCCTCCGATGGGACAGATACGTGATCGATGGGCAGTTGTTGTGGGTCTGGGCAATTTTGCCGATCCTAAAGTACCGAAACTGAGATATCCAACCAAGGACGCCCAGGATGTGCAGAAATTTCTGGTCGATACCGCCGGCTTCAAGGCCGACCATATAAGACTCTTGCTTGATGAAAAAGCTACACGGTCAGCCATTTGCGACAGTCTCACCGGTCAGTGGTTGCCCGGTGTTGTGAAGCCAGGGGATCTGGTATTTTTCTTTGTTTCATCCCATGGTACTCCCAACTATAAGGAGCTGGGTGCGCTCAACTCACTGGTTACCTATGACACTCAGGTGGACCATCTTTTTTCCACTTCGCTGCCAATGCAAAGTATCGTGCGCATGATGCGCACCAGATTGAAGAAACAACATTGCTTTGTTGTTCTCGACACCTGTTATTCCGGTGGTCTGGGCGCCCCGGGTGAGGAGGCGAAGTCCAGCGCCAACGCCGATCCCGAATTGCTTGTAATTTCGCATCATCAATTGCTTGTCAGCTCCTCGGACAGCAAAGAGCGTTCCTGGGAGTCCAGAAGATATCAAAACAGTGTTTTTACAAGACAGATGCTGGACACAATAGCGGCGCATCCGCGTTTTGAGGATTTTCGCAGCATTTTTACCCAGATTGCCGATCGAGTCTGCCAGGAGGTCACCGCTGATTTCAACAATAAACAGACTCCCCGATTGGCCGGTCTCTGGTCCGGCAAGGGTCTCATAGAATCAAATCGTAACGGGGGGCACTTATGAAATATCAAATTTTTGCCACAGCGCTGCTCAGTCTTGCTTTTGCATGCAGCTCCGCTGCCCCCTCGGCAAGAGCGGATGGCGGCAATGCCAAAGATTTGTTTCTGGTGCAGCTAAAAAATCCGGCCCAGACAATCAACAACGGCTTCACTTACACCCTGGAATTGCATCGCGGTAAAAAGGAGCCACAGGTCTGTTCGGCCAGAGAACTTTTCATCAGCGGTGATGGTATACGGGTGCGGCTCAAGTCAAATTTCGACGGCTATGCCTATATAGTTCTGGCTCAGGGCAGCACCGGCAAGCGCACAGTACTTTTCCCACCGCCTGCCCCGGGCGGACAAACCAGCCCGGCTTCCAAGTCTGTCGTTGTCGGAAACACGGCAATCAGTCAGAGCAATCTGGTCACGGCTGACCGCGAATATGTCATACCGGCCAGGGGTGTCATAAGATTCGACAAAAATCCAGGCGTTGAGCATCTGCTCTTTGTGCTGTCGCGCAAGCCGATTGATTTGCAAAAAGAGCTCGACGCCAGGACCGCATCCGGTAGCGAAGCCAATAAGAGCGATACCGCTCTGGGAGACTCCGGTTTGCTCATCAGTCACGAGCCGGTCACCGCCGATGCTTCAGGAGCAACCTATGTGGTCAGGTCGGACCCGGCCAGAGTTGTTTTTGTTGAAGTGCCCCTCAATCACAGTCAGGCTCTGCCTGCGTCGGAACCAGCTGTTGTCCCTGTTTCAGTACCGGTTGCTCCCCCGGCCGCCGGACCTGTGCCTACTATGGTGATACCGCCGCTGCGGTCTGATTCCATCAATCGTCCGGTAACGGACAAGTGGGCAGTGGTGGTGGCATTGAGCAAGTACAGGGATTCCAGTCTGGACCTCAAGGCACCGCGCAAAGACGCTGAATTGTTTGCCACTTTTTTGGCTGAGGATGCAGGCTTTGTGCCTTCTCATATCATCAAGCTCTATGATAAGGAAGCCACCCGCGCTAATTTGATGGCAGCGCTGACCGAGATGGGACAGAGGGTAAGACCGGACGATTTGTTTGTTTTTTATGCCAACTGTCATGGCAGTGCCAATACCGTCACGCCGGGCAATTTTTTGCTTCTTTATGACTACGGCGGCGAGGAGTCCCTCAATCGTCAGTTATTGATGCAGGACTTGAGCAATTTGCTTAAGCGGCAAGTTCATTCCGAACGTATGGTTTTGATCGTGCAGGCCTGCCACAGTGGTTTCGTTAAGGCCGGCAGTGTCCCCCAGGCCGAAGATGTCTCCAATGATTTGCAGGGCATTGGACGCATTGTGGCTACGGCCTGCGCCGGCAATGAATCGTCCTGGGTCTACCGGCGTGGTGGCGTCTTTACCATGGCTCTGGTGCCTAACCTGCGCAAGTATCCGAAGTTGAAGGAGGCGCTGCTGCACACCAGGGACGATGTCCTGACTGAAACGCAATCCGAGCCTGACAGCAAGCAGATGCATCCGGTGATCAAGTATGACCTCTGGATGGGCGATGACGCTGTGCTTATGGCAAAACCAACTGACCCCAGACCCTGAACGATACTTGAATGGAGATTGAAATGAAAAGTCGCATAAATGCAATTTTGCTTCTCGCTCTGGCGCTTACGCTCCCGTGCGGGGCAGCGACCGGCGATGCTCCGGGGCGCTGTGCCAAGGACATGTATTTTGATCAACTCGATTCTCCGGCGGAGGCGGTTAATACCGGGGTGAAGTACTGGATTCAGCTGCGCCGCAAAGGCCAGGTAAAACTGGTTGATAATCGCACCAGCTTTTTGAGCGGTGATGAAATACGCTTTCAGCTGATACCAAACATTGACGGCTATGCCTATGTCGTGCTGGCCAAGGGCACCACCGGTGGTGAAAAAGTCCTTTTCCCCAACACCTATGAGCCCCAGGGTAAAGTCAAAGCCGGACGCCAGTATCTATTGCCGGCTCGTGGTTTTCTGCAATTTGACAAACATGCCGGGATTGAAAATGTCCGTCTTGTTGTTTCGCGCAAGCCTTTGACTCGCACCGCTCTTCTCGATAGCGGCGCTGAGCCTGTGAAGATTGCCAGTAATACTCCGGCGGACAAACCGGTGCAGAGCAAAAGCTGCATTCTTACTTTTGGTGTAGCCGAGTCTAAGGAGCTGGTCCTGCCCGAGGCTGGTCAGAGTCCCACGCTCGATGAGCAAGCTAAGGCCGAAACTTCTGGATTTGCCAAGGATTTAAATTATGTGCCCCCGGCGGCGGCTCCGAGGGGCAGGACGTCGGGCCGCAGGGTTCATCGCAAATTTACCGGTAAGGGTGGTCGTACTGCGATGCCGCCGGTGGAGCGCCCCGGAGCTGTGACTGTAATCAATACGGATCCGGACCAGAGTCTTGCCGCCGAAATTCAATTAACTCATTTGTGAATGTCAAAGTGCATTTTTGTGCCGCTGGGGAATGTCACATCAGTCGACACCCGTTTGCCTGTGCGGGGATCGTAGTTTTTCTCCACTATGGTGTGTTCGCTGTCTATCGCGCCGTTGTTTGAGACTTCGCGCTCGAGCTTGCCTGTTTTTGGATTGTACTGGCGCTCGTTGTGAAAACTGGCTCCCGAAAATTGCTGGTCCTCAACTACGATCCGCCCTTTTTTGTCATATTCGTAGTGCTCGGTGAAAATCCTCTCCGTTTTGTCCTCGGCAATGACTTTGCCGCTTTCGCAATCGAGGGTGAGGGTGACTGACATTTGTGCGGCGGGATTTTCGGTATGGAGTTCTTTCACCACCGGCTTGCCCTTGCTGTTTACGCCCTGGACAAACTCTACGACCGGCAGTGTTTCATCATGTTCATGACGGCGCGCATTTATTTTTTGCAGTTCCTGCACGACCGCCAGCTGGTCTTTCGGCCTCATATGATTGAGCTGATTTTGCAGAGCGCCCAGGTCACTCTGCTCTACTGCTTTTTCCATCCTTCCGGCGGCCAGTTGAATTTCTTGACGGTCCATTGTCCTGCCTTTCAACAGCGATTTTGACCAGTCTAGCCAGAGAAGATGAAAAATTCGTGTATCGCTCTGGAGCTTTCAGGACTCTGTTTTCTGAAGCGGCGAACGTCTGGCTAGAAGGCGTATGACTATTTCGGCAATGGCCGCGGAGAGTACCGAAAGGACCGCTATCCTCAGCATTTCCGGGGGATCCAGGGGCGAAGTCTGCAGAACAATTTGCAGAGCCGGAAGGTAAACAGCCACAAAGAGCAGCGCGCCGGAGATACCTATATTGATTAGCATCGGCCAGTTGATTTGCGCGCTTTTTCCGGGCAGGAGCGGTTTGTCCGCCCGCGACCAGGACCAGGCTTGCAGGAGCAGCGTCAGAGACAGTGTGACCAGGCCTACCGTGCTGAGTTTTGCCGCGGCACCGGCCAGCTGAGTATGCAACTGCAGAGCGCAGAGCACTGTGATACTGCATATGATGCTGCGAATGATAATTTGTCTTTCGATTCCGGGACTGAGTAATTTTTCGGAGGCGCTGCGCGGCGGGATATTCATCACATCGTCGCTGCCTCGTTGCAGCACTATGCCAAGGCCTGGAAATATATGCATGATCAAGTTTAGCCAGAGCAGTTGCAGGGGCGAAAATGCCATGCCCAGGTCGAATATGACACAACCGGCCACGCACAGGACCGATGCCGTACTGGCCGTCAGGAGGTAGGAAATGGATTTGCGAATATTGGCGTAAATGATGCGTCCCTGGCGCACTGCTTTCACGACTGTGGTGAAGTTGTCGTCGGTGATCACCATGCTTGAGGCTTCACGCGCCATGGCTGTGCCGCTTCTGCCCATGGCCACACCGATGTTTGACTGTCTCAGTGCCGGTGCGTCATTGACTCCGTCGCCGGTCATGGCCACTATTTCGCCGTCCGCCTGCAAGCCCCTCACGACCGCCAGTTTCATTTCCGGTGTCACCCGGGCGAGCACAGTCGCTCCCCGCAGGGCCAGGCGCATCTCGGCATCGTTCATTTTGCTCAGCTCACCGCCGGTGAGGATGGGGTCCCCGGCTGCCCGGGCCTCCAGTAGATTAAGGTCCCGGGCGATCGCTCTGGCCGTAGTGGGATGATCGCCGGTTACCATTATTACTTTGATGCCCGCTTTTTTGCAGTCCTGCAGCGCTTCTTCCACGCCCTGCCGCGGTCTGTCAGACATGCCCACCAGTCCCAGCAAAGTCAGATCTTTTTCAATTTCGGCGGCCAGCAATTCGCTGGGTATGTGCTCCAGGTTCTTTCGGGCGATGGCCAGGACGCGCAGGCCACGGCTGGCAAGCTCTTCGTTCATGCGTTTGAACCAGGCCATTTCGTCACTACCGATGGTGCTGTCACCCTCATTAGTGTGGACAAAGGCGGCCCTTTTCAGGATTGACTCCGGTGAACCTTTCACGTAAGCCACGGCGCTTGCGTCCGCCTTCTGGTGCACCGTGGTCATTCTCTTGCGCTCCAGATCAAAGGCTATTTCACCGATGCGCGGATAGTCTAAAATCAATTGCTCCTGACTCAGGCCGACCTTACCGGCGGCGGCTATGAGAGCGCCTTCGGTAGGGTCTCCGTGCACATGCCAGCCTGCTTCGTCTGGATTGTTTTCCAGTTTGGCGTCGTTGCACAGGGCAGCTGCCCGGAGCAGTTCTACCAGGATCTGATCCTCTATGGCGCAGACCGGCCTGCCATGCTCGCTTATTTCACCGACTGGTTCATATCCTACCCCTGTCATGCGCAGATGTCTGCGGTCGCAGGCAAGCTCGGTTACCACCATCTGATTTTCTGTCAGGGTCCCGGTTTTATCGCTGCAAATTACTGTGGTGCAGCCCAGGGTCTCAACCGCAGCCAGCTGGCGCACCAGGGCCTGGGCGCGCACCATGCGCTGCGTGCCGACCGCCAGGGCCAGGGTGGCCACCACCGGCATGCCCTCGGGAATGGCTGCTACCGCCAGGGCAATCGCTGTCTGGATCATCAGCCAGGGATTTTCTTTGTGCCATATGCCTATTGCCGCCAGCACCACGCACAGTACCGAAATTAAGACAGTCAACTGTTTGCCCAGCTCTTCCAGTCTATCTTCCAGCGGGGTGCGGGCCGAGACTGTTGATGTGAGGAGCTGGCCGAGATGACCGAGTTTGGTCTGATCGCCTGTGGCAATAACTATGCCTCGACCGCGACCGGATACAACCAGGGTCCCTTGCAGTGCCAGTAGTGGATCGCCTTCGTCTCCTACTTCGGCGCTGGCCGACTTGCATATGGCCACGCTTTCCCCGGACATTGATGATTCGTCGATGCTCAGCGCCGCACTGTCAGTCAGTCGCAGATCCGCCGGCACTCGGGCTCCGACATCCAGTATGACAATGTCACCGGGGACGATACCCTGGGCCGGGATTTCTTTTTCGTGGCCGGCCCGGAGGACCCGGGCCGTTGGTCCAGCCAGTGCCTCAAGCTCTTCCAGGGAGACCTTGGCCCGCCATTCGGAGATGAAGCCGATAACGGCGTTGATTACAACCGCCGCCATGATGGCGACCGCCTGGATTATTTCATGCATGGCATACGAAATAGCGGAGGCTACGAGCAGCAGTATTACAACGGTGCCCTGAAACTGGCGGAAGAATATGGACCAGCCACCTGTGGACTTGGCTGCTTTCATGCGATTGGCGCCAAATTGAGTCAGGCGAGCGGCGGCGGCTTCGTCGCTCAGGCCGGTCTCAGGATTGACGCCATAGTGCTGGAGTAGACCGTCAAGCGATTCCAAACCCGGCTGATCGTCAATCGGCTCGGTTGTCGACACTGTCGTGCCTGCGGCCATGGTTACTCCCTCGCAACTATACCTGACTACATTATCGGGTATGCGGGGGCGCCGGTTATCGACCGTTTGAATGATTGACTTTAATCAAAACGGTGTTGTCATTATCAGGCTACCTGAGACTGGGCCAGGGGCATTTCGATGCGAAAGGCAGCGCCTCGTTCACCCGTATTAAGGCAGTAAATGGCCCCCGATTGTCTTTCGAGCAACTGGCGACATAGATAAAGCCCCAGTCCCAGGCCGTCTGCGCGTGCATTATTATGGCCGCGATAGAATCTTTCGAAGATTTGCTCCTGCTGGTCGGGAGGGATGCCGCTGCCGCTGTCCGTCACCTCCAGGATGACCTTTTCACCGTCATTATAGGCGCAAAGTTCGATTGTCCCGCCGGGGGGCGTATAACGGGTGGCATTACCTATCAGATTGCAAAGCACTCGGGTCATAGCCAGTGCGTCACCGTATATGGCACCGGAGCTGCGGTCGTCGACAATCAAGTTGAGTTTGCTGTTGCGCACCAGAATCTCTGTTTCGTTCACGGCCGCTTCCAGGATTTTCGTCATTTCGACTCTCTGAACGCAGAGAAAATTTTCTTCAGAACTGAGTCTGTATCTGTCCAGGACATTGTGGATCAAAATCAGCAGGCTCTGGTTGCAGCCAAATAGCTGATCAAACGCCTCGCCGAAGCGCTCAGAATAAGGGCCAAATTTTCCTTCCCGCATCAACTGCAGCAGGCGCTGCGAGCCCAGGATCGGCCCTTTTAAATCGTGGGCCAGGACTGCTGTGAATTCGCTTTGTTGCTGGAGAATCGCTATCTTTTTGTCTTCGGCCTGTTGTGTTAGCTGCTTTGTCACATCGTGCAGGATGCCGGTCATTTTTTCTGCTTTGCCGGTCTGGTTAAAGACAGTCATACCCATGGCACGCACCCAGTGAATAGACTTATCCCGCCATTGCACCCGGAATTGCAGGTCGAAATCTTCCTTACCCTCGAGGCATTGTTTAATTACACCCCGGACCAGTTCGACGTCCTGCAGGTGAATGCGCTGCATAAAAGTATCGAATGAGTGGCACTCCGGTTCGTCAAAAATACGTCCTATTTCGGTATTGGTTTCGTGTTTGTTGTTGACTATATCCCAGGACCAGAAGCCGGTATTTGCCGCTTTTAGAGCCAATCTCAAGGCGGCTTCCGATTCGCTCGCCTTCCTTGCGGATTCGGAGTTGAGCATCTCCAGGCGTTTACGCTCGACGGCGTAGTGGAGAGAGCGAATGATTGAATCGCGGCTTGGTTGCCCTTTGACCAGATAGTCCTGGGCCCCGTTTTTCACCGATTCAATACCGATATGTGCGTCGTCGAGGCCTGTCAGAATCAGTACTGGCATAGCCGGATAAAGACTGCGCAGTTTTTCCAGAGTTTTGATGCCGTTGCTGTCCGGTAGATTAAGATCCAGGAGGACTACATCAAATGATTCCTGATCGAGGCGACGCAATGCGTCGGCCAGCTTATCTGCCCACAGCACCTCAAATTCATCACCACCGCCATACTGCAGTTGCTCACAAAAAATGTCAGCATCCGCCGGGCTGTCCTCGACCAGGAGTATTTTCATTTGTAACCTGCACAGAGATACCTATTCGATATGGTTGGGCCGGCTTCCTGGCGGCAATTCCACCACTGCAAACCAGAAGTCTTCTATTGAGCGTACCACTTTTTCAAACTGTCTCATGTCGACAGGTTTACTGACATAGCAGTTTGCATGAGCTTTATAAGAGCGGACAATATCCTCCTCGTCTTTCGATGTCGTCAAAATTACAACCGGTATATCCTTCAGTTCGTGGTCGGCTTTTATTTCCTCCAGTACTTCCCGTCCGTCCTTTTTGGGCATGTTTAAGTCCAGCAAGATCACCGATGGTCTGGGGGCTTCACTGTATTGCCCTTCTCTGCGCAAAAAGCGCATGGCTTCGACTCCGTCGTGGACGACTGAAATGTTATTGGCCAGCTTCATTGAGGCCAGAGCTTCCATGGTCAGATCTATGTCCTCCGGGCTATCGTCTACGAGCAGTAGCTGAATCAGTCTGGCCAAGATAATCTCCTAAGTGTTGATAGTGAAGTAGAAAGTTGAGCCTTTACCCGGTGCCGAGACGGCCCAGATTCGGCCGTTGTGATGATCGACTATTCTTTTGCAGAGGGCTAATCCAATGCCTGTCCCTGGATATTCATCGCGACCGTGTAGACGCTGAAACATCAGGAATATGCGTTCGGCGTACTCCATCTCAAATCCGATGCCGTTATCCGCCACCATAAATTTATAGCCGGAACCTTCTTTAGTTGCCGAGATTGTGATTTTGAGCGGAGCGGGGCCGTGGTATTTCAGGGCATTGCCGATCAGGTTTTGAAATAGATGGGTGAGAAGGGAGCGGTCGGCTTTTATCGTAGGCAGAGCGCTGAATTCGATTGTCGCTTCCGTATCTTGCATGAGCTGGTGAAAGTCTTTCATAACGCCCCTGACCTGGCGCTCCATGTCGACCTCTTCCATTTCGCCCTTGCGGGCGCTGACCCGCGAATATCTGAGAAGATCACTTATTAGTAATTGCATTCGCCTGGCGCCCTTAACGGCGCTGGTCAAATACTTGGTGCCCTTGTCGTCCAGTTGGTCCGGACAGCGCTGCTCAATCAGATCTAGATAGCTTACAACTGTGCGCAAGGGCTCCTGCAGGTCGTGGGCTGCCACATAGGCAAATTGCTGCAATTCCAGGTTGGAGCGCAGCGTTTCCTGGTCAATTTTCTTCTTTGCCGTTATGTCTCGGATGATGATCACGCCGCCCTTTGCGCCACCTGTGAGCGGCCTGCCGCTGATGCTTACCCATACCGGCTGGTCGAGATTTTTGTTGTTCAATAGGATTTCGTAATCATCGATGCTTTCGCCGCGCAGTGCCCGTGGAAGGGGTAGATCTTCCCAGGGAATCAGCGCGCCATCCGGTTCGTAGTAACAGCCGGTCACGGTAGACCATTCGCTCATCGGCTTATTTATTTCTTTCAGCCCGATGATTCTCTGTGCCGCTGAGTTCATCAAAAGACGCTCGCGTCCTTCAATGCAAACAATCACACCATCGGATATGCTGTCGAATATCGAAAGAAAAATGGACTCCTGTTCGGCTTTTTCCAATTCAATTAGGGTCTGCATTGCGCCTCTGCCGACAGCCGGTCAGGTGATCGGTCTTTAAACACGGTCAACCGCGGGTATTCTTCCAATCCTTACAGTATTCTTTTGGCTGGTCTATCCCCTAAATGGGGGAACTTGAGTTTGTTGTTCACTATTACCTTTTCTTGGGGTGAAAAATAATATTTTCTTGCCTTGGTTTGGTCATTTATTGGTAGAGCCGAAAATATTGACTGCCATTGTCTTTCCCGGTTTCTAGTAAATAGGGATGTGATAGATAATGGCCAGATCAATGTGATCACGGACCTATAGACGTGTGCAATCTCACTGTGATATACACAGAATTGTGGAAATTCCGAATCTGTCTTACAGTCGGTCGGGTAGTAAGTTGCAGCTGCTCAATGTACTGCAAAAGGCAGCTTGCTTCAGGTAGCCCCGGGAACTTCAAAAAGTAAAAGCTTAAGCGGCTACGTTGTTTTAAGTGTCACGGTGCTACATGACCGATAAAGGCCCCACGGGCATTCATCAACTTACCGAAGAAGGACTGCGCCTTGTCATTGAGGCCGCTCCCAGCGGCATGATTATGGTCGATGAGGCCGGCAAGATTGCCCTTGGAACATCTCTTCGGTTATACCCGGGAAGAATTGCTCGGTCAATCGATCGACATTCTGGTGCCGGCGGCAACCCGCGCCAAACATGTGGAGCATCGCGCCGGTTTTTTCGCCAATCCTAAAACAAGAGCGATGGGTAGTGGCCGAGATCTCTATGGCCAGCGCAAGGACGGCACAAAGCTGCCTGTGGAAATTGGTCTCAATCCGCTCATTACCGGCGGTGAGCGCTTCGTGCTCGCTTCCATTGTCGATATCTCCGCGCGGCGACTGGGCGAGGCTCTGTTGCAGGAGAAACTGCTAGAGCTGCAACGATCTAACGAGGACCTGCAGCAATTTGCCTATGTCTGTTCCCATGACTTGCAGGAGCCGCTGCGTGTCATTTCAAACTATACGCAACTGATTGCCAAACGCTATTCCGGTAAAGTGCTGGACGAAAGCGCCGATGAATTTCTGGAGTTTACGGTCGACGCTTCCAAGCGCATGCAGGGATTGATCGACGACTTGCTTATGTACAGTCGCGTGCAGACCAAGGGGCAGGAATTTGCCGCCACTGACTGTAAGCAGGTGGTCGAAGACGCCCTGGCTAATTTAAAAGTAGCCTTGGCTGAGAGCAAAGCTTTCATCAATTGTGGGCCGATGCCCACAGTAAAAGGTGACGCGCGTCAACTGGTGCAAGTCTTTCAAAACTTAATCGCCAATGCCGTCAAGTTTAAATCGGAGGCCACGCCGCAGATAGACATCTCTTCCCGGGATGACGGCAAGTTCTGGCTGTTTGAAGTGCGTGACAACGGTATCGGCCTGGACTTGAAATACGCTGAGCGGATTTTTGTCATTTTCCAGAGGCTGCATACCAGAGACCTCTATACCGGAAGCGGCATTGGTCTTGCCGTCTGCAAGAAAATTATCGAGCGCCATGGCGGCCGCATCTGGGTGGAATCGACCCCCGGGCAGGGCGCCTCATTTCTCTTTACCTTGCCCAAGCATGATACTGCAGGTAGTGGCGATGACAGGTAGGATCCAGCTATTACTGGTTGAAGACAGCCAGGCCGATGCCAGGTTGATTCTTGAGGTCTTCAAAGACGAAAGAGTGGCGGTCGATGTGCATGTGGTGCGCGATGGCGAAGAAGCTATGCATTATCTGTGTCGCAGTGGCACCTATCGTCACGCCAGGCGCCCGGATGTGGTTTTGCTCGATCTGAATCTGCCCAAGAAAGACGGTCGCGAAGTTCTGGCTGAGATGAAGGCCAGTGCTGATCTCAATTCGATACCGGTTTTGATTTTAACAACCTCTCAATCGGAGGAGGACATCGTTAAAAGCTACAAACTGCAGGCCAGTTGCTATATCCCAAAACCAATGGACCTGGAGCAATTCTCATCAATCATCAAGTCGCTCGATCAATTCTGGTTTCATAACGTGAGGTACCCATCGAAAAAATGACTGCTAAGACAGTTGAAATATTGTTGATCGAGGACAGTCCGGCCGACGCTCGTTATGTTCGAGAGCTGCTCACCAAAGACCGCTACATTCTTACTCATGCGGCCAGCCTTGAGGAAGCTATTGAAATAATCGACCGGCGTAAATTTGATCTAGTGCTTCTGGACTTGTCCCTGCCGGACGGCAACGGGCTTGAGAGTTTTAACTGCATTTACGAAAAACTGCCGCAGGTGCCGATTGTAGTTTTGACCGGGCTCTCGGACGAGGGCGTATCGGTGCAGGCGGTTCAGGCCGGAGCTCAGGATTATATTCTCAAGCAGGAATTGACCGAGTACATGCTGCCGCGGGCCATTCGCTATGCCTGTGATCGCAAAGGTTTTGAAGAGAATTCCCGCCGTCTATTGCTCCTCGAGCAGCACGAAGAATTTATGGCCACCCTCACCCATGATTTGAAAAATCCTTTGATTGGAGCCAACCGCATACTGGAGCTTATGGCAGCTAGTGCGCTCGGTAAGATTCCGGAGGACCATGTCAATTTATTGTTGCAGCTGCGCGATAACAATAAGCTCTTGCTCTCGATGATTCAGAATCTGATCGAAGTATACAAGTTTGAAAAAGATGTGTATGCCGTAAGACTCGAGCACACGAATATCCTTAAAATCATCGAAAGCTGCATAAAAGAAATAGCCCCCATCGCCGCCAATCGCGACATACTTGTGCGCACCGATTTTGCTCCGGTGGTGCGTGATGTATTGGCTGACCACAGCGCTATGCGCAGGGTGGTGCAAAATTTGCTGGACAATGCCCTCAAATTTACTCCCAACGGCGGGCAGATAAGCCTTTCGGTGCAGGGCACCAACGGCTGTGTCGCGATGGCAATCGAGGATACCGGTCCTGGGATTCCCCTGGACGAGCAACAGCGTTTGTTTGAGCGATTTTCACAGGGGCGAATCGGCAAGAAATACACGCCCGGCACAGGCCTGGGTTTATATCTGTGCAAGAAATTGATTGATGCCCACCGCGGTAAAATTATGTGCTTTAGTGAAGAAGGGAATGGGACACGATTCACCGTGACCATTCCTGCTGCGTAGGCATTTGGATGGCTGATTCCCCTTCGGTACTGATTGTTGAGGACCATAAACTTCTGAGATTTGGTCTCAGGGTGGCGCTCGAGCGGCTGAACTGCTGCCGGATCGTGGGTGAGGCGGAGGACGGTGATATGGCGGTCCGGGAAGCGCTGCGCTTGCAACCGGCGGTCATACTCATGGATGTGGGCCTGCCTGGGATTGACGGCATAGAGGCTACCTGGCGCGTCAAGCGAGAGTTGCCCCATACCCGGGTGGTGATGTTTACCGCTCACACCGAGCCCGCTGATGTCATGGCTGCTCTCGGGGCCGGTGCTGAGGGCTATTGCGTCAAAGATACGGCGATAGAGCAAGTTGCCGCGGCGATTGCCGCCGTGACCAGGGGGGAGATCTGGCTGGATCCTTCAATTGCTGAGATCGTTCTGCGCAACAGTCGTAATGTCGGCGAAGAAGGCGCAGTAGATCTCACGGACTCTGAACGCAAAATTCTGGAGATGATCAGAGCCGGTGTGGCCAACGAGAAAATTGCCCTCGGACTTGATGCCAACACAGAAAAGCTGGCACGCATTATGGGCAGTATCATCAATAAGTTTATCGCCGACGCAGCTGGCCCTGATAATGCCACGGTCGTGCAAACGCAAGGCGGCGCCGTAGCTTCCGATTCCGGTGACTGGCTGAGAAATTTCATTCGCGAAAGAGACAAACAGACCATTTTCGCCGATAAGTATGAGCTGGGAGAAATGCTCGGCTCGGGGGGAATCGGTGCGGTCTTCAAGGCCAGGCACATTTACATGGACCGGGATGTGGCTGTTAAGCTAATTCGACCTGAATTGTCCGAGAGCCGATTGGCAGTGCGGAACTTTCAGCGTGAGGCTATGGCCGTCGCTAATTTGCATCACAAAAATATTGTTGAAGTCTATGACTTTGGCATCAGCTCCAATAACGAGCCTTTTATGGTGATGGAGTTTGTCAATGGTCGCAGTCTGGGAGACCTGTTGGAAGCTGAGCGTAATCTGTCCGAAGAGCGTCTTGTCGACCTCGGCTCCGAACTGTGCATGGGCCTGGAGGAAGCCCACGATAAGGGGATAGTCCATTGTGACATCAAGCCCACCAATATCCTTGTCATCGGCACGCAGCCCAAAGAAAGCGTCAAGGTTGTTGATTTTGGTCTGGCACAGATGGTATCGCAGGAGACCCCGGCGGAGTTACAGTCACAGTCACAATCCACCGATAGATTTTATGTCAGCGGCACTCCCTGTTATATGTCTCCGGAGCAGTGCTTTGGTGGCTT
The DNA here is from genome assembly GCA_018266215.1 of Cyanobacteria bacterium SZAS LIN-3. Lineage (GTDB taxonomy): Bacteria > Cyanobacteriota > Vampirovibrionia > Obscuribacterales > Obscuribacteraceae > REEB67. The sequence goes on along the minus strand of JAFEAV010000006.1, from coordinate 118,427 downwards.
ACTGGACGCACGCTCGGACATTTATTCTCTGGGCTGCGTCTTCTACGAGGCCCTGACCGGCGAAAAAGTATTCAAGGCGGCGACGCCGGCGGCGACATTTGAAAAGCATTGCTACTGGACGGCTCCGCCGATGTCGGAGGTCTGTCCCCAGGGAAGCTTTTCCCCGGCGATGGAACAACTGGTGGCTAAAATGCTTGAGCGGGACCCTGATCTGCGTCCCCAGACGATGGAGTCGGTGCGACTGTCGCTACTCTGTTCTGTCGCCGACCATTAAACAAAGCTGGCAGGGGTGGTTTTTCTATGCTCTTGCGCTAAAAGTGTTAGACTGCTTGCAGTCCTGTAACACTATTTTAGAAAAGTATTGAGGTCTCCAATTTCCGTCCCGAGATTCGCTCCGGTATTATTTCATCCTCTGAGAACACTGCGCACTGCCCTGGCGTGCATCCTGGCCTGTATTGTCCTTGCCTCTTCTGCCCCCGCCTGTACGGCTGAGGCGCTGCCGCCCGTGCTCAGCGAGGCCCCCTTGATACCGGGGACGGCTCTCAAGGCTTTACCCAAGGGAGTGGAGATTTATCAGTTTGATACCACTGCCTTAGGTGGTCGGCGACCCTTTTTGCTTGTCCACGGTCTGCTGGGAGAATATCACCCCCGTTTTCGCTGGCAAAAACTGGCCGACTATCTGAATCGGGATGCGATTTTCCATCAGCATTACAAGATCTATCTCGCTCGTTATGACAGCCATGCTTCCCTGGACACCATCGCCGATGAGTTCAAAATCGCCTTTCGCCAACTGGCACCCGCCGGTGGTTTGACAGTTGTTGCCATCAGTTTGTCCGGGGCCATTATTCGCCATGCCATGAACGATCCGGCTGTCGAAAAATCGATCGACAAAGTTTTGACGCTGGGTTCATTTTTCCGCGGCTCACCCCTGTTTTGTTCTGACTGGATGCAGGCGAGCATTCACCGGCGACATCGTCTTTCTCCTTTTTTCCGTTTTGACCGAGGCCTCGGCTATAAGTTGTACTTTGCCAGACATCGCAATCTCAATCGTGACTATGCCTGGGATAACGTTGATGGGCAGATGCCATCCGAGTTTTACCAGCAATCTCTGGACTCGGCCATTAGTCGTGGGCGTGCGGCCGAGCGTGAACCGGGCGACGCAAAATTTGTTGTCTACGCCGGGTTCTTGCGCAATCAGTTTGTGCCCAGGAGGCACGGGGCGGTGCGCACTTTTATTGTTTCGCCACTGACCTTTTTGCGCACCACTGTGCCTACGCACCTGGGTGCCGAGCACGCGGCTCTGCGCTTTCTCAACTATTTGATTGCCGATGTGTTGCCAAAAGAGCCGGGCAGTGACGCTATCGTTTATCCGCTCAATGACGGCATCAGTCCGGTGTCGAGCAGCTTGCTTCTGACCAACGAATTTGTTTCCAGAGCCGCTCTCAACAGTCTCGATGCTCTGCAATCCATCCGCGGCCATAGCAACGCCCGCAAAGCGCGCCTATTTGATGACATCGATCATCTCACTTTCATTGAGGAGCAGAGACCCAGGGGCTCTGAAACCAATATAGCCGATGTGCTGTCACCGGATGAGCCAGCCCGTCCGATGTTTGCCTGGATATTGAAGGACCTTCTTGATTAGAGCTGGGGCACTATTTTGTCCACTCTACGCGGACAAATTTTTTGCCTACTCCAGTTGATGGCTTGATCTTCAATTTTCCTTTGAAGGCTCGATGCATAGCTTTGCCCAGTCGCTCGGCCAGGGTGCAGGTTGTGGTCATGATGCGCATTTTGTCGCCGTCATCATCAACTACCGCCACCTGAGAGAGCGGATTATGCATGTAGGCCTTTGACAGAGTGTGATACAGGGTTGCATAGACCACGTCTTTGGCCTTCAGCAGATCGGCGCTTTCAAGGATCAGCTCACCTTCGTAGTGCTTATCCGCAACTCTCTGGCAGCCGGGGCAGACCGCATAGCGGGTCAGCGGATCCTTGCTCAGTTCAGCATGTTTCTTCTGATTGCAAAACCAGAACTTGTGCGAGTTGATGGCGCCGCAGGCGGTGCAGATTGCTTCTCCTGCCTGGCTCTTTGTCTGGTCTGATGTTTTTCTGTTTTCAACCAGCCTTGTGCCTGCATGCTCGATGGCCGGGGTGGCCTTGGCTCTGTCGATTGTCTTCATTGTCCGCCCCTCTCTTTCAGTCGGTGATGTCAGCCCAGGAAGCTGGACGGTTCACCGGCAACGACTTCTACTCGATCGCCGAATTGATCTTTTACTGAGCGCGATACGCTGCCGACAAAATTGTGCGGACAGACGCTGCGGCCGTGAGCACCAATCATTATTTTGTCCGCCTGCCAGTTTTTAGCTGATTCGACAATGGCGGCTGCGGGTGTTCCGGTTTTTACTTCGTAGCTGATTTCCAGGCCTTCCCTGTTTTTTTTGATACGTTGCAGCGCCTTCTGGCACAGGGCCGCGGCGTGTTCCACTCGACGATCACCTTCTGCAGTGTCCTCTTCGCTGCGAGGACTTGCGCTATCGCCGTAAAGTTTGTTCAGGTCTTCGATTACCGTTAAGAGACGTATTTCGGTGCCTTCCGGCCATTGCTCCTGTGCCGCCGCCCGGATAACCGATTGTGAGCAAACATTGTCATCAATCGCAAGTAATACTTTCATCGCTGTACTCCTTCGCTGGCCGTAAATTTTTCGGCTCCACTCAGTTCGACCGATTCTATTTTGACTATCTCGATGCTGCAAGGACACCGCCTTGCCAGCTGTTCCGCCACGCTACCCAGGAAAAATCTGGAGATACCTTTTCTACCGTGCGATCCTACTACCAGCAGGTCCGCATTCCACTTAGTTACTGTTTCCAGTATGGTCTCGACCGGGTAGTTGAGCAATACTTCTGTGGTGACGTTTTCGATTTTCATCTCTTTTTTCATTTTTTCGGCATAGTCGTCCACCATCTGCTGTCTGGCATCGCAGACATGCTGCTCTGTAGCCAGAACGCAACTGGGATTGTAGTTTTTGTCCTTGCTCCAGTCGGAGATGATAGGTTCGACTACGGATATGATTTTAAATTCGCACTGCTCGGGCCAGCGGCCCTTGATGACGGAGTCGACGGCGGCTTCGGAAAACAGCGAATCATCGATGGCAATTAGAACTCTCATGGTTTTTCCTTTGTTTTGCCGCGGGCTTACTTCGGCCCTGTTACTGATATTTTCGCTCCAGGCGGGGGATTGCGGCCTCATCCAAACGGTTTAAATGGCAAGTTCATCCTTAAGATGGATAATTGCTCTACCCTGGAAGCGGTAAGTTGTTTACTGGCTGTGCGTACAAAATTCCCAAGGGGTCTGGCCTTGACCGAATTACCACCTGAGAAGAATGGACCAAAATCCTCGTATTCGTACCTGGATCAGTTTTTCTGGTTTGCAATCATTACATTTTGGCTGGTCATAATTATGACCAACGCGCTCACCGTCAATAAAATCGAGACCCTACCCTACAGCGCTTTTGTCAACGACAGTATCAATGGCGCAGTCGATAACCTTGTTGTGTCCGAGCATGAAATCACCGGCAACCTGAAAGTGCCTGTGAACGGCGCCAAAAAGTTTCGTACCTTCAGGCTCGAGGATCCGCAGTTGATCCCGCGCCTGACCGAGCATAAGATCGCTTTCAGCGGCGACAACGAAGGGGCCTGGTGGAAGGAAGTGGTGCCCTGGATTACGAGCATCTTTACCTTTATCTTAATCTGGACGATCTTTCTCGGCCTTGCTCGACGCGGCGGTGGGGAAGGTGGTGGTCCCGGCTTCGGACTCATGTCCTTTGAGAAGAGCAAGGCCAAAGTATACATGGAGAGAGTTAAGACGACTTTTAAAGATGTGGCCGGTGTGGATGAGGCCAAGGAAGAGCTGCAGGAAATTATTGGGTTTTTGAAGGAACCTGCTCGCTACAATCGCCTGGGCGGACATATGCCCAAAGGTATATTGCTGGTCGGGCCGCCCGGCACAGGCAAAACCCTTATCGCTCGTGCCATCGCCGGTGAGGCCAATGTGCCGTTTTTCTCCATCAGCGGTTCTGAATTTGTGGAGATGTTTGTCGGCGTCGGCGCTGCCCGGGTACGCGATCTTTTTACCCAGGCGCAAAAGAATGCTCCCTGTATTGTCTTTATCGATGAGCTGGATGCCCTCGGTCGCGCTCGCGGACTGGGCCCGGTGGCCGGGGGCCACGACGAGAAGGAGCAGACTCTCAATCAGCTTCTGGTTGAGATGGACGGCTTTGATACCAGGCAGGGCATTATTCTTTTGGCGGCCACCAACCGACCCGAGATTCTCGACTCCGCTCTCCTGCGCGCCGGTCGCTTTGATCGGCAGATATTGATCGACCGGCCGGACAAGGTGGCACGGCTGCAGATATTGAACGTCTATATGAAAAATGTCGTCAGTTCCGGTTGCGATTGGCTCGATGATATCGCCGCTGCTACCACCGGATTCACCGGTGCCGACCTGGCGAACCTCGTCAACGAGGCCGTATTGCTGGCTACCCGTGAGGGCGCTGACAGTGTCAGGCATCAGGATTTCATCGCTGCCCTGGAGCGTATTGTCGGCGGGCTTGAGAAGAAGAGTCGATTGCTTAACGCTAAAGAGCGGCGGGTGGTGGCATTTCATGAAATCGGCCATGCCCTGGTGGCTTTATCTCTCAAAGGCACCGACCCGATTCAAAAGATTTCCATCATCCCCCGAGGCGTTGGCGCACTGGGTTATACGATGCAGCGTCCGACCGAGGACCGCTTCCTCATGTCGCGGGAAGAGCTGACAAATAAGCTCACTGTTTTGCTCGGCGGTCGAGCCGCTGAACTTCTTGTGTTTGAGGATATTTCGACGGGGGCGGCCGATGATCTGCTCAAGGCCACGGATATAGCGCGCAGCATGGCGATGCGCTACGGCATGGTGAAAAGCCTGGGGCCGGTGGCTTATGAAGCCGAGCACGCAGCTTTTCTGGCCGAGAATCAGATGTCCTATACTGAAGGCGCTCGCTTCAGCCCCGAGACCGCTCGGGAAATTGAGCTGGCTGTGCGCGAACTTATCAATTCTGCTCTGGTGCGAGCGACTGATATCTTGAAGGGGCGGCGGGCCGAACTGCAAGAGGCCGCCGAGCTTCTGCTCGATAAAGAAACACTGGTACAGGAAGACCTGGCTAAGTATGCGGCCGCACCGGCTGAGTTGATCCTGCAAAAACTGATGATTTCGTAAAATAAAACGGGCGCCGCTAACATTCGGCGCCCGCTTTTTGCTGTTCCTGGAGGAAAACTATCAGGACTGAGCCGCCTTAACGGTCACTTTTTTGCCCTGTGATTCTTGCGGATTGACTTTAGGTAGGGTGATCGACAGAACACCGTTCTTGTAAACAGCCTCTGCTTTTTCGCTCTCCACTTCGCAGGGCAGGGGTATGGTTCTGCTGAATGAACCATATTGCCTTTCCATGCGATACCAGCCTTTCTCGGTCTGTTCTTTTTCCTGCTTCTTTTCGCCGGAAATTGTCAGTCGATTCTGATTGACTGATATGTCTATATCTTTTTCGGTCATGCCTGGCACATCAATTTTGAGAAGCAGCGCTTTGTCAGTCTCGCTCATGTCCAGATGGGTTGAGACTTCGCCGAAGCCGCGATCGAAAGTATCGGGATAGAATTCTCCGGGCATATCCCAGCGCATGCCCTGGAAGAATTCGTCGAACATCCTGTTCATTTCGCGCTGCAGCGAGTAGACGCCGGCTTCCTCATGTTTGACCGGAAGATGTTTTTTTGACCATGGTGTTAAATGAAACATAGTTGGTACTCCTTTTTCGAAAGGTTCACCTGTGAACTGAATCGGGTCTCTAATGGAACTTTATCGCGTCTGCTGCTATCTTTTTGTCCATCCTCGGAATGATTTACGGCAGCGGCTACAATAATTCTTGCGAGTGAGGTCGTCGGAGCCAGTAATGGCCATAATGATCTTGTTAGTCATCTTGAAATGTCCCCGTCTGTTGTAGTTGCTCTGGAGTAGGTCATGCACTTTCGTAGTACCGGAACATCTAGCTGCGACACATTGCGCGCCAGTCTTGAGAAGCGCTATGGCGATAGAGCCGATGCCTATGGCTACAACATCGATACTGTTGTCGCCTGGAATGACTTTTTTCGTTTCTTCTACGAAGGTTACTTCGATGTGCAGATAATCGGCCTGGAGAATATTCCGGACGAAGGCCGGGGCGTGCTTGTGGGGAATCATTCCGGTGGCCTGCCCATTGATGCCATGCTGCTTCTGAACGGCTACTTAAACAGACATCCCTGCCCGCGCCGGGTGCGAGCGCTGGCTCATAACTGGTTGCGAAGCACCAATATCATCAGCCAGGTTATTTGCGGGCTGGGGGCTGTGCCGGCGCGCTTTGATACGGCGGTCGATCTCTTAAATCAAGACGAGCTGGTGATGTTCTACCCCGAGGGGGCCCGCGGTACGGGCAAATTGTATGTGGAGCGCTATCGGCTCTTGGACTTCGATCCCGGCTTTGTCAAAGCGGCCATTTTGACCCAGGCTCCAATAATTCCTGTCACCACCGTCGGTTGCGATGATATTTATCCGATATTGGCTGAGATTAAGCCCCTGGCCAGACTTTTGCACATGCCTTATTTTCCCATCACTCCCATGTTTCCCTGGTTGCCATACATAACCGCCTGCGTCCCCCTGCCCGCCAAAATCTTGATCAAAGTAGGCAAACCAGTGCACCTGCCATATGGTCCCGAGCGGGTCAATGACCGTCAGTTGCGTTTGCATCTGGCCAGGGAATTTCAGCATCGCACCCAGCGCGAGGTTAATAGTTTGTTTGCCAGTCGCAAATCGGTTTTTGCCGGCTGGAGCGATGAAACCATCGCCGAGTTGCGTCGGCAGGCTTAGTTACCGGCCGGTAATCCTTTAGGTTGATGTTGCCTTTACGCCTCGCTGACATGATTGAAACATGGAAAGCACATATGAGGACACACTTCAGACTATCATCGAGGGCCTGCCGGCCCGGGCCACTCAGCCTGCCCTCTTGGCTTTTGACGTGGACGGCTTGCAGACCTGGACTTACGAGCAACTCTATGCCGAAATAGTGCTTCTCTCCGGTGGTTTGCTCACACGTTTATCCCCGGGAGACCACGAGATTGTCATCATTGCGCCTCCCGGACCGCACTGGGTTATTGCCTGTCTGGCGGCTGTGCGAGCGGGTCTGGTTGTGGCACCCCTTGATCATCAGACGGATCCTAAGATTCTGGCAGATGTGCTGGCTGACTTAACTAACCCAGTGATTTTCACTACCCTGGCCACTCGCACCCGCCTGAGCGATTGTCTGGAGAAATATGACCGGGCCGTATATCTGCTCGACTGCGATAAGGAGCATTCCTGGAAGCGTCTGTTTGTCGCCGATGGGGCTTGTAAAACGCGTATGCCGGCCGATTTTGCCGCGGTGTTTTACACCTCCGGTACCATGGGGCCGCCCAAGGGTGTGCCTCTCAGTCATCGCAATCTGGCCTTTCAAATTAAGTCGGTGCAGGCGGCGGGACTTTTGAACGACGAGGATCGCCTTTTTGCCCCCCTGCCGCTGCATCATATTTATCCTTTTGTGGTGGAGATGCTGCTGCCTCTGGCTCTTGGCCTGCCGGTCATTTTTCCCGCCTCTCTCACCGGACCCGAGCTTATCCGGGCCATGCACGAGGGTGAGGCAACTGCCATTGTCGGCGTCCCGCGCCTCTACGCCGCACTCTTTGCCGCTATAAAAGAGCGCTTTCAGGCTTCGAAATTGACGGCAATGCTCTTTGAAGGTTTGCTCACCCTGAGCAAAGTTGCCTGTCGTGTCGGTCATTTGCGCATTGGTCGCCTTTTATTTGCCCCTCTGCACGCTCGCATGGGGCCGAGGCTGCGACTCCTGGCCTCGGGTGGTGCCGCTCTGGATCCCCCTCTGGCAGCCAATCTTGAAGGTCTGGGCTGGCCTATTGTGATTGGCTACGGTCTGACTGAAACATCACCTCTTTTGACAATCAAGTTTCCGGATCGGAGCAAAGCAGGTTCCGTAGGCAAGGCAATCCCCGGTGTGGAGCTGCGTATCGCAGACGGTGAGATCCAGGCGCGCGGACCTGGCATATTTGCCGGATACAGAAACTTACCGGAAAAAACTGCCGCTACCTTTGCCGCTGACGGCTGGTTCAAGACGGGAGATTGCGGTTATTTTGTCGGGGATGACTTGTTTGTCCTCGGCCGCTCGTCGGTTTTAATTGTCGGCGAAGCCGGTGAAAAGATTGACCCGGAGCAACTGGAGCAGTTTTATGGCGCCAACCCGCTGATAAAAGAAATCGCAGTCTTCCAGCGCAACAGTAAACTGGCGGCGGTGGTTGTCCCCAATATGGTTGAAGTCAATAAACTGGGCGGTGGTGATGTGAATCGTTTGATGCACGATGCCGTCGATGAGCGCTCGGTGCATTTGCCTCGCTACAAGCGGCTTTCGGCCATAGTCGTTTCCTCTGAGCCGATTGCCCGCACACCGATGGGTAAGGTCCAGCGCTATAAGCTGGCTAAATCTTTTGACCTGCTCCGGGCCAATCCGGCACGGCAGACTAGTCTTTCCTGGCAGGAGATGCAGGAACAGGATCGAGAACTTTTTGCCTGCCCGATGGCTCAGGCTGCCTGGCAGTTTTTGATTGGTCGCTTTGACGGACAGCGGGTCAATCTAAGTGACAGTCTGCAACTTGATCTGGGTATTGATTCCCTGGAGTGGATTGCTCTCACTATGGACATGCGGGAGAAACTTGGGGTGGAGCTTTCCGAAGCGGCGATCATGCAATTGTCTACAGTCAGAGATTTGCTGGTGCAGGTCGTGGAAGCTGGAGATGCGAGCGTCGCACGCTCCTGTGAGGACCCTTTTGTTGAGCCGGAAAAGTCCTTGTCCGCCGAGCAGGCACGCTGGCTCCGACCGCTCAATCCTGCTCAGCAAGCGGCACAACATTTTTTGTATTTTGTCGATAAATGCCTTGTGAACTTGCTCTTTCGCCCGCGTATCGAGGGACTTTCTGCCTTACCGGTCGGTGGATCGCTACTGTTTGTGCCCAATCACGCCAGCTATCTGGATGGTTTCGTCCTGGCCGGGGCTCTGCCCTATGGCTTTTTGCAGTCTTTGCAATGGGCGGGTTGGACCGGATTGTCCTTTCAAAACTGGTTCACCCGCAGTCTCAGTCGCGTCATGCGCGGTATCCCTATAGATCCGGACAAAGCGGTGCTATCCAGTCTTGCTCTGGGGGCTTCTGTATTGAAGCGAGGCCAGAGCCTGGTCTGGTTCCCCGAGGGGCGGCGCACATTGACCGGGGAACTCCAGCCCTTTAAGGGTGGCGTGGCGATTCTACTGGAGCACTGCCCCGATACTCTGGTTGTGCCGGTTTATTTGAACAATACCGCGCAGGCCCTGGCACCGGGAGAATGGCTGATTAAGCCGGTTAGACTCGATGTTATTTTTGGTCAGCCTCGACGGGTCGCCGATCTCATCGCCTGTGGTGCCGGTGCCACGCCTCGTGAGCGCTTATTGTCGTCTTTGCAAAACGCGGTGCGTGAACTCCGGCCTGGACAATCCGGCGAGCAACTGACGGTCAGGAGTCATGGTCTTTGAGATATCTTTCCACTTCTTTCAGTTCGCTGGCGATAGCGTTGGCGCTGCGCTCCTGCCCTTCCTTGCGCAGTACATCGCCCAGCCTGCGCAGAGCCAGATTGCGAATTGGGTGATGCGGGCCGATCAGTGGTTCGAGGATGTTTAGTGCCTCTTGCAGGGTTTCGTTGGACTCGGCCACCTTGTTTTGCGCCCAGAGGAGTCTCGCTCTGGTGACCAGTGCCCTGCCGCTCCAGAAACTTCTGGCGCCGGGATGGTTTTCAAATCGAAGCAGGGCTTGCGCGATTGCCGCTTCCGCATCGGCATATCGATGGCTGTCGATATAGACCTGAGCGAGGCCCAGATAGGCCTTGGGCAGCTGATTTTCCTTTCTTGTGTCGTTGTCTTTGAGGATCTCGATGCAGTGTTTGTACAGGCCCTCGGCTTCATCATAGCGACCGCGCAATCTGACGCAATCGGCCAGGTGTCTTGTATCGGAGATGAGCAATTGCTTTGGCAGGTTTTTGGAGGCCTCGGCAAATTTGATCGCGTCCCTGAATGACCACTCGGCCTGCTCGTAAAGTCTAAGAGCCACTTGCACTTTGCCCATCAGATGTTTGAGCTCGTGATAGTCTTCATCGGCAATGGGGTGGCCATGGGCTTCCTGTAGTTGATAGATGGAAGAATTTAAATTGCGATAGGCGGCATGATATTCACCCGATTTATAGGCCATACGAGCCACATGGATGTGACCGCATATGAGGGTGCTGTTGTGTTTGGATGCTTCCATAGTCATCAAACCCTTACCCTCGTCGCAGACAGGTCATCACTGGCGGCCAGATCTTCGTCTTCGCCACTCTGGGGTGGGCGAATGATTGCTACCGAACATGGTGCTTGTAGTGCTACTCCGCGCGAAACGCTCCCGGCCAGCAGACTGCTGATGTCGCTGCGCACCCTGTAACCCATGACGATCATGTCGGCTTTCCATCTGCTTGCGGCGGATACGACTTCCAGAGTGGCATCGCCCGAGGTTACCCGGCATTCTATTTCATTTGTGGCCAGCTGCGATTTGAGTACTGCCGCTACTTCCGCCAGCATCGCGCTCGCTGCCTCCTCGGCCCTTAAATAGTCTTCTTCTGTCGCCATGCCGCCCAGCACAGTGAGCAGCAAAAAACTCGATTCTTCCGGCCAGTGATAATTGAGGACAAATTCGACAATTAGTTTGGAATCAGCAATAGATTCGACCGGCAGCAATATTTTCATTCGCTTTTTCATTTTTCTCCCGGCGGGCTTGTCCGGCCACATGGCATCGATGCGCCAGCATAGCCTAGCGCACACTTACTGCCCAGGGCATCCTCCTTTGGCCGTGGACTGCTAAGCCTTAAGGATGATTGCCGGCTGGCGTTATTGTTCTAGCTTCAGCGGCCTGTGGTTGGACGATAGTCAGATTTTCCAGTCCGTTAGCCGGTATCAGCCTTCTGTTGCTTCCGACGGATTGGGTCGCCGCCAGGAAGAGCATCATCAGGGCGAACAGCACTAACAGAACGGATAGAAGCATCGCCTGCAGCACAAAGTCAGGTCGTTTTTGAATGGTGATCATTGCTCGATCCTCTTTGATAGCCTCTGTTTCATTGTTGATCGGGCAGTGGAAGTCGACATCCTTCGCGTGGCTGAGGATGGTTCATTCTTTGGGACGAGCGTTCTCAGACCTATGTCTTTTGTCGGTTGGTCTTCCGACCGACACTTTTAGATCGTCTGAAAAGTGTTTCTTCTCTGCAATGCTCACATAGTTTGTCATTTGCCGGTTGCCATTTGCTTCCCAGCTGCCTCATCACTTCAAAAACCGGGGACAGTTCCTGTCCTCGCTGGCTCAGTGAATATTCCACCCGCGGAGGTATCTCCTCATACATCTTGCGCTCGACAATACCGGCCTGCTCAAGGGCGCGAAGTTTGTCCGTAAGTGTTTTGGGGTTTATCCCTTTGAGTAAGCGTGCCAATTCTGAATGGCGTTTGGTGCCACTGAACAGCTCGGATATTATATGAGCGGTCCACTTCCCCTCGATAATTTCCAGGACTCCGCGGATTGGGCACCAGGTTTCAGACTTTCTCGCCATTTTTTCTATTATGAAAGCACTATTATTTCACTTTTAAAAGTGACTTCTAGCGTAACATGTGGCCGCCATTAATACTACGTATCTGAGCCTGACTTGAGGACCAAACGGTCGAAAGTATCTCATTTATTAGCTGAGAGAGAGCCGCAGGCGGCTCCTATCTCTGTACGGCCACAGTGGACGCAAAGATCCGTCGTCTCAGGGGCGCCGCCCAGGTGCTTTTGCCAGCGTCGGCCCAGCAGGTCCAGCGCTTCGATTAATATTTTCACTTCGTGGCCTGCTTCGGTCAGGCCATATTCCACGCGGGGAGGGATTTCCGCATAGGCGGTCCGGTATATCAGTCCTCGTACTTCCAGCTCTCTTAAGCGCTCGGACAGTGTTCTAGGGCTGATCCCCGCCAGTGAGCGCATCAACTCAGAGGTGCGTCGTTTGCCCTGGCAAAGGTCTCTCATTATGGCTATTGACCATTTGCTTCCGAGAACGTCAAGGGCAAAGTCAATTGGACAATTAAATGCGGTCTGGTCGTCTATCATCGGGCGTTGAGTCCGCTTTCATAAAGTATAGCCACTTCGGTTAACCAACTTACTTGCTAACTCTAATATAAGTATACAACACTACAAGAATTATTGCTTGCAGGAGAAAATCGGGGCGTGCCACCACATTTAGTACTGCCTTAATTTTTTGGTGCGTATGTGCCCACTGAATTGATCATAAAAAGACACGACCCGCGCCGTTCCGGAAGGTCGTGTCTTTCTTTCAGAGGGTCGATTGAGCCCGCCGGTGATTGCACTAATTAGTCGTGGAAAGGTTGAATATCACCCGGTTTTCGCAGCATTTTGTTGACTTCGTCCAGGTGGATTTCTTCACCCATGATCATTTCGCGGGCATATTCTTCCAGCAAAACTGATTTGCCTTCCGATGCTTTCAGAAGCTCATAGTAAGCACTGATCGAAGCCTTCTCATGCTCCAGGCTCTCACGCAAAATATCACCAAGATCGTGTCTTTCGGTTTCGAGCAAAGGACCAATTTTCAGGGATGGGTGGCCGCCCAACAGTGTTACCAGTTCCCCGGCTTTATGCGCGTGCAGCAGACTTTCATCGGCGTTGCTCTTGAGCCAGCCCACGATGGGGATGCGATTGTAGCCATACACCATCAGCGAATAGTGCGTGTAGCGAACTACGCCGGCGAGTTCCAATTCCATGATCTTATTGAGAATATTTATCGCCTGTAGTTTGTCCTTGTCATCCATGAGAATGAGTCCTCGTGTGGGTTAGTGCCCCAGTAGTTTACCGTAAAATGTAGGCTGCACAACATTGACTCTTAAGCCATTCTAAAAAGCCGGCACAGGTGCCCCGCCATTGCCTAGATTGGTAGAAGCAAAGCATACAACGCAAAAAGAATTGCGCAGGCGAAACGAAACGATCTTATCCGAGTGAGTGGTATTTCCCTTTGTATGTTATGCGAGGTTTGAATGTCAGGAATTGATGATATGTACGTGGAGAGGACGCGGCAATCTCTCGGTGACAACATTGCGGGCTCCTTTTTTGCTGCATTTTTTGGTTTTGTCTTTTTTGTCGGGGCCGTCTATCTCGAAGTCTGGAATGAAGGACGGGCCGTAAAAGACCATCAATCCCTTCAGGCGGCCGCCAGGGACATCATCTCGGTCTCGCCGACGGCGTTGAACCCGGCCAATGAGGGAAAGCTCCTGTATATGACTGGCATGGTTGTCACTAAGCAGGACCTTGAGGACCATGACTTTGATATTAAGCTCAGGGCTTTGAGAATGATTCGCAAATCGGCGATGTATCAGTGGACTGAAGACAGTAACTCCGACACCGAGAAGAAAGTGGGCGGAGGCTCAGAGACGGTCACGACCTATACATATTCGAAGCAATGGGACGAAGACCTTATAAAGTCTGCATCCTTCAAGCGTAGATCCGGTCATGAAAATCCTGATTCGTTCAAATTTCCACCGCACCAGTACACCGCCGGTGATGCCACAATCGGTGCTTATCATCTCAGTGCAAAATTACTGGAGGAGGTCCCGTCTGTTACTGCATACGTACCCCCGCGCGGCCAAGACACGGCTAATCTGCCGGCTTCCGCTTTTCATAAAATCAGAGTTTGCGATAACGGTTTTTATATAGGCGACGATCCGGCACTGCCTGTCGTCGGCGACGAAAAAGTGTTCTTCTCCTATGTGCCTGCCAATCGTCAGTACTCTCTGATTGCCGTGCAGTCTCAGGGCAGTCTAACGCCCTTCAAGGGTGGCGGCGGCACTACATTCGACTTGATGGAGGAAGGCCTTGTCTCCAGCGATAAACTGCTTCAAGGTGCCGAATCTCAAAGTCAGGTGATGACATGGGCGCTGCGAGTGCTGGGCATCTTCATCATGTTCATCGGTTTGCTTTTGATGGCCGCCCCGCTGTCGGCCGTGCTTAGCATCATTCCCTTTGTCGGCGATATCGCCGGTCTAGGCGTGTTTTTCATGGCTCTGGGTCTGTCCTGGTCCGTGAGTTTGATCGTGGTTGGTTTTGCCTGGATGCTGGCGCGTCCTCTGCTGGGCTACAGTCTGCTCGGTGCGGCTGTGCTGTTCCTGCTACTCACTTTTGGGCGCCGTGCGCCCGGGCGCAAATAAAGCCTGCTATCAGCCTGGTATTCTTGTCATTGTTCGCGCCCAGTCTACTCTATAAGTGCCGTCTTTGTTTTTATGCCAGACAATTTTGCGCACCGGCGTGTCCTGGATATGGTGATAGAGCAAACCGACTCGCTCATAAAAACCTCTGGTGTGGAACGTGTTCGGCAATTCCATGGCAACCACATCCAGGTGGTGAAAAAATTCATGACAGAATGTACTGAGCAGCACACCATAGGAGGTGGCTTTCTTTTTTATCGCTGTGCGCATCCACAGTCTGATTTTCATTGTCTCTGGATCATAGTCACCGAATAATTCCTCAGCCCAGTCTTCGCTAATCTCTACCGGGCGGGCGCTCAATATACGGATGGACGGTTTTTCGACCCCGTAAAAAGTCGATAATTCTTTGAGCATGGCTGTGCATGCTGACTGCACTTCTTTTTTGTTTTCTTCCTTCAGGCCGACCTTGAGTCTCTCTGCCTGCAATCGCAGACTTTCCACCGGGGGCAGGGCAACTGTGTTTATGGCGTCGCTTCGCCAGTACTCCCTGGACTCACTTATTTTCTTGGGGATATTGTCGGTGAGCATGGCCCGCGCTGAGGCTTTCCTGAGTTTTGAAGGGTTCTGTAGCAGTAATATTCTACAGTGAACCCCCTCAACCCATGGCATCAGATCGACCCCTTTCACCTTTCAGTGAATGAGGCCGACGTGATTTATGGTTTTGATCCTGTTTAATTGAGGCTTGATTGCGTTATGGACGGCTGTGACGCTGCATTGCTCATCATTTCCAGTGCGCTTTCGCACAGTTTGATCAGTTGCGAATAGCGTATATCCAGGCCCGAAGCTACTTTACTTACGGTGCCGAAGCTTGGTTGTCTTTTGCCCCGCTCTACAGCGCTGAGAAAGGCTCTATCTACATTGGCGCGTTTCGCTAACTGTTCCTGGGAGAGACCCAAGTCCTTCCGCCTTTGCAGAATTACTTTCCCTAATGAAATATATAAATTGTCGTCCGGCTTTTCTGACATTCTCGGTCCTCCACAACCCTAGTAATTTGGCTGCCACTTTATACGAGGCCTGAGGAGCAAATTTGTTCCTGATTGAAAACATCATTATATGAGCGCTGCTGGGAACCGGACATCCTGGTTCCGGTCTATTACCTAATAAGTAAGACCATAACGAGGATGCTGATTATCATGTCGGAGCCTACCTGCCCCCTTTGCAAAGCCCCATTAAAGGCAACCGCCCCCGAGAGAGCCGTCAAGCCGCTTGGTCAGAAGGGGAGGTCCATTACAATAGAGGTTGGGCAGCGTGAAATTTTTCACTGCGGCGCCGTCCGTTTGACCAATCGTGACTACCCCGATGGGGTGGTCGAGGCGAAATGCTGCACCGCCGGGGAAGACAGGGCCAGGAGCAACTGATAAACTGTCAAATGATCAGGGTATCCTTTGGTTCCACCTTCCCGGGGCAATATTTCCATGCAGGATGCCATGCAAGGCGGCGCTGCCGCCCAGTTCTCTGTTGGTTCGGCGATAGAATACGCGAACAAGACCTTCGTCCGTAAGTTTTCCTTTCTTTTTGCTCTGCAATTACCACTCACGGCCCTCAGCCTGGTCGGGTCCTGCCTCCTGCCACAGCCCTTCGGTCCCTGGCTGGCTGCCCTCTGCGCTCTGCCTCTGGCGGGCGGATTTGCCGCCGTGCAACTTGGTCTGGTAGACGGTCGTGAGCCTGTCTATGCCGAACTCTTCAGTAAAGCGGGCCTGACCGGCAAGGTGTTCCTTCTCAATCTCTGCGTCAACACTGCCATGGTGCTCGGCTACTTCTGTCTTCTTGTGCCCGGCGTCTTGGCCACCATACATTTTGCATTTTGTATGTTCTGTCTGGTGGAAGACAATAAGTCACCTCTTGATGCAATGAGGCGAAGTTCGCAGCTGTCGAAAGGCTATCGCTGGCAGGTTTTCGGCCTATTTTGGGTGATGGTTCTGGCTGCCCTTGTATTTGGCATAGTCGGCGGGATCTTCCTCGGTGTGCCTTCATATTTTGTCGGCAAGGCCCTGCATCTGGAGTTTAAGCACATGATCCGGTGGACCGTCCCGATTATTCTCATGCCGGTGATGATCTGGGTGCAATTGATCAGTGCTCATGCATATCGTCAACTGACTTTAGTGCATGGACAGAAATCAGCCAGTGAACCTTCTTGAAGAGGATTAGAATAAGCGGGAACAAATGGGTGAGAATACCCTCTAATTTGGCAGACTGTCTGGCCAACTCAGGATTCCAATGCCATTACCATCGATATTAGTTGTCGACGACAACGATCGTGACCAAGACGCGATTAAGAACATACTGGCCCAGTTCGATTTTTCCGCCACCGGCGCCAGGTCTGCGCAGGAAGCGCTTGCAGCTGTGCGAGATCAGAAGTATGCCGTGATTTTGCTCTCTCTCAACTTGCCGGACATGGACAGCTATGAATGCGTTCGCCAGCTGAAGAGACTGGAACTGGATGCCAGTTCTCAAACGCCGGTCGTTGCCATGGTCAACCCTGACGGTGAGCCGATCGGATTGATTGAGCAAAAAGTCCTTCGGGCGGGCATGGACGGCCTTATACAAAAGCCTTTCAGTGCTGAAGCTGTGCGCCGCATCCTGCTGCGCCACGCATATGAGCCTCGCCGGCCTAATCTCAAGACTTTGCGCCCGCTTCCACCCGAAGCAAGGGCAGCGGATGAGGCTCGGTCCGATGGACTTGAGTCCAATAACATTTAGTCGGTATACTGCCTGCTGAGCTGGATTCCCTCTGAGGTGTGTTGATGCGCTCTTGCTGCCTGGCGATTGCCATGCTGCTCTTTACAATTGCCGGTACAGCTGGTTGTTCTTCAGCGCCCAAGCCTGAGTTGCACACAATCAAGGTTGATCTTACCTTGCGGGTCAAGGATCCGATTATCAAGCAGCTGACCGTGGCAACCGACAAGGTCGATATCGTCGCCAGTGGGGAGTTTGCGCCCGGTACTTACACTCTGAGTAATAACCCTGTAACGGTCTTGCCCGGCACAAAGTTTCAGTTCTCATTGCAGTTGCCCATTAAAAATCCGGACGAAATCAGTACCGCTGAGGCAAGCGGCCGGCTGGATACGACTGTGCCCTTGCAGCTGGGTAAGGTCTCATTGCCCAAGACAATATTGCTGGACCATGGCAAAATCTCGGGCGAAGTTGATCTGGTCGGTCTTATGGGCAGCTTCCTCTTCAATATGTTGCAGTTTCAAATGCTCAATCAATCCGAGGGCGGTGACGTTCAAAAGATGATCAGTACGATGCATATTGAAAGCGCTAATCTGACCCTGCGTCCTGATGCGATGATGCAGATGGGCAAAAATAAACTGCATGTGGTCGGTGATTCGTCGGTGAAGATGCTGAATCTGACGGTCGATAAAAATCTGGATTATCGCGGCACCTGTCAGTTTAAATTGAATTTTGCGCCGGGCTCGGCCTACATCACGGATAAGGTTGATACCGTATTTAATGGCGGGATACTCGACGATACTGTGGCCGTGGAGCGCAAAAATCGTGTGCTCACTCTTTCTCCTTTGCCCATGCGTCCGGCTCCGCACATTACGCTCAAGGATTGTACTTACAAGTTTGGTCGGGATAAAACATCGCAGTCGCACTCTGATACCTCGCTCATCAGAATCAATAAATTTGACTGGGCTAATTATGAAGCCGAGAATGTGCCGTCCAGCTATCATTTTGATGCTCTTATGGCGCTGACGAATACCCATCTGATGCTCAATTTTCCAACCTATTCAGTAGATGCTGTTTTTCCGGCGGCGGAGAATACCAGACTTTCTCTTTTCAATGACACAACCGGGCATGGCATCTCTTTCACCACACCTGCTCCTGTCGCTGAGATTGCCGATATCGATATCAAAAGGCCCAGGACATCGATCAAGCTTGCTCTTTCTGATGCAAAGCTGGGATCAATCGACTTCACCAAATCCGGTGAGCTCAATTTTAATCTCGCTGAGGGCACATCCGGTCTCAGATCCTTTGAGTGGAGTAACGGCAAGCGTCTATTCAAGCTCCTGGCCGAGGGGGCTTCGACAATCTCGATTACAAAAGGTATGTCTCTGGCTCTCAGTAAAGAGAGACCCGGTGCAAAAATGCACGGCACTATTCCCCTGTCGGTCAAATTGGGGAACGCTAAATTGAGCAATTCTCAGGGCCCGGTGCTGGATTTCAGCCGCCTTGACGGTCAGGTAATCGTGGACATGGCCGAGGAGGTGAAATTGAGCGGTAACGCTAATTTTGCCATCGCTCAGTGTCAGCTTCTCGGAGACACTCCGGCTGATGTTAAGGTGCAGGCTTTCAGGATATTGCCCGGGGACAACGCCGTCATGACCCTCGATGGGTGCTCAATTGTGCTGCCAAAAGGCACCATTGCTTCGATGATCAAAAAGCAGCTGCCGGAAGAAAAAAGTATCGATTTTAATAAAGAAATTTTTGAGGAGAAAAAGTGGCGCTACAAGGACGCAAAAGTGACAAAGTTGATTGTGCGCAAACCGTTGATGCAGAATCTCAACTTAACGTCTCCAGACAAGGCTGATTTTAAAGTCAGTGCTGATGTGGAAGTGAACGGCACAATCAAAAAAGCCGGCCTGCTGGCGGCGTTCAAAAAAGATGCTAAGAAATGGGATACCAAACCCTGGCGTGCCACAGCTCCCTGTACCGGATCCGGTTCAATCAAATTCAGCTTCCTCCCCAATAAAACTCTTGCCGACAGCGATGTGGCTTATGACCTGGTATTGAAAATGCCGCTGCCTAAGGACATCGACATTGATTGGAGTGAGGTATCCGGCGGCATTATACGGAAGGCTGAGACATCGGTGATTTCGGATTACCTCAACAAGTGCTCGCCGTTCAATGGTACCCGCATCATGCCCCTTGACCATAAAGGTACCCTGAAAGTGTTTTCCCACAGTGAAGGCGGAAAACTGCAGGCGGTGAAAATATCCAAATTTTTGCTCAAGCCCGTCAGCACCGGCACTGAGATTGACTTTGTGGGCGAGACCACGCTTTAGTCAGTTGCCGGTGGGCGGAGGACGAAAATGTGCCACAGGTCATCCTTTTGTTTTTGCGACCAGAATTCAAAACCGCGACTGTGCCAGATGTCGTAGAACGGCTGAGGCTCCCACATGTGCTTGATGCCGATGACATCACCGGGCTTGCTCCGGTTAATGGCTATATTGATTGGCGGCATGGGATCG
Source organism: Cyanobacteria bacterium SZAS LIN-3 (assembly GCA_018266215.1). Classification (GTDB taxonomy): domain Bacteria; phylum Cyanobacteriota; class Vampirovibrionia; order Obscuribacterales; family Obscuribacteraceae; genus REEB67. Next base: position 98,789 of record JAFEAV010000006.1, on the reverse strand, counting down.
CCGTGTGCAAGATCAATAGGCGTTACGTCCACCCAGGTGATTTTATTGATGTCGGTATTTTGCCACCACGCGGGCGGTTCAGGCGATGAGTGGGGCAGTGCTTTTTCGTCTTCCGTCGTCGCGTCGGGCAGTCCGGCCAATCGGTGCAAATTGGTCACCAGCTCGGAGACCGGCATATTGACCATGGCGGCAATTCTGCGCAGGGTTATGCGCGGCGGCATCACCTTTGCTAATAGAGGATTGTGCAGTCGGTCAAAGTCGTGGGGATTGAGGCTGACGATATAGTCCAGGATTGCCGGATTGGCTTTCAGGGCTTCGGATAGTCTGGTGTCTCCGTTCATATCTCAGCTGCTCTCATTTGTGCCGGAGTCGATTTTATTTTGATGTCACACATTTGTCAGACTTGATTGTTATTGTGTAAATGGATACCCATTACTAATATTCTTCCCCGTCCGAGCATTTATTATGCCAACAGACTACCCGCACGAGGCTGCTGCACAGCCTTCGGATCATGGCGTGTTCGCCCAGGCCCACGAGGGTGCGGCCGCGATGTTGTATCGCGACGCATATATCGCCGGCCCGCAGGCAGCACAGGTCAATAAATTCGCCGCTCTCTACGGCGATGATCTGTCCGGGCGCATCGTCCAGGCAATTGGCCACAACGAAGGCTCTCTGACGAATATCAACCGCAACGATAACGGGCATGGCATCAGCATTGGTGTGCGCCAGTGGAATCAACGCTGTGGCGAGATGCCCTCACTGCTCAAAGCCATGCACGATCAAAACCCGGAAAAGTTTGACCGCACGTTTGGAAAGTACTCCCACAACCTGCTCAAGGAAAGCTGGGTGAGACAAGCTGACATGGCCGGCAACCATGACCTGATGCGCAGGATGCGCAATGCCCTGCACGATCCGGAATTTCAACAAGTCCAGATCGATAAGGCGCGCGAATTTGCCGACCGGTCGGTGGAGACAGCCAGGCGCTACGGCATTAAGACTGAGCATGGTGCAGCCTTGATTGCCGACATCATTAATCAGCTTGGCGAAGGCGGAGCCAGACGCATCTTAGCGCTGGCCCACCTGCGACCGGGGCGCACCATCTCCAACGAGAAGGCTACGCTGCACCGTATCGAACGGCTTACTTACCGCCCTAATTCTCGTGACCGGTTTAATACCATTGCCACCAGATTTAGTGACGGCGCGCTGATCAGTCAACCTACAAGAGGTGATGATTCGCCTTACCTTGCCTGAATGACCGAGAGTCTACTTGGACTCTTTTGCCAGTTGCTTTTCAGCTTCCAGCCAGTGCTCTTCATGATGGCCATGTTGATAACCGCTCGCTTCCCAGATGAGATAGGCGCGCTGGGCGATTTTTTCGGCCTGGTTTTCTGCGCAAACTTCAGGGGCAACGGATATGACCATTGATTGGGAAACCTGAGCTTCCTTTTTGGCTGCGGTCTTTGCCACCGTCTTTGGTGCTGGGGTTGCTTTTTCTGCTACAGCGGTTGCTTTGCCGGTCGTGACTGATTTTTTCATCACTCCCTCCTTTTCTTTGCACGGAACGCTGTGAAGAATAGCAGTTGAATGCTCCAGATTGCTTAAACGAGATGCATTTGTAACGCAGACAGGATGTATATTCTATCTATATATTTGCTTCTCAGGTCCTGCCTGTCCTATTTTCTAGCGATGGAAAGCGTGATCATTATTACGCCCGAGCAATTTAGTATCGATGGTAACTTGCGGTGCTACAATCGTGCCACTTTCTTGTGGGGTTAGCAGCATGCCTATTATCACTGGTTTGTCCGGCAATGAAATGTACTGTCTCAAGGAGAAGGGTTACACTCCGGGTAATATTGTTATCGGGAACAGTGTGTTTTCTCTTGGTCTGGTCGGCAGTTTAATATCGGGTTTAAAAACCATAGGCGGTGGCGAGATCCACCAGTTGACCGAGTTAATTCGCGAAGGCCGTGAGATGGCCTATCTGCGCATGGTGGAAGAAGCCCGCAGGCACACGGGGGCTGGTGTCACCGGCGTCACAAATCAATTGATTTTTCACGAAGCCAACATCGAATATTTGTCCATTGGTTCGGCGATTCACCGCGAACATGAAAGTGAGTCTGACGTTCCCTTTTCCACCTCGGCCAACGGGCAGGAACTTTACTGTCAACTCGACTGCGGCTTCACGCCTATAAAATTTGTCTTTGGCAATGTCGCCTATGGGCTCGGTGTCGGTGGCGGTATCATGGGGCTTTTGCGCAGTCTGAAGTCCGGTGAGGTGGTGGAGTTTTCCAATATGCTCAATCACACCAGGCATCTGGCTGTGGAGCGCATTATTCAAGAGGCCAGGGACGTAGGCGCCAATGCCGTGCTCGGCATCCAGACCACAATCGCGCCTCTTGTCGGGGTGCAGGAGATGGTCATGACCGGTACCGCCTCGTACCACCCGGCCCTGCAGGCTCATTATAAAGATAATCCCGTCACCAGCGATTTGACCAATGAGGAGATGTGGAATGTCGTGCACATGGGCTACTGTCCGGTGCGTCTTGTCCTGGGGGCCTCAGTATTTTCAGTTGGTGTTGCCGGCGGTATCAAAGCCATGCTCAAAAGTTTCACCCGAGGTGAAATCAAAGAGTTAACCAATATGATCTATCATGCCCGGCTGAAAGCGCTGACTCTGATCGAGGACGAGGCCAGCTCCTACGGGGCTGACGATGTTGTCGGGATCAAGACCTATGTGTATGAATTGGGCTCCGGTGTAGTCGAATTGCTCGCCGTCGGCACTGCCATTAAAAAAATGCCGGAAATGAAAGTGTTTTCGCCCCAGCTTCTGCCCCAGGCAATCATTCGCGATACTGAAACCTTCACCAATAATGCCGCTATGCAGGCTACTCTGGCGCGCCAGTCCGGCGTGTCCACAAGCAGCCTGGATAGCTGACGGCTCAAAGTCGCTTATTTTGTCGGCTCCATTTTGTCCAGACCGGCATTATTCTGGTCGGCTTTTTCTCCACTGGCATTATTGGCTTCGCTTGTGGTGGCGACACCGGCTGCCTTGTCCAGTTTCTCTTCAAACCGTGCCAGGGCCTCATTGATTGCCTTTCGGCCATCATCGGTCAATCCCCGCGCCTTGAAACTGTCTTCCCTCACAAGAATGCCGTCAAAGTCCCTTTGCATGGCGGCCAGTTGGTTGGAGTCAATGAGACCTTTTTTGAAATCAAGTTTCATCTTGGCTTCAATACGGATTTCCTCTTCACTAAGACTTCTTGTTATGGGCTGATTGTTGGAGATCTCATTCTGGGCCAGAGTTGGCAGAGCCGTGATTGTAAGGATCGCGGCTGTGATGAGCATTTTTGAACTATTCATACTTTCTTTTACGCCTCGCTGAAGTTGTCGTTCAAAAACGACAGACACTCAGCTTTTTGGTTCCCGGGGCGCAAAAGAGATCTTTACTTCAGGGCTGGCCGAGACAAAATCTCTTTTGATTTGCTCCTGCGGCAGGGGCGGCGGTGGATTTTTTGTGGTTGGCGCGGGCGGCTCAATGGCCTTAAAGACCGGCCCGTTTTTCATTTCATTGGCGCTGGAATCCCAGATATCGGGGATGGTAAGCAATTCGGCTACCCGCGCACTGGTCATGAGATGGCCGTTGGCGTCCTGACCGTCTGTGACATCGGGCATGGACAAAAAATAGCCGCGCCCGACGAGCTTGTGCGCTTCGTTTTGCAGCATTTGATGGTTGCCGCCGACATTGCCCAGACAGCTATTGTCTGAAATGGTGCAGCCATCATCCAGATTTGCCAGGCCGTATTTTTGCATGGCCGACACTCGCAGGGCCCTGTCCGAGCCGCTATAGAGTAGATTGATGTGCCTGGTTGCCTGGTAGAAATGCGGCATCGCGTGGGCAAAATCCGCGGCATTAACGTCGCTGTGGGCAAAGGTGGCGCTGTGCACAGGCTCCTGCCCTTTGTTTTGCAGATGCACAAGCAGTCGAGCCTGATTGATGCCACCACGGCTGTGCGCCACTAGATCAATGTTTTTGGCACCGAAGCGATCAATTAAATCAACCGCGGTTTCATTAATCATCTCCTGACTCTGGGCCGATGATTGATAGTCGGCCGACTGCTGTTTGGCTATATTGAGCAGATCTTTCAGTCTCGATTGCGGCGGCATTTCCTTTGTTGAAGCCCAGTCTTCCACGATAAAAGTCTCACCGCTGTCGACGCTCAATTCTGCCGCTTTCTGACCCGGCTCGCCGACGGCATTGCGAATGCCGTGAATGAAAATACCAAGTCTACCGCCGGAGTTTTTGACTGCTTCACCGGTTTCGCGGTCAAACTGGGTTTTGTCGATGACTTTGATTTCGCCCGGGCCGGTCGCTCTGTAGTCGTGACCCCGGCCGAGAACCGGTACCACTTCTTTGTAGTAGTGCGGCACATCGTCTTTTCTGGCCTCCAGTTCGCCGTCTTCAAAATGTTGTCCGTCCGCGGCCAGGTGTCGGTTGGTAATTCCATATACAGTGACGGTCTTTTGTTCAAAGTCTAGTTCGGGCATGTCTTTCTCCCTGGCGATGCGATGCTGCCATATTAGGCAGCAGGCATGACCAGGGTATGAACATTTAGCCGCAGGCCTTCAAATGACGCATGTCCGATTCAGTCACTTCGTGCTGGTAGCGCTGTTTGCGCCGCATTGTGGGCGGTGGTGCCAGATCCGCCATCCTCACCGAGGGCATGGCCTGGCCCTGTTTGTAGCCCTGTGCCTGACGCTGTTTGAGACTGGCGTAGGGACTGAATAGTTTGGAGGCCCGGTTGACATTGTCGCTGGCGCAGCCAAAATCATTGTAGAAAGAACTCATCAATGTGGCCGCGCCGTTGAGCTTGCTGACTGCGCGAAATACTATCCAGGTGCGGTCGTTATCGAGGGCAATAGTGGAAATCTCGAGGAATGTTCGGGAGAATCTTCCCTCATTGACCAGTGCAATCTGACGCTTCTCCGAGCGGTCCACGCTGAATATTTCGTCCACGGCCATGGCGCGCAAATAGGCCCGGCACATTTTGCGTGTTTCTTCGTGGGAGATATCTACCTGTAATTCGGCGTAGTCGTATGGTGCGCCGAAGGTGGAGATCATATAAATGCGCAGACAGGTGGCACCAATCACCAGCGCTCCGGCTGCCGACAGGGCGCAGAGTAGTGCCGATTGTATCCAGGCCTGAACTGCCAGGAGATCCCCACACCAGAATGTGCGGCCGCAGATCATGCCGACGGGTGCGGCTACAACCATCGGCATAATAAATAGAATGGCAAAGGCGGTGGTAAGTGCTGCAAAAAGTGTCGATGCTTGCAATATCGGCCATTGTTCCTCGGCGCTGTCGCAGGATGTGCGCATGCTCCAGGCCGACGGCAGTTGAGAGTAGGAAATACTCATGGGGTGCTCCTTAGATAAAGAAAAATGCTCAACCAGGGGGAGGTGAGCGTGCCGGGGGGATCCGGTGAATCAGTTATATTGGCCAACTGTGACATGACGGTGAAAACGCCAAAAAACAAGCGGGGCCGCTAATTGCAGCCCCGCTGTGATTTGTGTGCTTTTGGCAGGCTTAGCCCCGGGCCAGACTCAAATGAAGCATTTCATTGATGAGCATCAGCTCGCGCGGCATGCGTTCTTTCAGGCGGTCGAAGAGTTCACCGTGGTGATCCAGTTCTTGCTGCCAGAGATCCTTATCTATGTGCATCAATTCTTCAAACTGCTCGGGGGTGAAATCAGTGATGCCGGTCCAGTCGATGTCTTTATGGCGAGGCATAAATCCAAGGAAGGTCTGGGCGGCGCCGGCCTTGCCGTGTACCCGGTCGGTGATCCATTTGAGTACGCGCATGTTTTCGCCAAATCCCGGCCAGATGATCTTGCCGTTTTCGTCGGTGCGGAACCAGTTGACGCAGAATACGCGGGGCGGATTGGAGACCATGTGGCCCATCTGCACCCAGTGACCGAAGTAATCGCCCATGTGATAACCGCAGAATGGCAGCATGGCCATAGGATCGCGGCGTACTTCGCCGACTTTGCCTGCTGCGGCGGCGGTGGTTTCCGAGCCCAGGGTGGCGGCCATGTAGACGCCGAAGTCCCAGTTGTAGGCCTGGAAGGTCAGAGGAATGGAGGAAGCTCTGCGTCCGCCGAAGACGAAGGCGCTGATGGGAACACCCTCTACGTTGTCCCACTGGTCGTCAAGGGAAGGGCACTGGGTGGAGGAAACGGTGAAGCGGCTGTTGGGATGGGCGGCTTTGCGACCGCAGTCCGGCGTCCACTTGCGTCCCTGCCAGTCTATGAGTTCGGCCGGCGGCTCATCGGTGAGACCTTCCCACCAGACGTCGCCGTCGGGGGTCATGGCCACATTAGTGAAGATGCAATTCTTCTCCAGGGTTTTGATGGCATTGGGATTGGTCTTGGGCGATGTGCCCGGCGCGACGCCAAAGAAGCCGGCTTCGGGGTTGATGGCATAGAACTTGCCGTCTTTACCGGGGCGGATCCAGGCGATGTCGTCGCCTATCGTGGTTACTTCCCAACCCTTGAATGCGGGCGGGGGAATGAGCATGGCGAAATTGGTTTTGCCGCAGGCGCTGGGGAAGGCGGCAGCCACATAGGCTTTTTCACCGCTCGGTGATTTGACGCCGAGGATGAGCATGTGCTCGGCCAACCAGCCTTCATTTCTGCCCATGGTGGAGGCGATTCTCAGTGCCAGGCACTTTTTGCCGAGCAGGGCATTGCCACCATATCCGGAACCATAGGACCAGATTTCTTTTGTTTCGGGGAAATGACAGATGTATTTATGTTCGGGGTCAGACGGCCAGGGCACGTCTTTTTCACCATTGAGGAGAGGATGGCCGACACTGTGGAAGCAGGGGACGAAGGAGCCGTCTTTGCCCAGGACCTTCACTACTTCTTTGCCCATGCGGGTCATGTGCTTCATGTTGACGACAACATAAGGAGAGTCGGTGATTTCCACACCGATCTGCGCCAGAGGCGAGCCGAGCGGGCCCATGCTGAACGGTACGACGTACATGGTGCGTCCGCGCATGGAGTTTTTGAAGAAGTCCTTCAAGATGATGCGAGCTGTTTCGGGCTCCATCCAGTTATTGTTTGGGCCGCAATCTTCTTTGCGCGTGGTGCAAACGAAGGTGCGGTCTTCTACTCTGGCGACATCGGAGGGGGCGGAACGGGCCAGATAGCTGTTGGGGCGTTTCTTTTCGTTGAGGCGGATGAACGTGCCGGCATCGACCATTTCCTGGCAGATACGGTTGTACTCTTCTTCACTGCCGTCACACCAGTAGACGCGGTCAGGCTGACAGAGAGCCGCTGCTTCTGTAACCCACTCCATCAGTTTCAGATGATTTACTGGATAACTGGCTTCCACTGATGAAGACCTTTTGCCGGTGACGGACTCGGTAGCTGTCATACTTCCCACTCCTTAAGATACGCTACCTGATCGTACAACGCCCGGCCTTTATTTGAACCCCCGATGAACACGCTTCTTGACAATCGACGGAGGCCTGATTGCAGGCTACTAAAAGGTGAAAAATGCCAGCAGCGCATGCGTAGGGGCAAATCTGCCAAGGTTCAATCCCTGTGCGGCAAAGCACTAATAAATTGTTAAATTGATCCCCCGGGCGGCCGGTGGGCCATCGTCTGTGTCAAAAAATGGGCTCGAGATTTTTCTGAATAGTGATACTACTGGTAGTGTCATGCCTCGAAACGGCGAATTTTGACCGCCAGGAGTTGGTTTCCTTATGTAACAGCGGTGGCAATATTTTCTCTTTGCTGGAATGTCCTGGGGTAGATGACTCAAGGGTCTTTTTGCAGTCGATCGGCTACGAACGATGCGGAAACAGGGGGACTGTCGATGCGTCTCTAATTCTGTAAGCCGGATGGCTGAGCAAAACCTTCTTTTACAGGGGGGAGTAATGGTGAAAAGTAAGCATGACGGTAACTTTGAAGACTGCAACGTGATTTACAGCGAATGTTGTTTCACCATGGCGAAACGTTTTGAACGTCTCGGTCGCAAGTATGAAAATATGGGCCGGCTGGATCTGGCCGAGCGACTTCAGGAAGAGGCGACCATCCAACTGGACGCCTGGCGCAGGGCCCGGGATGAAAGAAGACTGGCCAGCTGAAGGAGGCATCTGCCATACTTCCATCTAAGCAGCCAATTGTGGAATATTTGTGGCACGAATGGCGCAATCGTACTTTTAAGGGGGCGTAATGGCTGAGAGCAAAGCAGTGCGGGTTGAAATTTACTCGGATGTAATCTGTCCCTGGTGCTATGTGGGCAAAGCCCGACTTGATAAAGCGCTGGCTATGATTGACCCGGCACTTGCTCCGGAAGTTATCTGGAGGGCCTTTGAACTCAATCCCAAGATGCCTGCAGGCGGCATGGGACGCAAGGATTATTTGACTGCTAAGTTTGGCAGCAGCGATATTTCAGTCATGGAACAAAGGCTCAATGCCGCCGGTAATCCAGATGGGCTGCAGTTTAATTTTGGGGCGATGAAAGTCGTGCCCAATACTTTTAAGGCTCACCGTTTGTTGTGGTTTGCCCATAAAAAAGGAAAGCAGCACCAGCTGGCCGAAGTTTTATTTCGCAATTATTTTACCGATGGTCTTGATCCCGGCTCCGATGATGTGCTTGTGAAAGCGGCTCTGGAAGCCGGCTTAGCTGCTGGTGATGTGGAGACCTTCTTGTCCGGTAATGAGGGCACCAGCGAAGTCAAAGCCGAGTTGGAGAATGCCGCATCACTCAACATTCATTCGGTGCCTACATTTGTCGTCAACGGTGAAGTTGTCGCTTCCGGTGCTATTGCTTCCACTGAATTGAAGAGGCTCATAGAGCAGGCTGCAAATTTAAATATGGTTTCTACTTGATGGCTTTTGCCTGATTGAGCAATTGATCGGCCTCGGCTTTGCGCCCGAGCTTTTCCAAGATATGTCCGTATTGCTCCAGGCACTCGGCTTTTTCCGCCCCACTTGCTGCGGCAGTATTGATAATTTGCATGGCCCTTTTGGCCAGGGCTTCCGCTTCGTTGTATTTTTCTTGTTTGTAGCTCAATCCCGCCATGTTGTTCAGGCACATCGCCACTTCCATGCTGTTAGCACCAAAGTGATTCTCGTGCAGTTTCAGGGATTGTTTCAATAAATCTTCCGCTTGCGTGTATTTTTCAATGCTGGAATAGACCGAAGCCAGATTGTTTAGGCACAGACCCTGCAAGGCAAAGTCGCTTCCTTTGTAATTTTGCACAAGTTTGAGGGCGTCGGCTGCCATTTTCTCCGCTTCGGCGTTTTCGCTAAATTTGACCGAAAGCATGGCTAATTCGATCATATTCAGTGCCACCACCGGTTTCTTTTCAGCGCTTACTTTATCCACCAGGCTGACGGCGCGCTTGAGCAGGGATTCGGCTTTGGAATTCTGGCCCTGTCTGACGTAAATGGTGGCTACTTTGTAGAGCGACTCCACCAGGCCGGAAGCATCCTCGCTGTCTTCCTTCTCTTTAATGGCCAGAATGCGGTTCAATAGCTTTTCTTCGGCGACCAGCTTGTGCTGACTGTCGTAGATCGTCGCCAGGTTGCCGCAATAGGTAATGATTCTCTCATCATCGGGCGGATCTGCCTCGTCCTCCCTCTCTATTGCTTTACGGTAGCAGGATTCGGCTTCGCTGATGTTTCCCTGGTTGAAATGAGCATTGCCGAGATCATTGTTGCGTTTTGCCAGAAGGTGGTTGTCGATGATATTGACGCGCTCGTCGATTTCCAGCGCGTGCTTGAAGGCTGCCTGCGCCTCGGTATATTTCTTTTCAGTGCTGTACAGCGAGCCGAGGTCTGACAGGCATGCCGCCAGCTCCGGGCTGTCTGGTCTTTCGATTTGTATCCTGTCGATAGTTTGTTTGAGGATTTTTTCGGCCTCGTCATAGTGATTTTCTTGCAGAGCTTTATGGAAGGCTTCCCTGTACCCGAGCTTGCCTTCCTTGGGTACATACATGAAGCAGAAAATCACCACAAGAATAAATCCCAGTGGGATGAACACAGAAAAGAACGTTTTTAGACGTGACATTGTGCCTGTTTCCCGTGAAATCCAATCTGATATTCAGACCAAAGAATATCTTATACTAGGTATGTGATTTACAAGAAAGTCTACGACATCGTGCGCCAGATCCCCGAGGGCCGGGTACTTACCTACGGCTTGATTTCCCATAAATTGGGCGGCCGCCTCAGTGCTCAGGGCGTGGGTTGGGCTCTCAAGGCTCTGCCGAAAAAGAAAAAGGGTGAGCTGGCGGATTATGATTCGAGCAATGTGCCCTGGCATCGTGTTATCAATGCCCAGGGCGGCATCAGTACCGGGCGGATCATCGAGATACCGCCGGATTTACAAAAGAAGCTTTTGCGGCGAGAAGGCGTTAAGTTTAACGCCGAGGACAAAGTCGATCTGGCAAAATATCTCTGGAAAGAATTTGCAGACGACCTATAAGCCGGAGAGCCCAAGCACAATGCGACCTTGTCGCTATCGTGTTTGAGCTCTCCGGATTTGTGCTGGCGTTGGCTGTCGGGTGTAGCTTTTAAAGTTTGCCGTCAAGATCGAGACCGCAAAGTGGATCGTTGCTGTTGCCGCATTCATCCATCATCTTTTTGAGATCGTCATCAATGGACATCTTGGGCAAATGTTTACCCTGTGGTTGCGGGCTTTCAAAACGCACGGTACCGTTGTGGCTCTGGCTGATGGTGCCGTCTGTAGTCGGTACGTGAATGCCTTTATTGTCGATTGTATAGAGGACCTGACCGTCACCATTGAGACCGAGGCGTTTGGTCAAATTGTGGTGATCGTCAAAGAATCTTTCTTCTTGAAAATTGGGATATTCCGCCGGGATCACTACCTGACCCGTGCGGGGCTCGTAGTTTACGCCATTGGGAAATCTGGTTGTTTTGCCGTCGCTGGATACACCGTAGTTTTCCAGTTTGGATGGCTCGACAATTCCTTTTTTGTGCAGGCTGCTCAGATCCCCGGTGCGCAGAGGCTCGAAAATGACCTGACCATCTTTGGATTCGGTATATTCACCGTTTCTGGTGTGCACGTGCATGGTCTTATTGGCGTCGAGTTCAGCCACCTTCTTATGGTGCGAATCATACACATCCATGCCGCCTTTTTTGTTGGCGACTACCTGCCCGCCGTTGGGTGCTTCCACCAGTTGCGCACCGTCACCGGTGCCAAACTTTACGCCGTTGGGGAAGTTATTGATGCTCATTTCCTGGGTGAATCGGTTTGTCACATTGACGCTTGCCAGACTGGCTGTGGTGCGGCTATCTCCGTACTTCCCATGGGTCTCGATTATTGCCTGAAGCAGTGCTGGATTGGCCTGGTTGCTCGAAGCATCGGCAACTGTATTATCGATTTCGTGTCCACTTCCCATTGTTCGGTTCCTCTTAGAAAAATAGTCCGTTGCCATCAAATGCCGGGTTTCATCGGCGACTCATACAAGGTAAAAAATCCTGCGTGAGAAAATCGTGTATCGCTGCGGCCATTTGTCTTTTTGAGCGAAATGCCAGCCGGCTGCCCTTCTCGGCGGCCGCTTAATATTGCTTAACATTTGCTCTTGCCATAGGTACAGCTCCGGTGTCGCAGGAACCATCTCGACACCGGAGCTGCCCCGAACCCCACGGTAAAAAACTATTCTGTAGGTCGCTTAGACCTGTCTCTTGGTCAGGCGCTGCCCAGTCGTACCTGGCTTGCGCTCAATTGGCCGGTGAGGAGGTCCTTGCGACCGCCAAAGAGATTGCTTTTATTGACTTGTTTGATCCAGATGCCTTCCAGGGCGGCACGCTGTTGTACCTGAGCCATATCGATATTGAGACCGATCAGTTGCTGCAGCCCCTCGACGGCTTTTTGCGCGTCCTCACTGTTTTGCTCCCAGCTGCGACGTTCATTTATCAGACGGCAGGCGAGGTTGTTTTTTGCCCAGCTGCTTGGATGACTGATGGCCTGGCAGAGGCCTTCGCTCTGACACATAGCTTCGCTCTGGCTCAGTCCGTTATCCATGATTTTTTCTCCCGGGTGTTTCGCCTTGACTGTATGAAATTACCAAACTAAAAGTGAGTAATTCGTGTATAAACAGTGAAAGATCTCGAGCACCGATCGCGGGGGAGTGCATGGCCAAGATATTGATTGTTGAGGACGAAGTTAAGTTTGCCACCAAGCTGCGCGAATATTTGCAGATGGAGCAGCATGTCGTCGACATGGCGCATTCGGCGGAGGACGCCTGGCACTTCCTGGAAATGTATAAGTATGATGTGCTGATTTTCGACTGGAACTTGCCCGGTATGACCGGAGTGGATCTTTGCAAAAAATTTCGTGCCGGTGGTGGCAGTACGCCGGTGCTGATGCTGACCGGTAAAAGTGAAATCGATGATAAGGAAATGGGCTTCGAATCTGGTGCCGATGATTATCTGAGCAAACCATTTGATGTGCGTGAGCTGACCGCCAGGATCCGCGCTCTGACCCGGCGTCGGGCCCTGGTGCAATCGCAGAAGGTGGCCGCCGGTACGCTTGTGCTGGACAGTCAGGCGACGCGTGTGACAAAGGACGGCAAAGATGTACAGCTTCAACCTAAGGAATATGTCCTGCTTGAGTTTTTGATGAAAAATCCCAATCAGGTCTTCAGTTCAAAGGCATTGCTGGAGAGACTCTGGGACGCCGATAAAGAGGCTTCGGAGGATACTATCCGCACATATATGAAAACATTGCGTCGCAAAATTGCACCCGGGGAAGAGGTCTGTCCGATTAAAACGGTGCACGGCCTGGGCTATAAATTTGAACTGGCTGAATAAGTAGGCGGTTCTTTCGGCACGGTGAAATAAAAGGTACTACCCTGTCCTTCTGCTGATTCGACACCGATGGTGCCGCCGTGCTGCTCGACTATTGCTTTGCAAATAGCCAGTCCAAGGCCTGCGCCATCGGCGCTGTTTGCCTGCTCGATGCGTTCGAAGCGCTGGAATATGCGCGTTTGTTCGGCTGCGGGAATACCCGGGCCGTTGTCTTTTACTTTTACGGTCAGTTCTCTGGACGAGGAAGAGGCTACGGTCGTGACTTTGATCGTGCTGCCTTTGGGGGCAAATTTGAGGGCGTTGGAGAGAAGGTTTACAACTACCTGTATCAGGCGGTTCTCATCGCCGATAAAGTCTATGTCCGGATGATCGGCGGTAACGGTGACGCCGTCGCGCTCCGCCAGCGGTTGTATGGCTTCCAGAGAGCGGGTGAGGACATCGGCCATATTGATTTCGGCCAGACGCAGGCGCAACTTGCCCGCGTTCATACGTTCAAATTCCAGCAGGCCGTTTATCAGGATCATAACAAAAGCAAGATTGTGCTGCGCTTCGGTTATGTTTTCCACCGCTTTTACAGGCAGCACACCACAGGCACCGCCGGTCAAGAGTTTGAGTGAGAGCTCAACTGAAGCCAGCGGAGTGCGCAGATCGTGGCTGACCATGGCGACAAAGTCTCGCTTCAATTGTTCGGCCTTTTTGCGGTCGGTGATGTCGTGGGCAACGCAGAACCAGGAGTTTTCCTCGGCCGACCACTGGGCCGACCAGAGTGTGTCGACGGCCGCGCCGTCTTTGCGCATGATGCGATTTTCAAAACTGGATTTGCTGTCGTCCTTGATCAGGTCAAACAGTTTCTCGTTATCCTCGCCCTTGCCGCTGCGCTCCAGAAGCTCGACATAGCGGCGCCCGATCAGCTCCACCGGTGCATAGCCCCAGGCCGTCTGGCAGGCCGGACTGACCTCGACGAATCTTCCGTCACCGTTGATTGAGCAGATCACATCCAGTGCGTTATCTATTACTGCTTTTTCTCTTCTCTGGGATTCATGCAGCAGATTAGCCATAGTATGGAAGCTCTTATCCACCCGCGTAATCTCGTCCGGACCGGTGAGCGGCCTGTTGAGGGGTAGACCGGCCGCTACTCTTATGCTGTTGTCGGTCAGGACTCGCAATCTTGCTGTGATGTCCCTGATAAAGAGTGTGACGATTCCGCCCACCAGCACCACATTCAGTGCCAGACCAAAAAGCAAAAGTTTCTTGGCGTTGTCTTTGTCCTCGGCCTGTTTAGCAAGGTTGGCATCCTGCATGGCGCGAAAATATTCTTGTATCTCAGTCACCTGGCCGGTGGCTGAGTGCGAAAGTTCTATTAACTGGAGCAGATATCGCAGATGCACCATTTGATGCACATGGTCTTTTGCCCGGTAGGTAGCTCTTGCCGATTCAATCACCGGGAATCCGGCATCGGTTGTTTTGGCCAGCCTCTGTATAGCGTCCAGCTCTTCTTTTGACTGCACCAGACCGCGGAGCTTGCTCAACTCTCCTGGAATGGCCTGGAGCGGCGACACATAGCCGGGCACGTCACCGGGAGCTACCAGGGTTTTGAGTAATCCGACCGAAGCATCCTGTATATGGTTTGAAATATTGGTCAGGTGCGAAATAATCTGGCGGACGCGCTTCTCTTCCGCTATCTGGGCGTCGGCGCTCTGGGCCATATTCCAGTAAAGCCCGGCAAAAAGCAGCTCTGCAACGAGAATGATGCAGAATATCAAAAGTCCTTTCTGCGAAATAGTCAGGTGCATGCGCATAACTGCCAGAATGTTACCATACCGGCCGGAGGGATGGTCCTCCGGCCAGCTTATGGTCCAGGTTTAGGGTTAACTCTTCTAGCGTCCGCCGCCGAAGCGACGGGCACTGTTGTCGAAGGCTTGCATCCTGGCCTGAATTTGTTTTTCCACCCATTCATTGTCGAAGATTTGCAGATCTTCGCCTGGTTTGAGGACCGGTTTTTTATCCAGTCTGCCTTCACGGCCGTTGAGCCTGGCTATATGATCCGACAACTGGGTCACTTTGGCCTCACTTTTGTATGAGTTATCATTGCTGTGAGTGCGGATCACGTCGCGGGCGATGCGATCAAAGCCCTGTCCTTGCTTAACGGTGTAGTGAGCCTCGGCCCGTACGTGCTGTTCCAGTTGCTGTTGAAACTGTGCCCGCTGGCGGGTGAGTTCGGGATTGGCGTAAGGGTCGATCAGGTCGTCGCTTCCGGCGGCGTTTACCGGTGTCAGGCGCTCGGGCTTGACCTGCGGCTTTGGTGTTTCGAAGGTGCGATAGAGATTGGTGTTACGGTTGTAGCCGGAGGCCGCCAGAAGGCTGTTTTCGGTGATGTACCAGTTGTCGCGGCTCTGGGTGTAGTGGCCGGTGGTTTCAAGATGTTTGCCGCGCAGTGCCACTACTTCCGGTGTGTCCCAGTTTTGCATGAGACTGTGGGCATAATCACGATTGGCTCTGGTGAAGACGCCGGAATTGACGTCGCCACCGTTGAAGGCTGCGCGGTCATATTGTTTGACGAAGGTTTCCAGGTCTCCGCGGCTGACATTGCCGTCTCTTTCGCCACCCTTGATGTTATCCAGCACTCGGAAGAGTGAATGATTGGGATTGCCGTCGTCGGTGGTCAGTAGCGGCTGCATCAGATAGCGACTCTGGGCCTGTTCTCTGCTTGCAGCACTCAGTTGATTGCGTCTTTCCTGTCTTTCACCGGTGTAGCCGGCAAAATCGCCGGGCTCGAGGGAGTCTTTTCTAATACCGAGGAAGCCGTCGCCTCCCGAATGTCTAATGTCTTGAAACTGGTCGCGCACACGCACCAGTATTTCGCGCTCAAGCGGGTCGCGGGTGGTGCGGATGGAAGCGGCTATTTCACCCTGGCTGAGACTGCCGTCGCCGTCGAGATCGAAGCGCTGGGTATTGTGACTGGTCCAGGCCGCGGCTACCTCTTCGAAGGCCGGATTGCCTTTCAAGCTGGCGGTCACCTGATTGAGGTAGGCACCATATTCGGCACCGCCGCCAAGTTGCTGATAGTTTTGATAGACATCATTCTGCAAACGAGCAGCGGCATGGTCGGCACCGTAGCTGAGATTGGTGGCGTCCGCTACTGTATCCTGGGCGCGCTCTTGAATGTCATCAAAAGGCTGATTGTTTGCCATGGTCTGAATCCTCCGGCCGAATCGTTGAGTGGGGTGATTTCACCACTGAACAGTAAAAAATTCGGCGTGAGAAATTCGTGTAGAATCGCCCGGTATTTTTTTCCTATTGATACGCAGGAGCAACCCAGCCGGTCAATAGCTTGGTTCTCACCCTGTCTGTATACTCCTGTTCCAGGGCCTGACAGACTACCGTGATGTCCACCCGGGCCAGACTGCCGTCTGCCATCTTTACGTCGATGAGGAGGCAGCTCACGTCCTCTGCGTCAATGTAAGACAGGGCTTCCGGTTTGACTGGAAATGATATTGAACCTTTCACCGCTTTATGGCGCGATTGATAGATGGTCCGGTTGGAATCGGCAGAACAGAGGCGGAAAAGCTCCAGCTGCAAGCCGGCTGGGCAATAATTGTTGAGCTTGCAATTGATCAGGTCGGCTGTTTCGCGCAGCTTGGCTGATGAATTGTCTTTTCTCCAGATAGTAATATTTTTGCCGAAGTTGTGCCGGGAAAAGGCCAGCTCAAGAATAGCCAGTTGTTTGTCCGTGAGCTCGGTCACATGGCTCGCGCTCCTGCTGCTCCCGCTGTAGGGTACGGCCGGGGCCTCGTAAGCGGTGTCCGTGCAGAGGGCTGCCAGGGCGGAATAGTTATAAAGGTTGCTGGTAAGTGGGTTGATCATAAAAGTGCACCTTTGGGGTGAAAAGCGCCATCTCGATGCTTCCTTTGTAAGCCGCCAAAATAACAGTCAGATAACAGTGAAAAAAGTGCAAAATTGGCCACCAGGCCACATGGGTGCCGGTATTGCCGGCTTGCTGGCGCTTGTGTTTCGGGGCTGATAAGTAATAATGCGGATGACCTTGGCAACGGGCGGAATCCAATTTATGGAAACACGGGTGATTTCTCAATGACCTCTCAGCCATTTATTGATGACGGATCTCAATCAATGGTCAGGAATTTTGCAGGCGATCAAACCGCGGAAGTTGATCTGTCTCAGGTCAGTTCGGTGGTTTTCATGCCGACGCACGAACCGGCCACCACCTATCAAGCGGGCGATGTGGTGGACGGATCCTACGAGCTTTTAGAACTGCTCGGTCGTGGTGGCATGGGTGTTGTTTTCAGGTGCCACCACCCTGTGCTTGATCGTGATTATGCACTCAAGCTGCTCTATGGAGACGAGCTGAACGCCGAGCTCTGGGAACGCTTTAAGGACGAAGCCAAGGCCCTGGCCCGGCTGAAACATCCTGATATTGTCGGCATACACAATATGGGCATAGACCGCGGCGTGTGCCCTTTCTATGTCATGGACCTGCTCTCGGGCGAGACCCTGGATTCTCATTTGCGGGAGTGTGGACGCCTCGACGTTTCCCTGGCTATCGAGCTGTTTATTCATATAGCCGACGCCCTGGCCTCGGCTCATGCCCGCGGCATCATCCACCGCGACATCAAGCCATCTAACCTAATGCTTGTGCGCGATTCTGCAAATAATATAGTCAGCATCAAGATCGTAGATTTCGGCATCGCCAGTGTTTCTAAAATTGGATCTATCGGTATTGATCAAAAACACAATGCCGGCCCTGCCGGAGCCGGTCTCATTTCAGGAACGCCCTTTTATATGAGTCCAGAGCAGTGTCAGGGGGCCGCCGTCGACCATAGATCCGATATTTATTCTCTGGGTTGTACCTTATTTGAGGCCTTGATCGGTGTGCCGCCATTTCGAGGCAAGAATACTTTTCATACATTCATCCTCCATCAAAATTGTCCGGCCCCAACTCTTGCTTCCGGCGGCTTGGGCGGTTGTGCAGTCGAGTCTCTGGACCTCGCTCTGGGCCGTATGCTGGCCAAAGATCCCGACAGGCGCTATCAGAGTATGTATCAGGTGCGCCATGATCTCGAGCGTATCAAAAACGGTAAACCGATCGTGGCGCGAACAGCCTCGGACGATAATAGTATCGCTATTGGTGCTTTCAATCCGGGCATCGCTGCGCTTTCTCGGGTCGGTTGTTTTGAGAAGATTGCTTCTTGTTTTGGTGCCCTCTGTGTCCTTGTCGCAGGCGTTGTGATGTCTTTGTATTTCGCACTGCCGGCTGCGCATAACGCGACGGGCCTGCCGACCGCCAGTCATCTCAGCCAGGCTCCCGACGTCGTGCAAACATTTGTTGATGAGTCCGGGGCAGACATTGAGGAGGTCGACCGGATGATGACCGATGGCACAGATACGGCCGTCGAGTTGCAAAAATTTATCGCTGTTTCCCGGCCTTGCATCGCGGATGCCGGTTGGAGGCAGACCAGATTTAAGACGAGCGAGCCGGTATCGGCGTTCAGATTTCCCAGCCAGTTTGCCGTGGGCGCAATAAAGGTCGGAGATGGCGAGCCTGTGCCGGCAAGAGGAGTGATCCTTGCTCCTGTCGGCAAGCGTGTTTGTCTCTATTGGCCGGCCGCGGTGACCGAATGCCCCGAGATTCTGGCTAAGTTTGGTCTTGATGACGCCACTGGCCTGGAGGGTGTATTCCGTAAGCCCCGGGAAGTGCTGCCCACACTTGCGCGCTGGAAAAATCTTGATGAACTCTGTTTTTTCAATTCTCTTTTGAAGGCCCTGCCTAATTGCGAAAATTTTGAGGAGTCGAAATTACAGGATGCCGATCTGGCACTCATTGATTCTCTCAGTCAGCTCAAATCGCTTGGTTTGTGCGGTCCTTCGGTCAGCGGCGGGAAAATCATCGGCATGAAATTGTTTGCCTCGATTGATACGCTGAAGGTAAAACGTATTAGCGATCAAGAAACACTTCTGGCGGCCCTACCTGCGCGAGACAATATCAAAGAGTTGTGGCTCGTCGGCTTGAATACGACAGACGATCAGCTGCAATATCTGACGCGTATGAAGAATCTGGAGACCCTTCGTATTCGTGGCAGCAGACTGACGCCGGCCTCACTTGATGCGTTTTTGCGTATGCCGTCGCTCAAGCATATCCGGCTCGATCGAAACAGCTGGAGTGAGGCTGACCGCAATCGTTTCAAACAGCAGCTTCCGGACTGCCGATTTGAAAAAGTGGTGGATTCGACTTTCTGGTATCTGGTCCCCAGATAGGGAGCTGTCTAACGGAAACCGCCGCTGATGAAGAGACTTTCTCCAGTAATCCAACCGGAGTCGTTGCTGGCGAAAAACACGGCGGCGCTGGCGATGTCCTTTGGTTGACCGATGCGACCGAGGGGAGTTTTAGACTCAATGTCTTTTTTCATTTCTTCCATGCCCGCTGCGTTCACGCCTTCGGTCTCAACCAGGCCCGGATTGATTGTGTTCACGCGGATCTTGCGGGCACCGAGCTCCTTGGCCATTGATCTGGTCAGTGAATCGACCGCGCCCTTGGTGGCGCTGTAGACCGAAGCATGCGGCGGGGCCAGGGTGCTCACTACCGAGCTTATGTTGATGATGCTACCGCCTTCGGCGCCGAAATGATTGAGTGCTTCCTGTGTCGTTAGAATAAGACCGAAGACGTTCAAATCAAAAATGCGTTTCAGATGTTCATCGTCAATCTGTTCAATCGATCTGAATTCATAGACCCCGGCGTTGTTTACGAGGATGTCGACTTTGCCGTATTTTTTTGTCGTCTCGGCAAAGAGACGTTTGATGTCGGCTGATTTTGCCACATCGCCCTGGACGGCGATGGCGTCGCCGCCTTCTTTGACAATGCTCTCGACGACGCGGTCGGCGCCCTCTTTACTGGAGGCATAGTTGACCACTACCCTGGCGCCTTCGGCCGCCAGCTGTTTTGCGATTGCGGCGCCGATTCCCTTGGATGCACCTGTCACTACTGCTACTTGACCTGCTAATTTTTTCACGACATCAAACCTTATATGCGGAGAACGAAATGCCGGATTTGCACCGGAATCTTTGTAAGAGGGCTATAGTAGACCGGTCGGTATAATTGTGTCAACGCCGCCGGCTCAATTTTTACCTTTGTGCAAGGAATTGTCCTGTTTGTTCCTTTATATATGAATGGGCCCGAGGTCAACTAAAATAGGGGAGAGCCTGGAGGGCGAAACGAAGTTGGCTGAATATCATTGTCGGGTCTACGGCGAGGGCGGAGTTGAAGCTCAATCCACCCATTTGCGGATCGAGTCGGATCACATTCGCCTCACCGACAGCGCCTATGCCAATAATCCACTGCCGTTTGACCGGCTTGATCTCGAGGTGGTCGGCTCCGGGCCCTATTGTGTGCAGATCAAGGCTCAGGGCCAGGAGCTGACGATTGTTCTGCCCGATGTCGCTATTCTCAGTCAGTTAGGTGCACTGCCGATGAACAGCAGACTGGGCAAGCAGGCCAGGCTGCTCAAAGATTCTCTGGTTAAAAAGCATCGCAGTCATCGTAAGCAGTGGACGATTGTAGTTGCAGCACTGGTGGCGATACCAGTGCTGGCTTTCATTTTTCTAAATGCCGTCATCAATCAGAGTATCGCTCAAATCGATCCCAGCTATGAAGCCCGTTTAGGCACATGGATAGCCGAATCCCAGGAACGCAAGAGCTCTGCCGATAAAAACGAGGCTCAGGAGAAGCGTGTGCGCGCTATCGGTGAAAAGCTCGTTGCGCATCTGCAAAAGCCTCCCTACAAATTTTTCTTCTTTGTCGCTCAGGACCCTGAAATAAACGCTTGCGCCTATCCCGGTGGTGTCGTTGTGGTTAATTCCGGCCTGGTGGAAGCCGGGGATGATGACGAGCTGGCTGGAGTAATCGGCCATGAGATAGGGCATGTGCTCCACCGCGACACCCTGCGCGCCACCATGCATAATCTCAGTCTGGGCTTGTCCTTTTCCGCGTTTCTCCATTTGATTGGACTGGGCGGCGACGGCGCTGACTTGCACGGCAAACATCTGGCTGAGCTCATGGAAGAGCTTGAGTCACTCAGCTACAGCCGAGGTCAGGAAGCTGCGGCCGACCGTGAAGGTGTCCTGATGGCAATGAGAGCCGGTTATTCGGGCGAGGGTCTGGTCAACTTTTTTGATAAAGAGAGTAAGAAGAAAGGGGCTGCAGGCGGTGTTGCCGAGCAGCTCACCGGCTTGTTTTCCACGCATCCGCTGGATAAAGAACGGATGGCCGCCATAAGAGCCGAGGTGGCAAAATACAAGAACGAAAGCAAGGCCAAATAATCAGGGGGCGGCTTGGCGGAACAAGACCTCGATAATGATGAGCGCAGGCTGCGCAATGTGAAAATCACAATGGCGATTAGCTTGTTTGTGGTTTTTGTCGGTGGAGCTCTGGCCGTAAAGAATGTACTCAAATCCGGGCCTTCGCCCACGGAAAAGTTGGCCGCTAAAGTACTTGCCGATAAGCACAGGCAGGCCGCTGAAGATATTCGCCAGCCCATAAATCTGTCGGTCGATAACGTGCTGGTAGGCACTACAAGGGAGCTCAAACGTCTGGGCGCAACCGATGAGGAAATCCAGAAGGCCAACAATTCTCGCTATGAAGTGCTCACTTCGCAAAGCCTCAATTACGCAGAGGTTATGAGGAGTCTCATTGCCGAGCCGGGCTGGCTTACTACGCGCTTTCGCGTTGGTGGTCCCGGCGAACCCTTTAAATTTCCGGACAAAGTCAACATCGGTGCGATCAGCATCAATGGCGGTAAGCCAGTATTCGCCACCGGTCTGATCGAGGCACCAGCCGGTAAGAGTGTCTGTCTCTATTACTCATGGGCCGCAAATGCCTTTCCTCAAATCCTGAGAAAATTTGGCCCTTCTGATTTGACCGGCCTGGAAGTCGTATGCAAGCGCACCGATAGAGTGCTCGCGGAGATCAAGGACTGGACACGTTTGCGTGAGCTGAGCTTTTTTAACTCTCTGCTCAAGTCTCTGCCCGCTCTGGAAATTTTTGACGAATCTATTATTGCGGATGGACAACTGCCGGATCTCGAACGCTTTGCCGGGCTGCGCTCTCTGGGGCTGTGCGGTCACGACATTACCGGCCGAGCGATTGTGGCCATGCCGCTTCTGAAGAGATTGGAGGTTCTGAAAGTAAAGCGAATTAAAGATGTGGATACTCTGATCCAGTTTTTGCCGGCTTTCCCCAATATCAAAGAATTGTGGCTCGTTGATCAGGGCATCACCGATGAGCAAGTCGATACGCTGTCGAATATGCCGGCTCTGGAGACCCTGCACATTACCAGAAGTTTTCTCACCCCGGCTTCGCTGGCATATTTCCGCCAGATGCCCGGGCTGAAGCACCTGATACTGGACAGGAACGGCTGGTCGGCCGCCGACAAGCAAAAATTTCAGACCGGCCTCAGCGGCTGTCTGTGCGAGTTTGAGCCAATGATAGATACTACCTTCTGGCAGGTTTTTACAGACCCGAGCGCCGGTGCTTCAAGACCGGCGGGTCGTTCTACATCGTCAGAACTTTGATTTGACCGGTACCGGTTATATCTTTGGTCAGCGATTGTGGTGTGCCTTTATATTCGATATTGCCTGTGCCGCTCAACTTTGCATTGAGCGATTTTTCGCTGGCCAGCTTGCAGTTGCCGGCTCCGCTCAGATCAACTGTGACGTTGTCGGCGGTAAGTCTGGAGCAGTCGACATTGCCCGAACCGCTGATGTTGATTTTTTCGTTTATCACCTTACCGCCGGCGGCGCAGCTGCCGGAGCCGCTGATTGTGATGTTGAATATGTCGCCTTTGACTGCGTTGACATTCACATCGCCCGAACCGGCTATGACTATTTCGGATAGTTCCGGTACCGCCACGGTTATAGTCGGCGAGTGCTGAGTCTGAAAGTCCTTATTAACCGCTACGATTAACCTGCCGCCTTCTACCTTGGTATCGATGGCATCGGCGAGGTTGTCATCCGTCATGACTTGCAAGTCCAGGGGCGCGCCGACGGTCACTTTGACCGTTCCGCAGTCCTTGAGCTCGATGGCGTGAAACTGCTCGACCGTTCTTTTGGTCGTGGTGAGATTGCCTGATCCTTTGAGCGTAGGTCCGCCTGGGATATAAGCGCCGATGATGACATTGTGACCCGAGCCGCTTTTGCCGCCCTGGGGACCAGCGGAGGTATTCGAGCTGGAGGAGCAGGCCGTCAGGCTTAAGGCCAGCACTGTGACGGTAAGTTTAGCGAAGTTGCGCATGTCAATAGGTCTCTTGTGGGCTGTAGGGAAGACTGAGTTATAGTTTAGCTGCTTGAAAAGGTATCTTTTGTGGTCTGACTTTGCTTAGCATTTGGCCAAGCTTCCACGCTCGGCTGGCCCGGATGGTTTAAGCTTACGATGAAACAAAGAGGTGGTAGCGATGGCCCGATTTCTGTTTTTCATGTTTCTGGCTTCGGTCGGCTTCATTTCAAGCGCCCGCGCTCGGGCCCTGGCCTATTTTAATCGCGATTTGACCACTGTCGATGTGGTCGATCTCAGTCGCTATAGCGGTAGATGGTACGAGATTGCTCGCCTGCCTAACTTCTTTGAAAAAAATGATATGACCAATATCACCGCTGACTATGATCTGTTGCCTTCAGGCCAAGTTTCGGTTTGCAATGGTTGCCACCGAGGCAATGGACGCGAAACCGAAGTCAACGGTGTGGCACGGGCCGTAGACGGCACCAACACTAAGTTGGAAGTGGCTTTTGCCCCGTCCATTTTGCGCTTTTTGCCCTTCGTCTGGGGCAATTACTGGATCCTCGATCTGGACCCGGAGTATCAGTGGTCACTCGTTGGTGAGCCGACTCGTAAATATCTATGGATACTTGCTCGTCAGCCGGAGATGTCGGAGGATGTCTTCCGCACCATCTGTAGTATCGCCCAGGATAAGGGCTACGATATCACCGACATGATCCGTCCGCTTCAGCGTCACTAAAGATTCAAGATACCTACCGTGCGCTAGTCAGAATCGAGCGCCACTTCCACCTGTTCGATGATTTCGAATACCTCGGCATTGTTCAGATGCGGATATATTGGAATCGAGACCGTGGTTTTGCTCAGCTCTAAAGCTCTGGGGAACTCACCACCTCTGGCGGCAAGCTCCTGCTCTGTGATCGGTACTATTGCTTCGATCATGCCGTTGCACAGATGTGCGGCTATCGCGGGAGCGTCCTGCAGACTCAATACGGCACGGTATCGCACCGGGGTCATGGTGCGCTCATCCTCGGGCGTGTCGATGCCCTCGGCTGTGTCCAGCAGTTCAAATCCCGCAGCCCTGTACTGGGCAAAAATTTCTTCCCGGCGTGCCAGGAAATTGGGTAGCTTGCTCAGCTGCACCCGGCCGATCGCGGCCTGACTGTCCGTTATATTCAGATCAAGTGACTGTCTGTAGTCTCTTACTTTGTCGCAAATTTCCCTGCGGCGTGAGATGAACAATCCGCCCTGCCCGCCGGTGGTGATGATATTTTCCGAGGCCAGAGAAAACACCGCCGCATCACCCTGCAGTCCGACGTAAGTTTCGCCCAGTTTGGCACCCAGTGCGTCGCTGCAATCTTCAATGACGGTCATGTTTTTCAGAGCGCTGACGTCGACAGGCAGGCCAAAGAGATGCGCCACAACGGCTATGTCTGCACCGCTGGCGGTGGCGGCCTCCAGGTCCATGTGCACTTCTTCGTCGGCTACATCGACGTATATAGCTTTGCCCCCGGCCAGTCTGGTTGCTTCTGTAAGATGAGCTTCGCTGTATGCCGGTAGGAGCACCCCCTTGCCCTGAGCGTCGAGGGCTTTCAGTGCCAGATAGAGCGCAGCCGCGCCGCTGGCCAGCACTACGGCATGCCCCTCCGGCAAACCGTAAAATTTGCAAAACTCACTTTCCAGTGCTTCCACTTCCGGCCCGGCATCAAGGGCCCCGTCGCGAATCAGTTGCATCGCTGCCTGCAGTTCCTGTCTGCCCATGGTCGGTCTGGCGTGGGCGATGGTTCCTTCGACGGCAGGTTTGTTGGTCTGGGCGGCCGAATTCTTGGGGGCAGTGGGTCCCTTGCCTCCAGAGGACTTCTTGTTGCGTGCAAGATTGAGTGCTTTCGCCGATTTCGCCGCCGCTTTGGCGCGTTTTAGTCTTTTACTGCTGCTGGCCGGTTTCATGCGGGTCCTTTGTTTTGTCGGTGCTTCTGACCCATGATACACCAGTCATAATTTAATGTACTTTGCGGCCGGTCCAATTTATAGTAAATCCACGCCCGAGGCCAGCAGATGGAAGACAGCCAGGAATTCCTAGCCTTATCGAGGACTTTTAAAATCGTCGACGGCGTCCTGTCTGACGTCGACCAGATGATACTGTGGCGCACGGTGCAGGAGGCTAACTCTCCGGTTAGCGGCAATTCCGCTCCTGTTTTGGGCGCGACCCAGGTCCTCCTCAGCGGTCAAATAGTCGACCTCAAATATCGCGTTATTGAGCTTCTGGGCAAGGGTGGCATGGGCTCCGTCTACCGGGTGCAGCACCTGCTCCTCAATAAGGAGATGGCCCTAAAAACTTTTCCGCCTGAGGCTCTTACCCTGGACGCCTGGGAAAGATTCCAGCGCGAGGCAAAATCCATCGCCAAGCTCACCCATGCAAATATTGTCCAGGTGTTCGACTTTGGAATTGGTCAGGGGAATGTGCCTTATTACACCATGGAGGTCCTGTCCGGTTGCTCGCTGGCTCAAAGGCTGCGCCACCAGGGGCCGATGGCGCTATCCGATGCGCTGCCGATTTTGACGGCCGTGGCCGGTGCTCTGGCGCACGCTCACAAAATGGGGATTGTGCACCGTGATATCAAACCAGCCAATATATTTTTGGATCAGGACAGGGGCGGTAAGGTTGTGACCAAGGTCGTGGACTTTGGTATAGCCAAATTGGCTACGTCCGGCACGAGTGAGGACCAGAGTCAGACTGACAGTGGAATTGTTTTCGGCAGCCCTCTCTATATGAGTCCGGAGCAGTCCATGGGGAGACCAACTGACCATCGCACTGATATTTATTCCTTTGGTTGCACCGCTTTTGAATTGTTGGCCGGTAAACCGCCTTTTGTCGGGACTAATGCCTTTGACACCATTCGTATGCACCATGATCTGAAGCCACCAACCCTGGTGGAAGCTTCCGGCGGCAAACCTTTCAGTCGCTTGGCTGAGGCCTTTATAGCTAAGTTGTTGAGCAAGAGTATATTGGGCCGGTATCAAAGTTTTGATGATGTGATCGTTGAACTGAAACGACTTTCCTCCGAGCCCCCGTCCGGGGAACGCGAACAGTTCGCAAACTTTGCCGGCGCGAGAGCGGAAAATGAAAAACCTCGTATGTTACTTGAGGTGACCGGTGAAAACACTCAGGGCAGCAGTCAGCAAAATACTGTGGAACTTGGTGCGAGATCTTCCAGGGGCCTTGTCTTTGCCGTCGTTGCTGTTGTAGCGGTCGGTGCCTTTGCCGTTGCGATTGCAAGCGGTGCTCTTAATTTCCGCGTCAATAGCACGACTAATAATGCGGTTAAGCTCAGCAGTGAGCCTGCGCAACGAAAGTACTACTCGGTTTTGACCGGGCATGGTAACAGGGTTTTTTACTGGCCAAGCGATGTCTATCTCGGTCGATTTACTATGCCTGCACACAATATGGCCAGGACCTCTGGAGTATTGACCGTCCCGGCTGGAACACTTCTCACTTTTATTCCCGGCGAGCCTTTACTGGTGCAGCCGGAATTGTTCAGCCATTTTCGGGCCGATGATTTTTACCGGCTGGAATTTCGCTCGGAGATCACCTGGAGTACAAGGCACCTTGAGCAGGCTACGAAATATTTGTCGGATCTTGCTCAACTCGACGTTTGTGATGCCGACCTGGATGCGTCCTGTATAGACCTTCTAAATCGGCTGCCAAAACTATCGGAGCTGAATGTAAATGGAGCGAAAATGACCGGCAGTGATTTGGCACGTCTAAAGCGTCTGCGCTCCCTGGAGACTTTGTACGCAGCTGACCTGAAGAGTATTTCACCGGCGCTTTCCGCACTTAAAGGTAGCCCGAATATCAGAAGTTTGACCCTTGATGGTTGCGGTTTGAGCTCCGAGGACATTGAGAATATCGGGACTTTGAGTAATCTCAAGTTCTTGAGTTTTCGGCGCAATGATATTTCAAAACTGAGTCTGGCCGGTTTAGGTTCCCTAAAGAAATTGGAGACTGTCTTTATCGGCGGTCATAATTTCAGTAAGACGCTGCTCAGGACCTTTCCGCGGATAGAGAGTTTGCATGAGCTGGTAGTGCCACTGGGGGATCTGACGGGGGCGGAGCAAATTGAGATGAGGAAAGTTTTGCCGCGCACCTGTGCTCTCATGCACAATAGTGAAAATGATATAGTGCGGACAGCTATTCCCGAATAGCAGTGTTAGAAATAGTAGCTGCTGCCTGGCTTTTCAATTATTTTTGCTGCCAGGTTAGCGCCAGCCTGGGCCGATTGTATGACGCCCATGCCCTGAACAATTGAAGCCAGCGTGGCACCGCAGAAGGTATCACCTGCCCCGGTCGGATCCTGTTCATCTGCTGCTGTTGCTGCAATGTGTCTGGTGGATTCGTTAAATGTGTCGCTCAATATTGTCGCGCCGTTTTCCCCGTCGGTGATAAAAATAGTTTGTCCCGGGGCTGGGATGATCTTTTTCTGCCCACTACTTTCCCCTTCGGAGGAGAGCAAGCCAGCCTCATTGCTGTTCATAAAAAAGATGTCGCAATTTCTGATCAGGTCCAGTACAGCTTGTTTGTCGTTGTTTATCGCTCGGGCATAGGTGCCGGCTGATAGCAGAGCTCCAGTATCACAGTTGCGCCAGTGTTTGATGAATTCCAACTGCCTGCCGGCGCTGCTCAAGGCGGCTACATGGACCGCCGCAAAGGTCTTTTCCTTGTTGATTTCGTCATGAAGCAGTTGATCTAAATTTTTCAGCGTCAGCATTTGTTCGGGACCCCAGCTGGCTCCAAGCAAGGTGGCGCGCCCGCCCCCGTGATGGATAATCTCCAGGGTCGGCATATTTTCCGGCGCTACGGTCGGACCCTGCCAGGAGAGCATAGTCTCGATTGGACTTAGAAGGGCGGGCATAGGCTGGGGTTTGGGGGCATACAGTGTCACCTGTGCACCGCTTTTGGCCGCGGCAAGGGCTGTGAATAGTCCGGCGCCGCCGATTGTTTTAAATGTCTCCCTCTGCCCGCTTTGCTCTAGATGAATAGTGTCCAGAGAAACACATCCGATTACTAAGATGCTGCCCATGTCCTGGGATACCGCCTGCCAAATTGATGAACGTTCCTATTGTAAACCAGGGCCTGTATAATTGAATCAACCTGGTGGAGTGGTTGATCTTGCGCTTGCTCTTGCATATTTGTTGCCTTGTGGCGGCGTTGGGGGCTGTGAGCACGCCGGCTGTGGCCTCCCCGGCTAAGTTCAGGGCCGAACCAAATAATCCTCCTGGCCTTGCAGTACATGCTCGCCCTCGGGGCATCAACAGCATTTATCAAATTGAAAATCTGGCCGAGCATCTGGTGATGCGCCATCACGTTCTGGATGGTCGACGTTTGCTGGAGCCGGCATGCAAACGTCCGAATGCCACCTCCCGTATGCACGCTTTTTTGGCCAAGGCTTATATGGACGATCCCGAGCAAGATTCCAGGATCTTGAGCAGGGTAGACGGGGAATTGCAGACTGCCCTCAGGCTTGATCCTGAAAACGGTATGGCATATTCGTTCATGGCCGAGTTTGATAATTTGCAGGGGGAATATAAAAAAGCCCTTGTAGATGCGCAAAAGGCATTGCATGTCAAAAAGCCCTTCCCCGACGCCCTTCGCCAGTTGGCAATTGCTCATTCTAATCTTGGAGATTATAAGGCGGCCCTAGCCGATACCGAGGCTCGCGCCAAGGTTAATGGGCCAAGTGAAGCTCATTTTCTTTCCATGGGTGATTTGCTGGAGAAACTAAATCGTCGTCCCGAGGCCGTGCAAAACTATCGAGAAGCTCTTAAGATGCGCAATGTCGATACAACAGTTAACAAGATAGTTGCCTGTCTGGAAAGCGACGGCAAGTACCAGGATGCGATAGTTGAAATTTCCAAACTAATTCAGAAAAATCCTATTGATAGTGAGGCTCTGGCCAAGCGCGGAGAGTTACAGGCAAAACTCAAGCACTACAAAGAGTCGATTGCTGACTATACTGCCGCCATCGGTCTGGATGAGTCAGCCAGGCTCTTCACCGCGCGTGCTCAGGTTTACAAAATGATGGGCCTTAAGCAAAAGGCCGACGAAGATATCGCCAGCGCCAGGAAGGCTAGCGCCGCCAGTTTTTAGTATCGATAATTACTGAGGCACCAGATTTTGTAGATTATGTGAGACGAGATAATCGCGGAACAATGCTTTCAGATCGCGGCCCTCGTACTCGTCTATCTTTTTGAATGGTTCGACCATTGTGGCTATGATTACTGATTGTTCCTGGCGATTGGGTTTGCCGTCCCAACCATAGCTTTTTACCGAGATGTCAACGCGCAGCGTACCGGGGCTGGGTGAGGTGATGGTATTGACCTGTTCTTGCTGGACAACCTGCAGGATTCTTTTGCTGCGTTTTTCATAACTGACTGAGACTTCCACATACTTAATCACAAGCTGATTGTCGCTTCCGGATATTGGTTTTATCTCTTTGACGTACAGGACAGCGTCGCAGAAGTCGCTCTCCACATGCTGAATTGAGGGCACGCGTTTATAGTCCCAGATGCCGCCGTTGCGGTCGACCTGATATCCGGAGCGCGAGTCCTGGCGATTGAGTTGTCTTTGCATTGGGGCAGTGGTGCGCCCCGTTGCATATTCGTAGCGCGAAACGATGACTGCTTCTTCCGAATGTCGCACCCCCGCGTACCACGGTGGTATCAAAAACCATTCGTTGTTTCCCTCGGTCGCAGGACTCATGAGCAAATCGTCCGAATAAACCCTGCCCACCTGCAAATTTTCATCGAGGCCAGGCAACTCTTCGGCATGTTCGACGCCGCCCTGTAGTGTGCGCGTTTCAGTTTCGGCCTGTGCTGCAAAAACCATTTGCTGTTGGCACACCAGAGTGGCCAGCACCATGAGCGGGGTCAAAAATATCTTTCGGTTGGGCCGATACTTCACTGTGCGTTCTCCCTGTGCTTAGTTGTCGAGACCGAGGCCGGTGCTTTTTTCAAAAGCCGTAAAGGCTCGCATGGTTTTGTCGTGTTTGTCGACGAAATATCTGCCGTTTTTATAGCGTAGAGGTATGCGAAATACTTTGCGCTTTGAGGATAGCACTTTGTCGCTATCGTCTGGATCCATGGTCTGCACCGTTACTGTATTGACAAAGTACAGAGGCCTTGGTCCCGGGGCGTTGCTCTTGCCCAGGCTGTATTTTGCCTGCTCCTGCAGACTTTTTGTCGCGGACCTGCCGCTGTAAAATTCTCCGAAATTGGGGCAGAGGGCGACAAGCCTGTTGCCTTGCAATGCCACCGGATACAATGCCTCGTAGCTTTCACCGGCGTTGGAGTGGGTATTGGAAATTATCAGCGCATCGGAGTCGTCTTTGTAGGGTAAAAGTGGGGGCATGTAGAGTGAGGCGAAGCGGTCAGTTTGAACGTTGACGGCATCGATCAGCTGCTCTTTGCCGCCTGCGTTTTTAAATACAGCCAGAAGCAACAGTTCGTCCCCGATAGTGGTCTTGTCGTCCAGGGCTTTGAAGGTAGCGAGCAAACCCAGGCGCTGCTTGCCCGAGCATTTTAGTTTTAGAGTCGTGGCGCTTTCCAGGTCGACGCGTCCGCTGTATCCCTCTTCCTTTGGGTCGGCATAAAAGGCGTCCCTCAGGGGCTTTTTGAAGATAAAATGGCCTTCTTTGTCCTGATTCAGTAAGCCGTGCAGGAGTTTCATGGCTCTGTCGCCGGAGCAATCCCGCAGCTCCGCCCGGCGCAGCTGGTCGTCCTTTGCCTCGGCCGGCCGCCATACGATGCCTGAGGCGAGCCCGGCCAGTGCTATGGCAAGGGATAAAGCTCGGATTTTAAACGGTCTGGTCATAGAAACTTGTCCTGAATACGCCTGTCCCGTGTGACATTACTAAACCTACCGACAGGACTGCAAAAATTAGGGGTATGGAAGATTGTCAGGGGAAGAAATTAGGTGTCTCTGATAATCACTATTAAATGTTAGTATGAGCAGGTTTACTGATTATGTGTTTTATGACCAGAAGCCATATCCAACTGCCCAAGACCATTGCTGCGCAAGCGTTTAATAGATTTGGTCATCGTCTTTTTCTGTCCTGCCTGGCTTTCGGCCTGACTGTGTCGGCTTTCCTTGGCATGTCAAGCGTCGCCTGGGCTGCCGACGCCCGTCCGACCATACCCGCTTCCGAATTGACGGCCATCCTGCGTGAACCAAATGTCGGAGCGAAGGCTACCAACATTCAAGTGGTTGGTACCGGTCCCGATGTGACGGTAATGGCGCAGAAGGAGTCCAACAGCGGCGAGCGAGACCTGAAAATTGACGCCATTTTCCTCGCGAAGGCGCTTTTCCAGCATGCATCAGGCCAGGTCAGTAAGGTCAAAGTGTTGTTTTCACAGGCCGGTCATGACGGCCGTTACGTCACTATTTCCAGCAAAGAAATCCTGGATTACGGCTCCGGCAAGATTACCGCCGAGCAATTGCTGTCAGCGCTGAGACTGACTCCAGTTGCCGCGGAGAAAGCACCGGATGTGGTGGCGGGCCCTCAGTTTGAGCGCAGGCTTCTTGTCTGGCAGCGTATTGAAAAGCTTCGTCAGCAGGGGACCGGTGTTGAGCCATTTGAGGCCATTTTTACCGAAATTGACGGCATGGTCAAAGCTGGTAAGGACGATCCCACCAAAAAGCTCAGCTTTTTGGAATCCAAATTGGCTGAGCAGGAAGAAGCTCTTAATCAGGCGAAGCGAACGGCTCGTGGTCTCGGTGTGCCGGCCTCTAAGAACAGCTTCTCGTCCAGTGTGCCCAGCAGTAGCATGCCGTCTGCCGGCAGCGCTTCTCACTCGAACCAATCTACCCAGTCGAGCAGTTTTCTTCCATCGGACCATCTTATTATTCGCCAGATGTATGACAGTAAGGCCGAAGGAATAATCAGCCTGGCTAAGACTAAAAATCGCAGTGGCGCCGAGGAGCTGATTACCCTCAAGCGCCAGATTGACACTGCTTTCAGCCAGGGGCGTAAGCCCGAGGCTTTTGCCCTGATGAAGCGCTTCCAGGACATGGCAAAGCAATTGACCAATACCGACATGTTTGCTCCACCTGGTGAGGGCCCGATGGGTGGCCAGGGCGGTCCTATGGGCGGACCCGGCGGCGGTCCGAATGGCGTCCCCGGTGGTGGACCTCCCTAGGAACCGATTGTGACTCAAGATAATTCGCCACCAAGTGAAAATGATCAGCAGCCGGCCAATCAAGAAAATGATTCGCGCGTTAAATCACGCGACCCTTTGGTCGGGACTGTTTTAGACGGTCGCTTCGAGATTGAAGAAGTGCTTGGCTCGGGCGGCATGAGTGTTGTCTATAAAGCCAGGCAACTGAGAGTCAACAGGCACGTTGCCATCAAAACCTTACGCTTGCAGCTTGATACTAAGGACATTTACAGAGAAAGATTTCAGCGCGAAATCAGCAGCCTTTGCTCGCTCAGTCATCCCAATATCGTCACCGTATATGATTGCATCATCGGTGAAGATGATCAGCCCTATATCGTTATGGACTATCTGCGAGGACGCAGTCTTGAAGCTTTGATTGCCCATGAAGGTCCGATGAGTGTGGAACGCTTCGCCCGCATTTCCATCCAGATATGCAGCGCCCTGGAACATGCTCATAAGCGCGGTATTATCCATCGCGATCTAAAACCCGGCAATATTGTTTTGATGGATGACGAAATGGACTTCGTCAAAGTGGTCGACTTTGGCCTCGCCAAAATTGGCGATCAGAACAAGCGTCTGACTCACTCAGGTGAGCTGTGGGGCAGCCCGCCATACATGAGCCCGGAACAATGCATGGGTGAGCCGCAGGACCAGCGGTCGGACCTCTACAGCATTGGTGCCGTCATGTACGAAATGCTCTGCGGAGTCGATCCTTTCCCCAACGCCAGCACTGTTTTTGAATTTATCAAAAACCATACCTCGGTGACTCCGCCGCCCCTCAATAGTGTCAATCTAAAAGTAAATGTGCCACCAAAAGTGGAGGCTGTGGTTTTTAAGGCGCTGGAAAAAGATCCTAATCGCAGGTATCAGTCCGCTAAAGAACTGCAGGATGCAATCGTTGAGGCATCTTCGGCGTCTGTGGACAGAGAAAAAGGGGAGTTTCTCTTTCACCTGGCCAACCAGGCCAGTACCAAGTCTCAGTCAGGTCATTCCAATCCGATGGCCGGATATCCTGACGGTAGTGTGCATCCAAATGATGAGTCTGTAAGTGCCTCGAAGGCTTTCAAAAGGGCTCTCAATCCTTTCGCCGACAGCATGCTCTCCGGTGGCGCCGATGCGGCTTCCTCGGCATCTGACGAAGTCAAAGAGTCTTTTACTCCATCTGTAGAGCGCTGGCGCCATCCCGACGCCGTCGGCACCCCGGGTGTCACCGGTGAGAGCATCAAACCGTTGGCAGAGCCTGCCAGGCCTGCTTCTGAGATTGTGCCGCCTTCAGCTCAGGATGTTGCACCTGCGCCTCCTGCTCCTGTGATTTCTTCCCCCCCGCCTTCACCGGTTCCTCCCGCGCGACCCCAGCCTCCCGCCGCCGCGTCACTGCGTAAGTCTCAGGCTGATGTTGAAAGCGCCCAGTCAAATCCATGGCTGGTTGTTCTTCTGCTTGTCGCGGTGGCTTTTCTTGTGTTTGTTTCCTGGCCGAAGGTATTCGGCACCCATCAATCGGCCGTCACTGCTCCCTCTGCCGGGGCTAACGCTGCTACCTCGAATACCACTAATGGTTCGTCGGATACCGCTGAAGGTACATCCGCTGTTGAATCCAGCAGTACATCGACTGGTACCACCGCAGGCGCCGAGCCAGCTAACAAAGTAAGGGAATCTCAGCCGGGACGCAGCCACAGGCATGCTCATCCGGTTGCGCACACGCCGGTGCGCACCAATCATGCTGTAACTTCCTCACAGCCTGCTCCAGCGCCCAAGGCAGCGGCTCCTGCCCACGGCGCCGCCAAGGCGGATCCCTGGTCAGCTCTGGATAAGATGCGATAGTTTGTCTAATCCCTCAGTCTAAGCCGTCAGTTTGGATTGACCGCGCAGGCCGTGATCTGCGGCGCGGTAATCAGTCTGAATGGCTCATTACTCTGTGACACATTCATCAAAATTGCCGCCGTTTTTATCATGCTGCACATGGTCCTGCGTGTTCTGGCACTGTCCGACGTAAGCATTGCCTGCATCGGTTTGAGTCCGCGCACCAGGGACATGATTTCAAACTCTGATTCGATAAGCTTGCGGCTCTCGTTGATTGCGCTGTGGCGTACTTTGCGATAGCCAACGAACTGCGCCGGATTTATTTCGCCGAAGGTTCGGTTTGAATCAGTGAAGACAACGCTGCGGCCCGGAACCAGGGTGATTCTTCTTCCGGCACTTGTAACCGTCACTGCTTGCCTGTGGGAATCGTGGAGATCAAATACTGACAGGGAATCGTCGGTTGAAACGATCAGTACCACGGCACCGGCGGCGATATCAACTGTACCATGTGGAGTATTGAGCCTGGTTTGAGTGTCGGGGGCGAGCAGTTTGGCACCACTTTCCAGTATCTGACCGTCGGTATTGGAGACGACTCCTGTAAGAGGACGTGGAATGAAGTGCCCGGAGTTTATGGTGCTGGTTACAGCACTGTTGCTCAGTCCTCCGAGAACGGACGGTGGGTTCGTATTGACAAGTGTAGAGAATTCAGGCACGTTTATCAGTGCGAGGTTTTGAATATTCTGCGTGACCGGCTGACTGTTCATTGTCACGTTATTGATGTTCGTTCCCAATCCCGACATCGCTTCCACTGTCATTTGTTTGACCGAGGGATTGGCGAGACTGTTCCAGAATGGAGTGGTGTAGTCAGTGCCGGCTGGCGGCGGCGGGTCGGCCGTGATTTGCACGTTGGCAGCAAGGGTTATGGCCGTAGCCGGGTAGTCCTTCGTCGTATTGAATGACAGCGTTCTATTGGCGGCTGTGAGAATGTCTGTTTTGTCGGTAACTGTAATGCTGCCGCTGAAGTTGTCGAAGGTGCCGAAGAAGAGATTGAAGAATCCTATCTGGTTTATTGTTGCGTTGGCAGGCTTGATTCCGAGGGCAAGAGTGTTGCTCGCTGGCGTCGGCCCTATGGAAATAAACACCTGGCCTTGATTTAGATTTTTGGCGGGACCTACGCCATGCACGACGGATCCGCTCTGGAAGGAGATCAGGGGTGTATTGGTTTTACTTGTATCGAGGTCCTGGAGATAAATATTGCCGTTGTTTGAGCTGATCAAGGAGTTGGACAAAATCGTAAGTTTTTGAGCTGCCGATGCAACCGTCAAATTACCGTTTGTGGTGCTGATGTTGCCCAGGGAAAGAGTGTGAGTATTGTTGAGGTTGCCGTCGGAGAGGTTGAACGATATTGAGCCTGCTTTTACGACACTGCCCGGGGTGTTTACTCCGAGACTGTAGTCTGCGCTGGTTGCTGTTATATCGAGTTTGCCACCGACATTGGCCTGGGCTACGGTGCTTGCAGTTGCGATATCGATGTAGGCGTTACCCTTAGCGCCGGTGATGACATTGAGGGCTCCGCTGGCAAAAATCGGAATCCTTGTACCGGATTGCCCGATATCACTCAGGGCATTGAGTGTTATCGACGAAGTGCCCTGCAGGCTGACGGCGCCACTTCCTTTGAATACAGATCCACCGGTATTTGAAAACGTAATATTGCCGGCTGTGTAACTCAGCGCGGGATCTTGTATGCCGTTTGTGCCTGGAGCCGCTCCACTCATCAGCATGGCGTTTTTGCTGTTGGAAGTGAACGAAAGTGTTTTGAGTCCGGCATTTGCGTAGGTGATAACGTTGTTTACAGCCAGCACCGAGCCTGACTTCAAGGCCAGTCCCGCTCCTGTCAGTACACCGCCGTAATCAAAGACGCTGGTTGGAATGTCTGTCGTAAGGGCGCCGCCGTTTGAAAGTGAGAGCGAACCACCGACGGCACCTGTGGGTCCAGCATGTGCAGTCATTTTGAGAGTAACTGGAGAGAGCGTCGTAACCTTCAAGGCTTTTGTATCTGTGACTGAGACGCTGATGGAGCCGCCGGCTCCAGTCAGTGCACCGGAGGCGTCAAGGTTCAGTCCGAGGTTGGACCAGGGGACAACTTTGGAGGTCAGACTGATGCTGCCGCCATTGCCGGTCGCTGGATCAACGCTGGCTGACAAGGTCGCCCCGGCGTCAAAGAGTATGGAGGCCGTCGGCGCTGACAGGGTAATGTTGTGAGCACTAACTGAGCCGCTTGTGGATGTGTAATCCACTGAACCACCATTATTGATGATAGATACATTGTCGGCGGTAAATTGAGTGGTGGCATTGGCATAGCTAAGGCCGTTGCTCTTGCCGCCTGGTAGAGCGCCGGATAGCACAAACGGTGTCTTGCTGTTGCTGCTGAACGTTACGTTGTGAAGCACCTGCGCCACCAATGTCTGAGTATTTGAAACAAAAAGCAGACCTTTGGCCGTCAGGTTCAGGTCAGCACCAGTACCGGTGCCGTAATTTGTGCCCAGCAACTTCAATCCGGTGGCGGCATCAACAGTTATAGCTCCGCCATTTATGACAGATACAGAGCCGCCCTGGGCACTGTTATTTGTCACGTCGATGACAAGGTTTGAGCCGTCCAGTGTCACGGTCTTGGTGCCGGTTAAATTGACTGCTACGTCTCCACCGTTGCCTGTATTAGTTGCCGCCGCGCTGAGAGTCAGCCCGCCGGTAAAAGTCAGTCCCACAGCATTGATGTTGATTATGCCACCGTCGTCGGTAGTGGGATCTGAGGTCGCCGTAAGGGTTTTGCCGCTGGCGAATATAAGTTGACCTTTAGTCGCGGTCAGAGATAGATCGTGGGCCACAGGGACGGCGGATGTCGCATCAATTGAACCTGCGTTTGTGATGCTCAAAATATTTGCTTGCAGCGGTGCTCCTGTTTCGGTTATTCCGTTGGTGCCGACTTTGGCACCGCCCAGGAGGAAAGCTCCGGTTGCTGCGCTGGCTATGGACAGGTGATCCAGGTTGAAGCCAGTAAGAGTGCTCGCCTTGGTGATGTATACGAGACCCTTGGCGCTAATTGTCAAATCTGTAGTGTTGACTTTGACGTTGGACATATCGAGGTTATTTGTATCGATGCTTATCAGTCCGTTATTCGTCAAGGTCACTTCGCCGCCACTGTTGTTGCCCTGGTTTTTGATATCGATTGTCAGCCCGGTAGGACCGACTGTGAGTGCTTTGGTGCCTGTGAGCAAGATATCCACAGAACCGCCATTGGTTGTACCGCCGACAGTGGTCTCTGCTTGCAGGGCAGTTCCTGCCGTACCGGTGAGCAAGTTTTGTGCCTTGATAATGATGCTTCCACCGTTACCGCCTGCGCCTAGTGACTGGACCGTTATCTGATTGTTTCCTGTGCCCAGGGATATGGTTCCAAGCACTGCTTCTATGTCAATCTTTGCCGCTTGCGGCGCTATCGGGGTGGATGCTTTATCGGCGGTCAACGTGACACTACTGTTGGGCGAATAGAGAAGGAATGAACCTGTCGCCGAATAGCTAGCCGTTGAGGTGTTGTTGATAGTCAGGCTGCCGCTTGAGGTGTGAATATCCAGGTCTGTTGTTGGTGTTGTTATGGCGCCGTTATTTGAAACGATAACTTTGCCGCTGGTGGGTCCCATAACAAACGATGGAGTTGAGATGGTGCCGTTATTGGTTATTGTGTTGGCATTTGTGAATATGGCCTCTGCGCCGAATATTTTGTTGGTTGGGCCAACCACTACTCCCGGTGCGTTTATCAATGTGACCAGATTACCTGCGATTCCCTCGCCTGCGGCTGCTACTTGGCCGTTTACCAGGCCAAGGAAAGGCCCACCGCCAATGACGAATGGAACTTTTGAGCTCGTTATGATCTGTAAATCTGTGTATCCGCCATCAGCATTTTTTGTTGTGAAATCGCCTTTGATGGCCACGCCGATTTGACCAAAAGCCTGTATGAAGTGCGATGCCTTGTCGGGATCCGTAACCGTGCCCACAGTCACCATGCTGGTTGTGGGGTCTTCCAGTCTCAGGATGCCGGAGCTCGAAAGGAAGACTCTGGCTGCATCAATACCAGGAGCATTGATTTTGAATGTATTTACTACACCGCCGGTATTTACAGTGGCGCCGGTATTGCTGATATTGACGTCGCCACCCAGGATAAATAGCTGTATGTCCTGGGTCGATTCGCCTGCTTTTGAAGTTGTACCATCTGCGGATATCAGAAATGGTGTTGTAAATGGTGCCGTTCCGTTGTAAATCAATTGCGTAGCGAAGATGCGAATGCCGCTAAATCCATTTGAGTCGGGGTGCACTACCAGTCCCTGCAATGGCGAGGTAATGGTGCCGTGCTCGAAGCTAATGCCGATATCGCTCAAATTGGGAAGCGTTGAAAATGGATTCCCCGGACTGTTAATAGTCAGGTTAACTGCTTTGTCGAATGGGCCCTGAATGGACATAGAGCCGCCGGCTGCCCCGGTGGCAAAAACGCCATCGTCGGCATTTATAATCAGGTTCCCGGTGCTCCGGATTTGCAACAGTCCTCCGTTTGAGCCGTTACCTATCGATATTGAACCTATGCCGTGGGCCACTAAATTGTTGGTGTTGATATCCAACTGATTGTCGGCATGGACTGTGCCGCCCATGTTTATGACGACGGCGCCGGAGGATGAAGTTGTTGTCAGACCAGCGCTTCCTCCAGTGACAGTGCCATCGATGATAATTGCGTTTCCGGAACCTGTGGCTTTTAGACCGGCGACAAAGAAACCGCCACCGTTTCCAAATTTTCCTGAGCTGGTTACATTTATGGTCTTGCCCTGGACTGTGCCTAAGAGCGCAATATCACCAGAAATGGTGACCGCGGCAGGGGTGGTTACACTGTCACCGAAAAAGGAGGTGGATTGAATCTTGCCAGCAAGCGATACTGGACCTGTTGCGGTTGCATTAAGCCCGTTAGCGGCAAAGGTAAGATTGGCCGTCGCCCCAGTGTTGAAAGCACCTTTCGTCGTAATGTTCGCTCCGTCGACATCTAGAACGCCATTGAGGTTCGTATCGCCGGAGGCATTCACCTTCAATAATAAAGTTGAGAGCCCTTTCGGCCCAATCTGTCCAGTATTGGCCAGGGTGAACGCAGCGGATGTGAGGTTGATATTAGTGATGTTACTTCCGTTGATCGTGCCTGAGATAGTCATGTCTTTGGTAGAGGTCAGCGTTACATTCCTGGCTTGCAATGTGCCGCTTACGTCTAATTTGCCGGTTTGTTTTAGAAAGAAACCGGTGCCGGACTTACTATCGGCGCTGGAATTATTCAGTATCAAATCGCCAGTATTCTGAATGTATACGGAAGCGCCGGGATTACCAGTAGCAGTGTCATTAGCTGCAAGAGCATTGGCTTTGGTGACGAAGTACTTGGAGCTGGAGCCGATACCGATAGGGTCCGAAGCAGTTAGAGTGACTGATTTGCCGGCAACGGAACCCGCCCCGGTAGACAGGTGAGTGCCGGTGACCGACACAGCCGTAGATGCGGTCGTCCCTATCGCGGCATTGACAGCCACGCTGCCGCCGGTTGATTGCACTGTTATGGTGTCGCCGGTTATCGCTTTGCTGATGACGAGATCATTTTTCGCCTGGATGTTAACGGCATTCGTCGCACTTATCGAGCCGAGCGAGGCAGAGGCACCACTTGTAATGGAAACATTGCCTTTTGATGTAACGGAGCCGGTCGGCGCTATGGATACGCTTGCATTTTGTAGGGCGCCTGCGGTGTAGCTTCCGGATGCTAGTGAGCCGTCGGCATTGTAGACAACTCCGCCACCAACTCCAGGAGTCGCGGTACTGACGGTTAGATCCTGCGAAAGAATCTTTCCAGTAGTGATACTTGTAACGAAGGTGGCTCCGGAAATAAGAGTGACGTTGCCGTATTTGCCGGTGCCTTTTGTACTGGCATCGAGAGTGGCAGCACCTGTATTGATGGTTCCATTTCCAAAGGCAACCACCGTAATGCTGCCTGCATCACCTGCGACACTGCCGCTCGTTTTTATAGTGGAAACAGCAGCGGTGCTGCCATTTTTGCCTGTCAGGTTGATACTTCCGCCCGATCCCAGTCCATTAACTGTTACCTGCCCTTTTGTGGGGGTGTCTACTGATATGCTCGCACCGGCAATTAAAGTCAGGGCTCCGCCTGGACCGGTTGTAGATGAAGTATCGAGCCCCTTATTTCCTTTGCCACCAAGAATATCTCCGCCCGAAATTAGAGTTAGAGGTGCTCCGTTGGTTGGAGTGATTGCTCCGTCAATAATCAGAGGGCCCTTTGCATTGACGAACATAGGATCAACTGTGGCATTAATATTGCCCAGTGTCAGTGTGCTTGAATCAGCAAAGACATGGACACAACTGCCGTTGGCATTGACGGCGCCAGTCACTTCTCCGATGTTCAAATCAACATTGCCGCTGCCTGCGTCGAGATTGAGATTTTGGGAATAATAATTCCCGCCGGTGAGGGCGATGTCGCCGCCCCCGGCTGTGACATTTATATTGCCATGGCTGGCGTCGATTGCTCCGCCACCATTGTTAATGGCCAGAGACGCTGGACTGGCGACGTTAACGTTACCTGTGAGCGCGGCAATAACGCCGGCGTTGTTCAGAGCTTGCGTATTGATGTTTACATTGTGTGCGGCACTGATGGATGCTTGCGTGATCGCTCCATTATCGGCAGTCGATGCGATGTTGTACA
The DNA here is from genome assembly GCA_018266215.1 of Cyanobacteria bacterium SZAS LIN-3. Classification (GTDB taxonomy): domain Bacteria; phylum Cyanobacteriota; class Vampirovibrionia; order Obscuribacterales; family Obscuribacteraceae; genus REEB67. Next base: position 57,878 of record JAFEAV010000006.1, on the reverse strand, counting down.
CGACCGGTGCGTTGAGCGTCAGATTACCGGCACTGCTGATGGTGCCGGCATTAGCTATGCCATTGAGACCTGTCAGTACAGGATCGGCAGCAAACAATCCACCACCGCCTGTGTAAGAGCCAATAGATCCGCCAAGGGCGTTGAATATTGTGGTTGCAATTATCGAGTCGGATGCGCCCCTGGATGTCGATGCCGTCAGCAGTGAGCCGTAGTTGTTCAGATTGCCCGTGATCGACAATTGACTCATGGTATCAATTACTTTGACGCCGTGAGCAATCGTCAACGAGCCGATACTTCCTCCGACCGTGCTGTCCAGGGCCGTCAAAAGATTGTTGTTGAGCGTAACGGTGCCGCCTATAGCTGCTCCATTGCCGCTGATTTTCAATGTCTGGGTGCCGCCGGTCAGTATCTGCTGGGCTGCCACCATTTCCGCCGCCGTAAGCCTGGTGTCTGTCGATACGACCTGTTGGGTATTGCCGATCTGGATGGTCAGTTCTTTGAAATTTGCCAGATTGCCGGCGGTAAATTGCTTGGCGATCGATGCCAGGTTGAGGTCGGCCACCGATGCTTGAGCGGCCCCGGCAAGGGCGTGGAAAGTTGCAGCCGGATTATGGACCGGGGCGTACGTTGACTGGAAATTTGTCACACTGTGCTGGGCGAATCCGCCGGCAGTGTTGGTAGCGGCTTGCGCCCCTTGATTGAGCGAAGCGGAACCCCAGGATAAATGGCCGAAGGGGCTGCCGGTATGGGTGACGGACGTGGCCTGTTGAGCCTGCCAGCCTGGATGCGCCACGGGAGGTGAGGGCATTTGACCGTTTGCGATACTGGCCGAGGTCGACAGCGAGAAGCTGCTGGCCAGCCCGAGTGTGATTGAAACGGCCCGCTGTCTGGAGTTATACAAGGATACGGGTGCCGTTTTGGTTTGCGTCATTTTGACCGTCCTAAATCGCCCACGGTGGTGGTTTAGTTGCACATAAGGTTTCCTGGCAGCGCGGGGCAAAGCCTTCCATATATGGTATATGCAAGCATCTTGCAAACCAATGGGAAGACTTTAATTTGTGCCAATTTTTGGATTTGCCTACGGCAGGTAGGCCATCTTTTCCTGGGCTATGTATGCCTTGAAGGGCTTCTGGCTCTGGGTCAATTGCATCAGAATGGCCGCGGTTTTGAGGACGTTTGTCATAGTCTTGCGGGCTGAAGGTTTATCGGAGCCAAGCATCGCAGTGAGCGGCTTGATGCCTCGCATCATCGACATGATTTCGAATTCAGCTTGGAAGAGCTTTGTCTCCGAATCGACTGCCCGACTTTGTACCTGTCGATATCCGACAAATGGTGCGGGGTTGATCTCTTCAAAGGCCTGGGCGGCTTTGTGCGTCAGTACGGCGCTGCGTCCCGGTACGAGTGTTTCGCTCCGCTGTCCTTCTCCTACAACTACGGCTCCTCTGTGGCTGTCGTGCAGGTCATAGACGGCGAGGCCGCCATCGAAGTTGACGAGCATTGCCACCGCACCGGCGGCGACGCTAACCGGTCCAAATGGAGTTTCGACTACGGTGTCGCGATCTGGCGCGAGCAGGGTTGCTCCGCCATTCAGTACTTGATGCTCTACTTGTCCATGTTCGGTTTGACCGTGCAATTTCTTACTGGTGCTTACTCCGCCAAACAGGCGATTGTTTGTGCTGGCGACAGCGCTGTTGGAAAGGGCCGCTGCGTACGAGGCCACTGGTGTCAAACCACCGGACAGGACCATCTGATTTGCTGCACTGGGGATGGTTGCACTGGTGGCCACTACCGTCAGCGGAGATGCTAGCGATGTCGAGGCTGTGGCCGTGAGGGCCGGAGTTGCGGCTATTGCCGGTGCCATCGCTATGGTTGCCAGTCTCGTTGAGGCTGCCGATACGGCTGCACCTTCGGGGGGATCGGCGATGATGGTTACGTTCTTACCGACAGTGATTTGACTTGCCTTGGATGTTGTCGTGCCTGTGGTGAACGAGAGGTTTCTGCTCTTCGACGTGAAGACGTCGCCTGTCGATGTGGTGATCGAACCGGTGAGGTTGGTTGTCGTACCGTAGGTGATCAGAGTCGGTGTTGTGGACTTGCTCGTATCTGGTGCGATGGCCGGTGTCGTACCTGGTCTGACCGTCGACGATGTCGGCACATTGCCGATTGCGATAAATACATTACCGGCGGTCTTCAGTGTTCCCGGTGTGCTGCCCCAGATGGTGCTGTTGTCGCCGATTGTGATTGTTGGTGTGTTGGAAGAAATGTTCGTGTTCTGCAGTGTGATGTTGCCGTTCTTTGTCGTGACATTGCTGCCAGCCGCCACCGATAGATTTTGTTCGGATGTGGTGACGAAAATTGCAGCAGTGCCGGCATTTATTGTGCCGATAGTGAGAGTACCGGTGTTGGTAGCCACTGTGTTTGTAGCAGTTAATTTGAGGCTGCCTACTGTGGCTGTGCCCAGTGTGACTGAGCCGGCGGCGATGGTGTCCTTATTGGTGATGTTGACGGCGCCGGTTGTACCGGTTGTGACATTGATGGTTATCGGTCCGGTATTGCCCGTTCTGAATCCAGCCGATGTGGTACCGACATTTGCACCATTGGTGGTCAGATTGATGGTGCTAGCATTGGCCTGGTAGGTGCCTGCCGCCGCATCAATGATGGTGCCGGCCGTGCCCGTGCCATTTGCCGTAAGAGTGATCACGCCGGCCGTGGGATCGGCTGTTATGTTCGCTCCCTGTTTGATGGCGCCTTTGGCACCCAGGGCAACGAGAGTGACGTCTTTGCCCGCGGTGATGGCGCCTGATGTGGCCAGCAGTCCACTGTCGGTCAGAGAGACACTATTAGTAGCCCCAGCTGTGATAGTGCCCTTGGCCGTCAGTGCACCAGTGGTTGAGAATGTCACGTCGCCAAATTTGGCGGCAATGGCATTGAGTGTTACCGCTGCCGTGGCCGTATCGGTGATAGTGAGGTTACCGGCTTTGTTAGCCGCGGCCGTTATTGTGGTGGCATTGGTTGTGAATGCATTGATTGAATCTACCGCCAGATTGAGTGTCTTGGCATTGAGGGTAGCTGGTGCCGCCACTGCTTTGGCTGTCAGCTGCAATACGTTTGCGGTCTGCAGTGTTGAGAAGTTGGTTGTGGCGTTGGTCGCGGTCAGGTAGACGCTGCCGCCGGCGGTGAGGCTGATATTGCCCGCGCTCGTCGTCAGTGACTTCGTACCGGTTTGACCGACGTCGGTCTTGGCTTTGAGGGTCAAGAGTGTGCTGGCCGTAACGTCGGTAGCCGTTCCCTTGATGATGGTGCCACCATTATTGGTGATGGACAGGTTGTCGGCGGACAGGACAGTGTTGCCGCCGCTCAAGCCGTTGCCGGTTGAGGAAGCACCTTCAGCGGTGAAGGAAGCTGCGCTTGTGACAAAGGTCAGGTTGTGCAGGCCGTTGTCGATGCTCTTGGCGTTGGAGACGTGAACCGTCTTACCGGAGAGCGAGAGGTTCGCCGCGGAGCCTGCCAGGAAGCTGCTGCCAAGCTTGAGGAAGTTAGCGTCTACCGTGACATTGGCGTTGTCGGCAATCGTTACGCTGCCGCCGGCTTTGCCCGAGGCATTGGTGACATCAATGTTGATTGTCTTGCTGTCTACCTTGATCGCCGTGGTGCCCGTCAAGTTGATGTTGACCGTGCCGCCGGCACCGGTTGTTGCCTTGGCGTCAAGGGTCAATGCGGCTGACGTGAGCGTCTTGGCATTGATGTTGATGGTGCCGCCGTTGCCGGAGCCGTCGACATCAGCAGAAAGAGTGGTGGCAACCTTGCCAAAGTTAACAGCGCCGGCAAGAGCGGTCAGGTTGATTGTATTGGCCTGGAATGGCTTGCCGACTCCTCCGACAACGTTGATGCCGCCGGTCTTGGAGCTTACGGTCAGTGAATTGAGTTTGGACAGGACCCCGGTGGAATTGCTGAGGGTCGCCGTACCGTTGGCCGCTATTGTCAAATCGGAGGTGGTGACCGTGCCGTTGTTGATCAGGGTACTGCCGTTTATGACGATTGCCGAGCTGCCGGTGAGGCTGCTGCCGGTGCCGATGGTGACGCCGGCGACGTCGTCTATGGTCACTGTCTTACCGGCCAGAATCACTGGGGTCTTGCCGTTTGTACTGGTTTGACCATTGATTGTTGTGCCGATGGTGCCATCAATATTGAAGGCCAGAGCCGAGCCGCTGGTGATGTGAATATCGCCGTAGGCGCCGGCACCCGTGTGAGTATCCAGGTCGCCTACGATAAGCACGCTCTTGGTGCCCGACAGGTTGACGGTAGCGCCTTTGCCTGCGGCCGAGCCGTCGGTGCCGTTTACCACCAGATTGGCGGTCGTGACCTTGAGAGCACCAGGTGTGATGACTGTCACCGTGCCGCCGTTTGAGCCTGCTGCATTGACACTGTACTGTCCGACTGCGCTGCCGATAGTGAGGCCGGTGGTGCCGGTGCCGCTCAAATTGAGTGTGACGTTACCGCCGTTGCCGGTGGTGCCCAGGGCGCTCAGGGCAAATGCGCTGACTGGAGATCCGTTGGAGACAATGTTGGAGGCGACCAGTGAAATGGTTCCGCCGTTACCCGAGCCGTCTTCCACAACCGTTATGCCGGTCAGAGGGCTTGTGAATGTGCCTCCTGCCGAGACCGTATATTGATGCAGGTTCGTCAGAGCCGAAAGTGCATTGGCCGCTACTGTGCCGGCGCTGATGTTGCCCTTGGCTTGCAGGTTGAGCGATGCTCCCTTCACAGCGGTGAATGATCCGTTTATGCCTGTGATTGCCAGGTCTCCATTGGGATTGGATATGTTCAGAGCTTTGGCAACGGTAATGCTCTTCTGGTTGTCGACGGCAGCTGAATTTAGAGTCACTGTCGCCGCAGTGATTGTTCCGTTTGCCGTGTTGGAGACCTTACCGCCGGCTCCGGCCGCTGAGTTGTCTATGGTCAGGCTGGTCAAACCAGCGATTGTTCCATCGTTGGAGATGGTATTTGCTGTCTTGCTGGAAGCTGAGATATTGATGGTGTCACCGGAGATGTTTCCGGTCGTGTTGTTGGAAATAACAGCACCGGAACCGGTGCCTGTCAGGGTTGTTGTCTTCAAGGCTGCGATTGTGCCGGAGTTGGATATAGTCAGTGCTGTGACGTCGACAGTCTGACCGTTGATGGTGCCGCTTGAGGTGAAAGCACCTGCCGCGGTCAACACTGTCCCTCCAGATTTGGATGATACGGTGCCTGAGACATTCAGAGTGCCTGAGGTGCTGGTGATCGACATCGTATTTGCAGCCGCCGAGTTACCCAGGCTGACATTGCCTGCCTGCGAAACGTAGACGCTGCCCGCTGAAGCATTTGCTGTCAGGGTTGTGACCGCTTTGGTCAGGATGGCCTGGCCAACCGAGCCGACATCGGCGTTTGTTGAGTTTAGTCCAACTGTGATGCCCGCTACGACAGTCGCCGCACCACCTGTTATGGCACCACCGGCCGAGAGCGTTACGCTCGTCGATGCCGCTGTGCCGACGTTAGCGCCGAGCGTTATGCCGGAGCCGGCGTTGCTGCCGGTGATCGAGATCGTGTCTCCACCGATGGCTCCATTGATTGCAACAGCCGCAGGGTTTGTGGCCCCGCCGGAGATGCTCACTGTGGAGCCGGCTCCCGTTGCGGTGATGCCTTTGGAGATTGTGGCAACGCCACCGGTGGCCGTGACACCGATATTGGTGCCGGTGAGGGTGCCGCCGGCTGTTACGTCGTTGGCGGCGGTCAAAACGATACCGGTGGAATTAACTGTGCCCGATAGAGATAGGTTGCCTTTGGATGTGACATTGACGGTGGTTGACGGGCTGGCTGCGGAACCGAGAGCGCCATTTATCTGGACATCTCCACCTGCGGTTGTGCCGTTTACGGTTATTGTTGTGCCCAGCACCGTGCTGCCCAGTACTACAGCATTGCCGCTGCCGGCGCCACCCTTTATGGTGACGCTGTTGCCGACCCCGCTAGCCGTGATTGTGTTGCTTACGGTGGCCGAGCCGTTTGTTGCCGTCACCCCAATGGTGGTGCCTACCAGTTTGCCGTCGGCTTTGACATCGTGAGCGCCGGTCAATCCGATGGTTGTGGCGTTAACGGTACCAGCGGGGCTGAGAGTCAGGTCATTGCCGGAGGTCAGCGTGACTTTCGTAGACGGAGTGCCGGCGGTGCCGAGTGCTCCGGTGATTGATATGTCGCCTGTCGATGTGCTGGTGGCCGATATTGTATCTACGGTTACTGTGCCGCCGAGAGAGACGGCTGTGGTACCGGTGGCGCCGCCCTTGATCGTCAGGGTTGAGCCTGCTCCTGTGCCGGTGATGGAGTTGCTGACGGTGGCCACGCCACCGGTCGCGGTGATGGTGATGTTGTTGCCGGTGAGTGTGCCTCCGGCGGTTACACTGTTGGCAGCCACCATTGAAATTGTTGTGGCGGAAACCGTAGCAGCTGTCACGAGCGAGATATTGCCGCCAGATTGGAGATTGACTGTGCCGCTGCCGCTTCCCAGGGCCTTATTGACGACAATGTCACTGGCGCCGCTGGTCGTTAAATTGATCGTGGCTGCGCTGATGGGGCTATTGACCGCGATACCTGTACCGGACGCGGCTGAGTCAGTCAGGGTGAAGCTGGTGCTGGCGGAGCCCGACACTGAGGTTGCAGCTATCGAATCTACTGCGTTGACGGAGCCTTTTGTGGCATTGAGCACAAGGGTAGGCGCGCTGATGACGGGTGCTACCGTACTGCCGATTGATCCACCCGTGCTCGTCAGGCTGACTGTGGAACCAGTTATAAGGTGGGTATTATCCACACCGTCGATATTGCCTGACGTATTGATTGTCACCACACCAGTGCCGTCACCAATGGTGCTGGCCTTAGCAAAGAGAATATTGCCTGATCCATTTATAGTCACGGTGGTGTACCCGGCATCGCCGACCGTGAGATTGGCCGTTGCTGATGTCAGACCCAGTGTGCCTGTTGAAGTCGACAGCGCATTGAAAGTAAATGCACCGGCATTCTGGTCGTTGACGTAGGCGTCACCTGCGGTGCCGCTTGTGGCATTGACAGTGGTGGCATTGGTGAATATTGCCTTGGTCGATGTGCCGATGCTTCCGGTCGTGCCTCCGGTGGTCAAGTTTATCGTCTTGGCCGTAATTGTCGAACCGTTCGAGTCGGTGATGTTGCCCGAGCTCGTCAGGGTGACGATGCCGGTGCCCGCGCCGATTGCTGCTCCGATATCAACGCCGGTGCCAGTGATAGTGACATTGCTGTTGCCGGCTGCGATAGCGCCGGTCACGTTGATCTGGTTGCCGCCTTGAATAGTGACTGTTGAACCGGTTCCGAACGTGCTTGCCCCCAAGTTCAATGCTAAAGAAGGTTGCAAGACATTAGATGTGCCGGTGCCGGTACTCAGTTGCAGTGTGCCAACGTTTGTAACAACGTCGACTATGCCACTGTTGGCGGTGAGAATACCCGATGTGCCGCTGATGGTGTTAGTGATTGTGCCCGATGTGATTGAGCCGCCGACTGAAGTCAGAGTAGCCGTGCCACCGTTTGCAGCAATCGTGCCCTTGCCGGACAATGCGATGTTGTTCGGTCCCTTTCCACCAGTTATAAGGGTTATGTTTTTACCGGAGACTGCTCCGGTCACATTGATAGTGCCGTCAGCCGCTCCACCGTTGCCGGTCGTTGTCACCTTCAACGTACCGCTGGATCCTACAGCACTGCCTCCGAGGGACATTGGTCCGGCGAAAGTGTTGGTTATATCCGCCGACGATGCGGCGAGACTGCCTGTAATAGATAGCGTCGGAGTACTTACCGTCAATGTTGCGGTGCCGCCTACAGTCACGATGATATTACTGGAGGCTGTGACACTGCCCGAGGCGTCGACTATATCGCCTGTTACGCCGCCAGATTGCAGACTGATTGACTTGCCGCTGACTGCGCCATTGATTGTCAGTTTGCCCCCGGCAAGGAGGCTTGTGTTGCTGCCACCACCGGTCACCGCGGCGCCGATAGTCTGTGCCCCGGTCGATGATAAAGTCAGATCGCCCGATGCGGTGCTGACTATTCCTGAAGTCGTCAGGGTACCCGCCGCAGCAATGACAAGAGTTTTGTTGGCAGCGGAGGCGCCAATGCTGACATTCCCTGTCTGCGAAACGAAGACGCTGCCGGCTGGGGCGTTGGCTGTAAGGTTTGTTGCATTTGTCAGGGCAGGCAGGGCCAATGTGCCGACATCTCCGGCTGTGGCCTTGAGATCGACATTGGTAGCGCCGATGGAGCCGGTGCCTGTGCTGACGATCGATCGACCGGCTGTGACATTAACCGTAGTTGTTGCAGCCAGGGTGCCTACGTTAGCTCCGATCGATACGTCGGATGTGGCACTTGTGCCGGTTAGCGTTATGGTGCTTCCCGTTATTGCCCCACCTATAGCCACGGCTGTTCCGCTGGCTGCTCCGCCTTTGATAGTGATTGTCGGCAGAGCGCCGGTACCTGTGATTGTGTTGTTGACGCTGGCTACGCCTGCAGTGGCTGTGAGCGATATGTTATTGCCGCTGATTTTGCCGCCGGTCGTGATGTCCTTGGCTGCGGTTATCGTCTGAGTATCACCGGTGATTGTGCCAGCGGCTCCTGTAATGACGCTGCCGCCGGAGTTCAAGTTTATGTTGCCGCTGCCGCCTGTAACTGTGAGAGCTGCATTGACATTGATATCCGCCGTTCCGGTTGTTGTCAGAGCCAGGGTTGTAGCGGTAATAGCACCGTTGACCGTCAAGCCCACGCCGGTTGCTTCGGTGTCAGTCACAGTGAATCCGGTGGCGGCAGAGCCGCTGACATTGGCGCCCTGGAGATCGGAGACTCGTACAAGGCCATTGGCTGCGTTCAGTATGAGATTAGGACTGTCAACAATAATTGTATTGTTGCTGCCGATTTTGCCGTTCGTACTGGTCATGGTGACAGTAGTGGCGGCTATGCCGGTGTTATTGACATTGCTGTCGATATTGCCTTTGCTGGTGACGGTGAAAGGACCTGCACCATTGCCGAGTTCCACTGTTTTACTGTTGCCGGAATTGAGCAGTACGCTGCCATTGGCATTTGTATTGGCAATGACGACGGTGTCATATGGTGCTTGAACGATTTTAGTTGTGGCGGCAGCGGACGTGATCGACATTGTGCCTGTGGAGTTGGAGGCTCCGGGATCGAAAGTAAATGTCGTCGTTGTATTGTCACTGATATACACGTCGTCGGTGGCACCAGTTGTCGACGTGACGGTAGGCGAAGATGTATTGATAGCTTTGGTGCTGGAGCCAACTGAAGTGCCTGCCAGCAAGTTTACAGTTTTACCTGTGACGACTGATGTGTTTGTAGTGGAGATAGCACCAGTGTCGGCAGTCAGTGTCACTGAGCCCGTTGCTCCGGCGTTTACCGCGGCGCTGATAACGATGTCGTCGCCCACAGATTCAAGAGCGATTGCGCCGCCGGTATCCGATACCGCACCGATTACTGTCAGTTTGCCCTGGGCAACGATATTCATAGCCTTGCCCGCGGCACTGCTGACATCGAGACTCATGTTGGTGACATCCTGCGCAACGTCGATGGTGCTGCCGGTCGATGCTACTTTGAGTGAGCTTACATTTGTGGCTACATTAATCGCGCCCGAAGCTGTGAGGTTTGCGCTGGCGCTGTCGATAACGCCAACTCCATTTGTGACGATCTGGCCGCCGTTGGCCGTAATCGTTGCCGCTCCGGCTCCGCCGCCGACTGAATCATTTATATTGATGTCTTTGTTGCCGGTGCCGGTACCGTTAGTTGTTATCGATATGGTGCCACCAGTGACAGGACCATTTACGTCGATGGTAGTGTCGCTATTGGCCAGGTTAGCGTTATTGTTGGTCGCCACTGTGAAACTGCCTGTCGAGCCCATAGCCGCGCCGACAAGTTCAAGTGCAACGCCCGATGTGCTGAGGATGTTCGCCGAGGCTGTTTTGGAAAGTCCGGTATTCTGGATATCGATGCTGCCTACTTCCACGGCAAGGGGTGTTGCTACCGATGCAAGTGCTCCGGATGCCGTACCGCCTACGTTGATTACGACAGTACCTGTGCCGCCGGACGTGACAAATGGAGCTGTGCCGGCTGAACCTGGTGCCTTGCCTCCGGGGCTGTTGCCGCCACCGCCGCCGCCGGTCGTGACCGTTGTCGCCGGTGCTCCACCTGTGCCTGGAGCCGCAATACCACCGCCGGTACCGCCATTACCGTTGTAGAAGCCATTGGTGCCAAAAGAGTCACCCGCGCCGCCAAATCCAGCTACCAGCCAGGAGCCTCCACTGCCGCCATTGGTGAGACCAATACCGGGGGTGCCGACGTCATATGAGCCGCCGCCGCCACCGCCGCTGCCAAAGCCTACTGATAGACCGCCGCCGCCACCGGCTCCAAATTCAGGAGCGTGAGTACCGTCGCCGACACCGCCGCCGCCGCCACCACCAGCACCACCATAGGCGCTTCCGCCGCCGCCGCCGCCACCGACTCCAAGGGCTCCCTGGTCGCCGCCGGCCCCACCTGCTCCGCCGTCATAGGCAAGAATTTTTCCAGTGACTGTTACGTCACCAGCAACTGCATCGAGTGTGACGGTCCCTGCGGTACCGCCAGCTCCTCCGTTTGAGGCAGTGTTCAGTTCGTCGCCGCCAGCGCCGCCACCTCCGCCTCCGCCCGAGACGTTCACATCGCCAAAGATGAGGACTGAACCGGTTTGCGATGTGACGGTAATGGTGCCGCCGTTGCCACCGGCTCCGCCATCAAATCCGGCCGTTGTAGATCCGCTGCCGGCCCCACCGCCGCCTACTGCTATAAGGTCACCGGTCTGGACTGTTTTTCCGGCAACAATGTTGATTGTTCCACCGGCTTGACCGTCGAGGACTGCTGCGCCTTGCACGCCGCCCAGGCCACCGGCGAAGATCGCGAAGGTACTTACGGCGCCCTGGGACTGAATGTCTACGTTGCCCGTGGCCTCAATGCTGCCAATACCGCCGGTATTGTCTGGAATGGTGATATCCGACGCGGTGAGCGCGGAAGTACCGAAGGTACCTGTGACAACGCCGGTCGGTATGTCTACGTTGACGCCACCGTTGGTCGTGGGTGTGCCGGTTGCCAGGGTCACGTTCTGACCTTTTATGCCGGCCGTTGTGATGCCGACGCCGGTGGTCGCTCCAGCGTACATCGTGACGTCACCCCATGTGCCGTCACTTGTAGTCGAGGCGTCTACGCTCACGTTCTGGGGCAGAATGATCTTGCCGGAATTGGTACCGGACCCTTTGTAGGCAACCATTGTTATGCTGCCGGCGTTCCCGCCGGTTCCGGTGCCCTGCGTCGTTATGGCCGTGACTGCGCCGGTACCGCCGTTTCCGCCGGTTAAGTCAATGACACCACCGGTGGCGCTGCCGCCATTGGCTCCGTTGTCCGTAAGTATGAGGGTGTTGCCGACTTTTGTGACATTGGCGCCGGCCACCAGGGTGAGATTGCCACCGTTGCCGCTGGCCTGCGTCGTATTAAGAGTGCCGCCGCTCTTGCTGATGATATTTCTGCCAGCAATGATCGAGAGATCGTTGCCGTTGGTCGGGGCTATGGTGCCGTCGATGGTCACATCGCTCAGCAGTGAGAAAAATGTCGGGTCACCGGAGCAGTCAACGTTGCCCAGGTTCAAACTGCTGACGCCGGTACCGAGATGGACCTCGTTGCAGGATACATTGACTACGCCGGATATGTTGTCGGCAAACATATTGACCGCGGCCTGGCCGGCCTTCACATTGACCTGCTGCGAGTAGAAATTGCCGCCGTCTACATCTATGTTGGCGTTGCTTGTATTGAAATTGATATTGCCCTGTTTGGCCTCGAATGTTCCACCGGCATTTTGGATAGCCAGAGCCGCTGGGCTGACGACATTTACGTTGCCTGTGAGGGCGGCAATCAAGCCGGCGTTGCCGATTGCTTCGGTATTGAGATTGACGTTTTGCCCGGCGCTGATTGCACCGCCGCCACCATGACTTGCTACGTTGTAGACAACCGGAGCATTGATGGTGAGATTACCGGCACTACTGATGGTGCCATAGTTTGTCACTGATGTGAGTGCGTTCAAGATGGCGTCGGCTGAGAAGAGTCCTCCGGCTGCTCCGGTGTAGGAGCTGATTGCTCCGCCGGCCGCGTTAAAAATGGACGCTGCCGAAATGGTGTCGGTTGCGCCGGGAGTTGTGGCGGCGGTGAGGATAGATCCGTAGTTGGATAGATAACCACTGAGTGAAAGTTGACTGAGGGTATCGATCACTTTTACGCCATGAGAAATTGTGAGCGAGCCAATCGAGCCGCCGACGCTGCTGTCGAGGGCGGTGAGCAAATTGTTGTTGAGCGTGACGGTACCGCCGATGGCTGTGCCGGAGCTGTTGAGGCGAATGGTCTGGGTGCCGCCGGTCAGGACTTGCTGCGCTGCTACGACTTCTGCCGCCGTAAGTCTTGAGCCGGAGGTGATAACTTCGCGGGTGCCACCGACCAGGATGGTCAGGTCGTGGAAATTGGCCAGGTTATCGGCCAGAAAAGTCTGCTTGGATGAAGCCAGGTTCAGGTCGTTGCTGTTGGCGCTGGCTGCTGCCGCACCCAGGAAGGCGTGGTTGACGGCGTGCTGCACGTGAAAATTAGACAGAGCGCCACTCTGGGTAGCCTGGGTATTGGATGAGCCGAAGGATCCAAATGGACTGTGACCACCGGCCCCCGCCGCAGATTGCCAGCCGCCGGCATTGGCGCTGAAGGCGTGTCCTGCTGGGACGGTCATATGAGACGGCCAGGCGTTCGGAGCTCCATGCGGTGTTGGTACTGGCACATTTGCCATGACCGCCGAGGTTGAGACCGATATGCTGCTTGCCAGTCCGAGAGTGGCGCAGACTACACGCTGTCTTGATGTGAAGGCAGATGTTACCGGCTCATAGCTATTGACCATGTTTTTTTACCGTCCAATATGGGTGAAAAGGTTTGAAATCAGACAATAGTCTGACATTGTCAGGCTTTCGCTACAATGTTGGTATCTACCTTAATTGCCGGAATTGTCGTAAACGCCTGCTTACTGGGCGTTTTGATGCAATTAAATTGTACACATTATTACGGTCTATTCAGATAGATAAGCGGTCTCGGGCGGGGCCACAAAGTATCTGAATGCCTCGCCGCTTTGATTGAGCTGATTGAGGATGGCCGCTGTTTTGAGCATGTTGTTGATCATCTTTTGTGTGCCTGGTGCCTGTGAGTCCATCATGCCTCGCAGGGCAGTCAGACCCCGCATCAGGGACATGATTTCAAACTCCGCCTGATAGCCTTTTCTGGCTTTGCCGATGGGGCGTGTGTGCAGTTTACGAAAGGCTACAAATGCGGTGGGATTGACCTTTTCAAACGAATTTTTCGACTCCCGGGCCAGTACGAAAGCTTTGCCCGGCATCAATGTCTCCTGCTCGTCGTCGATGGAAACCGTCACCGCGCCCTTGTGACCATCGTGCAGATCGAAAACCGCCAGTCCCTTATCGAAGGCTATCACCAGAGCGACGGCTCCCCCCGCTACCTTAATGGTGCCGTAGGGAGTTTCGATGATACTGTTCTCATCTGGTGCCAGTAAGGTTGCGCCATTATCGAGGGTTTGTTGCGTCAGATTGGATACGCCGCCGGTTAACGTTTTGCCCTTCGCCGGTGTGCCCTGTATGTTGGCTATAGTTGGGTTAACCGCGACCTTTTGGACTGTTCCGTACAATGTGCTGATGCTGTTGACCGCATTGTTACTGATTGCGGCGTTGAGTCCGGTTGGTGCAATCAAATTAGGGATAGAACTATCGGCCCTGGCGGCGACCACCGCAGAATTTGTGTTCGTATTCGTTGAGGGATTTGTCTGAATCGGCAGCTGTGTTATCGCGCTAATGCCGATCGACCCATTAGATTCGTTGCCGCTAATCGGTGGCGGCGTCGTCGTAATACCTGCGATCGGTGGCAAGCTCAGTCCACCTCCGACGGTGATAGTGATTGGTGGGAGAGAAGTTGAACCAGGGTCTGCGCTGCTTGAATCCGGCGGGTCGGCAATGATGGTCACGTTTTTACCGACGCTGATTTGTGTAGCTGCGTTTTTGGCAGTTGTAAATGAAAGGTTTCTGGCCTGCGATGTGAAGACATCACCAGGGGATGTTGTAATCGAGCCGTTGGGATTGGCGGATGTACCATAGGTGACAAGATTTGGCGTGGAGCCGGTTATGGTCGGCGGATTGGTCGCCGGTGTGACGCCGGGTCTAACTGATGCGACTGTTGGTGCCGTACCGAGGGCGATGAAGACATTACCGGCGGCGGTATTACCGCCCGGGGTTGAGCCGTGGATGGTGGCATTATCGCCGATTGTTATCAGAGGCGAGGCAGTTTTAGTTGCCGCGAAGGTATTTTGCAGGGTGATATTGCCGTCCACTGTCTGGATGGTGCTGCCGCTGTTGACTGTCAAGTTTTGTTCATTGGACGATATGAAAATTGGTCCAATGCCGGAGCTGATATTGTTCAGTGCCAGTGTAGCCGTATTTTTTGCGGTGTTGATTTCGGTAAACTTGAGACTGCCGACAGTGGCTGAGCTGAGTGTGACTGTGCCGCCGGCGCTGGGATTGGTGTTGGAAACAAAGGCGCTGCCGACGCTGATCGAGTCTAAAGTAATGGTCGCGGCTTTTGTGGCTATAGCTTTTGTCGTACTGCCGATTGCCCCACTTTGAGTGCTGAGACTGACGGTGCTGCCGCTCAGCACGCCGCTCTTTTCCACAATCGCTCCGGTGACTGACGCTTGCAGAGCAACCGTGCCGCCCGGCGCATTGATGGCGTTGCCTATTGTTATCGTGCCGACTTTTCCTCCGGCCGTCAGGCTCACTCCAGTTGAGCCTGTGATCGCACCGCTGGTGGTGATGGCACCGCTGGTGGCGACTTTGACCTGTCCTGCCGCGGCGGTGATGGCATTGAGTGTGACCAATCCGCTCTGGCTGTCTGTTATGTCTATCGTACCGGTCGTTGCCGCGGCCTGAACAATACTGGCATCGGTGGTTAGCGCCGTCGTAATGTTGCCCAGGGCCAGCAGCAGTGTCTTTGCCGATATCGGACCGCCGCCGCCCGTGATATTGCCGGTGTAATCAAATGTAGTTGCTGTTGCTGAGCTGTTTAAAGTAGTTGTGGCGGCATTGTTCTTGATGAAAACAGCGCCGCCCTTGCCGGTCGCCGCGCTCAGGGCAGCAGCATCCACCAGAAGAGGCGCCGAATGGGAGCCGCCGATATTTGCCCCCTGGGTGGTCATATCCAGGCTTGCCGCTTTTATTACTGTCGTTTTGCCGGACTCAACTATTACCCCCTTACCGGAGGCGTTCAGCGCGATGGCACCTGAGCTTGTGAGATTGGCACCGATTGTGATCTTACCGGCTGAGCCACCGGCGTTGAGGGTTATTGCCGAACCGCCTACCGTCGACGTCGCCAGAGTGGTGATGGAGCCGCCGGCGTCGAGTGTGACCGGCCCGCTCGATGACAGTGCATTTAGTGTGATAGTCCCGGAGAAAGCATCGCTTATCTGTACAGCGCCGCTGGCCGCCGTCACCGATATGGCCGTGCTGGAGTTGCTAGACAAGCCCGGGGTGATGCTGTTGACGTTGATAATCAAGGTCGGTGCGGTCATTTTTACCGCGGCCGTGATGTCGGAGGCACTGGCATAGTCAAAGACTTTGGCGACCGTGACGCCGTCCAGGCTGACTGCCTGACTGTTGCTGATGAAGGCGCTGCCCTTGCTGGTGACAGCCAGATCGCTTGTGCTTACGAGCAGGGGACTGGCGTGGGATAGACCAATTATGCCGCCGGCGTTCAGGTCAATGGCGTTAGCAGTGCCCACTGCCGTTGCCGTCAGCACGCCGCCTGTGCCGTTGATGATACCGCCGCCGGTGTTGGAGACGGCGATTGTTTCGGCCGATAGGGTGATACCGCTCTCGGTGATACCGTTGGTTTTGGCTGTAGCGCCGCCCAGGGCAAAGGAGTTTGTGCTATTGGATTGCAGTACCAGATTGTTTACTGCTCCACCGGCAAAAAGAGCGGTGTTGCTTATTATCAGAGCCCCCTTGCCGGCCGCCCCGGCTTGCAGTGTGAGGTTGGCGCCTTTTGTACCGGCTGCCAGAGGTCCGATTTTCAGCGAGGCGGCGTCAACAATCAAGTCGCCGCCGTTGGAGACGGTGAGATTGCCTCCTGTTGTGGATGTCGAGCCCTTAGAGACATCGAACGTCAGCGTCGGACCCACGTTGAGGGCGCTTGTGCCGGTCAGGGCAAAGAGGATAGTTCCTCCTGCTCCGGCGTTGGTAGAGGCCGCGGCGTGGAGTGCAAGATTGAGGGTGTTTATCGACTTGGCGGTAATATTGATTGTGCCACCACTGCCGGAAACGGGCAGGGCCGTCAGGCTTGTTGTACCGGCCGGTAGCGTGAGCAGGCCTTTTGGTGCCGATAGCTGCAGGAAGCTCGTAGCAGGTAGAGCGGTATTGAGTGTCACGTTGCCTGTGGTCGAGCTCAAATCAATGCCAAACATGCCCACTGCCAGTTTGCCCGTGGTGCCTGAGGGATAGATGATGCTGCCGCTATTGATGATGTGCAGGGTTGCTGGTGTGAGGACCTGGCCATTATTGGTCAGGATTGTCGTATTTGCTGTCAGGTCACCGGTTTTGGAAGAAATATCAAAACCCGGATTGACTGTGATGCCCGTGTTATTGCCGACACTAACCGTGTCCCCTGTGACTCCCTGGCCTACATTAGGAGTCAAACCGACGATACCATTAGTGGTGGTGCCGTCGCCGCCTATGACGAAGGCCTTGGTGCCGTTGGCTTGCAGTGTAACGTCGCCGTAGGTGCCCGACCCATTATGGGTGTCGACATTGCCGGTTATCAGTAAATTTTTGCCGGCGGTCAGAGAGATGGTGCTGCCGGTGCCGTTGCCGCTGGCATTGACCTTGAGGAAATTCATAGCCACGGTGAGATTGCCGCTGGTCAGGATTTCGGTGCGCGCACCGTTGACACCGGATGCATCTATATCATAGTTGCCGACGGCGTTGCCTATAACAATGCCGCCCGGACTGTTTGATAGTTTCAGGTCTACTTCGCTGCCCGCGTTGGTTGAGCCGGCGGCGTTCAGATTGAAGGCCGCGCTCAGGCTGCCCTTGCCGTTGTAGACCATATTAGCGGCGCTGATGCTGATCAGTCCGCCATTGCCTTTGCCGTCGGGTACGACTTGCAAGCCTGTGAAGGGACTGTTGAAATTGCCCAGGGCGTCTATTTGTATGGAGTGCAGTTGGCCCAGGGTAACATCTGAAAGTATTGAGCCCGCTCCCGAACCGGCGGTGATTGGACCTTTGGCCGAAAGTATGAGGGAGCCGCCCGCAGGCAGGGCGATGCTGTGCGGTATGCCAGTTAAAGTCAGACCGCCGTTGGCACCGCTTATGGAGAGCGAGCTTGTTGTGGTCAGTTGCCCGGCCAGTAGGTTGGAATAGGCTTGAGTGGAAACTGTAAAATCAATGCCCGAAATGGATGAGTAATTGCTGATTGTCGAAAGACCGGTCAGATCTACAGTTGATGCCGAAGTGATTATTGTCTGTGTGATGTCACTGGCGGCCCCCAGGCTCAGTGCTTTATTGCTGCTCAGCACGACCGAGTTGGCGTTGAAGACTCCATCCACCAGCAGATTGCCGGCGCTGTTTGTAATAGAAAGATTGCCCGTGGCGTTCAGGGTCTGGCTATTCAGCAGTGAGACGCTGGCTCCGGTCATGGTCACCTGACCACCGCCGATGGTGCTAAATACATTTATTGCGCCGGTTGTGAATAAGTTGAGCGTATTGCTGCCGCCTATGACACTGCTGGGCACCTCGCCCGCGACGCCCAGATTCATATTGCCGACGGCACTCAGTGTCAGGTCGTTTGCCTGCAGGCTACCCGAAAAGCTGAGCGAGCCCTTGGTGCTGATATTGACGATATTGGCGCTGATGGGATTGTTGACTGTTATTTTGAGATTGCCGGTATTGCTGATGTATGCGTCGGCGCTGTTTACAAAGAGAATAAGGTCGGAGGTAACAGTCTTGAGGGGGGCTGAGGATGTGCCGATGCTGATAGCGGATAAATTCATGCTGGCAGCCGTCAGGACCAGACCTGAGAAGCCGATTATCTGAGCATTGGTGGCCGTGATCCTCATGAAGGATGGTCCACCCGGGCCGGTCGCCAGCGTGTTGATAGGGGCATTGATGACAATGTTTGCCCCGGCCATGCCACTGGTCATGAAATATTCGTGGGAGGTCAGTGGAGCGTTGATCACTATGCCCTGACTCTGGTCGACGTTCAGTCCCAGCAATTGAGCGGCGGTTACTGAAGCATTGATTGTGACAAGTCCCTGGGTCATTGGTCCGAGGAAGAAATTGCCGCCCAGAAAAACGCCGTCGGCTTGAATTGGACCGTTGACATTGAGATTACCGGTGGGCATCAGCTCCACATGTGTGCCGGCGCCGCTGGCGGAAATACCCAGGGGGAATGTATTGGTTATATTGCTGTTTGCACCCTGGGCATGGATCTCGATATCGCTGGCGCTGATTGGCGAGGTCAGTAAGATGTCGGCGTTACTGCCGGTTTCCGTAAAATAGAAACGGCCCAGCGAATTGCCGACTACGGTTATGCCGCCGCCGGCGGTGTCTGTTACCTGCAAGTGTCCGGCCGGAGCTTCCAGCACGACAAAAGTAGTGTTGATGAACACGTTACCTAGATTGGCGCCGATGGAGCCGGCATTTGTAACCAGGCTGACGCTGCTGCCGACGATCCCGGCAGTCGACGGATTCATATCTATATCGCCGTTGGTGTTTATGTTTACTGCACCCACACCGGTGCCTATTACGGCCGATGCGTTCGAGGCCGAGTTCAGTAAGATTGAACCAAAGGCGCTGGTGTCATTAATTGAAACACTGTCAAAGGGCGCTTGCACCACATTTAGTGTACTGGCTGTAGTGGTGAAAGTTAAACTGGAGCCGGTGGTCCCGGCACTTGCATCCAAGACCAGATCGCTGGTACAAAGATCCGTGACATTGATGCTCTTGCCAGCGCCCACGATTATAGTCAGGGCATTGCCGCCTCCGCCCCCAAGATTATTGTTCACAAGAAATGGACTTTTGGTTTGACCGACATCACCGGTTGTGGTGAGTGTTATTACACCGGCATTTACGACTGCACCACCGGAGGAAGTGATACCACCAGTACCGGTGGTCAAGTTGACTGTGCCGGCTGTTATTGGGGCGGCGATATTTATATTGCCGGTGACGCTTTGATCGTCGAGGGTGATAACACCAAATTTGCCGACGTTGAGAGCACCGGTTAAATTGATCTGGTTTTGACTGGTTACGTTGAGGACCGCTCCGCCGGTTAGTGGCAATACCGCGGTCAGATTGAGCACCCCGGTGCCCTGATTTATTGTCACACCGGCCACTGTCGATGTCGCCTTTAGATTTGTCACGTCTGTTTTGACATTGATGTTGGCGCCGGTTAGCGTTGCGGTGGTGGCATTGATCACACCGGCAGCCGATGTCGTCAAAGCACCCTTGGAAGAAAGCGTCACTGTGTCGGCTGTGATGGGATTGGCCACATCAATTGAGGAGGAGGTGCCGGTTGTCGTTATGGAGACATTGGCTGCAGTGATTGGTGTATTTACATTTATGGCCGCGCCGCTGGCTCCGGTCAATGTATTTGGCGGGGCCGTGAGACTGAATGTCCCCTTAGCTCCGACGGCCGCGCTGGCGATATCGAGGTTGGTGCCGCTCAAGTCGCTCAAAAAGGCCGATGCCGTGCTGTTCGTACCGGTGACTTTAAGCTGAGCCGCTTCAAATTTAATTGGTGCGGCGCTTGTGCCGGCATTGCCGCCCACTGTTATTGTCAGTGTGGAGGATCCTATAACGGCCTTGCCGCCGGCAACACCTTTGCTGACTCCACCGTTGCCGCCGCTGCCTCCCAGTGGATTGGCTCCGCCCACACCAACGGCTACAGTCCCTGCTTTGCCGCCGTTGCCGCCTTTTGTGCCGGACCCTGCCGTGCCGGCTGCACCGGTGGTGCTGGACTGTCCGCCCTGACCGAGTAAAATATAGCCGCCGCCTGCGCCACCGCCGGCGCTACCAAGTCCCGTCGATGATCCGCCGCCGCCCGCAGGCGCGATAGGCGAACCACCGCCACCTCCACCGGTGGCATTGTGACCGCTGGCACCCTGCACTCCGGCTGCTCCACCGCCGCCCGCTCCGCCGAAGGAGCCGCCGCCTCCTCCTCCCCCGCCGCCGGCCGATGCTCCTGCATTGCCGCCCAGGCCGCCGGCCCCGCCGTCGTATTCCAGAATCTCACCGGTGACAGCAATGTCCGTGGCCGCCGTCAGAGTGACGGTACCGGATTTCCCCCCGACACCACCGGCTCCCGCCGTGAAGCCCGACGATGCGCCGGAGCCGGCCCCACCACCGCCGCCGCCACCGGATACATTTATATTGCCGCCGACGGTTATCGCCCCTGCCGAAGAATTGACATTGATGGTGCCGCCGTTGCCACCGGCGCCGCCAACATTGGAGCCGGTCGAGCCGCCACCTGTGCCGCCGCCGCCGAAGGCATCGAGTTCACCTGTGGCAATGGCACCGGAGGCATTGATACTTATTGTCCCGCCTGTTCCACCGGCTGCACCGCTTACACCGGTATTGCCGCTGCCGTTGGACATGATTTTGCCGGCTGTGACCTTGCCTCCGGAGGTGATGGCTGTGCTTGTTGATGAGGTGATGTTGCCGACGCTCAGGTCGGCGCTTGTCGATGATGCGATGCCGCCGAATCCGGCGATACCCAGATTACTTGTGCCGTTTGTGAATACTACCCCTGCGCCCTTGCCCGCGTTGGCTGTTGGGGTCTCGGTCAAAATTGTTACTTGTTTGCCCACTATCGGTCCGGCGCTGATAGCTTGACCGCTGCCGGCGCCCGCAATGATGGTTACGTCGCCGTTGCTGCCTGTGCCCGAGCCTGCGGCGTTTATCGTCACCGTTGTCGGTACTTTTATGCTGCCGCTGCCACTGCCGCTGCCCGCATAGGCGACCATTTCTATGTAACCGCCGGTACCGGATGCTCCCACGCCGGCGGTTGTGATAGTGGCAATTGCGCCTTTGCCGCCGCTGCCTCCGGTCAAATCTATGATACCGCCGGTAGTGCTGCCCTTGCCGGCGTTGCCGGAGTCGGTCACCGTGGCCACAGAGTTGTTGCCGACAAAGTTTGCCCCGGCAATCAAGGTCAGATTGCCGCCATTGCCTCCCGCCGTGGTGCTTGTGTTGAGCACGGCCTTGCTTGCGGTCAATATATTGCCGCCGGCAATGATGGCCAGATCGGCACCGTTGGTAGCGGCGATTGTACCGTCTATGGTGATGTCGCCGCCGCTGACAAATTGCGGGTCACCTGCGGTGTCTATGTCGCCGAGATGCTGGTTGCCTGCGGTGGTCAGATGGACACTATCGCCCGAGGCGTTTATCTTGCCGCTGATATTGTCGGTGTTGACGTCAATTGCTCCCTGCCCGGCTTTGATGTTGATCTGTCGGGAGAGAAAATCGCCGCCGAAAATGTTAATTGTCTGTCCGGCCACCGCTATATTGATGTTGCCGTTTTGTGCCTCAATAGTGCCGCCGCTATTGAGGATTTGCAGAGCAGACGCACTGGAGATGTTGACGTTGCCGCCGGCTCCGATGTAGCCGCTGTTGATAATTGACGGAGCGCTCAGATTTAGATTTTTCGCACCGTAAATAGTGCCACTGTTGTCGATGGATGTTGTCGCTCGTAGGGCGGTATCCGCCGCAAACAGTCCGCTCACTCCATTGATTGACCCGGCCTTGTATGAGCCGATGTAGCCCCCGGCGGCGTTGACGATAGTGTCGGCGGCAATCGTATCCAGACGGTTGCGCGCCACCGATGCGGTCAGAATGGCGCCGCGGTTGTCCAGGTTACCAGCCAGGGTGAGTGAGCTCATCGTGTCAATCAACTTGACGCCGTGGGCAACGGTGAGAGTATTGATTGTTCCGCCCAGAGCCGAGTCGATGGCCGACATCATGGCGTTCGATAGGACCACCTGGCCGCCTGTGGCGTGACCGTCCGCGGCAATTTTGATTGTCTGATTGCCGCCGGAGAGTACCTGCTGGGCGGCGATGGCTTCGGCTCCGGTGAGTTTGCTGTCCAGCCCGATCACCTGTCTGGTGCCGCCTACAAGGATGGTTAATTCATGAAAGCCCGCCAGACTGGCGGCCGGGATGTTGGCCTGGCTTGAGGCCAGATTGAGGTCCTGGGTGCCTACCAGACCTGTGCCCACCGCCGCCGCATGGATCAGGCCATGACTCGGACCGGCGAAGGCCGCCGGGCTCTGATGCTGCTGCCAGCCCTGATTGAATGAGGTCGAAGCGGCGTGGGTGGCGCCGCCGGAGACTGCGGCATTGCAGTGAATGGGTGTATGGCCGGCGAAGCTTGTCGGCGCTGACCAGGGATTGTGGCCCGGTGGAAGTGCCGGTGAGGCAGCCAGGGCAGTGATGCTGTTCAGACCGAGTGAGCCGGCAAGTCCGCAAGCTGCGCCTACGCGGCGAGCCCCGGCCGGGAGCGTTCCGCCCCTGCGTAAGTCACGATTGTGCATCAAATACCCCGGCCTTGAGTGATTGCCTAGAGTATTAGTTTATTCCTCAGCCACTTCTACGTCCACCACCATAGGCAGATTTTCGTCAACCTGGGTTTTGCCCTGGGTCTGCCCTTCTTTGGCTACTATGAGCTTGGGTGTAGAGCCGCCGATTGCCGGATTGGCTGCGATTTTTGCCTTGAGGGCGGTGAGTTCGTCGTCGACTTCCACCAGTTTATCGAGCTCTTTGAACTGGTCGTCGAGCTTGCCTTTGCCACTCATTTCATTAACGGCTTCGTTGCGCAGTTCTTTGTCTCGGATCTTTTGCTCCAGGGCATCCATACTGCTGCTGCCGGATCCGGACATGATTTTGCTGGCCTTTTCCTGGTTGTCGGCCGCTTTAGCCCGGGCAATAATGCCCTGCTTCTTAATATTAAATTGTCGCAACTGCTCCTCAGCATCGCTATGCTGCTTCTTGAGCTTGGCCACGGTTGATTTCTGCTCTTCCAGCGAAGCTGCCAGTCCCTGCATATGCTGTTTCAAGGCCTGCTTTTTCTCCAGACATTGTTTGGCTATTTCGTCGTTATTGTTCTGCACCGCCACACCTGCGCGCTTTTCCCAGGTGGCGATTTCTTCCTCGTTTTTCTTGACCTGCTGCTCAAGCTGCTTTTGCGTGGTTATGGCAGTCGTCACCGCTTCGGTCAAGCTCTTGAAGTTCGACTCCAGCTGCATTTGAGCCTGCTCAGCCAGGATTTCCGGGGTTTCCAGTTTGCTTACAGCCTTGTTGGCTGTGCCTCTGAATATACTGAGTAGACGTTCAAACATTGGCTGATTTTCCTCAATTGACGGAATGACTGTCGCGGTCAATGAACCAATGATAGCGCGACATACGGGTGTTTACACATATTGACAGCTGGGTCTACTTCCCCTGGGGGGCGCCGGACACGTCGACGGCCAGTACCGGATCCTTGCCGTGCCAGGTCTTATTCCACAGGACCGGGGTCTGCAGATCGCCGCGGTCGCGCAGTACCTCCGTTTCCACCAGCACTTTGAGCCGTTTATAGGCTTCCATCAGGGTTGTCTTGTCCTTGCTGGTCTGCAGCGCTTCCATCAATTTGCGGGTAAAAACGCTGTTTTCATAGTTTTTTGATTCCCAGGAGACCTGATCGGCTGAGCTGGAGCAGATAATCATCTGGCCGCTGCCTATTTTTAGATATTTTTCCTCGAGGCCCATACCGGGCATTCTGTTCAATGATTTGCTGCCCTGGGCGGCCGAGCCGCTGTGGCAGACATCCAGGATTAAGATGACCCGGTCGGAGTGGACCTGGTCGCGCACAATATTTGTCAGCCATTGCATGGGAATGCCTGTGGCCAGCAGAGAATTTTTGTTTGTGTCATGCGCCACCAGAAAATTGACGCCACCGGCCGAGTCCTGGGAGCGGCTGCCATGGCTGGAGACGTAAACTATCACCAGGTCGTCCTTGTGCACGTGGCGGCCCAGCCATTTGTCCCCCATCATGCCTATGATATTTTCCCGGTCGGCGTTCTCGTCGGTGAGCAGTTTGACGTGGTCCGGCTTAAACTTTTCGCTGTTGATCAAAAAGTTTCTGAAATCGGTGGCGTCTTTGGCGGCGTATTTGAGGTTTATTGTCGGATCCTTGAAATTGCTGACGCCTATAACCAGAGCCCATTTATCCGTAACCGGTCGATCACTGTCCGCGCTCATAGGCTCGGCGGTCTCAGTAGCGATGCCGGCGCCCGGCAGGACGTTTTTGATTTCGGCCACGCGTTTGAGCAGTGGGTCCGCGTCTTCGGTTTTGCCCTGGGCACCGTAGATTGATATGAGCGACATCAGGTCGGCGGCAACTTGCGGCGCTTTTTCACCGTAGAGTTTTTCGTCTATGTGCAGGGCTTTGAGCAGGTATGTTTGAGCTTCGTCGTATTTTCCCTGTCTGGTGTAAAGCTCACCCAGATCCCTGGCACTGCTGGCGGTGACACTGTGATTTTCTCCCAGGACTTTTTCCGAAAGGGCGAGCGACTCTTTAAATAGTGGCTCGGCGTCATCATAGCGTCCGTCGCGCAGGTAGAAGTGAGCCAGAGCGTTGGCACCGGCTGCGCGCTGCGGATGTTCGAGGCCGGTTTGCCCTTTGATTATGGCAAGCGATTCCTTGAGCAGCGCTTCCGCTTCTTTGTAATTGGCCAGGTCTTCGTCAACCATGGCCAGATCGCGCATGGTGATGGCGGCGTCAATGTTGTTCTGCCCGAGTAGATTTTTCTGCATCGTCAGAGCTTTGCTTATGGCTTCCGCCGCTTCTTGATAGCGGCCATCCTGTCTCAAAATATTGCCCTGGCAATCGAGGGCCCGGGCGATAAATAAATTGTCTTCCTTGCCGAAAACGCTTTCCTCTACTTTCAAAGCTTGTTGCACCAGCTCTTTTGCTTCGGTGTATTTGCCCTCTTCGCTCAGTACTCTCGCCAGGCGCACTTTGATCGCCGCCGTTTCGGGGTGCTCGGCTTCATACGAGGCTTGATGAATGGCCAGGGCCTGGTTCAGGCACTTTTCCGCTTCGGCATAGCGGCTTTCTTCGCGGAAGAGTTCGGACTGCTCAATCAAAGTGACCGCATAATATGGATGCGTGTTTCCGTTAATTCGGGCGACGCTGCTGAGGGCGAGATCGTATTCCTTTTCTGATTCTTTATACTGGCCTTTCAGTTGCAAATAAATTGCACGGTTGTAGTGCGCGTAAGCAACCGCCAGACTTTTCGGGGCGCGGCGGGCAATTGCCTCTGCCCGCTCCACGTATTCGCGACCTTTTTCGAGCTTGCCCCAGGTCAGATAGAGGTGGGCTAGATGGTTGGCCGGGAGCCAGGCAAAATTGACATTCTTATGGGTCATTCGGGTGCACTCTTGCCACATGCTCTCCGCTTCGGCAAAACGACCTTCGCTTTCGTAAATCATTGGCATAGCATTG
Organism: Cyanobacteria bacterium SZAS LIN-3; assembly: GCA_018266215.1. GTDB lineage: Bacteria > Cyanobacteriota > Vampirovibrionia > Obscuribacterales > Obscuribacteraceae > REEB67. The sequence goes on along the minus strand of JAFEAV010000006.1, from coordinate 32,186 downwards.
TAGATATTCGGCAGAGCAATCAGGTTGGTGCGGAGACTTGGATTTTCCTCGCAACTCTTTAGCGACTCTTTCAGCGTAGCTTCCGCTTCTTTATAGCGGCCCATCGAACGCAGAGTCTCGCCTTTGTTATACAGGAGCATTGCCATCTCGCCTTTTTTGAGTTTGGCATTTTTTGCCAGCTCCATAGACTGATCGCAGAGCTTGAGCGCTTCGCGGTAGTTACCGGCACGGTAGGCATTTTCCCAGGCTCTGGAAACGGGGACGAGCAGAGTGCGCTGCGCCAGCGCCGGTTGTGCGCAGGGAGAGAGACTTGAGAGCAGCGCGCCCGACAATAGTGGCAGGGCAAATCGACGTAATTTAGCGCTCATACCTGACCCCTTTCCGCCACGAATATCACAGTGGGATTATTTCATACCTTGCCAGGCACCGTCTGCCTTGCTCTTGCTCTCTTTTTTGCCCACTCTTGAATTCCGGGAAAAACTTTTCTCACTTCACATCCTTTTCACGTTGGCCACACGACATGTTCACGCATTGTCCTTACTGTTGTATTCGTCAGCTAAGGCTCGACAACCACTAGCTAAGCCCAGCTCCTGGGTCAACCTCTCTCCCTCTGAGAAACCCTGTCCGGTTTGAGAGGTCATTAACACTATGGAGACAAATAAAATGAAGTATCCTATGCCTTTTGGCGTGAGGGGCCTACTGAGCCTCGCCAGCGCTCTGGCTGTCACTCTTGTATGTCAGGCACAAGTCTCAGCTCGTAATCTTTTTGTATCACCCAGTGGTGATGGCTCGGCCGGCGACAGCTGGGCCCATGCCTGGAAAGACCCCAGTCAAATAGATTGGACGCAGGTGGTTGCCGGGGATCAGATCCTGGTTGATGGTGGCACAAGCGGTATCACCTACACCACATCTTTTTCAATTCCAGTCAGCGGCATTGTCATGCGCCAGGCGCCGGGAGCCAAGCACAACGGGCAGGTTGTCTTTACCGGAGGGTCGACCCAGCCGCTAAAATCCACCGGTGTGCGATTCGTCGGCTCCAATATCCATCTTGTCGGCAATACCCGGTCCGGTATCAAAATCACCGGATACGGTGCCGAGTGCGTCAATATTCAAACCGACAACAACAGTCTGCGTAATGTGGAACTGGGCGCCGTGACAGGATTTCCGCCATACGGTGGCGGCAAGGTGGCTGAGCTGACTTTCGGCGGTCATAACAATCATTTTATGGGCTGCGATTTTCGCGATTTTTTCATGTGCGCTGTGGAAAAACCGGTGGCCGGTGTGGAGAACTCTGCTGTCTTCCGCAACTGCACGCTGGGTTCAAATAGTTACGGCTTTTTCGGTGCCAATGCCGGTGGACTGGTAGGCTCTAAGACCACTCCCTCCATTGCCACCACTATCTATGCCGATAATTGTGTCTTTGGTCCTTACGTCGATTACGGTGTGGATTTTTCAAGCGGCAAATTGCATCTGTCCAATTGTCTTTTCCTGGGTGCACGCATAGCCAATCTAAATGTTTCGCCGCCCGCCGGAGCAAACACTGTGGCGACGGTTTCGCAATGTACCTTCTATGAGAAGAAGCTGACCTTCATGCCTCTGCCCTACGGCATTCCTGAATACACCATTCAGACCAACGGTACGGGCAAGGTGAAGGTGAGCAATTCCATTGTCTACGGCGGCAACGTCAATGTGCCGGCGACACAGAATATCAGTGCCGGAGGCAATGTACAGTTTGCCGTAACGGGCAATACGACAACCCTGGCGCCGACTCTGGTCGATCCGCAGTTTGTCGACAATGCAACCCTGTCGGCACCCTCGACACCGGTAGCCTTCATTCCGCGCACGCTTACATCGCTTGATTTCACTCCGGCTGCAGGGTCACCTGCTGTCGGTAAGGGCTCGCCTTTTGGCAAGGTATCGAATCTGGTGGCGCCTTACGGCCCGACCTATGGTTTGCCCACGGCTATCGGCGGACCGTAAGAACTACTTCAAAAGTGATCTGATGTTTTCGGTCGGTCGGCCCAACACGGCTCTGGAGCCGCGTTCAACGATCGGCCGTTGCATCAGGTCCGGATGCTTGACCATCAGGGAGATAAGCTCTTTATCGCTCAGTTCGGCCTTTGATAATTTGAGCTCTTTATAGATGGATTCGGTTGTGCGCAAAAGATCCCGCGCTGGAATGCCCATCTTCTTAACCAGTTCGGTCAGCTTGGCTTCGCTGATGGGATCTGTATAGTAATTTATTTTTTCGTAGTCGGCGCCAAACTCGCGCAGCATCTTGTCGGCTTCGCGACACTTGGAGCAAGTGGGACGTTCGTACACCGTAATTTTGTCTTTCATCGGGAAGTGCCTTTCCTTAATTGGTTTGTGATCGTATCTTATTATGGGTCGAAGTGAAAATCGGTTTCGGCGTCGGGAGCCAGGGCCGTCATTTTATCGGCAAGTATGCCTTCTTTCCTGGCGGCCGCCGCTATCAGCCAGGCAGAAAAATTAGCGTCTTTTGTCGCTATCGTCATGCGCATGGGATAGATTTCATTGTTGGCTTGATCATAAAGTGAGATAGAAACATCGGCAGCTTTGTCGCTGACTTTATTGATACAAAATTGGCTGAGCATATCGCTGTTAAAAAGCAGTTTGGCATCGTCTCCGGCTGCGTTTTTCATATCCACATCGCCGTTTTGCAGGGCGGCCATCAGTTGCGCCAGATTTTTAGGCTGACTGTGAGCTGCCTTCAAAAATTTCTTCACCGGCGCGCAGGTGATCATCGCCTTGTAGACATCATCGGCCTGGAAATAATCGGTCAGGAGCGCGCGCTTTGTCGGTTTGCGCAGATCAATGGCGTGGTAAAGTCTCACGTCTCCCACACCGGGATGCACCATCCCCGGCCAGTCCAGGCTGCTCTCATCCTGGTAGCTGAGCAGCGGGCCGACCACAGACAGAAGTTTGAAACTGCGGTCGACCGTGGTCTTGTCCTTTTTCTTCGGTTTTTCAGCTTTTGCCTTTGCCCTGGCGGAAAATATTGTCGCAGCCGGGCTTGCCGCTCCGGCGGCTGAGAGATCCTGGGCGGTCCACTTGACCAAAAATCCGGAGCTGGTCGTCTGCAAGTACGCTTTTTCGGCGGCGTGCACCGCGGGCATAAGAGCGAGACTGCAAAGGGCGGTTGTAATTAGTGTGGAGGCTGCTCGCCTGGATTTGATGCCGTGAAACATTAGCTTTCCTCAACTGGGGTAAGAAAATAACTACCCTGTCGGCAATATTATGAGTGTTTGACAACGGGATTCGCTGAGGCCTGCACATTAGTGTTAGACTGGACTTTTCAGGATATGACCCCTGGCGGGTCGTCCCCTCTGGCAGGTTTCCATGAGAGAAAAACTCAATTGTGGTCTGAGCATATTTTTCCTGGCTGATAAGGCCATAATGCCGACCGAAGCCAATATACCGGCCGGTTACAGCGTCTCTGTTGAGCCGGTGGCATTTTTTGATTATCGCGACAAGGACGCCTTTGTGGAGGCGCTCTGGGAGGCGATTCAAAACGGCAATCCGGACATCCCCAATCCTCCCGATGAGGATGTGGTCAGGGACGCCAGCGGCTTCCTCGGTTTTAAGCGACCGGTCGAGCTCAAGTATGCCGGAGTTGAAAGCTGGGAAGATCTCGAGCGCTCATCTATTTATGGTTCGGTTTGTGTTTATCCATCCGGCTATGTGGTGGAAGTTTTTGGCCGGGCCGCCGACGGCACCTGGGGCGAAGACAGACTTTTGAGCGTGCGCATTCCTATTGATGCCGGTGTTGACGGCGTTGTCGACACTATTCTGGCCCACCTGGAGACCCGCACCGATTTGCCAGTCTCACGAGTCGAATAGACAATCTCTATTGCACTATCGGCGAGCCTAGTTTTGATTGAAAGGGATTGGGCAGGTAGCTCGATGCTTGTCCGGCCATAAATCTGCTGAACAGCGAGTGTTTCGTTCCGGCCAGCGTTTCCAACCAGATGGGCGCCGTCCACATGCGGTCGGTATTGCCCGAGGATGGGTCCTTGCGCAGCACTTCAACGTAGTAGGCTGAGTTCTGTCCGACCGTACCGGTGACTGCGTCGAAAGCCACTGTTTGATTGGCCGTCAAAAGGTCGCTGCCTTTTACTGTCTTTTGCTGGACTACTTCGGCCAGTTTGCCGTCACCGAGTTTGGTGTCACCCCAGAGTTTAAGTGTATAACTGGCTTCGGGATGGACTGTCCCGTCTACTCTCATTTTCAGGCTTAACGAAGGCACCACGCTGTGGTCGAGGATTGCACCCATGACAAATTTATCGTTGCCCGTAAGCACACCGCTCAATTTTTCCGAGCTGGTGGTGGCAATGGTGCGGCGCTCTCTCAGGGCGTTGAGGATGCCTGACTTATCGAGGGATTTTGCATAAAAGCCTGTGGCTCCGGGATTTCCCACTGGATCGCCAAAGTGGAAGTCACGTCCGAAGGTAGGGCTGGCATGGACACCTTTGTCCAGATAGCCGGCGAAGCTTGTGGGATCGAGTGCTCCTGTCGGCACTGTGTCGACGGGATTGGGATTCAAGGCGCCGCCTTTGATCAGCTCTATTTGTCTGACATAAGGTGTGGCAAAGCGGTCCAGCCATTCCTGTTGATTTTTGAATGACTTCTGTCCATAGTCGCGGCCGCGCTGTTCAATCGGTGTATTGGCATTTTCATCGGCGAGATAGCGAGGATGGTTGAGTTGAATGACGGGCTTACCGCCGTCGGTGGCTGTGAGTTTGTCGAGATGGTCGACCATTGCTTTGTAGTCGCCGTCATTGTATTTGATCACTTCCGGGGCGGTTACGACCGGCTCCGGTTCTTTGCCCAGGGCACGCATGAAGAATGCCAGGGCACCAGTTTTAGGCTGGCGGGTGGCCTCAAAAAATTGTGGTACTTCAATTAGATTGATATGGTTGACGCCGCCGATGTGAGCAGCGGCATTACTTTCTGCGCGCGCTTCGGCCAGATTGAATGGTTGATTGCCGGGATTGACTTCCCCGATTGATTCAGGGTTCATCATGCCGTGGGAGTGATGATCATGCATATGCTCCAGGTCGGCGCCGACCAGACCCTGTTCTCCATCAGGATGTCCGGCTCCTCCATGGCCATGCTCGCCGTGCCCGCCGCCGACTTTACCGATGGTGCCCATTTCCGTCCCCACCAGGGAGACGTGTTTGCCACTGGTAGTGGTGGCAGCGGCATCGGCAAATGTCTGACTGTATTCTATTGGATTGGCTGCGACAACGGGTGTGCCCGCTTGATCCGAGGTGCGCGGATCGTCGGGGGCTACCCCACCGCGAGCGGCCAGGTGATTGTGGTCGGTGATGGTGGTGACCTGCTGGCCTTCGGCAATGGCTTTGTTGTAGAGGTCCTTGGGCAGGCCCAGTCCGTCCGAATAACGAGAGTGTCCGTGCAGGGAGCCAAAGTACATCTGGCTTCCGTCCTGACCGGCGTCAAAATAACGATCAAGCTTGGGATTGATGATGCGGTGCTGTTCCAGGCGGGCAGCCAGGCCGCTTTTTTCCACCAGTGGAGTGGAGCCGATGGTTGCTTCCGGGGTAGGACTTAGTGCCATATTGGTGGCGTCGCCGGTTAGCTGAGTGTCAAGGGAGGTGTTGACCATGCCGTTCACATCGGAGTGGCGCGATGCGGCCGTGGTGATTTTGCCCTGGGGCAGTTTCAAGCCCTCGGCGGCGACCGCCGGAGCCGGCTCGTGCAGGCTGTTCAGTGCCCAGTTTTCGCCCTTCATGACCATGCGCTGGCTGGCCTGCCCGAGGCTGCCCAGGGCGCCTCTGCTGGTGGCCATACTGACGCCTATTTCGGTGCCGGCAACACCGCCGGCTAAATTGAGCGAAAGATCGTAGGTGCCTGCCACTGTGTCAAAGGCAAGTGCCCTGGAGACGTGCTCCAGATCCTGTCCCTGCTGCGCTGAGCTGAATGCCTGATCGAGTCTGTTATAGGCTTTGACTGCCATTGGTATGGTGAAGGCCCCGGCGACGATCAGGGCGGCCGGTCCCCTGGCCGGCAGAACATAACCGATGGCCGCACCCATTGCCGCTGACGCCAGGAGCGTGGTGCCTGCATGTTCAACGGTTTGCAGCGGGTGCTGGTAGAGTTCTTCGGCGAAGGCTTTGCTGGCCGGCAGTATCTGTGCCGCGGTACTGGACAGTACGTCCATTTGCGTCGGGGTGTCCCGGGTGAGATGTTTGACAGCGTCTTCTAGAGCCATGACCGCGTACCTTACTTGTTTCAGGGGTGGATTTCAGGACAGTCTTGGCTTATGGTAGGCGCCGCCCTACCCCGTAACCAATAGTAGGATCACGCTGAAGACGGAGCCGCCGCCGAGAATTTATCTTGGCAAGCGCTCTTTTAATCTTTATTGCTTCAAATTTGTTAGATTAGTCCGACATGCAACCCAGTAAAATACCAGCTAACAAAAATCAGCGCGTCATTGATAAGTACGGCCCCTGTCCCTGCGATAGTAAAAAGCCCTATCACAAGTGTTGTCGCCCCTTTCACCAGGGTGAGTTGCCGTCCAGTGCGCTGCTGCTGATGCGGTCCCGTTACGCTGCCTATGCGCTTGGTCTGTGTGATTACATTATGGCCACGACTCATCCGCAGAGTCGCCTGTACTGTGAGGATAAAGTGGCCTGGTCGGCTGATCTTGATGCTTTTGCCAGTCAGACCAGTTTTGACGGTTTGAAGATTTTGAATTTCGAGGAAAGCGGAGACACTGCCACCGTCGCTTTCCGGGCCTATCTGCGAGCCGGGGGACAGGATGTCGGCTTCAGTGAGAAAAGTTCTTTTGCCAGAGTCGATGGACGCTGGCTCTACATAGATGGTTTGACGTCCGACTGAGGGGGGCGCTTTTCACGGTTGGCCAGTTTGATCTGGGCTTCCTGCTCGGCTTTGTCCACGGCCTCCGGTTCGGCCAGGATGCCCAGGCGCTCGTATGTTTTCCACACCTCGGACCATTTCATCACTACGTAACTGGTGGTTGAATACTTGGCCGCCAGTCTCGTTATTTTGGCATTACCTTTGCCGATGAGCTCGAAGTGATCCAGTTTGCTGCACGTGCGGCAGAGCGCTTCCCGGTCTTCCTCGGCCTTTTGCAGTTTGACTATTTCTCCCGGCTCCAGTCTTTTATCACAGTTGCTGCAGCGCGACTTGCGACTGAGGCTGTAGACGACCTCTTTTGTTGTTTTTTCCCTGGTCGCTTTTTCTTTCTTCTCGGGCATAAGTGCTCCCCGGCTGGTCAATTTATTATAGATTACCAGGAAGGATTATTCGCCCGCTTGCTTTTGGACTGCGCCGATGTGCTACTGCCGGTGGTGCCCTGGCGAAACCCGGGTATTATCCCGGTTTATTTTGTTTTATTGCATCTTAAGGGGGACAAACCGTAATGACAAAGATTAGAGATTGACTCAGCATATCTTATTAATAAAGCAAACTCTGCTTGTCAAAGAGGAATCCCATGAATAGCGGTCCGTATGAATTTTCTCCCGAACCGGTGAATGGCAAAGACGGACTCGACGGCAGAACGCAGCTGGCAAATTTTCCCAATTCTCCTGTCGACTTCGGCGCCTATCGCTTGCCTCAGCCTGTGGACCTGGCTAAGGCCGCTGATATGATCACCGGCGGCAAACCCGCGGTGGGCAACGAGACGGAAGTCGCAGTCCGGCCCCAACCTCTGACCGGTTATTCGACTTCGGATCGCTGGCGGGCTGAAGGCTCTCTTCTGGCCAGTCTCCCATCGCACATTGGTCCCGGGATTATGGAGAGTGTCAGGGATGCCTGGGCCAACAAAGGGCGCACCGCTTTTGAGACAGTATCAGGTCTGGCTCTGGGCTCGGTCTTTTGCTTACTCAGTAAAAATCCGCGTCCCATTATCAGCGCCGCCACGACCTGGGCCGGTCGCGCTTTTCTCGGTATCGCCGCGATCGATATGGGTGGGCGCTTTGCCCGGCCGATGAGCGATACCTGGGCCCATCCGGAAAATCTTGAACTGGACAAAAAGGTACTGGGCAATAATATCGGCGATGCTGTCGTCAATTACGGCCTGGCGGTGGGCGGCGGTATTGCCGGCGCCCGGTTGGGTGAGAACTATCTGGCCACAACCAAACTGGGCACGATTTTGCAGGGCTATAAAGAAACTGAGGTCTCGGCCGAGGCGCTGGGCAAAATACTGGCCGAGCCGGCTACGGCCGGCGAACCTCTGGGGGCGATGGCCAGGGCCTTTGAGCGCACAACCGGCACCGCCGGGACCCCCGAGCTGCCCATTAACGGCCCGATGCGCATGCGTGAAATGCCCGACGGATCGCATATTGGTTCTACTAAGGACGGCAATGTCATGGTCTTGACCCGGGACGGCACCGCCCTCTGGTTTAAGAACAATCGCTCGGCGTTTGGCTTCAGGGACAAGCTGGAATTGGCCAAGGTCTTGCACCAGGGCGGAGATGAGACTGACATTCTTACAGGTATGTTTTCGCCCACCACAAGCGGCTCTTTCGGGGCGCACGGGGCGGCTTCCAAATCACCCTTCATAGGCAAGGACCCGGCTTCTTATTTCGAAGCCCCGGGAGCCTCCGCTGATGCTGCGCAGGCAGCTGCAAAACCGGGGACCTATACCACTGTCGATGGGACAAAATTTCGTACCGGTCAGGACGGCGTGCTTTCATCGGTGGAAACAGGCGGCAATCGCGTCTTTCTCGACCAGAAGGGCAAATGGCACCTGGGTATGGCCGAGGCGCCTTCTTCCTCGTCCCCGTCTCCGGCGCGGGCCTTTGACTTTTTGCATCTCGATCTAAGCCCTGCAACCTTCAATCTGGGCGGACTGACCGACCGTTTTCGCGACCTGAAAAAAGGGGCCGAGGTCGGCCTGACCGAGAGCGTTCTGGCTCGTATGGGCGATATCGGCAGCGGCGTACTGGAACACGAGGTGCTTATTCGCACGACAGGCTCCCATGGCGGCGCCGGGGCGGCCGAAAGCGACAATGCGGCCAAGCCATCGATCTGATACCCTAAGGAGAGTTTCTGGGGAATTTTCTGATGGGCGTAAAAGAACAAATAGAAGCCGATCTCAAGGAAGCCATGAAGGCTCGCAATCAGTTGGGCGTTGATACCTTGCGCTCGGCGCTCTCGGCTTTTGGTTACAAGAAGGTAGAAAAGAACGGTGCCGAGCTGACGGAGGAGGAATTGCTTGCGGTCCTGCAGAAGCAGGTGAAGCAGCGCAACGATTCAATCGCCGAGTACAACAAAGCCGGCCGGACCGAGCTTGCCGGCCGGGAAGTGCAGGAGCGCGACCTGCTGATTAAGTATTTGCCGGCACAAAAGTCGGAAGCCGAAGTGCGTGAGATGGTGCGACAGATAATTGACGGTCTGCCCGCCGATGCTCGCAATCAGGGCAATGCCATGAAGGCTGTTATGCCCAAGTTAAAAGGGCTTGCCGACGGCAATCTAGTGCGCCAGATCGTGGGAGAACTCCTCTGAGCCTTTCCCTGAGAAGTTGTGGATTGTTTTATGCCGGTGCCGAACAAGAATAAGAGCGCTCGCCGAACAATGGCCGTTAATCGTACTGCTTTTCTGGAGCAGTTGATTGCGCAGATTGATGCCGCTCACAGGAGTGCCGCCGCATCTTATCATCAAAGTGAGCTGGCCGAAAATTCTATTTCCAATGCCACCGCCACCATTACCGAGGCGGTGAAAAGCCTGGCGCTGGGCGACTTTGATAATGTCGACAGGCTGCACAATGTAGCCTGGTTCTATGCCAAATTTGCGCAGGATATTGTCGCTGCCGAGAGCACGGAGCATTTGCTGGGCAATGATCGTTTCTTTGATTTGATCGAACCCCAGGCCAAAGTGCAGCTGCAATTGCAGGAGCTTGTGCAGGTCCTGTCGGGCAAGCTTGATGAGCTGGAGAAGCGCATTCCAGAGTTCTGGGAGCTCGATGACGCTGCGCGCAAGGACAGCCCTGAGGTGGATTGAAGGATGGAATTTTTTGAACGCATAGAAAATTTCGGCAAAAAGACACCCTCTGAAAAAGCCAGTCAGGTGCTGGCCAGACTGGCGACTGTTATTGGGGATGCTCCCTATACTGCCGATCTTGAGGTGGGCAATTTTATTGATCTTTTTTCCATGCGTCTGGAGAAGGCAAAGAGAGCATACGGAAAAGCAAAAAAGGCCCTCGCGCACAATCAAACCAGACTGTCCATCGAACATTCGGAGCGCGGCCTGCTGCATTACGAGCTGGCTGAAATACACGCTCACACCGAGGCGGCGCCGCTCAGTACCAGTCAAACTTTCATTACCACACCAATAGACGGCAGCAGTGAACTGATAATCGAAAAGTTGCAGGAGGCAATCTGTCGCATCAAGCTTTTGATCGAGTACAAAAATATCGCCCTTTCCCGCGAGCTGAGGACGCATCTTTCGGCTGTTGTGCTTATCCTGCAGGATGCAATTGAGAGCTATGCTCGCAACGATGACAATGATCCGACTATTGTCAGTGATACCGCCACTGGTGGACTGATCTGGTGCCAGTATATTTACGCCAGTCTAGCAAGAGATTCCTTATATGCACCGAAACAGGAAGCGCGGGCGGTGCGAGGGCTGTTTCAATTGGCCTGGGATGCGGGCATTGCCGCTTTTGAACAGTTTAGTCACAGTATGCCCGGCGCCCGATCAAAGATCCATGCTCTGGAAAATTTTTTGCAGTCAGCGATAAACGCGTATCTGGAAGGAGACGTGACCGGGATGGAGAATTTTGTCCGTCTCGGTACTATTGAGTCTACTGCCTTGATGAAAGCCGCTATGCGTGCGGATCTTGCCGATCCGACAGGTAGTGCCACTGCAGACACTGACGAGCGTGGGGCCTCGGAGGATAGTGGCGATAGAGCTAATCTATCCTTTAAAAAGACTGCCGCGGCAATAATTGAGCTTCTGGAGCGCCACCACAGTGAACCTGCCAGAGCTTTGAGCTCGCTTGCCGGTATGCAAAAGGATGTCAGCTCTTTGAAGCGTGCCATTCGCCAGGAAAACTGGAAGGAAGCTGCCGCCCTGGTCCAGTCCTGTCGCGATTATCTTGGCATCCTTTCTGCCGAAGTGGCCTCCATGACCGCATCTCCGGGCCTTTAAGCGGGCATTTCCCGAGAGTAACCTTGTTGACTATTGCCTATATAAAGGATCGCTTGTAAATAAAACGCAACCTCAGGAACCAAAGCCTTTGCGACTGGTCGTAACAGTTGTGTATAGGCTTTTGGAGGAGATAACATGTTTAATGCAACTCGGAATGCGCGCCCGGCCGTTCTGGCAATGGCGACAATGGCTTTGAGTGCTCTGCCTGTGTTTGCAGCTGAGACGACTGTTTCGGAAAGTACTACCCGGCAGGCTGGTGGCGTAGAAGTCACTACGACTTCGGTCACTACAATTTCGACAAAAGCCCCAATGATGGTCGTGACGAACACTTCCGGACAATCAACCACTGTTCCGGCTGTATTTCCCATCTTGCTGAAACGCTATGTAGCGTCCAACGGTGTGACCATCTATTATCCCTGTGCTCGTGAAGACGCCAGCATCCGCAGAGACGATCTGCTTGCCCGCATCATCTCGGAACGCGCAGCCGGTAAACTGGATAGCAGTGAAGCAGACAGTTTCATCGCTCGCCTCCAGGCTATTGAAGCGAAACGTCCCAAAGATTCGGAATTCGCTGAAACTAGAGAATATTTCAGACGCGCTCTCGATATCTACTGTGATTACGACAAACTGGCTCAGGACATGCAGACTGAATCTCATCAGGGCAATAAGCAGCTGGCAGCCAGCTACGAGTACAAAATCTTTTAGTGGCAGGCCTGGCTAAACAGGCTCAACGCTAAACGCATATAAAAGGAAGACGAAGGGGCATTGCTCTTTCGTCTTTCTGTTTTACTCGGATTTTGCGCTACCCGTGCATCGGCAGCCTAAACTGTCCTTTGTGACAAAATTCGGTTATTTGCCCCAGTTTTTATCAATTGGGCTTCGTAATTCCCGTACTATAGGCACTTTTTTATAATCGACAGCTAACATTAATAGCAGTATATTCAATTCATCGAAGCAAGTTTCTCCTAAACGCATAGATGTTACGCCGACAGGTAATGTAATTACCCGTCCCCCTTTTCGGCTCGGCCCCACACCACAAAACCAGTCAGGCTCAAAGTGTCTGACTATCCACTGATTTGGCCATAAATGTTGGAGGTCCAATTAATGACTGAGCAATTCAAGCCAGGCGACTCGCAAAGCAATAGTGGCTCTCGCACTTCAGCTGAAGTCCAGGCGAACATGGCACAGATTGCCAATGATTTCCTCGAGCAGGGGATTCAAGATAAGTCCAAGGCGGCTCCATCGAGCACACTGGGCAAAGTCGGTATGACGACTGTGGTTGGTGCTGAGAAAACATTTGCCGGAATGGCTCATGCAATAGTCGACGATATTCAACATCCGCTGCAAACCGCCGAAATGATCGGCACATCTGCGGCTATGGGTGCGGTTTTAAAAACTGTTTTGCCCGAAACAGGCGTGGCCGGTAAAATTGCCGGTGCCGGTATCGGTCTCTATTTTATGGCTAAAGCAGCCAGTCCTATTTATAGCGCTTATAAAGAAGGCGCCAACGCCACGACAATGGACGATATCAATAAGGCCGGAGCCAATCTTGGCGATGCGACCGGTGGCTTTATCGTCAATTCTGCCATCGCCGCTGGTGGCTATCGCATCGGTGCCGGCTTCACCGGCAAGATGCTGCTGTCTGAAAAGTTTGATGGCTTCGCCAATGCCAAAGAAAAATTCTGGAATCCTAAATCCACGGAGGGTGTGCCCAATATCGATGTGCTGGAGCCTACTCGCTCAGCCGGTTATGCGTCGCGTGTAAAAATGGAGGGCAATAGGGCGACGCTGCTGGACACTGAAAGGAAAGCTCCAGCTAACGCCACTCTGAAAGGTGACGTTGATCCCGCCGCACCGATGGATGTTTATCTCTACGCTCAAACCAAGGGATCTGCCCTGGAGATGAACCGAGCCGTACAGCGCATTTCCAACGGTATGCAAAAGCCGATGACCGACGCTGAGATAACGGCCAAGTTTGGTGCTGCGCCCGAGTCGGTTGCCGCTATCAACAAATTTGCCTCCGATCACGGGCTGACCGTGGCCGAGCACAATCCGGCCTCCGGCATGACACGTTTGACCGGTTCGACCGAGTCTATGATGAAGGCTTTCGACGTCAAACTGCAGGAATACGAGCATCAAAGCGGTGTCAGATTTAGAGGCCGTACCGGCACGATTTCGGTGGCCGGCGATCTTGCTCCCCACGTCAAAGGTATCCTCGGTCTGGATAACAGACCGCAGTTCAAAACCAATTACGTGAAAGGCGTGCCCGATGCGGAGCCCGCCGCAGGCGAAGTCAGTGGTGCCGTTGGTGGTATCACACCCAAGAATCCTCAAGCCGCCGGAGCGAAATCTCTGGAAGTTGAGCAGGTCATGAAAGCATACAATGTGCCGGCCGGCACAACAGGTGAAGGCCAGGTCACAGGCTTCCTCTCCCTGGGCGGCAGACTGCCGGATCAATGGGAAGGCTATCTGCAGAAGAAGGGTATTGATCCCAAGACTGTCGAGATTCGCAATGCCGGTTCGACCGAGCCCGCCAATGATCCTCAAGGCGCTAACGGCGAAAACGCTCTTGACCTCTTTATCCACAAACAGGCCCTGCCTAAAGCTAAGACTGTCATGGTGGAAGCCGAGAACAATGACACCGGTATGCCGACTGGTATTGATCGCATTGCTTTCCCTAAACCGGGTGAAGCACAGATCACTCATGCCAGCATCAGCTGGGGCATGTATGAAGACGGCTGGACTAATCAGGCTATTGCACTGATGAACGATGCCGGTAAGAGAGCCGCGCTCAAGGGCATCACCATCACAGTTGCTTCCGGTGATAACGGAGCCGGCGACGGTTCTCCCAGTCACAAACAGCAGGTGGATTTGCCCGCCGGTCTGGAACACTTCACCGCTTCCGGTGGTACTCGCCTGGTGCTCAACGCCGATGGTTCGATCAACAGTGAAGTCGGTTGGGACGGCATGGGTGCGTCCGGCGGTGGTCGCTCGATGAAGACACCCAGACCAGACTATCAGAAAGGCGTGGACTTGCCTCCTAACTTGAACGGTTCAAAATTCGACGGACGGGGCGTACCCGATATAGCCGCCAACGGTGATCCCAGATCAGGCTGGAAGGTTTGGACCGATGATGGTGTACAGCCCATCGGCGGCACGAGCGCCTCGGCTCCGGCCGACGCTGTAATTGCCGCGATCATTTCCAAGGCTACCGGCAAGACGACTGGTTTCTGGAACCCTGAACTCTACAATATGGGTGCTAAAAATCCCGGTGTGTTTAACGATGTCGTCTCCGGTCGTAATACCGATGGTGGTGTCAAGGGTTATCCCGCCGGCAAAGGCTGGGATGCTGAAACCGGCTGGGGCTCAATTGATGTAGGCAGATACATTGACGTGCGCAGCAAAATGCTCGGCCAGAACAGTTTCGTCAGAAATATGAATCTGGTACCCGGTTATCTCTCACAGAACCATACTCATGTGCCTGGTTGGGCTCTGCCTTATCAGCCCGGCAGCGACGGCAGCAATAAATAAACTGCCCGCGTCGGCTGAGCATCATGTCGGAACGGGGACATCCTTCCACAGCATGACCGGATTGTTGGTTCTCTGGGCCGTGAGCTTGGCTGCTTTGGCGGCGGCCAGGAGCAGGCCGAGATCGCGGCAGTCCTGCGGCACCGCCGCGATGCCGAAAGCGAAGGCCAGATATTGCGGACTGATAGGTCCTAAATTGGTGGCGCGCAGCATTTCCATGATGCGATTGGCCAGGATACTGGCTGCCGGTATCTCGGTATGGGGCATGAGGATGGCATAGCTCAGCGCTTCAAAATGCGTGAACATATCGAGCTGTCTTTTGGCGGCGTTGATTGGACCTATCGCCGCCTGCAATGCTTCGGTGGAAAATGGTATCAGTCTGTTTTGTTGCAGGTAACCCATGTCGAAGAGGATCACCGAAAAGGGCGTCTGATGACGCTCGAAGCGAATGAACTCTTGCTCCAGGAAATAGAGAAAGGAGGGATAAGACAGGATCCCCGTATCGGCCCGAACCATAGATTTTGCCACTTGTTCAATAGCGGAGCGATCAATGGGGGTGGGACTGAGCGTTGAGGTTTTATCCAGCGTCGGTGAGACGGCTGCCACGGTTAAGAGATCGCAATTCATCATATTAAAGAGGATCGGCACCCAGGTGGATTTACCCATGCGGCGGCGTTGCAGGATTTCACCCAATTTGCTTGTGCCGTCGACCTTGAGATAAAAGTCTTTTTGTTGCGCCAGATCGGCCGGCACACCACCCTGCACCCTTCGCTCAAACTCAGCTTCCGATAGACCCGGGTTCTTTTTTTGCAAGTAGGTGTCCATCGTTATGCCGCCTTTGATCAGAGCTTTGCTCTGATCGAGCAAGGTGAGACTTTCCATAAGGATAAAGTCCAGGCGTTTGACGATACTCTGCTCGGTGGTTTTTTCATCGCGGTAAAAATAAAACTTGCCGGTTTCCCAGGTAACTATTTCGCTGATTGCCGATTCGCCGCGTTCTTCCAGGGCTGTGGCATGCACCAGGTTGCCGTCGTCAAAAAACAATTCGGCGGCCGATTCTTTGCAGTCGATAAACAGACGTCCGGTCATTTTTCCCATGGCGAAAGATTGCAGCAGGTTGGGCACCTGCATGTCGGCCAGGTCACCTTCCATGGTGGCATTTTTAAGTGCCCGGGCCTGGGCGGCGCTGACCGCGGCGATAGTGGCACTGGTGCTGGTCTGGCCGGCAAGACCAAGCATGGACGTGGCCATAGTACCGGTCAGGCTGTTACCAAGTTTGCTCGGGCCCTGGGGATCGAGCGGTATATCGGCGGTGGTGCCGGTGCACTCTGAAATAACCAGATTGAGAACAAAGGCCAGATCCCCGCAGGGGTAGGTCCAGAGTTCGTGAATGTCTCGGTGCTGACCTTCGCTCAGGACCCAGATCGGCTCGCCCTGGAGCGGGCAGGCTACGGCCAGGGTCATGGGCGTATTTGAGCCTGGCTTAAAAAAGCGCATCTCCACAGGCCGCACATTACTTCGCTGCGCTTCCGCCAGGACCGCCGCCATATCAGCGCTTGTCGGCAACGCCTCCTGGCATTGCAGAATAAATGGTAGGAGGGAAGGATCTTTCTTCGGCCGATACATTTGACCAATATCCTAACTTCTTAGAAAGGTCCATTCTAACAGGGTTACAGGGATCTGCGGCGGTCGAATGTTGTCATGGTGAGAAATGTTAAATGGATGGTTGAAGGTCAAATGGTAAGCTTGTCAGGATGGTCGAATACCCACAAATAAGCGCGGTCTCATGCTCTTTACCAGCTTGTCCTATTTGATCTTCTTCCCGGTCGTCTTTGCGCTGTACTGGCTCGCTCCGCAGGCCTGGCGTCGTGCTTTGCTGCTCGTCGCGAGCTATGTTTTTTATATGTCGTGGATACCGACGTACGGTTTGCTGCTTTTCTTGCTGACCGCTTTTAACTATGCCCTCGGTCTGATAATGGACGCCAATCGGGCTCGGGTCAAGTCAATTCTGACCTTTGGCCTGGTGGCAAATATCGGTGCCCTCGCTTATTTTAAGTACACTAACTTTTTGCTGGACTCCCTCAAGAGCACCCTGGCACAGATCGAGCCATGGTTCAAATTGCCTGTCCATGCCGATGATATCGTCATGATGAATGTTATTTTGCCGCTGGGCATTTCATTCTTCGTTTTTGAGTTCATTCACTATCTGGTCGATATCTATCGGGGCGATAAGCCAATCAAGAGCCCCGTTGATTTCGCCCTCTTCGCTTCCTTTTTTCCTTCGCAAATTGCCGGACCGATCAAACGGTTCCAGGATTTTGAACATCAGTTGACGGACCCCAGGCCCCTGAACGCCAATATGGTTCACAACGGCCTGACGCTGATTTTGCAGGGCTTGTTTAAGAAAGTCGCGCTCAGTGATAATCTCGCGCCCCTGGTGACCGCTGGTTATGCCCACGTCCACAATATGGGCACCGCCGACGCCTGGCTGGCATCGATTGGCTTTACCCTGCTGGTCTATCTTGATTTTAGCGGTTATACGGACATGGGCCGCGGTTCGGCCATGCTCCTGGGCTTCAAACTACCGGACAATTTTGATCTTCCTTACTTTTCCACCAGCCTTGGTGCTTACTGGCGCCGCTGGCACATATCGCTCGGTTCCTGGCTGAGAGACTATCTCTACATACCTCTGGGCGGCAACCGGGTCAGCCGTTTGCGTCGCCACATCAATCTCTTTATCACTATGACTCTCGGCGGGCTCTGGCACGGTGCCGCCTGGCACTATGTGATCTGGGGCGCGATGCACGGAGCGGGGCTGGCGGTAAATCAGGAGTACGACGCTTTCGCCCGCGACAAACCATTGCTGCAGCGCATTCATGGTTCTGTTCTGGGCAAGCTTTTTGGCGTTGCCCTGACCAGTGCCTCGGTCAATTTCAGTCTTGTTGTATTCCGCTCCAAGGACATGCAGG
This sequence comes from Cyanobacteria bacterium SZAS LIN-3, assembly GCA_018266215.1. Classification (GTDB taxonomy): domain Bacteria; phylum Cyanobacteriota; class Vampirovibrionia; order Obscuribacterales; family Obscuribacteraceae; genus REEB67. Next base: position 14,532 of record JAFEAV010000006.1, on the reverse strand, counting down.
ACGCGATGGTCGTCTACGGGCGCATGCTCGGTCTGTATCCTTCCACCGGAGATTCGCTGGTGGAGGCCTTTCTGGCCGGCACCTTGCCTGTTGGCTTAGTGGCTTACATGCTCTATTTTGCTCTCACCAACCATCATCGCTTACCGGTGTTGAAAAATTCGGCGCGCTACGCCGAGATTCGCGAGGCCCTTACCGGCTTGTGCGGTTGGCCTACCCGCATTGCCGTTTATGCCGGCTCCTTTCTCGCGGCCCTGGGGTTTGCGCCCACAAGTACCTCTCCTTTCATTTATTTCCAATTCTAGTAAGGGCTTATGTCAGCAACCGCCACACCTGTTAATCATGAAGCCAAGGCTGCGCCACCACCGGTGATGCCGGAGCCGAAGAGTGCCGCCCGGAAAAACTGGCCCGCTCTTTTGCTTGAGTCGGTAATTGCCCTGGTTGTGGTCGTTTCCCTGGTGGAATGTCTTTTTGCTCTGGCGGGAATAGGCGAGCAGGAGTATCTGCGCGTCGACCCCGTGCTTGGATTTGTCCCGATGGAGGGCAAGCACGTTACCTGGCGCAAGGAGGGTAACGGTCATATTCAATTCAACAGTCAGGGGCGCAATGATATCGAACGTCCCTTTGCCAAACCCGCCGATACATATCGCATTGCCATGGTTGGTGATTCATTTGTTGAGGCTCTGCAGGTAGACAGACATCTCAATTTTTGCACCCTGCTGGAAAAGCAGCTGAATGAGAAGTACGGCTCGGCGAAGAAACATTTTGAAGTAATCAATTTTGGCTGCAGCGCCAACAGTCTGGGACAGTTTTACAAAAAGCTGAACACTCAGGTGTTTGCTTATCATCCGGACGTTGTGATGGTCAACATTTCAGTTGATGCCACCAAACTGCTGGCGCCTATCCAGGGTGGCTTTGCCTTTGCCAATGCCCGGCCGACCTTCACCGTGGACAAGGACGGTAAGCTGGTCGAAGACTGGCAAATTTTCCGCTGGTGGAACAGTACCCCGGACGGCAAACGCTTCGCCAAGACGGCATTTTTGCGCCAGTACAGCCATATCTGGGGAGCGATCGGCGTGCTCATGGGAAGCTACCAGGCGTGGTACCAGGATCTGCTGGCCGGCAAAGTCTGGGGCTGGGGTGCTCCGGTGCAACCTGCGGCACCGGTTACCGCCGCGGCCAAGAAACCGCTTCCTGCTCCCGGCTCCTATTCAGCTGTTAACTCCTCCTGCGGCGGCAGCACCGGCCGTGTCGACGGACAGCCAGTCGCGGCCAGCCCCAGGGAGAAGATTGCTCTGCCCCAGGCCCAGGGTGACGTGGAAGGTGATACTAGAAAGTACTGGCCCGTGGCGGAGAAGTTGATTACTGCTATGGAAACTGATTGCCGTGCTCATCAAGCACGTTTTGCCGTTGTGCACTTGCCCGCCAGACCGGAAATCGGCTTTGATAACCCGCTCGAAACCAGCTATCTGCAACAACTCTGTACAAGGCTTGCCGTGCCTTATGTCGATTTGACCGATGAATTTATCAATGCGCCCAAGCAGGTGGCCCTCATCTACAGTGTGCACATGACGCCCGATGGTCATAAGCTGGCTACCCGAGAGTATTTCAAATTTATCGAGAAGAACAAGCTGCAGGGCGAATAAAGTCGGCCCTAAGCTTGCGTGTTCTGATTGAGTTTGAGTTCGCTTTGCAGTTTTTCGGCGAACTGACGGAAGAAGCTTGGGCGCACAAGATAGCCGCCATGGGCATCGGCGAGGAACATCCCGGTGTTGTATACGGCGTCTTCGACCCCGTCAAAAATATTTTTGACGCTGTAACTGATGAAGTCATTGTGGTCCCATACATTCCACCAGTAGCCCAGATGTTTTTCGTCCGGTCTGGGGACGCGCACGCCGCTCTTGCTTGAATATTTTTCGTCACTCTCCAGGAAGAGTTTCAGCTCCTCGAAAAATCCCACCTGGGAAGCGGAGGCGCACCAGAAGTCGATATACACGTCTTTGTATTTTGCATCGCGCGGCAAAAAATGAGTGACCAGATCATATGTTATCTGTCCGCCCATGCTGTGGCTGAGCACCACTAGCGGTTCCTTTTCGGGATTGGCGGCGGTGCTTTCGGCCAGCTGGCTTTTTTGTATTTCGCTGGCCCTGAGCAGGGTCTCCAGGGCTCTGGCCGGGATGGGGCCAGGGCTTTTATAGTCGCCGCGTTCGCGGATATAGGTGAAGACATCACCTATAAAAGCAGTCACCATCGTATTTACAGGCGAGCGCACCTCGGCGGCGGCCCGGGTCAGGATAAAGCCAGGCACATCGGAATAGCGCTCCAGCCCTTCCATCAGCCTGGCGCTTAAACCGTTCATCCACTCCGGTTTGCTTTTCAGCTCGGGCAGTCCGTGCATGGCACGAAGTTTTGCGTAACGGCTGCGGACAAGTTTTTGAAAGAGCGACATTTCGTCTTCCAGGCTGCGGCATTCTTGCAGATCTTGACTGGAGGCCAGTTCTGTTGCTACTTGATCGGCTGCCTGCAGGGCCAGGGTCTGTTCGTGACCGGATAAGTGACTGATGGAAGAGAGCACCCGAGCCGATAGATCGCTCAGCCCATCGGCCCTGAGTCGTGCGGTCAGCTGGCCGGGTCGATAGGCGGCAATTTTTTCGCGCCGGGTCTTCAGTCTTGAGCGCACCTGGCCGATGTCCTGCCGTACTTTGCCCTTCACTGCCCGTCCCATCTGGACGATAGGACTTGTGGGCATGGAGGCTCCCTGGAAGCGGAAGTAGGCGCCGACGTCTCCCCAGTAGCACTGACTTATGGATACCCGTTCGGGGTCCGGGGAGATAACCGGGGCGATGTACTGGCGCATCATTGCCTCCAGCGCCGGCCAATACTCGTCGCTGCGTACGTTTACACCGTGAATGTAGACAATGGGCATGATTTCCTTGGCTATTATACTTAGTGCGCCTGCGGTCAGCTTTGGCAGCCTGTGGGCTTTTCGGCCTCGTGCCTATAGGGTGCCCTATAAAGATGTATTGGTTGCCTTATATCTCGACTGACTTTCAATAGGATAGCCTAGTTAGACGGGCGAATTTTCGCAATCTGGCTGGCGAGCAGGGCGGGACGATTAATGGATAAAAAACCGGCGATTTTGGCCTTCTGGGGCCAGCTTAAGTCCTGTCTGGCCGGCGAGGAGATTACCTCCCATGAGCAGGCAGTTCCGCGCAATCGGCTGAGGCAGATTGAGGAGCGCAGCAATGCCCTCAACCCCGATGTAACAGATGCTGACGCGCAACTTATTGATAGTGTTTCGCGGCAGAAGCAGACCGTAAGCGAAAATCTTTTGCGCTGGTCTACAAATCCGGACAAGGGTATCCGACAAGAGATACGCCAGGTGCATCAACTAGGCGGTGTCGCCCGCGGCTTTGCTATAGACCCGCTCGACGGCCTGGAATAGGTCTTTTCCTTTACTGCACGGTTAAATTGAATTGAGCAACATTGACATGGGCTCTAAAGTATGACAACTTTAGCCCTGGTGTTTGTGCAGTCTTCAATATGACCTGTGGTTAAGGAATTACTTTGACGGATCCCTCGCAAGAGAATTTAGCCAACGAAATTGACGAACACGTTACCGACAAGGACGGCCTGCGCATTGCCGGGCAGTACTTCCTGCGTGAGGTGGTTCGCTACAGCGGACAGGCGGCCATCGCCTTTGCCGTTATCGGCGTCATTGGCTATGCCGGTTACTGGAGTTTGAAAGAGATGCAGTCGCTGCCGCAATTTTTGCAGGCTGTAGCGCGACCTTTTATGCCACCGCCGCCGGTGAAAATCAAAGTCGATCCCGGCGAGGTGGCCAAGAACAGTGTCGTGTCCAGGCGCAGCGTAGAAGACACAACTCCCGTCAAAATTGCTGCGCGTAAGCGTTTCCGCCGCTCGGCCCGGAAACAACTGGCCGCTCGCACGCCTTATCATACGAACAGCTGGACCACATCCAGCGACGAGCCCACCGGTGGGCGCATCGAATATTCAGATGGTGTGATCACTCAGTACAGCTGGAACAAGTAGCCTTTGTTTCACCTGTGTTCGATTATCTTTACCAGGGGCGATAGCCCTGGTAGCGTTGCATCTGGCGCTCGTATTCCAGTTGTCTCTGGTAGCGCATCCATTCACGCTGCTGTTCCATCTGTCTGTAATTGTGGCCGGGGTAGCCGCCGTGAAAACCTGGATTGAAGCCGCGGCCGCCGAGAAGTCTGTTGGCCAGGCCTGCGCCTACTCCTTCGGAGAAGCCCTCCACCATACCGCCTAGAATACGGTCGCCCAGATCCGGTTGACGCCGGTGTTCTCTGTAATCGCGATCTCTGTAATCGCGATCTCTGTAGTCACGATCCCTGTAGTCGCGGCCTCTGTAGTCACGATCCTGTTGATAGTATTGCACCGCTGTTGGTGCCATGCGCTGGTCGGGAATATACTGGGCTTGATCCGGAGTATAGCGAGCTTGATCCGGAACATAACGAGCCTGATCCGGCGGCATCTGGCGGCCTCTCAGCGCTTCCGGCTGGAGTTCGTCTCCGGCGATGCATATCTGGGGGAAACCGGGATAATTTTTGGTTTTTTCGGCGAATAGCTTGAGGTTGTCGCGCCAGTGTTGTGGATCGCACTGTCGCAACCTGTTCAGTTCCTCTTGCAGCGGATTGGCTCCGCGAAGCTGCATCCCGTTCAAGGTTTCTGTGATTGCGTGTTCAACTCGTTCGACGTTTGCGCTCATGTCACCCTCTGTGCTTGCTGGTTATGTCCCCGGGATTTACCCTGCAACAAAACTAACAAACCTGTGTGACATTACTTTGACATCAGCGATTCTGCTGTTCCTGGCGCAAAATTGCCTTGGCCCTGGTCATTATTTCGCTCATTTTTCCTTCGCCTATTTCTTCCAGGCTGGGGGCCTGTTCGACCGGGGCAAAGACCTGTCGGTACCAGGACTCTTGATTGAAGACTTCGGGCCAGTTGCTGAGATTGTCCCATTCGCCGTCATTGATGCCCAGCAAAAAACGGGCGCGAAATGGATCCACGCCTTCCATTTCAAAGGCCGGCACGCGCAGATCCCTGCCCAGACCGGTATCGAAATAAATGCCGGAGTTGTCGATGTCCACATTGCCGTAGATGTCGAAGCGCTTGATCAAATCCTGCGCTTCTTCTATGTAGGAGTCGTGGATGCGCTTGCCCTTGGCTGTCAGTTTATAGGCTACTTTTTTGACGTCTATTTCAATCAGCTCATTGGCTTCGGCCCAGGCGATGCACTCGGCCAGTTCGGGGAATTCCTTGGTCACGTCGATGGCGTAACCAATGGCTATCTGATGCAGAAACATAACGCGGCTCAGGTCTCGAATCTCGGAGCCGGGTTCTGCCTGTCCTGGGGATTGCGTGCTCGCCGCTTGAGCCTGTGCGGATTGCCCTGCAGGCGCTTTCAGCGGACCTATGCCCAGGACAGTCAGTTCGCCGCGCATATATTTGATGCCGTCGCGCTGGGATTCTTTGAACGCTCTGGCAAAAGGGCCGTCGGGATCGAGGTCCTGGCCGTTGGCTTTAAAATTGACGCTCTCTCTGATGAACAGGCCGTCTTTGTCACTGTCGAAGATGGCGTCTTTGAAGATGTCGAATTCTTCTATTTGACCTTCGGACAGTATGCCCTGTGCCACCAGAGCTGCCGCGTCGGCGGCCAGCACGTCGAAGACGACGTCGGCCGCCGGTCGGGAGGATACATCATCGGGCAGCGATAGAACCACCAGATGCTGCTTCTGTTGATCGGTTACGGTCAGCTGATACATCAGCGACCTCTACGGCCGCCCCAGCCGCGTCTGCCGCCGCCGAAGCCGCTGAATGTGCCTATGCCGGGGGATCTCCTGCCGCCCCAGCCGGAGCTGGAAGTGGAGGTGCTGGAGCTGGAGCCGAAGCCACCCCAGGATCTCCTGGCCGTGGCCTCACCACCGGAAAAGGAGCCGCCACCAAACTTAGTGGCACTCTGCAGGCCGCCGTCGGATTTTTTACTGAAGCGCGAGAAGAAGTTTGTGTTGCTGGCTTTCTGGCTGCTGTACTGAGGCGTGGCGCGCCAGGTATTGCGGTAGCCCATCAGTCCGCCGTAGCTGGAGTAGGGGGTGTAATAGCGACCACCGAAGCCGCCCATCATATGAGAGAGCACCATCATCTGGACAAGCGGGCTGTCCAGGATGCTTCTGTGGCCTTCGTAGTAGGGCCGACCGTCGTAACCGGCCACCCTGTAAGGCATATCGTTGTTCACCACGTCGCCGGTTTGTTCTATTGTAAAGAGTTTTTCGTCCCCGGGCTGGAATCCGGGTTTGTTGCTCTTCGAGATGAAGCCGGTGACGACCAGGCGATTATTCTCCCGGGTTGCGTCCAGGGCGACGACTCCCTCGCCCTCATAGATTTCGTTGACTCTCTTCTCAAAGGCCGCCATCTGAGCGTTAAAGTCGGCTCCCTTGGTTTCAAAGAAGGCCTTGTGCACTTCTTCTAAATTGATCTTCTGGGCTTCACCCTGGATTGCTCCGGAGACATAGTGTTCCTTGTGAGAACTCCCCATGGAACAACCGGAAACACAAGTAACGACGGCCACGCAAGCAATTGCGGCCAATGAGCGCCAACGAAACATGTTTTTTTCCCTCCAGGACTATGCTGGTAACTATAACAATAATTGACTGTCTTTCCGTCGTGAGCCTATCTTGAGATGTAATACAATAGGGCTGACAGTCAGGTATCGATCCTATTATATGAGGCGCGCAAGACATGGCCAGCGAGGGCAATAAGCCCGGTGCAGACCAACTTAACGGAATGCCGGGTATTTCTGCAACCGAAAGCACGACGACGCTTGATGCGGTTACGGCCGCCCATATTCAGCAATCCTTGCGCACATGGATTCATCCTTTCAGTAAACTGCATCGGATACCGGTCTTTAAGCGTGTCTGGTTCTACCTGGCCTTTATGGCCGCTTACACTACCATCGTTCACTTTTTCATTGACAACAAAGATTCCGCACAATTTTTTAAAGATGCAGGCAATATCGCCTACACCAGTCTGGTCATGGGCTTGCTCCTGGTTTTTCGCACCAACTCCGCCTATGAGCGCTGGTGGGAAGGACGGAAGCTCTGGGGGCAGCTGGTCAATGATTCGCGCAATATCTGTCTCAAAGTCAAAAACCTGGCCAATGTTTCGGACCGCGACAAGGCAATTTTTAGCGAATATGTTGTCTCTTTTGCCTATACGCTCAAAAATCATCTGCGCAACGCTACCCCGGCCAAGCGGCTCCCGGGAGTTAAAGCCCACGCTGATCTTGAGGTTGCTCACTTGCCCGTGCAGGTGACCGACGCCATGTACAGCAAGACCCAGGAGTGGTATCAGAGCGGGAAGATAAACGGTTTTCTGCTGTTGCAGCTGGATCCTCATCTGCGTTCTTTTCTCGATATCTGCGGCGCCTGCGAACGTATTAAGAGCTCACCCCTGGTGCTTTCCTACCGTGCTTTCATCCGCCAGGGGATTGCCATCAATCTGGCCGCTCTGCCCTGGTACGCCTCGGCTACCCTGCCCCTGCTCTGGTCCCTGCCCATTGTCATTTTTGCTTCTTACTTCTTGATCGGTCTGGAGCTTATCGCCGAGGATATTGAAGATCCCTTCGGCTACGACGGTGATGACCTGCCGCTGGACGCCATCTGCGACAAAATACGGGTGGTGATTGCGCAAATCATGCACGAAAAGGACTCGCATCGCGGGCCGGGGGACAAACTCAAGTTTACGAGCAGCATCGCCCAGGTAACGGTAAGCGATCCGCTCTACGAGCACAAATAGATCTAACGACCGGTTTTTTCTCTGGCCAGATTGCGATCTTTTTCGGCGCGTGCCACCATGCCACTGACCTTGATACCATCTTCGGGGATGCAACCGATGCCCACCGACCAGATGAAGCGCACTTGATTGCCTGTCTGAGCCAGTTCTCGGTCGAAGTCTGCGATTATCTTATCGACGTATTCACGCGCCTGCACACTTGGTCTGTGCGGCAGCAAAATGCCGATATCCAGGGTCTGGTAGTGTCCGACATGGTCGTAAGGCTCCAGATAGCTTCGGATTTTGCCGGCGACGAGTTTGAGATCCTCCGACGACAATTGTTCGGTGATGCCGGAGCCTTCTTTATGCACGCTGATGACAATCAGGCTGAGGGGCTGCCTCAGGCGCAGGGCACGTTGAAATTCCACTTCCATAAAATGCATGAACAGCGGATAACTCAATAGTCCGGTGTCCGGCCGTAGTAATTCCTGAAAGGCCTCGGCGACTGATTCCTTGATCAAAGGCGATATCGGAACGTCCTGATGAACATTCTCCTTTGTCGCCGCCTTTGGTGCCAGTCCGATGGTGCCGCATTGCAGCAGGTTGAAAATCAGCGGCAGCCATCCTGATTTTGGTAAGTTGCTCTGGCGAACGATGTCACCCAGGGTGGTTTTGCCGTCAAAGGCCATGTACATCAGTTTTTGCTGTTGCATGTTGACCGGGATGCCTGCCGTCAGTGCTTTTTCAAATTCTGCTTCGCTCAGCTGGCTGGTGCGCACAGGGATGGAATCAGGCGTCAAATCGGCTTTTTCCAGGGCGTCAAAATAATCCTTGAGGGCTGAGCCCTCCATCAAGAGAAGATCCAGTCGACGCATGGGCGAGCGCTCGGCCGATTTCATCGCCGGGTTGAACTGGAAAAAACCTGTGCGCCAGGTCATACCTTCCAGCAGCACCTCTTCGCCGGTGATGTCGCGCACCGGGCCGGTCATGGAATCACTGCGAAAGGACGCCCGCCGGGGGGCGCCGTCTTCAAAATATACTTCTATTGATTCCAGTCCGCTGGTTATGTCCAGGCGGCCGATCATTTTAGCCGCACCGATGGACTGGAAAAGCTCCAGCACACCCTGTTCACTGAGATTGCCCGAAAACTGCACGCCGCCGCCTTTCGGTGCCTGGCTAGCCTGTACCGGCGCAGCCGGGGCGGGTTGGGAAAATTGCGGCGGCTCCTGCGCGGCAAAAGATGATGCCAGAGATGCGCTCAGGGCGCTGGATTGAGCGCTGGCCAGCTCCTCCAGTACCGCCAGAGCTGCCGCCGGCGTGCCACCTTGTGGGGGCGCCGCACTGGGCGTGGAATAGACCGCTTCTTCGGTCAGGTTATAGATCAGTTCAATATCGGCGGTATTGTACTCCCAGACCGTGTTTACGCCCTCGTGCAGGGACCAGAGTGGGTTGGAATTGGCGGTTCTGGTTTTGCCCAGACCGCCCGCCGAGCGTGGCGGCTGCACTTTTAGCGTCATTTTGCGCCCGGAGTCCAGGGCAAAAGGCTGCTGGGCCATGGGCGAGCCCATCTGTACCGCTCTCAGGAGCTTTTGCAGATCCTCAGGGTTGGGCACCCGGTTTAGAGCTGGCTGAACAGTCGGACTCTTCCCTTGCATTCTCACCCACAAACAGCTGTTAGCGACTTCGCCTTTCTTCTGTCTACCACAGCCCTGCCCTGTTTAGACAAAGTACCGCCGGTTCAAAATTTCCCCTTGGGTTGATATTGGCACACAGGCAAGCCTGCCACTATCATATGAGGGTATGAAATGCGTGGCCGTGAGTGATATTCATTTGAAAGAGGTGGAGACGCCACAGGCGGATCTGCTGATTGTCGCCGGGGATATGACCATGCGCGGCACGAGCCGGGAACTGGCCTGGTTTGCGAAGTGGATTGAACGTCAGCCGCAGCCCCACAAGGTATGGATAGCAGGCAATCATGAGCTGGGCATCGAGGAAAACGAAGAGCGCGCCCGCGAAATTGCGGTCTCCACCGGGACGATTTACTTAAATGATTCGGCCTGCGAAATTGAGGGGCAAACCATCTGGGGCTCGCCCATCACGCCCTGGTTTTTTGACTGGGCTTATAACCGCCGTCGCGGTGCCGATATCAGAGAGCACTGGCTGAAAATACCGGAAGGTCTGGATATCCTGATTACGCACGGTCCACCCATGGGCTATGTCGATACACTGATGGACGGCAGTCGAGTCGGCTGCGAGGAGCTTTTGCAGGTAGTCTCGGAGAAATTGGCTCGCCCGCCGCGTTTCCTCGTGTGTGGGCACCTGCACCACGGCTACGGCCGGGCCACACTCCGGCGTGAGGATGGAAAGTCAGTTGAGGTGCTCAATGCATCGAGCTGCAATGAAGGGTATGAGGCGGTCAATCCGCCCCTGCTTTTTGAAATCTGAAATACGCAAAGAGTCTGGGCCGCTCTAACTAGCGGATGCTGGCCCGGTTTTTCAGCTTCTCCAGAATTTGTTTCTGGTGGGCTGAGAGAAATTGATCATTTATCACTTCGATCCGTGCGTTTTTATTTTGCACTGAGGATTTGGTCTTCAGCCAGTCAGTCAGCGCCGTCACCACAGGTGGTGAGAATTCACCTTCTTCCAGCACTACATGTTCGCCGGCGCAGTCGATCAGAAATGTTTTATCCTTTTCGGGAATGTCTTGAAAAAGCCTTGCCACCGCCAGGTTGGAGACCAGATGATCATTCAAGCCCTGGATAATCAGAATTGGCCTGTTCAGCTGTCTGGCGTAAGTATCGGTCTGGCCGATAAAGCTCATGAAGTCCCTTGCTTCGCCTGGCGCGAGTGTCAGTTTGTGAGAACTGTCTTCCAGCCAGTGCCTGCTTAAAGTTTTGTCCGTGGTTGCTTGATGGACCACGCCGCGGCTGGCCATGCCCGGATGCTTGGGAAAGGGCCAGAGTAGTTCTATTACGCCTTTTGCCGCGGTCTGGCGGGTCTTGAGTAGCTTCCATGCCGGAGCGGAGCAGACGATGCCGTCTATCAGACCTGGATACTCCGCCGCTATCCTTATGGCTATTGCACCGCCCATTGATTCTCCGATAAGGAATACTTTGTGGTCCGGTTTTTCTTTGTGAATTTTTGCCAGCAATTCTCCGGCGTCTCGCACCGTCTGTAAGCAGTTCAGTTTTGAATGCTTCGCTTTGTCCCTGTCGGGCCCAAATCCGCGCACATTGATGGCAAATCCATCAATGCCCGCCGCTGAGAATTCTCTGGCCAGCGGGCTGTATGCCCTGGCACAGAGCCCCAGGCCGTGGATGCATACGACAATTATTTTTGCCGGTGTCGGGCTCTTCCATTCGAGTATGTGCGTCTCGCCTACAAGTACGCAGGAAGGATCCTCGGTGCATTTGGGAAATAAGCCGGACTGTGTTGAAGTTGAGCAGTCGGCGGCGGATTGTTGCTGAGCGGTCGCTTGCGGCTGCCATCCGCAGTACGCTTGCGACACTACTGCTGTGACAATCGTTAGCAGCAATGCCTCAAAGTGTAATGCAGGAGCTTCTTTCATAGTGTTTTCGCTCTTTCTCTGTGCTCCAGCTCGCAGCCGGCCTTCTTCCAGGCGGCCGTGCCGCCGCTGACATTGATCAAATTGGTGAATCCGGCTCTCTCAAGTAAGCTGAAGGCTATCGACGAGCGGTAGCCGCTGGCGCAGATTATTGCCAGGTCCTGGTTCTGCTTTAGGCCGATGGACCGGTCTTTGATACGCTGAGGCAGCTCCGCCAGAGGTAGATTGATGGCGCCCGGGACGTGTCCGTCTGCATATTCTCCAGGGCGGCGTACATCGAGAACGGGCAAACTCTTGCCCGCCTTTAGCTCTCTGGCCAGCGACTCAACCGTGGTCACCGTCGAAATTGCCAGCGGCAGATCGTTTGCGAGCCAACCTTGAATACCATTTTCTAGATAGCCGACCACCGACTCGATGCCCACTCGCGCTAATCTTATAATCGCTTCCTCCAGCGTTTGGTCATCGTCGGTGATCAGAATAATTGGTTCACCCATTGTCAGCAAGGTGCCTGCCCATGAAGCAAATTGGCCGGCCAGGCCGATGTTAACTGATCCGTGTATATGTCCGGCGGCGAATTCCGCTGCGTTTCGCATGTCCAGGATGGTGACACCCGCTTGCATCTCTTTTTGCACCTTCTTCGCCGTCATGCCTCTGGGGCGACAGAGGCTCTCCAGGGGAGCTGCTCCTTGTCGGTTAAGGTCCACGTCCTTAGGGAAGTATGCAGGCACTTCGGGAAGATCTTCAGTCAGCATTTCTATGAAGGCTTTTTCAGACATAGGCTTGAGGGCATAGTTGAATTTTCTCTGCTGACCTATCGTTGAAGATTTTTCGCTCGATAGATGCTTGCCGCAAAGAGAACCCGCACCATGAGCGGGATAGACCTCAACATCATCGGGAAGTTTGAGCAGCTTGTCGTGCAGGCTGTGGTATAGCATAGCAGCCATTTCCTGCTTGCTGTGTCCCCGAGCTGCCACCAGATCCGGCCTACCGACATCGCCGATAAAAAGCGTGTCGCCGGAAAACAGTTTGGCAGGCTCGTTTGTGGCTCCGTCGGTGGCTAAAATGCATATTCCTTCCGGTGTGTGTCCGGGCGTTTCCATAATGGTCAGCTTGACTGTGCCAATCTTCAATATATCCCCGTCTTTTACCGCCCGATGGGGGAAGGCTGCCATGGCTTTTGAACCGAAGACGATTTCTGCTCCTGTCTTTTTTGCCAGCTCAATGTGGCCGCTGACAAAGTCGGCGTGCAGATGAGTCTCAATAATGTATCTGATCTCCAGGCCGGCAATTCGTGCTTCTTCAATGTACTGGTCCACGTCCCGTTGAGGATCAATCACCGCCGCCTGACCCCCGGCCCCCACTAAGTAAGAGCCGTGTGCAAGACAGCCGAGATAAAACTGTTTGAAATACATAGTGAAGCTCCTGGGGCTAGGGAAAGATTTGTCTGGAAAGCATCCAGGCTGATAGTACGAGCAGTGAGAGGGCGAAAAATGTCTTTAGTCGCCCCTGTGGGATGTGATGGGCCAGTCTGCCTGCCACCGCTGCTGCTGTCAGAGTTGACAGGGCAAAAGGCAGCACCGCATAGTTGAGCCTGAATTGCGAGGCATAGGAGAGAGCGCCAATCAGGCTGTTGATGCCGATTATTAGTAATGAAGTGCCGATGGCGTTTCTGATCGGCATGCGTACCAGCATGGTAAGAACTGGCACGATGATAAATCCGCCGCCTACCCCGAGAATGCCGGTCAGAGTACCGGCGGCAAATCCTGCTGCCAGTATCAGTGGTAGTACCGCTTTTTTTTCCTTGCTCCCGTCCTCAAGCGGCGGAGTCTTGTGCCTGAGCATTAATAATGCCACGACCGCCATGACAACGGCAAACATGGTCATCTGGATAGCGTCGGGGATGTGTCTTGCAATCTGTGCCCCGGTGAAGCTGCCCAGTCCACCGCAGGCGCCGAAGGTGAGGGCGGTGGAGATGACCACCGTGTCCTTCCTGTAGTGGCTCCAGGCCGCCAAAAGGCTGGCTATGCCCACGATTATCAAGCTGGTCCCTACCGCCGCCTTGGGCGCCAGTCCCAGCAAGTAGACCAGGAGTGGAACGGCAATGATACTGCCGCCCCCGCCCAGGAGCCCCAGTAGGGCTCCTGTGGCCAGTCCCGAGAGTGTGCCCGCAATCATGGGTACCTCTTTATATTACGAGCAGCAACCGCCGGATTTTTGGTTCGCCTTTGGCTCGCAGGCTACTTCGAGTTTATTCCAGGGGGCCCGCGCCAGTAAGATGCCCAGGGCGCATGTCCCGGAGAGTCCGGCAAAAGTAAGGCCGGCGCCGAAAAAGGCGGCAATCAGCAGAAAAGCGGGATTGACCCAGGTGCCCAAGATTACGCTGGTGAGCACGCCGGTGCCAACAATGAGCTGTATTTGACGTTCAATCGGCAGCCGTTTCTTACCTTCTTTAATGGGCAAGCCTGCTTTTCTCCAGGCCAGCATGCCGCCTTCCAGAACGGAGGGCTGAAATGCCTTGCCCATGAGTGTAAAGGCGGCCCTTTCTGCGCGCATGCCGCTGCGGCAGATCATCACCAGGCGTCCTTTGCGCGGTACTTCTTCGCATCGAGATTCAAGTGTTTCGAGGGGGATATTGACGGCGCCCTCTATATGTTCGGCCTCAAACTCGATCGGGCTGCGGACATCGACCAGCACGGACTTTTCCAGGGTCGGTGCCAGCGCCTCTGGCGATATGCGTGTAATAGTTGCCCTGGCTGCGTCTGTCATTTTAGTCTTCTCCCTCGGGGTTATAGCACTAACTATATCACCATATGGTTATATGACGAATCAACCTTAAGGATGATTGAGAAATCGACCCATTGGTTGTAGACTCTTTAACAGGTCTACCTGTTTGAATTGGCTGTATGAAAAGTAAGAAAACTCAATTGAGCCGGCCCGCCCTTGAAATTGTGGCGGCTCGCTTTCGTGCTCTTTCTGATGCTTCGCGATTGCAAATTTTGCAACACCTATTTAGCGGCGAACATGCCGTTCAGGAATTGTGCGAATTGACTGAGATGAGTCAGGCTAATGTCAGCAAGCATCTTTCAGTGCTTGCCGAGCAGGGTATTGTGCAAAAGCGCCGTCAGGGTTTATTCGTTTATTACAGCATCGCCGAT
>JAFEAV010000069.1 GCA_018266215.1 Cyanobacteria bacterium SZAS LIN-3 | reverse complement strand
CGACCACTGCTGGCAAAGACGTCGCCGATGCCGTCCAGGAAAAGACCGGGGCCGATAAGCCTGCCGTTGCCGAAAAGCAACTGCCGCCCTGTCTGGCCGAAATTTATAAGGCGCAGGGAATTGAGGACGGGGCCCTCAAGTCGGGCAAAATGCGCGATAGCCTGATCGAGGCACAAAAGCTGGGCGCCGGCGCCCGGGCAAATTTGATGGATATGGCTCAGACGGCCTCCCCTGCCGGCAGGCTGATCAGCATCGCCCTGCTTAAAAAACTGGATCCGCCCCTGGCCCAAAAACTGGCCGAAACTCTCAAACAGGAAGCCGGCGATCAGTCGGTGTCCTACATATCGCCTACAGAGCGTTGCCATTACAGTGTTTCAGACATATTAAATGACCTGTCGTCCGCCCGGCCTCTGATTAAGATACTGCCGCCTGTCGCACCCAAGTGACCGCCAGAGCGTCCGATAATCCCCAAAACTACCGACTTAATTGGGTTTGTAGAATAAAAGTTTTAAAAGTGCTCAAACTTTACGGCAATAAGGGCATAACGGATTTAAGCATAGGTTTCTGCTCAAAAATTTTTCTCCTTTCCGCTGATGTTTAGCTGAAATTTTCCACGGGCACAAAAAAATGTATAGAGTCGGATAGAATGCGTGGTGAGCGTGGGATTGGGGTTGCGTGCCGAAATCGTCAGGAGAAACGATGTCCGCTGGTAATGAGATCGGGGATTTACTATTAGACATCGGTCTCATAACTCCTGAGGAATTGGCCAGTGCTCATCAGGAGCAAGCCAAATCCGGGGAGAGATTGACGCTCGTCCTTGAGCGTCTCGGCCTTGTCTCTTACCATCAACTCAAGGATTCGCTTGAGTTGCAATTCGGCGTCAATTTTTACTCCCTGTCTAAGACCCCGCCCAGCAGGGAAACAGCTGACCTGCTCAAGCTCGAGACCAAACTCAAGCATCGGGTCATACCAATCAGTTGTGCCGGCACCCAGTATTCGATCGCCATGGTTAATCCGGACGACTTGATCGCGCTGGACAGTGTTCGAGTGGAGCTCAAGTCAGGCCACTTGAAAAAAGTCGTCTGCACGGCCGACGAATTTGAATACTTCATGCGCGACATGTATCAGGTCAACAAAGACGGCAGCGCGGTGAAACAGGCTGAGCTTGAGCCCGAGCCCGAGCCTGAACCGGCTCCAGCTGCTCCGGCGGCGACCGCCGCTCCCAAACCTGCCCCGGTTAAGGTACCTGCTAAAAATCACTTGCAGTCGCTCTTTGGCGATGATGATGACGACGACGACGATCTGGAGATGAGCAGCCCGCCGCCCGCGGCACCGACTCCCACTCCTGTGTCGACTCCAACTCCTGTGACGACTCCCACTCCCGCTCCTGCACCGACTCCAACTCCTGCTCCTGCTCCGACTGTGACTGCGAAGGCGCAAGATGCCCCGGTCGAGGCCTCACCACAGAATCATGGAGCCGCTCGTAAACCGGCAGCCTCAGTCACAAGCAATAGCCTTCCCGCCCTCAATCCTGATATTTTACTCTCGCCGATGGTATCACCGGCGGTAGCGCAGCGCCTGCTTGGTGAAGACAATGCTCTAACAAAGGACTCCGCCTCAAAGCAGGACGAATCGAGCAAGACTACCAACGGTCACTCACCAAATCCGGTGTCAAAGCCGGCCACTCCTCCGCCTGGCGCCCCGGTGGCCGCTGCTCCCGAGCCGTCTCCCTTCGCCACCGCCGAACACGCACCGATCGAACTGGACATTGAAGAAGTCGTCGCCGGCGTGGCCAGCCATCTGGTTGAATCAATAGAGACCAATCAGGCTCTCAATAACAATGCTTCGCGTCAGCTCCTCGAAGATGTCGTCGAGTCCGAGCTCGGAGGCATGGAAGAGACAGACATCGACAAGCTTAAAGAGCAACAGAATTCCTCCATCATGCTCCTGGCCCATGAAATTATCGGCAAGGCGACGCAAAAACGCTGTTCTGACATTCATCTTGAGCCCGAATCAAACGGCGTTATTCTGCGCTATTTCCTGCATGGAGAACTGCTGGCAGACTGCGTTTTGCCCGGGGAAATTCACGGAGCCCTGGTCAGTTCCTACAAGATTATTGCCGGTCTTGATCCCAACGAAATCGAAAAACCACAGGACAAGAAAATTACAACCAAGGTCGAAGAAGATCAGGTGGAGCTGAGAATTACCACTTTGCCGTCAGATAACGGCGAGATGGTGGCAATCTCTATGCGTTTTCTTTAGCCTGTTGGGCAGGCTTGGAGTCTGAATTTTCAGAGCCGGTTTCAGCTTTGGTTTCGGCATCAGCAGCTGGTTTCGCTTCAGCATCGGCCTGGGATTTGCTTTCGGTTTCAGTTGTCGATTCGCTCACGGTGGCGCCTTCGGCATCAACGACATCTTCTTCGCCGTCATTACGTTTCTGGAAAAACCAAATGGCACCGAAGACCAGAGCGGCAAGAATTGCCAGCCCGGCGACATAGTTCACTATCGTGAAGAAGCCCAGGAGCGCAGTATTTGGCGGCTTGCTGGGGGCGCTCATTGTTTGCTCAATCTTCTCGGCCAGGGCCGGTAAGCTCTGTAGCAAAAAGGCACTGGTGCTCAGCATCACTAAGGCAGGTTTGCTGAACCGTTCCTTTTTACTGGCATCATTTTCTGGCAAAAAATTCATTCAAAAGATCCCCGGCTCACGTCCTATTTCGCCACCAATTATAGTCTTTGAAAAGGTGAGTGGGTGGGCGAGCGGCTAAATTATCACAGAATCCGCTTCTCTAATGACATCCGATGTGCGGAAGACATATTTTTGGGGGCATTTTAGTTTGAGAAAAAGTACGATAGGGTATGGCATATACGGAAGGCTGTCTTTTATCGGCAATTCAATTCGAATGGATTTGATCCATCCGATCAATCCTCTTGACTCATCTCCGCGCGCATCCATCATGAAAAATTCAAGTCATAGTTCACCGGCATTAGCTGTCCTGGCCGCAATCACAGCCCTTTCCCTTTCCAGTCTTCCGTGTCTTGCCAGCAACAAGAACCACACCTTGCTTGAGCAATCAGTAGTTATCAAGGCACCGCCGAAGCTTGTCTTTGAAGGCATACAGGTGTCCCGTTCCGACGACCCGGCGAGGCGCCATCTGGTTTCGCATCATCAAGACGTCGCGGTCATCGACGAAAAGCTCCCCAACCTTCCCGTTATCGGATCAGCCCATCTCGTATATAGGGAGATTGAAGTCCCTTTTAAACGCATCGATTACGAGCTGGTTTCCTCTGATAAGTTCAAAGCCTTTGAAGGCAGCTGGGAACTAACTCCCCTTGAAAATGGGCATGAAACCAGAGTCTCCCTTAAGAGTTACGCTGAACCAAAAATGTGGGCTCCTTTCGTAAAAGAAATGTCCGGTGCCCAGACAATGAAAGACATCAGCCGGCGGCTGGCCAACCTCAAGCGTTGGTGCGACTCCCAGGAAGTCAGAGAAGCAAAAATGCATCACGACAGCGACGCGCGCTCCTTTGTACACAGCCACAGCCAGAGCCAACTTGCACAGAACAACGGTCGGGCAAAATCAATCGATTCAGCCGACTCTCAATGCGGTGAAAAACAACTGGACAAAGTCAGAGACGATCAAAACTAGCGGGTGTTTATATGAAAGCCATGAACAAACGGACTACCAAAATCAGATCGATTCGGCGAGTCGGTTTGGTCATGCTGTCGCTTCTTGCCGCTACTCTATCCTCCAGCTTGACTGATCAATTGCAAGCCAAAGGCGCAAAGAAAACCGCTGCTCCCGCCGCTCAGGCCCAGCAAGCCGCACCCACTTCTTTGACCTGGAGTCACGATCTTCGCTCGGCACTGACTGCCGCTAAATATGCCAGACGCTGGGTCCTCGTGGACTGTTACACCGAGCGCTGTCACTGGTGCAAAAGATTGGATGCCGACACCCTGAGCAATCCTAATGTCATAGGCACCCTGGGCAATCATTTCGTCTGGGTAAAATGCGACACCGACGATCCGGCTACAGGTCAGTGGGTGAAAGAAAAATACGAACCCCAGGGCTACCCCTGCATATTGATCCTGGATCCTTCCGGCCGTGAAAAAGGTCGCATCCTTGGCTACAAGGCGCCCGGTCCGTTCGTCAACATCGTCGCCAATATTGTTCGGCAGTAAACGGTAGAAATTTTAGTCCCAGGCTGTGAATGGGTCGAAGACGTATTTTTCTTCTTCCGGCTTTTCGTCGTGCTTGGGCTGCGGTGCGGGAGCCGGCGGCTGAGGGGGCCGACCACCTGTCATCGACGGTGGCAGCTGAGCTTGGATTGAGGCCGGTATAGGTGTCGCGTGGGGCGCAGGTACTGGTACTGGCACTGGCGGCGGAGCCGGGGCAAAGGCGGCGGTGTGTCCGGTTGGTGCCGGGAAACTTGAGGGCTGGGGTCCGGGCTGTACTACGGCAGTCTGATTCAGGTTGGGCTGCGGTCTGGTGCTCGGCATCATCTGCTGCAGCGGCATGGAAACCGGCGTGTGCTGAGGTATTGGCACTCCCTGAGAAGGTGTGCCGTGTCCATTGCCCTGACCGTTAGTGTGACCGTTGCCGTTGGTCGGAGCTTTTTCAAATTCAAAAGTAGTCATACCCTGAGCCGGCAATGGTGACGGAGCCGCGGGCGCAAAGGCCTGTGGTCGCTGGGAGGAAGCACCTTGATTTCCCAGCGAGCGATCCATGAGACTCTGTTCGCCAAAGTCGTGCATCGGCCCGCCGTCGATGAAGGGTACGGTGCGCGACTGCGAATCGCGCAAATCGCTGGCATAATCTCGCGGTACGGCCCCTTCGGTGGCGGCGGAATTGAGCCAGTTTATGACTTCCGGATGGGTGATACCGTGCTGTTCGAGCTTCTGGGCAACCATGGTCAAGTACTCGGTAAACTGAGCCGAGCGCGGGCCAAAGCGCCGCTCGTACTCCTTGCCCTGGGCCAGCACTTCGCGCTCGATTGTTTCGCGCAGAGTTTCCACGACCTTTTCAGCCGTCTTCAAGGAATCGTGCTGGAGCTTTTTAAGCTGCCAGTCGTTATCGTTTCCCCAATCGCCCTGCACGAGAGTAAACTCCGGTACCAAATATTACCAATCGCCTTTAAGGACATACCCAAAAAAGAGCCTTTGAAGCAAGCGCCGGGCAGTATTTCGAGCGTTGTTAAGAGGCGTTTACAAAGATTTGGCAGTTATTTAGTAACTCCCAGGACACTTATAGGGCAAGGAGTCTAAAATTTAGCCATGAAAAAACCAGCTAAAAGCCGTCGAATTTCGAAAAACATTGCCCTGTCGATGATTGTGGCGTCTCTCTGGCCGGTCGGGCCGGCACTGGCTTCGGCCGAGTATCAGCGTCACTATGATCTGGGCAAGGACTTCCTGCAAAGGCAGGAATACAAACTGGCCATACAGGAGCTCACCCTGGCCGCCGATAAACAGGCCAGTCCTTCCGAGCTTGCCGTAGCGCTGGTGGATCGAGGCACCGCATACAGTGAACTGGGTAATTACAAAGCCGCTCTTTCCGATTTTGATCGTGCCATCGCCCTTGATGACAAGGCGCATCTGGCCTTCAATAATCGTGGTGTCGTCTATTTCAGGCAGGGCATCGCCGACAAAGCGATAAGCAATTTTGATCAAGCTCTGGCCCTCGATCCCACCGATAAATATGCCGTCGTCAATAGAGCCGGCAGTTATCTTCTTACGGATAAAGCAGCCAGCCTGGCGCCAAAAACCGAGGCCTGGCTGAGAGATCAGAAATGGAAGTCGGATTTTTCCGCCCACGCGGCCGTCCTCACTGCCCTTGCTTATCTGTCCGGCGGAGACAGAGCCAGTGCGCAAAAACTGACCACTGAAGCGCTGAAGAAGTTGGATCGATTGCACTGGCCCTATCCGATGCTCAGCTATCTGGCCGGCAAAGTGACCCCGGAAAAAGTCGTGGAAGCCTCGGCGGACAGTACCTATGATCTGACGCAAGCCCAGTGTTTTCTGGGGGTTGATGCCTTTATCAAAGGCAAAGCCAACTATGATGTCGCCCGAGAAAAACTCGGCTTCGTCACCAAACACGGCACAACCAACTCGGTCGAATATTGGGTCGCGAAAGCCTTCCTGAATCGCATCAAAGGACCGGCTGCGCCAGCCAAAACGGGCCACTGAAATGGGCAGTCCGGCCGGCGGCAGCTCCGATTTGTACGCCGACCTGGCCAGAGCTCTGGTACTGACTGCGGCGACCGGCGGCCTGGCCCTGACAGTCATGTCCGCATCAAATCTAAGCTTCCTGGCTATGCTCCAGAGCTTCGATTCATCACACTCTTATTCAAGCAACAACCCGCAGGCACTCATCCTCTGGCAGGCGATTTTGACCGGCCTGGTAATAGAATGGCCCCTGGTTTTTGCGTGCTATCGTGCCGCCTGCAAGACCAGAGGTAGTGCCACCATAATCAGTTCATTGCAAATAATCGTCCTGGCTTACTTCAGCCAGTGGCTTGTCTGGAAGTATCTAAATTTTGATACTGTGCCGCTGGCGATTTTGCTTGGTTTGCTGGCTGCCTTCGCCTGGGGCAGAGTTGATCAGGCCAGAAGCGACAGGAGAAAGATTGCTGAGGATTCCAAAATAGTCCTTGCGCTGAAAGAGAAAGAAATCAAGGAAGCTCACTTACAGCTGGTTAAGCAGGACGAAGCCGACAGGCGAATTCTGGCCTCCGACCTCCACGATCAAGTGCTCAATGATTTGAAGGCGCTGCGCAGCGCTCTGGACCTCCTCAAGAAGAGTCAGTCGGGCGAGGATGCGCATCTCAATCAAATTGAAGCAATAGAGTCCATGGTTGATGCTGCAACCGGACAGGTGCGCGAAGTCATGGAAAACCTGACGCCTTCGGTACTGGAAAATCTCGGCCTGGCAAACGCTCTGGATGACCTGCTTCGCCGCTGCGCCAGCCGCGGTAAATTCAAAGCACGTTTCAAGAACGATGGCCAGGAGGCACTGGAAAAACTATCACAAATAGAGTCCTTACTGGTCTTCAGGACAGTGCAGGAAGCCCTCTCCAATACGGTCAAGCATGCCGGGGCCGGCAAGGTGGAAATGGAAATAAGCACTGACGACAATGGCAGGACCCTTATTATCAGCATCACTGACGACGGCTCGGGTATAGCTGCCGATAAAGAACGCGGCCAGTCGCGCGGCCTCAGATATATGAGACAACGAATGGATCTGATCGGCGGCAATATTGCCTGGCTGCCGGGTAAAGAACAAAAAGGTTGCCGCGTCGAACTCAGACTGAACATACATGAAGCGATCAAGGAGAGCCCGTGAAAATCCTCATTGCCGAAGACCTGCCGTCGCTGAGAGAGCATGCCCAAAAGTTGATCGAGAAACTATTCAGTAATAGAGGAAGCAAGCTCGATCATGTCCTCTTCGCCGAAAACGGTCTGGAAGCTGTCCGTCTGGCGAAGGCCGAAAACTTCGACTTGATTATTATGGATGTGGCGATGCCGGAGCTGAATGGTATCAAAGCCGCCAGCGAGATATGGGCGGCAAAACCGACGACCAAGATTCTCTTCTGGTCACAATACCACTATGAAGCTTACATCCGCGAGCTCGGCAAAATTGTGCCGGACGAGGCGATTCACGGCTATGTGCTGAAGACCGAGAGCGATGAGAAAGTCCTGGAAGCAATAAATTCCATTGTCTTCTACGATCTTCCTTTTATAGTACCGGCGGTGGAGGCGGTCAAAGCCAGGTTGAAGGATCGCAGCAGTGCCGTAACCGATCTGGAGTATGAAACTTTGCTCGATATCGCTGCCGGTCTGACGGACAAGGCCATTGCCCGCAAGGAGCACATCTCCTACCGCGGCGCCCAGAACAGACTTTCCATGCTGCTTTCTAAATTGCTCAAAGGTGAAGATGGCTACTTGAAGGAAAGCGCGGGAATGGAAATTTACAACCCACGGGCCCGGCTGATGTTCGAGGCGCTTAAACGCGGTCTGATCACACAAGAGGATCTGAGCCGTCACGCCCAGGGCGTCGACGAATGGCTCTTCAGCGAATTCGGCTACGAAGTGGAAGAAAAAGTCTGACCGAAAGACCGCAAGAC
Organism: Cyanobacteria bacterium SZAS LIN-3; assembly: GCA_018266215.1. Classification (GTDB taxonomy): domain Bacteria; phylum Cyanobacteriota; class Vampirovibrionia; order Obscuribacterales; family Obscuribacteraceae; genus REEB67. Next base: position 26,980 of record JAFEAV010000069.1, on the reverse strand, counting down.
TCAGGTGGGACCGAGCGGATCTCGGTTGGGCGAGTTGAGCCCGAGAATCTGACCCAGGCCATGCTCCAGCAGTTCACGATCAACCGCGGAATTTTCCACGACGGTTATTAGTTTGATCTGCCCGGCTTCACGCAAATGAGTAGAGGAGAAGCGCAGAATATCCTGATAAACAGGCAGCGATAGGCGTTGTCTGGTATAGAGCATCACCACTCGCGCACCGGCTTCAAATTTTTGCCTGGTAGAGTGGCGATTGATATCGGCGATCAGATGTCCGAAGCGTGAGTCATTGAACAAAAGGCCGGCCATCTCGGCCAGATCGTCCTCCGCCTGGACCATAATCTGAGGGCGCATTAAAATCTTGCGCTCACTCTCGGCTCTGGGTCGGCTGCCGCCGGCGGTCTCTTTCGCCTCAGAATTGTCGGCATCTTCCGTAGAATCGACCCTTGCTTTTCCCGGCAGCGGCGGCAATTCGTAGCCAGGCTCGCTCCAGACCACGCCCTCTTCTTCCTCGACCATGATATATTCCCGCCGCACCATGCCCAGGCCATGGGCACCTGCGTTTTCATCGGGTCTCACCCGGGAGGCGCCGGCCAGGGCCATGATTGCCACAAAGGCCAGCTCGCCACCGGTGATGTAGCGCTTATCCGGCATCGAGCCGCGCACAACAAAGGTTTTAGTAATCCTTGTTTGCTGCTGTCCTTCGGCCTTTGACCCCGTCGGGGTTTTTCCCGGCTCGTCCTCAGCGCCCGAATCAGGATCTAGCTCTAATTCAGAGTCCAATTCTGACTCCGGTTCTGACTCTGATTTTGATCGTGATTCTGGTTCTGTTCCTGATCCTGATTTCGATACTGGTTCGAACCTTGAGTGAGAACCAGCAGAATCAGTTATCTGCGGCTGAAGTCTGTCGGCTTGTTTATCGACCGATTGATCTACGGATTTCTCCACAAATCGCTCATGTTCTGGCTTAACGAATCTCTTAGCAGGCCCTTGCCCTGGTCCCTGAACTTTCTCTGTCGCAGTTGAATCAGGTCTGGTGGAAGGAGCCGACTCGCTGGGAGCGGAAGAGAGGGGACGGGAAACAACACCTGAGCTCGGGCCGAGTCTTACAACGCTGTCGGCAGCCCGTACCGTTGCGGCAGCATCCTGGCGCGGAGCTGACGGCCGCAGGGGCAGGAGGCGGAGGCTCTGATCAAAGATTCTGCCTATAGGAATGCCCTGATTAGTAAGGATCAGGCGAACAATGTGCATGCGCTTTTGCACAACCGGATCATCTGCCGGGAAAATCCGCTTTGATCCTGATCGAACAATTGTTACCTCCACAGGTCTCGACCCGGGCAGTCCCAGCAGGCGCACCGAGATATTGCACCAGCGCTCACTGCTTGCTTTCTGCTGTGCGGGCGGTTCGATAACGCGTCCGGGTGTCTCAGACTCGTGAGGCAGATAGGGCAGAGCCTTCGCGGTTAAGCGCTCAAATACAATCGGAGCTACCGCCGCGGGCCTGAGTGAAAATGTCTCCAGCCTCGGCTGAATCCACTCGGGCGGCAGAGTCTTATCGCGCAGGAGGGGAGAGAACGGAATTGCACCGGCAGTATCACCGCGAGCCTGTGCCCTCGCTGGTGGTGCCTCACTGACTGTCCCAACCGACTCGAGATTAGCTACCACCTTCGGCGCCGATATGTGTTTATCGGCTTCGATCTGTCTTACTTCTTGCTGAGGTTTAGCCTGCTCCTGCGGCTTCGACTGGTACGCCGCGGGGCTGCCATCACTCCTTGTGCTTTTCAGCTCGCGGGCCTCAGGCTCATGGGGCTTGGGGATAGTGCGTCCCGTGCTGCTGCCGGTCATCGCCGGCGCAGAATCAAGCGCTTTGTGAAATTCAACAGCGCGCGGATGAGGTTCTGGAATGGGGGTGCTTTCCGGCCTGGAAGTGCGTACTTTGCTCTCGATACTGCGCTCAACACTGCGCATCAGCGCGTCGCGATCCACCAGCGGAATGGAGGCGGGAAGCTCATTGTGAATCTTTTGATAGGCACGAACGGCGGTTTGCTGAGCCGGGCTCAGGCCGGATAAATCCGAGGCGGTTTTACCCTGCGCCGCGCGAGTTTCAAGCAGCGCTTTTCCTTCTACATATTGCCCGGCCAGCTGACTATTGATCGAATCGGAAAACTTGCGGGCCAGATCCTGGTGCGCAATCAGATCGACGATGCGGTTAGTGGTATCACCTTGAAATTCATGGAGACTGCGGGCGGCCATATCAAAGAAGCTCTCTGCTCGGCCGGTTTGCGCCGGTGCCGCAGCAGGCTTTCCAGTGTCATCCTTTTCAGGTTTTGTCTGCCCGCTGGACATAGAGGTTTAACTCCAGGCGACTGATTATTCGATGCGGAGTGAGGGGAATGCAGCGGCAATCTTTTGAATCTGCTCTTCTCCCAATCTATCTGACTTTATGCACAAGACCTGAAGGTGCTTGAATTTTTTGAGTATTGGAATAGCTGAAGCATCAAGACCTGAGCCCCGAACATGCAGCTCAACGAGATTTTTCATGTGGGTCAAAATCTCCAGATCATCATTGGAAAGATGATTGTTGTCGAGATCCAGATGTGTCACCTGAGTAAGATCGGCCAGCGACTCCAGCTCCTTGCGATTCATTTTGGTGCTGGAGAGACAGAGATAACGCAGCAATTTTGCCTCCTCCAGATTGTCCAGCATGGTCTGCACATTATGACCGCGAGCCAGCATCAGACGGTCGAGCTTGTCCCAGTTGTAGCACTGGGCAATAAGTGTGCCGTCAATATTACTGTAGGAGGCGTCCAGCTCACGGATGCCCTGGAAGGCTCGGAAAATCTCCAGGGCATTACTGGTTAAGCCCCAGCAGCCGGTAAAGTCGATCACTTTTACACCAGGAATATTTTTGGTGGCGCCGAAGATTTTATCGTTATCGGTTTTTGGCCTGAACTTGAGGCGGTAGATGTCACCGGCGCGAAAACGCTTGAGACAATTGGGAGCCCTCGAGACTACCTCCGTCGGCGTGAAGGTAAGTTGCTCGTTGATGTCAAACTTCAGCTCACCAACGGCCTTGACCGGTGCGTCCATTTTGTCGCTGGAGATCAGTCCGATAACGACATCTTTGGGGAAATCAAAACATCGTATTTGCTTACCGTTTTCAACAACGGTCCGGGAGAAAGGCTTTTTTAAAAGTAGAGAAACAGTGACGATCTGAAAAGGATAAAATTCACCCGTGCTCTCCGACTCCTTAGCCTGCTGATTGAAGATGGCCTGTTCTGAGGTGGTAGCCTCCGCACTCTTAGCCTGAGGAGCGGGACCGAGCTTTTGCAGTTGCTCGGTCAAAGCCATCGGCTTGGGCTTGTTGGCCTGCATACGTGACTGCCAGTAGGCAAAGGAAGATGCGGCAATCAGCACCGCTGCCACCGCCGGTATAACCACTTTTTTGGGTAGTTCCTTCCCCACGCCGGCAGCAGTTCTGGCTACGGGCACATTAGAGTCGACGAGCGGAGCCCGTATGACACCGTTGGCCGCACTCATCACCGGAGCGGGTTCGTCGACAAGAAAGGTCCTCAATTCCTGAGCGAATTGATCCATTGTTTGAAAGCGCTCGGCCGGTTGCTTGGCAAGAGCGGCGGCGATTATGTATTCGAGAGCGGCGGGAAACTCCTTACCACCGGAGGCCTTGTTGAGACTGGGCGGCGGGTCAGTCTGATGCAAGAGCATGGTTTCGGTGGGATTGCGACCTCTGAACGGCAAGGTGCCCGTTAGAGACTCAAACAAAGTGCAACCGAGGGAATATATGTCGGAGCGCGAATCCACGCGCAAGCCCATGGTCTGCTCAGGGCTCATATAAAAAGGCGTGCCGACAACATCGCCAACGCTTGTGAGGAATTGAATTTCCGGGTCTTTCGACTCGGTCAGCTTAGCCACACCGAAGTCCACAACCTTAACGGTTTCCCCTTTAGGGCCCGGTTTTTCCAGGAGGAAAATATTGCCCGGCTTAATGTCACGGTGCACCACACCCTTCTTGTGAGCTGCGCTTACACCGGCGCAGACTTCTACAAAAATTCGCGCCGCGTCTTTGATTTCCAGAGGACCATCGGCCTTGAGCTTGCGCGCCAGGTCTATCCCATGGAGAAGGTCCATGACGTAGTAAGGAACGCTGCCCTCATGTAAGCCGAAGTTGTAAATAGTGACGACATTGGGATGATTCATGATGGCGATGGCCTGGGCTTCGTTCTGGAATCGCTTCCATTCAACGTCCGAAAGCTTTTCACCGCTAAGGGATTTCAGAGCATACTCAGCATTGAGTACGGCATGCTTGGCATGGTAGACATTGCCCATAGCACCACGACCAAGATAGTCGAGAACAACGTAGGTGCCGCCTACGAGCTGGCCTGGTTGAAATTCGCCCGGTACTCCCGGTAAATCAGCTGAGTTAGTCAAAGACCCGCCCCCACGACCTCGCCGATCATATCAGAGAGTGCAGGTCACAGTGTTAGCGGCGTCAATCAAGGAAAATCGCACCTAATTCTTCGGCACTGAGATCCAGCCACTCACCCGGCTTAAGACCGAGATCAAAGAGTCCGAGCCTGCCAATGGCAACCCGCAAAAGTCTCAGAGTCGGATGCCCGATCTGGGCCGTCATCTTACGCACCTGACGATTGCGTCCTTCAAAGAGTGTAAGCTCAATCCAGGCCGTGGGAATATCCTTGCGAAAGCGTATCGGTTTGCTGCGCTCGGGCAGGACCGGCTCCTTTTGCAAGAGCCAGGTTTCGCAGGGTTTGGTGCGCCGCCCCTCAATCACCACGCCGGCCTCAAGTCTCTCAAGCTTTTCCGGCGAAGGTATATTTTCAACCTGGGCCAGATACGTGCGGCGATGTTCGTCGCCGAATAGTCTACTCGTCAGGCGGCCATCGTCAGATAAAAGTAAAAGTCCCTCCGAATCAAAATCCAGCCGACCGACGGGATAAACATCGGGGGGTAGACCAAAGGCGGCCAGTGTAACTTTCTCGCTGAACGTGCCGTCGGGTAATTTTTCAGGACTGAACTGGCACAGCACCTCAAAGGGTTTGTAAAAGGCCAGGTAGCGACGCCCCGCCGCCGGCTTAAATGTCTGCTGTTGCGCGGCGAAATTTGAGCGTCCACGTCCGCCTCTGTCCTTTTTCATCACCGTAATTGCAGAACCTCGCTCAATAAATATTTTATCGCCCGGACATCTACGCTGTTGCCTACCAGTTTATATGCCACTGCCTGTGGTACTGACTGCGGGATGCGATAATCACTGCCAAAACCAAGCAAGCCAAGTATTTCCGCCGGTGAGACGAAGCGGGTTGTGCCGCTGTCTTCGCTGATGAGCGAACCGCTCGCCTGGCGGCAGCGCTGGTAGCCGCTGGTGAAACAAATTAGATAACTGCCGGGCTTTTTAGGATCGACTATGTTCAAAACAGCTTCGTAGCGGCTCAATATTTCAGGCGAGCAATTGAGCGAATCATCGGATTCAAAAAGGTAATCGATGAGACCGGCAGGTTCTGTTTTCTGCGGAGGAGAAGGATTAAATGCGACATCTTTGTCTAGAGTCGCCACGATAAATACGCGCGGCCGGAGCATGGGCACCCCAAACATCGAAGAACAGAGCTGGTATTCGGCGTATCTGTAACCGGCCTGATTGAGCCTTGCCAGCAGCAGACCGTGTACGTTAGAGCCGATAAAGGCACTGACGTTTTCCACCAGGATGTATCGTGGTCTCTTGATTGTCATAAAGTCAATCAGATGGAGAAAGGAGCGGGCGCGATTGTCCTCGCCGTCCTTTTGTTTGCCGCGACGACTGAATGGTGTACAGGGCGGCGACATCCACCAGAGGTCGCTCTCGGGGATACCCTGCTCGGGGATGCTGTCAAGATTTCGACTGCAGGGCTTGTGCCTAAAATTGGCTTCGTAGCTGACATTAGCCCACTGATTCTGGTCAAAAGCCTCCACCACATCGATATTAAAGCCCGCGGCGGCCCGGGCGAACGCGCCGATACCCGAATAAAATTCCAGCGCTTGAATAGTCAAAATGAAACCTTGTCGCAGCGGCGAAGACAACAATGTGATTGTACAATCCACATACTATTTCAATGGAATCGCTTCGGCAGTTACGCCGGCCACGATGAAATTAGCAGCCAGAGCCTGACGCAAACTGATCCTGATCTGCGGGGCAGGATCGGGCAGAAAATTTCCCACGGCAATAGCGGCATTATTGTCAAAATGTCCGACCATGTGCAGGACGTAGCCCTTGCCGAAGGGAAAAATGCAGGCCAGAACACCGGCATGGTTGCGCTCTTCGTTGGCCAGTTCAGGAGAGGCCACAAGCACATGCACAAGGTCAGGTCGAATAATCCGAATCAGGTGAGCGCCGGCGTCCATCTTCCAGGGGGCGCTGCGCACGCAACCACGAGCCAGAACGGCATCGGGACGGACATAGGTAGCAGCATATACGGACTTGTTGTTGACGCCCCTGTTCCAGTCGACATAGCCCGGAAAGGTCTGTTCCAGCATGTTGTTCAAAGCCCAGTCGGTGGTCAAAAGATAGCCGCCCCTCTGGACGAAATCCCGGATGCATTGCAGCCTGTCGCGTTTGACTTCTCCGGCGCAATTGATAATCAGGACGCGTGCACCGGCCAGCAACTCCGGCGTGATGTCACCGGTTTTGACATGGCTGTAGTTGATACCAAATTTGGTGAGTGTCTTGTCGGCATGATCCCAGCGCCCGGCAACATCGACTATCAGCCCGGGGTCAATGGTCTGGCTGCTCAGGGCGAAGGTGGGATGATTGTCGGTCAACCAACCGCGGAAAACCTCCGGCCCGATGCGCTCCATGTGGGCGGAACCCTGGAATACGGCTCCGTTGTCAAAAAATCCCCGGGCCGGACTGCCCAGATTGATGCGCATAGAGGGACGGTCCTGCGGGTCGCTGCGATCGAGAGTGCGCACCCCACCCTGTAGCGACTGACCGCCTTGAGCTGCATACTGCGCCTGGGCCGGGCAGTTTGTCAGGGCCAGACCAAGGGCCAGATTTAGAACACCGAAAAATGAGCATTTTTTGCCCATGGCAACCACCTGAATTCGCTAGCCAAGCTGATAGAATAGCCCGTCAATCGTGGAGTTTTTCAACATGCACCTGAAATCGCTTTATCGCCTGGCACTGATTGTAGCTTTGACGGCTCAGACCATGCCGATGTTCCAGGCCCCGGCGACGGGTGAGACCACGGCGGTCGGTACTGCCACAAAAGAAGCGGAGCCGCAGACTCAGCAGACGAATGAACCAAAAGCATATTTCTTGCATATCGACGGTCGGGCACTGCCCTTGAAACAGGCGCTTGTCAATGGTGTCAATGTCCTGGGCGGGGCGGTGATATCGCTCTCGCTGCCGGTGAATATCTCCGGCTACACCAGGGCCGGCCTGAACACGCTGCAACTCGACTATATCAGCGATCCAAAGGCCGACCTGTCGGTCACCGTCGAGAAGCGCACTCCCGGACCTAAGAGAGAAGAGATTGCCAAAATCAACATCGCCGCCGACGATTCAAAAGGTGCAGTGAAGAGCGCTTCCGTTTCCTTCAATTTGCCCTCTGACGGCGGCAGTGCCAGCGTCGGCGAATTGAGTGATGCGGATAAGGCGGCCATCACCAGGGAATTTGACCGCTACTATAAAGCCCTGGCTGCGGCCAAAGCCGATCAGCTGAGAGCCATGTATCGTCAGAGTCTCGCCGACCAACGCAAGCTCAGTCCGGAAAGTGCGCATTTCTTCGAAAATGTGATCGCCCGGGAAGCGGCAATCCTGAAGAACAAAGAACTCAAGCTCACGCCCATCAACAAAGAAGGCCTGGCCTATAAAGTCGAGGGCGATATCGTCAAGCTCTACCGTCAGGACAACAAGCCGCTGATTGAAAGCAATGAGATTGACGCCCAGATTGCACCTTTGATGGTGGAAGTGTCGGCAAACAAAGGCGGCAAGCGCGTCAAGCCTAAGAGCAAAACTACCGCCGCCAGGCCCGGTGCTGCTAAGGATATCGAAATACCGGCCAGCGCCTTCCAGCCGGACGGGCATAAATTGCCCGCTGCCTCGCTGGAAGTCAAAGACGAACACGGCAATGTCATGGCCAACGAGATAAGCATCACAGACCACGGCAAAGTTTTTGACGGAGCTGTGCCTACTGCCGCCACTGAGGAAAATTCTCTGCCGCCCGTCAAAACCGAAGTGCGGGAACGACTGGTGCGCTTCAATCTCTATTTCAGACCAGCCAGAACCGGCCAATCGGGCAAGAGAGTCTGGATCATTTCGCTGCCCCCAAATGTCTAGCGCCATCAAGAAGATTGCACTTATTTTTGTGGTGTTGATCATCGCAGCGGCTTCGGGCGCTTACTACTGGATCAATACCAATATTAACGCGCCGGTGACCCACGATCAAGCAAATGCGATTATCAGCATCAGCAGGGGCAAATCGCTGGATGAAATCCTCAGTCAACTGGAAGCGGCACATATAATCAAAAGTGCCGTACTGACCCGGCTCTACATCAGACTTGTGGGCCACGCCCCTGTGGTCAAGGCGGGAGATTACAGGTTCAAATCACCGATCACCCCCGGAGAAGTGCTGAGCACCCTGGAAAGCGGCGGCATTGAACTCAATAAACTGACAGTCATTGAAGGTTGGACCCGTTTCGATATCGCCGACGCGATGGTGGCTATCCCGACGCTGAAATTGAAAAATCGCGCTCAGGCCCTGAGCCTTATGAACAATACTGCCCTGATCAAAGATCTCGACCCGGTGGTATCAAATCTCGAGGGCTATCTCTTCCCCGACACTTACTTTGTGCAGACCACAACCAAACCGGAAGAACTGATAGCGCAGATGGTGACACGCTTCCGCTCGGTCTGGCAGGAGGCGCAGAAGAACTGCCCCAACCCCTATCATTTGACGACGCACAATGCCGTCACGGCGGCATCGGTAATTGAGACCGAGGCAAAACTTGCCAGCGAAAGACCGGTAATTGCCTCGGTCATTTTTAACCGCATTCGCAAGGGTATGACCCTGTCGATGGATTCAACAATTGTCTATGCCTCTAAGTTGATCGGCAAATGGAAAGGCAACGGCATTATTTATCAGAGCGACATCGACCTCAAATCTCCCTACAATACGCGCAAATACAAAGGCCTGCCTCCCGGACCTGTGGGCTCGCCTTCAAAGAGTTCGCTGGAAGCCGCACTCTCACCGGCCAATACCGCCTATCTCTACTATGTGCGCGAACCGGCCCGGAACGATGGCGCCCACAATTTTTATATGAACCCGGAAGGATTTGAAATCGGTGTCCAGAAATTGCGTGCCTGGGAAGAGGCGGAACGCAGAGCCGGCAGGCGTTGAGTTAAGCAAGGGAAGGTCTGGCTTTGCCGTTTCCGACAGAACATTCCAGCCTCAGTCCGGCCTTCGCACCCCCGGTGGTGCGCTTCAGTTATCACCGGTACGCCGGCTTCCCCTGGCTTCAGAAGGCCCTGATCCCTGTTAAAAACTTCTGTACACGATTGCTGCAGGCGGAGGAAAATGATCCGCTTCCTTTCATGACAGCCATCTTTGCCATGGTGCTGGTGGGCTTCAGCATCTATTTATTCATGGTGCATATGGTTTACTTTTTCTTTTTGGTACCGGTAGCACTTGCACTTATAGGTCTGGGACTGCTGCTTGCTACGGGCTTATCCAGCGCCCTTGTAACGATGGATGCCACCAATCTGACCATTTCCCGCCGCTTGCTGCCTGTACCCGATGACTTTCCCTGGCGCTCGCTTATAAGTATCACCTTCGCCAGAAACGGAAAGCCTTCCCTGGAAGCAAACGAGCTTGTTTTGTATTACACAGACGGACGCAAGCTCTCGCTGGAGCTCAATGCCCTCTCTCAAGAAACACTGACAGCGCTGATCAATATCGCTCTCTTTTATAACAGCCGCACGCAAATATGGCCCCTTGAGGCCAGGGCTGCCATTGGTCGTAGAGAGAAAGACGAAATCGATCCCTTTGATTTTACCGAGCTCTGGCAAAGCAATCTGGAGCGGCGCTTCGCTCCGACGTCTTTTGTGCCCCTGGAACAGGGACAGAAACTGCTGGACGGACAGCTGACTATCCTGGGGCAGATCGCCAGTGGTGGCATGTCGGCGGTCTATCTGGCCCAGCATCAAAGATTTAAGACCGTAGTCCTGAAAGAATCGGTGCTGCCAGGCAATCCCAGCTCTGAGGCCTCGGTCAAAGCAGCCGAGCTTTTTAAGCGCGAATCCCTCCTGCTGAGCGGACTGAGCCACCCTCGTATTGTCAAAATCTTTGACTATTTTGTGGAAGACGGTCGATACTATTTGATGCTCGAACATATCCCGGGTCGTACCCTGCGAACCTTCGTCAAAGAAAAAGGCGCGGTCGCGGAAAATATAATCATTGACTGGGGACTGCAGATGGCCCGCATCCTCGACTATTTACACAAGCTGGAAACACCGGTTGTACACAGAGATTTTACACCTGAAAATTTGATTCTCTCGGCCGATGCCAAAATTAAGGTGATCGACTTCGGGGCCTCCTCTACTTTTCTCAGCACCGCCACCGGTACCGTCATCGGCAAGATTGCTTATATGGCGCCTGAGCAGATCAAAGGCAAGACCAGTCCGGAGAGCGATATTTATTCGCTGGGCGGAGTCTTGTTTTATCTCACAACCGGTGAGGACCCCAAACCATACGAAGGCAATGCCCTGGCAGCGGTAGTAAAAGCCAGATCGCCTCGATTGGCCCGCCTCATTGCCGACTGCCTGCGTGCCGACAAACATGAACGAATCCATGACACCACCGAGCTAATCCGCCGCCTGGAAGAGGCGCGGCAGGATAACAAAGCGAGGGTTCATTGAGATGTTGAAAGATGCCTTCCGCGATGAAGATGCAAAAATCACAAATAAAGAACATAAAGTTATAGTCAGCCTGCCGGACGATTACAGCAAACTCTTCATAGCCGCCGGCGTGGCCTTGATTCCGCTCTGGTTTACCGCGGCCTTTGTTCTTATATTGCGCCGGTCTATCGACCTGACGAGCGCGATCTCCGCCATATTCGTTCATTTCTGGCCGCTCTGGCTTGTTTGTTCAATCATACTGGCCACGGGCATTACCTTCTTTTGGTTGCACAGACGAGAGCACCGTAGACTGAAATTACTCGACATTTCCGCCCATGGGCTTTCCCTGGGTCGGCTCGAAGACCGGGCCTCCGAAGCATTTGAGTATATGGTCACATGGAAGGAAATAAAATCGGTGGAAGAATTGCCGATGCTCGAGCCCGGCAAAAGCTGGATCGTAATAAACTCCAACCTCAATGTTTCATTTAAGCTGTCGAACGAGAACGCATTTTGCTGGGTTGCCCGGGAAGACCTGATGGACGGCTTGATCCGCTATGCTCCACAGGCCGAACTCAAGCTCAACGCCGAAGGTCACAGCAATGTGACCAGAGATATCAGCTACACCAATCTCTGGCTGGAAACCCTGGACGCTTCTGGCAAACGCAAGCGCATGGGACCGCTCGATAACGGCGATAGGATCGGCGACGGAAGATATGAAATCATCCGCGAAATCGGCGCAGGGGGCCAGGGTCGAGCCTATCTGGCTAATGTCCGCGACCAGGCACTGCCCTTTTCAGACGAGAAACAGGTAGTCTTGAAAGAGTATGTCTTGCCCACACTCATGGTCAGCCTGCGAGCCCAGGCGCTCGAACGTAATTATTACAGCGACGAAGCCCTGATATTGAGCAAGGTCAATCATCCGGGGATCATGAAAATTTTCGACTCCTTCGAAGAGGACTATCGCGGCTATCTGGTGCTCGAGTATGTGCGCGGCACCGATATGCGCACCCAGGTCGGCAGGCACGGCCGCTGCCCGGAGTCACAGGCGGTGCGCATCGCGCTTGAGCTCTGCGAAATAGTCGCCTATATGCACGGCCTTTCACCGCCCATTATTCACGGCGATATCACGCCGGAAAACATAATCGTCCAGCAAAATGGATTGATCAAACTGATCGATTTTACGGTCGCCCATGAATTTATCGGTGAGCGCAAATCGCGGGTGGCAGGCAAACAGGGCTATGTAGCCCCCGAGCAATACGAAGGACAGACCTTGCCGCAGAGTGATATTTACGCCCTTGGTTGCACACTGTTCTACCTCTTATCCGGCCGTGAACGCGACGGTCTGGACGATCCGAACTTGCTTGCTCTGGGCATTTCCGTCAGTCCCGTATTAAACGAAATTGTTAGCCGCTGCGTCTCCGAATCTCTCGAAAAAAGATGCGTCAGGGCCGAGGAATTACAGAGAGATTTGCAACAATTGCAGCAGCAATCGCTCAGTCAGAGCAATTGAAATCATGGCAGCGCATCTCCGCTATTGGGTCTGCCCACCTGGGCTGCCGCCCGCATGTCAGCTTCACCGAGGGCCTTTTCACCAACCATGAAGTGAGCTTTAGCGCGGTTGACATAGTTGACCGAATAATCAGGTCGCAGCTCGATCGCTTTGCTGAAATCAGCAATAGCTGCTTTGTAGTTCTTCCCCTGCAACTGACAGCACCCCCTTTGCTGATAAGCAAGGGAGCTGTAACGCCAGCGATCAACGAGAGTACCGGCGGCTCGCCAGGAAGTCTTGCTCGCCCCTTCCGTGGGAATCAACTTCAATACCTGCGAAAAGAGTTTCAAGCCCTCGTTGAACTTATCACTCTCCATCGCCCTCAGGCCTTTCTCAAAGAATACTTCAGAGCCGACAAGTCCTTCTACACTGGCAGAAGGATCCCTGGACCGCCTCTGCTCGGCCACCTTGACCCGCACATTAATCTCATTAGTGAGTGTGTCACCAGCAATGTCATAGTCAGTCACTTCCTGCACCGGAGGAGCTTTCGGCAAAACCACCGTCGTTTTAGCCGGGCCGGTAGGCAGGGTGAAATAGAAGGCGGCGGCGGTCAAAGCCGTAAGAAAGAATACGCCGCCGCTGATCAATGCCACAGGCAGGCGGCGTGAAGCGCCAGTGGCTGTATCCGCGGCCGGGGCTGGAGCACTCGCAGCGGGAGGGGATTTGCTGCCCGTCGCCTGGGCAGTTCTCTCGTGCCCCTTTTTTGCCGGGACATAGTCTTCGACATTTTTGCCGGCGGCAACAAGTTCGAGATCATTTTTGAGCTCCTGCATTGACTGGTAGCGCTCGGCGGGACGCTTGCGCAAAAGTTTAGTCATGACGACTTCCATCGATGCCGGGAATTTACCGCTGCCGGCGACTTTTGCCAGGCTGGGCGGTTCGGATTCCAGGTGTCCGAAAATTACACTGGTGGCATCCTGCCCGACAAACGGAGGAGAACCCGTCAAGCACTCAAAAAGAGTACAGCCAAGCGAATAGAGATCCGAGCGGGCATCGAGTTTTTCACCACTGCACTGCTCGGGACTCATATAGGATGGACTGCCGAAAACATCACCTACAGCCGTCAGACTCTGGGTGGCGCGATCTTGTTTGGTGAGCTTGGCCAGGCCAAAATCAAGCACCTTAACCTGCGGCCGGCCGGCAGAAATCGATGATGCGGATGAGGCCCGGGCGGCAAGCATAATATTGGCCGGTTTGAGGTCTCTGTGCAAAATATTGCTGCGATGCGCGCATTCAACTCCGTCGCAGACCTGTTTAAAAATTTCGATAGCGAGATCTAGAGGCAGCGGTCCTTTCCGAGCGATATAATCGGCCAGATTTTGACCGGCTACATAGTCCATGGCATAAAAGGGTAAACAGCCCTCGTGCAAACCCAGGTCGGTGACTTTGATCAAATTGGCATGGTCGAGTTTGGCTACGACCCTGGCCTCAAACTGAAATCTCTGCCAACTCTCATCAGTCACCTGGTCCGGCGGTATTACTTTGAGGGCGCAACGTCTGCCGAGGGTCTTGTGTCTGGCCAGGTAGACTTCACCCATGCCGCCCCGACCAATCAGCTCGATAATGCCGTACACACCACCAATAGTGGCACCCGACACCAGATCGATGGATTTATCTCCGGCGCGCGCTGTTGATTGCGAAGACTGGGCGAAGGTGTTGCCGCCATCGGTCTGCTTCAACTTCCAGAATTTAGCGCTCATGCCGCCGTCGAAGCCGGGGGAGTCGTTCGCTATGTTCATGGGCCCTTCGCCGGTTGCTCAGCAGCACTTGCCTTCATCGCCTGCTCAGCCCGCGAGCGCACTTCCGGGGCTTGATCCTGCAAAAGTTCGGACAAGCGGCTTTTAACTTTATCATCACCGTACTTTCGCAGGGCTAACAGAGCAAACACCGCCGACTGGCGCAGCGTTGCAGACGGAGCGCGAGAAAGGACCAATGTCCGATCAAAAATCGCGGCGTCAAATTTTTTGTGATACATCTCGGCCATGCCGGAGTTATATCCGATGAAGTCGAGAGCACTCTGCTGCACCACCGCAGAGGAATCGTTTAGCAGAGCGAGAAGGCGCCGGTTGAATTCCTTATCGTCGTGTATTTGATGCAGCAAAACATCGGTGTCTTTACTGATCGCCACCTGCTTTTCAATATTAGTCTCAGCGACCTTGAGCCGACGCAGCGTTTCCAGGGCCTCATTAGCGCAGTGTGACTTGCCCGGCGCAGTGAGGTTTTGCACCAGTGGTATCAGATCTCTGTCGCGGGGGCCGATCTGACGCAGTGCCCAGTACTGCAAGTTATGATCGTCCGACTGCAATGCCAGCTTCAATGTTGGTTTTGTCGCACAACCACGAATCACCGCAGCGGCTCTTTCGTAGAGCTTGCGGGTCTTGTCGTCAGGATAAATCATCATATTGGAGCTGCTTGGATAAATCACCTGACTGCACATCTGGATCATGCTTGATAGCGTCTGCATACGACTTTGACTTTTATTGAGCGCTGCAACCATCTTGTCCAGTCGGCTTTCGGTCAAATAACCCACCGCCTCCTCCCCGCGGCAATCGATTGCAGCGCAGCAGAGGAAGCCGCTCATGGTCAGGAGTACCGTCAACCGTTTAAGCGATGGTGGCAAAGTCAATTTCCATTTCTCCTGGTCAATAATGGTATGGAGTCTTCTTCGTGAATGGATTTGTCGGATACTTCTTGTGCAGTATCTGGAAGGCCTGCGTCGACACAGCCGTCGTCTTGCTCTCGTCGCTGGAGCCAAAACGTGTGGCTTTGACTGTCATGGCCAGTGCCTCCGGCACCCGCGGGTCGGCAGGATGAGCCTTGGCGTAGGCGATGACTATTTTGCCCAGATAATTAGGCGCCTGTCCGGTGGCTTTCAGCTTTGCCAGTTGAGCCTTAGCCTGGGAGCGGTCAGAAGCGCTGAGGAAGGGCGTAGGCAGGGCGGTTTTATCAGTGGTGTCCTGCATATTGCCGCCGCGGTCGCCGCTGCCGACAATTGTATCCTCCGACCACCAGTTGTCCTGGAAGTCATCAATCTGTGCAAAGGGAGTGCCGCGTCCGGTACCGCCGGTAACACTCGGGCGCATCCCCGGACAACGGAGGATGGCACAGGCAGCGGCGAACTCTCGGTCTTCATCGTTGCCGGCTTTTTCAAAATCAGTCATGCATTTAACTAGATTGGGATAGGACTTTTTCATCGCAGCGGTCAGCTTGAGCGCAGTAGCATAATCCTTGAGCATCACCGCCCTGGTGAAAGCAGCCTGTACAAACTGCGCCTGGTATGGGGCCGGCACGCTAGCCGAGGACGTACCGGAGACAAAATGAGCCAGCGGAAATGAACCATTAATGGCCTCAGCGGCCTTGGGCAAAAGCACCGGAGCCAGTTTTGGGAAGCTCGTCGCCGACTCCACTTTATCAAAATTGTCCGGCAATTCCTGACTGTCCGAGCCGCCCACTATTGCATAAGGTGCGCGGAAGGATAATTTGAAAAATTGATCAAGCGAGGAGGCATGCTCAAGCTTGAGCAATGACAGATCGTTTGCAGCCGAGGGCGAGAGATTGCTCGAGGCCAGGGCCGCGGCGATAACGTCTTCCGCTTCCTGTCCTTTGCCTGCGGCATAGAGCATTCTGGCGCGGTGATAAGAAGTGGTGACGAAAGCCGGATCGGTCTTCGAAACTTTCGCCAGGGCAGCCAGGACCTGACCGGCCTGCGGCTCGGTGCCCTTGAGCTTGGAAGCATAAGCCACAGTCCAGGGAATATTGCCCGTGGCTTTGAAGCGCTCGGCGGCATGGGCCAATTCCGACGGCTCTATCGAGGAGAAGCACCAGATCCAGTCGGTGAGATCATCTTCGCGAATTGCTTTGCCGACTTTGGCATCGGCAATTTTGAGATTGCGATCCGGGGGATCGCCATAGGGATCGGCGTCCGGATTGAAGAGACTGTCCAGGACAAAAATGTAGTCGTCTATGCGGCGCTGCAGATCCGGCGCTGAGGAAGGATTGCTCAGCTCCTTGCCCAGATCGTGACAGGCACCGATGGGGTCCAGGCGCACCCGGGTGAAGGCAATCAGGTCATCGATGCTGCTTTTGAAAGAACTGTAACTGGGATCCTCTGCTAATTTCTTCAGAGCCTTCATCGCCCGACCGAGATACTCGGTATCGACGCCTTTGGCTTTGTTCAGGGTGCCTTTACGCACCAGGGTGCGTGCCACCATGTATTCGCCAATGTGCTGCCAGGGAGAGGTCTTGTCCTGCGAAATAGCAGTAAATAAAGTCAGCGCGTCGTCCAGCTTCTGGGCGTAAAAATAGGCGGCGGCCAGCTGATACTGGCGATCCTGCCTGACCTCGAGCGGAGCGCTTTCGGGCAATTTCTGGGGGAAGTCCGGCTCGGGATCGGTCTTGTTGGTCCTGTAATTGTAGGAAGGACCGGCGCAATGGCAAAATACTGCATCCTGGCCCTTGATCCATTCTTTACAGACGGCACTGTCGGCACCGTATTTGGAGACAATGCGCGCCAGGGTAGCGGAGGCTGTTTTGAAGGCATCTGCCGGGCAGTTGAGATACATGGACCAACCATCGGCACTGGAATTGCGAAAGACCGATATGGACTGATCTTTTTTGCCGCTCACACCCAGTATCTTATTGCGATCGGCCAGCCAACCGCTGGAAAACTTGCTGTCATCCTGAACTGCATAGCCGTTGCCGGAGAGGCGGCTGTGCCAGAAGTCGAGAAACGCCTTTTGCTCGGAAGCGTTTAGAGGCTTGCCGCTCAAATAGCGATAGGCAACAATCTGGTAGGACCTGGCATAGGTTGGTTGCACCACACCCAGAGCGCCCCGGGCGTAAAATGACAGGGGCAGATTGGGGTGGCAATAGCCGGAAAAGAGAGTATCGTCAAAAAATGGGCCGCATGCTTGCGCTGGTGACAGACAAACGAAAGGCCCGATGGCCAGCTGTGCCGCCAGCAAAATGGACGAAGATAAGCCTATAAATTTGCGTCCGAAAAAGTGCATGCGTCCTCCTACCTCATAACATGACTGATAACAGCGGGTCGATTTTCCTGCGGCTGATTGCCGGCGGTTTTCAAAAGTTCTGTAGCCCGGGCAAACTGGCGAGGGTTCCAACCGCGCGAGCTGAATAAATAAAGTCTGCGATAATGCGACAATCTTGCGCCCAGCAGGGAAAAAGAGTTCGGTTCTTGCAAAGACAGTCCGGGGGCCAGTCTGCCGGCAAAGGTCCCTGGTGAAAGGGCGGCCCTGCGGCTGAGACGACTTGCCACCTGCTCCCTGCCTATGCCCATGCTGAAGAGCATCGGCACTACTTCGTCGACCGGGAGATGAGCCGCTCGGATCCAGTTATCATCCAGGCACCATGAAGCCAGCGCCGTCATGGAAAGCTTTACTCCCGGCGGCAATTTAGCTCTCACCTTGTGCAGCAGTCGGGCGTAAAACTGCCGCTCATTCAATCCGGCATCGCAATCAATCTGTACCGCCGACACACGCCTGGAGCCGGCCAGGCCGAGAGCAACAATGCGATCACTCAGCTGGTCCGTCAGAGCCTCGCTCTGGGTCAAATCGGGTTGATCCAGCTCCACTCTGATTGCCGCTTCGCGGTAAATCCCTTCGGGCAATTTCACCGCACAAAGATTGCGCTCAAAATTTATCGACTTGTCACGGCAGCTCAGCCGACCGACGAATATCGCCACACCAGTACGAGCCGGATTGAGAAAAGAGAGATCATCGTTGTGCTGCCAGGTCCAGACAACTACCCTGGGTCCGTCCATCAAGTGCGGCTCCAGAAATTGACCCAGGGCGGTGCCGCGAAGAATTGGCACAAGATAGGTGTGCGAGAGTGCCAGGGGCAGGGAGAGAAGCGCTGCGGAGGCGGCACCCAGCACCAGGGCAAGACCGGCGGACCGGGGACCGGTCGGTACCAAGGCCCGGAAGGGGGATTTATTGCTGGGGGCGGGCGCTAGGGGCATGTTTGCTGATTCAGTGAGGAGCCTGGGCCAGTTCCAGCTTTTTCAAGAATGAAGCGAGAGACGTGCTCTGCTTATCTTTGAACTGGGTGCGAATGGCGATGAATTCCAGAGTCTTCGCCACCCGGCGTCTGCCGGCCGGCAGCGGATGACTGGCAATAAAGGAGCTGACATCATCCCTATCGGCAAGACTGGAAAAATTCGAAACAGCGTCAATCAGCTTCGGCATCTGATCATCACTCAATTTAGCGTTAAATTCGGACCAGTGAGCTTTGACAAAGGCCCAGGCAAGCGACTTGCTGGCACTGCTGGAGAGCAGGGAGCCGACGACCGTTGTGACGTCCTGGGCCCGCACTTCCTTGCTCAGCGAATAACCGAGGGCTCGTTCGATCAGGTCCTTTTCTCTGAAACAACTGAGCGCGCCGAGATTACGTTGTCTGGCCTGGGGCTCGGTGGACTCGGTAAAAGCGTTCTGGATGCGGTTGAATTCTTCTTCGCCACCGTTGTAGGCAACCACGTCAACTATGGCCGAGAGCAAATTGCCGTCGAGACTCTTATCATCATTGAGATAAGTTTCAAACTGCCCGCGGCAATAGTCGATGATTTTCTTGTCACCGCCAATAGTGCCCAGGGTGCTGATAATTTCGCCGCGCAGGCTGTTGATCAAGTCGCTGTCATCGGGACGTTTGCTCATTGTCAAACGCTCAAGTACTGGATTTAGGCGGTTTCTCACCAGAGTCTCAAAGCCCGGGCGCATCTCGTCGCCGATCACCGTCTCGAGCTGATGCAACTGACCAACCATAAGACTTTGCAGATACGGATCACTATCGCCGCTAAAATTGGCGGTAAAAGCCAGATAGTCGTCGATGGAAATGCGACCGCTATAAGAGAGTGCCCACAGGTCAGAAACAAGTGAAATCCGTTCGGCCGGAGTGAGGAAATTAGGATCGGCTTTGACGGCCTCCGCCAACTTCGAAAGTTGCGCCTGATCATACTTACTTCTGTAAAAGCCGTTACCCAGAGCATTGATAAAGACCGGCTTGAAACCGCTAAAAGTGACCTTCGCTCCGGGCTCGGTCAGGAGATAGCGCTCCTGCCCACTTTCGCCTTTCAGTACCATCGGTATCTGCCAGGTCTGTGGTTTCTCCCTAGCGGCTGCACCTTTTTTGATCGGTTGATCAAGCAGCATGAAGCGTTCTTGATTGAAGTTATAGCTGGATGAAGGACCGCCCTTAGCGTGCTTCTTTTCACCGGCGGGGGCAAATGAAACCAGGGGACAGCCGGGGGTGTGTACCCAGGCATGCATCAGAGCTGATACGTCAACCGTTGACTTTGTGGCGGCACTGAGGGCATTCCACAGGTCTTCTGTGGTGGCATTGCCGAAGGAATGCTTTTTCATATAAGCCTGGATGCCCTTCTGAAATGTCTCCTCCGATAGATACATCTCCAGCATGCGCATCAGCGCTGCACCCTTACCGTAGGTGATTTCGTCAAACATCTCCAGGGCATCATTGGGAGAGTTCACCACACACTGGACCGCCCTTGTGGCGGAAATAGAATCGCTCGAAAGTGTTGAACCGCGGTCGACGGCAAAGTCGTCCCAGAGTCTCCACTCCGGCTTGAGATTGTTGACGGCCTTGTCCGACATCCAGGTGGCAAAGGCTTCGTTTAGCCACAAATCGTTCCACCAGGCCATGGTCACCAGGTCACCGAACCACAGGTGGGCCATCTCGTGTGCCACCACATCCGCCACTCTCATTTTGGCGTGGGTAGAACTGTTCTTTTCGTCAACCAGGAGCGCTGTTTCTCTAAAAGTGACGGCACCGATATTTTCCATGGCACCATGGGCGAAGTCAGGCACCCCGATCAGATCAAGCTTCTTGAGCGGATAGGGCACACCAAAATAGTCTTCGTAATAGGCCATAAACCTGGCCGCCGAGTTGAGAGCAAAGGAGGTGAGATTTTCTTTGCCCTCGGTACACCAGACCCGGATCTCTTTGCCGTTGACCGTCACCGCCTGGCTGGGCTTCAAATGGCCTATGACAAGGGCAAACAAATAGGACGACATTTTGGGTGATTCTTCAAAACTGACGACCTTTTTGTCTTTGCGCTGATCGATCTTTTCAAATTGCACGGCGGCATTGGAAATGGCCACCATATCGGTGGGTATGGCGGCGGTGACACGATAAGTAGCCTTGTAGACCGGCTCGTCAAAACAGGGGAACATGCGTCTGGCATCGGTCGGCTCCATCTGAGTGGAAGCCATTTTCTGTTCTTTGCCGTCCTTGTCTTTGAAGGTGGACAGGTAGAAGCCGCACATCTTGTCCGAGAACTTACCGTTGAATTTGAGAGACAGCTCATAGGGGCCGGGGGTGAGGGTCTTGGCAAATTTGAAGACGACGATTTCACGATCTTTATTGCGTTCAATCTCAGCCTTTATCCAGTCGCCATGCGTTTTTTCATTGCGGGCGATGGATGCTTCATAGATACTGAGATCGAGGCTGTTGAGAGTAATTTCTTTAGTCGCTTCGGTGACGTTGATATAAACGGTTTCACTGCCCTCGAAGTCCTGACTCTCAAAGTTGGGCTCAAAATAAAGATCGTAGCGCTCGGGAACAGCTACCTTCGGCAATCTCTGGTAGGAGACAACCTCGGGAGCCGCGGCTTTGGCTCTGGCCGAGGCGGCAGGTCCCGGCAGGGCCAGTCCGGCTGAAGTGACCAGTGCAAGACTGACTGAAAGGAAAGTTTTTGCGTAAGATTTGCGAATGCTGAAAGAAGCGGCCATGAGATGCTCCAGCAAGGAGGGTCGACGGCAAGATCATACTAGAACTGCCGATTTTATAGATGAATAGCCGGGCTCGCTTGGCAACCAGCTCTTCGGCAGTGCTAAAATACAGACCGGATTGCAAAGGTAGCCCATGTCCACAGAAATTGACGCACAGGAAATATTGCGCCGAACGGCTGCGGCATATCGCCTTTTTGACACCTATCAGGACAGCGGATACGTCTATTCCATTCATAATCCGGGCAGACCTGATGAGAGGCATTCAACCATGGCCTTTCGCACGACCTTTCAACGCCCCAATTTATTTCGCTTCGAATGGCGCGACAAGCGAAAAAATCAGGGCTATGAGCATACTTCGGTGATCTGGTGCGATGGTCTGTCCACCTATGAAAAATATTTTCACCAGCGAAAAGCCACTCTAGAAGACGATCTGGACGCAGTCATCGCCTCCGCCACGGGCTCATCCCACGGTACGGCACATACCATTGCCGCTCTGCTCATGGACAATGTGCGCGGAGAAAAACTAACCGCGCGCCGCCCTTTCGAATATGTGGACGACGAAAACCTCAATGGAGAAGAATGCCACCGGCTGCGGCACGAAGCCCCGCACGAAGTCGACGTCTGGATATCCACTTCGCGCTCGGTCATTCTCAAGCTGTTTGAGCAATACGACGTCGGTAAGGAAAATACACCCTACGATATCCTCGTGCAAAAGCGATTTAAATCGCTGCGCGGATTTATCAGCTGGCTCAAGTTTCGCCACCAGCTGCACCCTCGCAATACCGGATGTGAGCCATTTCACGTAATTGACCAGACCTTTTACACCGACGTAAAAGTGAACGCCACAATTCCTAAAAACGCATTTACCCTGGAAGGACAGTAAAGTATGTCGATTAAAAACAGTCTGCTCGCAGTCATCGCCGGTTCCATCTTTCTCCTCTCAGGCGGTCAGACTGTGGCGGCGACCACAGGAGAAAGCGCGGATGACTCACTCATCTGGTTGGAAGACGTCCAGGGAAAAAAGGCAATGGACTGGGTGCGGGAGCAAAACGCCGTCTCGACAAAATTACTGGAAGCCTCCCCCGACTTTGCCGAAACGAAAAGTAAACTGCTGACGATTCTTGATTCCAAAGAGCGCATCCCAGGCGTTAATAAATACGGCCAGTATTACTACAATTTCTGGCGCGATGATAAGAATGTGCGCGGTCTCTGGCGACGCACGACTATGGACCAGTACAAGAAGTCGCAACCGGCCTGGGAATCGGTCCTGGATCTGGACAAGCTGGCCGCCGACGAGAAGGAAAACTGGGTCTGGGAATCGGCCCAGGTCCTCTACCATGACTGGGACCGGGCGCTGATATCGCTGTCTCGCGGCGGCGCCGATGCCAGTGTTGTAAGAGAATTTGACCTGACAAAAAAGCAATTTGTCACCGATGGCTTTATCTTGCCCGAGGCCAAGAGTGACGTGGCCTGGCGTAATCGCGACAGCATTTATGTCGGCACCGATTTTGGCCCCGGCACCATGACCGCCTCAGGCTATCCTCGCATCGTCAAGGAATGGAAACGCGGCACTAAAATCTCTGAAGCAAAAACTATATTTGAAGGCAAGGAGAGCGATGTTGGGGTAAGCGCCTATGTCGCCCATGACCACGGTGAAACTTACGATTTTATTTCGGACAAGCCGACATTTTTTTCGGATCTGATCTACCTGCGCCAGGGTGAAAAACTGATACCGGTTGAGAAACAAGCCGACGCCATTGCCAACACTTTCTACAAGTACTTGCTTCTGAAATTGCGCTCCAACTGGAAAGTGGGCGGCAAGGAATACACGGCCGGCAGCCTTCTGGCCTGTGACTTCAAAGCCTTCCTCGAAGGCGATCGTCAGTTTGAGGTACTCTTCACTCCCACCGAACGCAAATCACTGGACGGGATGTGCGACACCAAAAATTATCTGATTTTGACCGAACTGGACAACGTCAGCAGTCGGCCATATCAGCTTGAACTCAAGAACAAAAAATGGCTGCGCTCAAAAATCCAGGCGCCGGATTTCGGCACCGTCAGCATACGGGGCATCGATCCTGATGAATCGGATGATTACTTCATGACTGTGGCCAATTTCCTCACACCCACGAGCCTTTACCTGGGCACCGCCGGCGAGGACAAGCGTGAACTCCTGAAGCGTCTGCCTGCCTACTTCAAAACCGACGGTCTGGAGATTCAGCAATTCGACGCCAGGTCAAAGGACGGCACCAGAGTGCCGTATTTTCAGATCAGCCGCAAAGGTCTCAAGCTTGATGGCTCCAATCCCGCCCTTCTATACAGCTACGGTGGCTTCGAGTCGTCTCTGCTACCGCGCTACGATTCGCTCGTCGGAGCCGCCTGGCTGGAACGCGGCGGCGTGTATGTCCTGGCCAATATCAGAGGAGGCGGCGAATTTGGGCCGCGCTGGCATGAGGCGGCCCGCAAGCAAAATCGGCAGCGGGCTTATGATGATTTCATCGCCGTCGCCGAAGACCTGCAAAAGCGCAAGGTCACATCCAGCAAACATCTGGGAATCGAAGGGCGATCCAACGGGGGACTGCTCATGGGGGTGATGCTGACGCAGCGACCGGATCTATTTGCCGCCGTCCATTGCGGCTCTCCCCTGCTCGACATGAAGCGCTACAACCACCTGCTGGCCGGAGCCAGCTGGATGGATGAATACGGCGACCCCGACAAAGCCGAAGACTGGGCCTACATCTCCAAATATTCGCCCTATCAAAATCTGAGCCAGGACAAACAATACCCACCCATATTGCTTACGACGTCCACCTGTGACGACCGGGTGCATCCAGGGCATGCCCGCAAGATGGCCGCGCGCCTGAAGGAGCAGGGCCATGAGGTGCTCTACTACGAGAACACCGAGGGCGGCCATGGTGCCGCGGCAAACAACCAGCAGCGAGCTTACATGGAAGCCCTGGCGTATACGTTTTTATGGAATCATTTGAAAAGGTGACTGAGATCGGTAACCCTGGCCATTTTGGCGGTCTTATCCAGAGCTCTGTAGGCGGTAACA
Organism: Cyanobacteria bacterium SZAS LIN-3; assembly: GCA_018266215.1. Lineage (GTDB taxonomy): Bacteria > Cyanobacteriota > Vampirovibrionia > Obscuribacterales > Obscuribacteraceae > REEB67. The sequence continues at coordinate 2,717 of JAFEAV010000069.1, read as the reverse complement.
TATTCTTCCGGCTTGCCGTGCGCTCCGACTAACTCGGCAACTTTTTTCACGGCTGCGGTGTCAGCGGCAACTTTTTCACCCAGGGACTGGCTCAGAGAGCCGATCGTCTTGACCAATTCAGGACTGAGAGCTGGTGCCTGTGCACCATACCAGCTATCTTTCCCCAGTTGGGATGCGCCCGCGGGCAGCGCTTCCCGAGCGCTTGCTTGCATGTATTCGGCCGTTCCTCTGATGGTTGCTCCAGCCGCCCAGGGCTCAGCTTTGAGCACGCTGGCATTGGTGGCAATTGCTCGGTGCAGGGGATCAATAGGGATGCCGGCTTGAATCAGAGTCTCCGTAGCCGGAGCACTGACATGGTTCCAGGCGGATTCCGGTGAGCTGGTGTCGGTCAATATCTTAGTGCCCCAGGCGCGAGATTCCGCAGTCATCGGGCCATAGCGCTCGGTTAAAAATTCGGTGAATTTGTTTGCAGCGGCAGCATCCCCTTCCACATAGGCACGAGCGCCTTCAACCGCATTCTGCTGCATCTGTTCAGTTGTAGCCCAACGCTCAATCGGACGAGAGATAAATCCTATAGACTGACCTTCGATTTTGCTGGCCGCTTGCGCCGCCAGTGGGTCCGAATGGATCAGACCGGCATAGGCACCCCTGAGTACGAGATCTGATTTCTCGGCAGCAGTAGAGCCGGCGCTGAAACGAATAGATTGAATAGAATTGTCACTGCCGAAAACAATTCCTGAGGGACCGTCCACGGTACTCATCGTGGGACCTTCGGCTAGTCTGATTGAGCTGGCCATGGTGCGAGCCGGCACCATCTGGTAGGCACTTTTGTCATAGGTGGCAAGGGGGTCCAAACCGCGAGCGAACAGTCCGGCGTCCTTGGTTGCTCCCAATGTCCCAAGGCCGTGGCGCGGAGCCATGGCGTCCAGGCCGAGGCCCTTGCCCAGGTCTTTTGCGCCGGGCGCAAGAGCTTTAGCTGAAGACGTCGCAATGCTACCCGCTTCTAATTCCACGCCGTCGCGCACAAGGCCGCCGAGAACACGACCACGGCTCAGTACGATGGCGGCGGCGGCCAAGGCAGCAGTGCCTACCGCAGCCGCTTCCACCTTATGCTCCTGGATGACGGTCAGCCCCTTATCAAAAGCTGCGGAGAACAGGTTGGAATTGGACGCTTCAGAGTTCTGAGCCGGATTACCGGCGGTTTCGGACTTGTCTAGTGCGGACATGGAATGTACCTCGTCAGGGGGGCAATCCCAATATCGCTTTTGATAAGTCAAATAAACGTCAAAAGGCAACCGTCTAATTCTTCCGGCAGCAGAGTTTGTAGAATACGCACATCCCTACCCAGGTTAACATCGTGACTAAGAAAACTACTCTTGTCTGGACCCTTTTCGCCACATCGCTCTGCTTCTGTCTGCCGCTGCATGCGGAGGAAGCGACCGACACCAATTCGGTTAAAGCGCAGGGCAAGGGCCTGACGGAGAAGGAAGTACGAAACGCTATCTACCGGATAAGTCCCTGGGAATCCGGCAATCCCGATACCTTCGTTAAGTTTAAGGACGGTGCCTGGAAGGATGGGGAGGAAAGTATGGCCGTCACGGCGGTGGCCCTGGGCGATCTAAATAAAGACGGCACCACCGATGCAGCAGCCGTCTATTACACCAGCGGAGGGGGCAGTGGAGTCTTCTTTAACGTCACAGCCTTTGTAAATAAGAACGGCAGGCTTATGGCGGTGGATAACAAAGTCCTCGGCGACCGCGTCGGTCTGCGGCGTCTGCGCATCAAAGACGGTGTCATCATCGCCGATGTTATTTCACACGGTCCCGGTGATGGTGCCAGCCAGACATCAGTAAATAGAACCGGCAAATACCATCTCAAGGGCGACAAATTAATCGGTCCCGACACGATGTACTGAAGTTATGACCCTCGGGGGATAACTCAACTTTCCAGGATCTTTAAACCCAGAAGGAGTGCGAAGGTTTTCCCCAACGCAGAGGCCTGCTGTGAGTCGATGACGGCGCCTTGCAGATCCTCTGGGCGTGCCTTCAACCCCTCCAGATCAGAGCCGCGGAAATCGGCTCCCTGGAGATTGGCTTCATAAAATTCGCCCTCTCTCAGGTCGCAATCTATAAAAGTGCAGCCGCTCAAATCACAAAAACGAAAATCAATACCCTGTAGCTGACAGTTCTGAAAAATTGAGTTTTTGAATTTGCTGCCGTGCATTTGCACGAACTGCCCGCCGCAATTTTGCAGCCGCAGGTTGGAAATATCTGAATCAACCAGCTTCAGCCCTGTTAACTTGCAATCGATAATCTCAATTCTGCTAAGTTTGCCTTCCATCCACTGGCAGTTGGAAAGGTCGCAGCCCTCCAGGCGCAGGTCGGAGAAGCGGTTTTTCGTCAATAGACAGTTATTGAAGCGAACCTTTTGCAGTCGAGAACTTTCTACGACAAGAAAGCGCGCCTCCTGATCGCTCAAATCACAGTTCGAGACAATCAGATTGGAATACTCGGCCTCATCTTCAATCCGGATAGTGGTTCCAGAGCCGGCATCAGAACCAGGCGCTAGAGACGGAAGCACCGGGGGTTTGACACTATTGGTTGAGTTAGAGCGCTTCATTTAAGGCAATTATCCGACACTTAAAGGCAGGTTTCAAGAAACAAATCGGCATAGGGGGAGCCCTCACGGGCTCCTCCCTGCCACACCACCGTACGTGC
>JAFEAV010000068.1 GCA_018266215.1 Cyanobacteria bacterium SZAS LIN-3 | reverse complement strand
GTCTACAGCGGCTTTGCCTGATGGCCAGGTCCTGGCCCGGGCCCTGATGCTGGTTGCGGAAATAGAAATGTGGATAGAGGCCTGGCAGGACGATCATAAGGATGCGACCTGTGAAGCGCCGGCCCCGGCCCCGGTCTATTTTGAGGCTCCGGGTCCGGCCTACCAGGAGGCTCCGCCGGAGCCGCCTGTGGAGACTTGTCCGGAGATTGTGGAGAGCCCCGCCCCGCGCGCTCTTATTGTGGACAACAATGATCTGCGTGTACAGGTGCTTACTCGGATATTGAGAAACTACGGCTATCAGGTCCAGTCTCTGCCCTGCGATGTGCGGGTGCTGCCGGCGCTGGAAGACTGTCCTGTGGATTTGTTGATAGTTGATGCGGATGGGGATGGTCTGACTGGATTTGATATCTGTCGCATGATTCGCTGCCATCCGCAATGGGCGCGCCTGCCTATTATATTGATGACTGTCGACACGGATCTTGATTCCCGTCAGGCTATATACGCCTCCGGTGCCAGTGATTTTATCGTCAAACCGATTGTGGAAGACGAGCTGTGCATGAGGCTCTGTCTCATGATGCCGCGTCAGGCGATTGCGGTCTGAGTCGACCTCAGTATTTCAGTGCGGCGTTCAGTCCTGCAAGACCTGGACTTCCACTTGCTGCGGCACGTCCTGGTACGAGATGGGATTGTCGCGCAAAAACTTATCGATGGCGGCGACGATTTTCCACAGTTGAAACAGATTGCCCTCAACTTCCACTTCCCGCATGAGCAGGGCGCGGTGCAGGTGCATTTTGTTTTGAATCAGCCTGGTTAAAGTCATGCCGCTGAAGTGGAACAATATGTCCGGTTTGTCCGCGGTCGAATCCAGCTGATCAATTGTCAGATCGCCTGTCACCTGGTTGCGCCGTAGGACCCAGCCGTGAATGGCTCCGGCTCTCAAATGAAAGCCGATACTGACGTCATTGATGCGAGCGCTGGCGAGAGCACCGGCACTGATTTTTTCGGGGACAAATTTTTCAAAATAATATTTGGCCAGCTGTTCGGTGTAATCGAGGGGGCTGACCTCAACTATCTCGGGCGGCGCGCCGAAGTTCTCTTTCTTAGCCAGTTCAAACAGTTTCTGGAAATATTCCTTGTCCAGCTTGACCGGCAAAAGCTGGTAGCGCCCGGCCACTTCAAAAAGGTTTCTGGTTTTGACCTGGACATCATCGATGAGCAGTTTGCGCAGGGTTGCAGGTAAATTCAAACCATCCGATTCGGCGCTCTGAATTTCTTCCCAGCCCTGAGCCTCGGCTACGTGACTGAGCCACTCCCGATTGAGCGTCATATGGGTGGAGACCAGGTTGCAAATGCGAGGTCTTGTTTCGTCTTCAATGAAGCGATAGAAAGTATTTACCGCCACATCCACCGGCAAAAACCAGAGCGTGGAATCCGGATTGTAGGAGAGTTTGATAGAGGGGCCGCTCTTGCCGAAAAATGGCTTGGCTCCTTCGGTGACAAGCTCCTTGAGCAGAGTGTAGATGCCGGAAAACTTTACTGTTTCGCCTGTGCGTGTGTCACCACTGATGAGCGGCAAGCGTACCAGGTACCAGGGCGATTCATTGCCTGAGAGGCTTTCCAAAACGCGCTGTTCGTACTGCTGGCAGGTGCCTTCCCAGTTGGTCAGCGGTTTGCGCCGGGTGAATTCCAGCTCTTCCGGGACCACGCCATCTTTTTGCACGCCGCCCCAGATTGAAGAGACGATGAAGGTCGGTACACCGCGGAAAGTCTTGAGGATGCTTTTAAAATCCGATCCTGACCAGGGCGCGCGCGGCGATCTTGATTCGTCAAAGTTTGGTGGCAGGGCACCAAATATAATGGCGTCGTAATTGTTGTGCTTAAGGGCTTCCGAGGGATCGACCAGCTTCAGCCGGTCCTTGAAGGCCCGAGCCTTTTCCCGGCCGCCGAGAGCCGCTTCCAGCAGGGTCTGGGCCTGGGTGCGCAAATCGAGAGGCGAGAGCGAAAGCAAATTGAGTGAAGACTTGCAGGCGAAATGCACGTGCCAGCCTTTCATCACTAAAAGCGCCGCCAGAGGGCCATTGAATGATGTGACAGGGCCCCAGATGTAGGCAACTTTTTGAGTCATTGCTCCGTTTCTTTACCGTGGTTACTTATTTCGGGAGGAAACCGGAAAAGTCCGTCTCGGATTCGAGCAGGCAAGTCCCGGCGATTTCGTCACCGAGTCTCATACTATCGTCCCTTTGATAGCTTCGATAGCATTCAAGCGGGAGTATTACTAATACGTAAAGTCCGGCCAGGAAGTTCAAACAGGCGCCTACAGGAACCGTTACCTGGGTCAGGGGGATGAAGGAGAGGATACGTTGTAAAGCTTCCATGACCAGGAGTGGGCCCAGATATATGAGGTTTCTCACCAGCACCTGTTTCAGTCCCGGCGGCTGCCCAGTGAAGATGTCAACCACTTTCAAGCCCATAATATTTTTGCCGAGACCGCGGCCGCTATAAAAATAATCTCGGAAGCAGAGCAACAGTAAGAGGACCAGATTCTGTGTCAGGACTCTGTTGACAAGCGGAATCATCATGATGAACATACTGATGACGAAGGCCGCGCCAAAATCTATACCCACGGCCATCAGGCGGCGGCCCGGCTCGATGCGTTCGGGTTCGACGACGGCAATGGCCCAGCGTTGATTGACCCAGTTCTGGTAAGTACTGAGCTTGCCTGACAGCCCGCTTGCGCCGGCTTCGGAGCCGCGGCGTCCGTCGTCGGGTTTGCGATTTGGTCTGCCGGATCTAGTCAATATCTTTGCTCCCCTGAAGGCTTCTAATCATAAGCCAAGTACTAGCCTTTGTCCTAGGTTTTTGCCCCTCAAATAATCTGGATCTGCTTTGCAAGGTCAAATTCCAAACAATTGATGACAGTCGGACGGTATTCTCGAGCAAGAAGATACGATTTAAATCAGACTGGGATTGAGCCCATGTCAGTATCTGCACAACCAAGGACTGAAAGAGATGACCACAGGCAAAAGAGAGACTGTAATAGTCGACGGACTGCGCACACCCTTCGGCAAAATGGGCGGCTCACTGGCCGCTATGAGTGCCGTCAAGCTGGCCAGCCCGCTCATCAGAGAACTCGTCACTCGTCACCATATCGATGGCAAAGCCGTCGATGAAGTGATTGTCGGTCAGGTCGTCCAGGCCGGGGCCGGCCAGGTGCCTTCGCGTCAGGCCCTGCTTGAAGCCGGTTTGCCCAATACCTGTGAGTCGACCACAGTCAATAAAGTTTGCGCCTCCGGTATGCGAGCGGTCACTATCGCTGACCTGCGTATTCGCGCCAATGACGCCGACATCATCATCGCCGGCGGCATGGAATCCATGAGTCAGGCACCCTATCTGGTAGAAGCCAATTCCGCTCGCTTCGGCAAGCGCATGGGCCATGTAGCCTTCCAGGACGCCATGCTCAAAGATGGTCTGGAATGCCCGGTGACCAATGTGCACATGGCCGTGCACGGCGCAAACGTTGCCGAAGAATTTAAAATCACCCGCGAAGAGCAGGACAAATGGGCCATGCGCAGTCATCAACTGGCAATCAAAGCCCACGATGCCGGTCATTTTGTAAAAGAAATATTGCCCATCGACGTGCCGGCAGGAAAAGGCCAGACCAAAAAGATGGACAGAGATGAGGCTCCTCGCTCGGATACGAGTCTGGAAGCTCTGGCCAAGCTCAAACCCGTTTTCACCAAAGACGGTTCGGTTACGGCCGGCAACGCTCCTGGTGTCAATGATGGTGCCTGCATGCTTCTCGTTATGAGCAGCGATAAGGCCGCCGAGTTGGGGCTCAAGCCCCTGGCAAAAATTGTCAGCCACGCTTCCATCGGTCAAGACGTGCCTTATCTGGCCACCGTGCCGGCTCTGGCCACCGAAAAAGCCCTCAAAAAAGCCGGGCTGACGATCAAGGATATTGATTTGATGGAAATCAACGAAGCTTTTGCTTCGGTCACTCTCAAGTCCATGAAGATGCTCGGCATCGACGAGTCCAAAGTCAACGTCAACGGCGGAGCCATCGCCATGGGCCATCCCATCGGCGCCAGCGGCGCTAGAATCCTGCTTACCCTCGCTCGCGAGATGGAAAGACGTGGTGCTAAATATGGTGCGGCTGCGATTTGCTCCGGCACCGCCCAGGGTGACTGCGTCATCCTCAGTCGTGAAGGACTCGATTAAGACAATACTCACGGAGTAAATTAGTGGAAGTCAGCGTGCGCGTCAACCTTGAAGAAGCTGCCCGGGAGCGGATAGAAGAACTGAAGCGTCTGGTTGAGCACCACCGCTTTTGCTATTACGTACTGGACAAACCGGAGATAACCGACGCCGATTTTGACGTCATTTATCACGAGCTTGAGGACCTGGAGAAGAAGCATCCTCAGCTTCTGACGGCGGATAGCCCCACGCAAAAAGTCGGCGCTAAACCAAGCACTGACTTTAAAGAGGTGAAACACCGCATTCCGCTTTTGTCTCTGGCCAACGCCATGGGCAGCGAGGATCTGATTCACTGGCAAGAACGCATTGACCGCGGACTGGCTGATGATGACGATCCCGCTTTTGCCCCGGGTGCTTCCGGGGCACTGGCTTATCAGTATATGTGCGAGCATAAGATTGATGGTCTCTCGGTTGCCCTTACCTATGAAAACGGAGCTTTCAAACAGGGTGCCACCAGGGGCAATGGCGAAGTCGGCGAGGACGTCACCCTCAATCTAAAAACCATCGGTACACTGCCCGCTAAACTCAAACCTGTGGCTGTGCTGGCCGACGGTACTTTGACCGGCCTTGATGCGGCCAAAAAGCAGGGTCTGGTCGAAGGTAAGGACTTTCAGGAGAAAGTGCTGCGGCATGTTGAAGTGCGCGGTGAGGTCTACATGCCGGTCTCCAGTTTTACCTCACTGAACGAGGCTTTACTGGAAGAAGGCGAGCAGCAATTTGCCAATCCGCGTAACGCCGCTTCCGGCTCCCTGCGCCAGAAGGACCCGGCCAAGACGGCTCGCCGCCGCCTGGGTTTCTGGGCATACTTTTTGTACGTCCTTGATGACGGTGTTAAACAGCCCACTCTGCACAGTGAAAATTTAAATCTGCTTGCGGCCATGGGTTTCCCGGTCGAGCCCAACGGCAAGATTGCCCACTCCCTGGCTGAGGTGCAAAAGTTTGTCGATGACTGGTTTTTGCCCCGCCACAGTCTCGATTATCAAACCGATGGCGTTGTAATTAAAATCGACCAGCGCAAAATCTGGGACAAACTCGGCAACACTTCTCACAGTCCCCGCTGGGCTATCGCTTATAAGTATCCGCCCGAGGAAGCCGAGACCCAGGTCGAAGCCATAAACTTTGAAGTTGGCCGCACCGGTGCTGTGACCCCGGTCGCCTTTTTGAAGCCGGTCAAACTGGCCGGTACGACCGTCAAGCGCGCGACATTGCACAATGCCGACCAGATAAAACGCCTGGATGTGCGCATCAATGACTGGGTGGTGGTGCGCAAAGCAGGCGAAATCATCCCCGAAGTGCTGGCCGTAAAATTTGAAAAGCGCACCGAGGGTAGTGAACCTTTTGTCTATCCTACCCACTGCCCGGCATGCCAGTCCGAGCTTGTGCGCCTCAAAGATGAGGTTGTGCTGCGCTGTCTCAATATATACGGCTGCCCGGCTCAGCGCCTGCGCCGTCTCATCCACTATGTCGGTCGCGAGGCCATGGACATAGACGGCGTTGGTGAAAAGCAAATCGAGCAATTTGTCAAAAGCGGCCTTGTGACTACACCAGCTGATTTTTATCGCTTGACCGAGGATCAGCTCCTGGCGCTGGAGCGCATGGGCAAAAAATCAGCGCAAAATATACTGACTGCCATCAACAATTCCAAAACTCGTCCTCTGGCGGCGCTCATCTTCGCCCTGGGCATCAGGCATGTCGGTGTTTCCATTGCCGAGCTTCTGGCCGGCCGTTTCCCCTCCATTGATGCGCTCATGGCGGCGACCGCCGAGGAAATATCGGCGATTGAGGGTGTCGGACCCGTAATTTCGGACACCGTGCTCGAGTATTTTGCCCAGAGCGAAAACCGTGAGCTGATTGAGGATTTGCGTTCTCTGGGTGTGAAGCTGGAGCAGGATGCCGCCGAGGCGGCCCAGACTTTCGCCCCCACCCTGGCCGGCAAGACCTTTGTCATCACCGGTTCTCTCACACGGCTGGAGCGCCTGGAGGCGGAAAAGGCCATCAAGGCCCGGGGCGGTAAGGCGACCGGCTCGGTCAGCAAAAAGACCGACTATGTGGTCGTCGGCGAGTCTCCCGGGTCAAAATTGGCGAAAGCACAAGAACTTGGTATAAAGATAATTGATGAAACTGAGTTTTTAGCTCTTCTGGAAATTGAGGCTTAGTGTTAGTAAGACGTCGCTTAATGTGTTTTTCGCTGGGACTGGCTCTGGCTCTGGCGCCTGGATTTGCCGGCCCGGCACTGGCCAAGAAAAATGACGAAAATACCTCAGGCGCGTCGGAGAAAAACTACAAATTAGGTCTCAAGGCCTTTGAGCGCGGCGACTATGATGGTGCCGTCGATGCGCAGTTGCAGGCTATTTATTTTTCGCGCAACGGCTATCAACCCCAGGCATATTATCAGCTTGGACTGGCTTACCAGGCCAAAAAAGACTATGTGAAAGCCTATGAGGCTCTGAGCAAGAGCACCAGTCAGGCCATGGATAAGGCTAATGAAGCGCATCTGGCCCTGGCTCAGGTCTGCACGTCTTTGAAGAAATTTGATGAGGCTACCCAGGAGCAGGCCAAGGCGTTTGAAGGCGTGCCCTACAAAAAAGGACTCTGGTATCGCTGCAAGTTTCAACAGGCCAGCAACCTCGATGCCTGGGGCAAAAACGAAGCCGCCTGTGGCTGCTATACCGAGGCCCTGGGGGAAGAACCCTGGCATACCTGGGAGCCCTGGATTCGCTACGCCGAGTGTTTGATGAAGCTGAAAAATTGGGTTGAGGCTTATCAGACCCTCGATAAGATGCTCACCACCACCGCCACCGTCAAGGGCCTGGATTTTGAGCGGGTGCACCTGGACATGGGCATCTGTGCTCTGGCTAAGGGCAACCATCAAGGGGCGCTGGACAACTGGCACCGTGTGCTCGAGTACAATCCCGACAATAAAGAAGCGCACCTGCAGCTGGGCTTACTGCTCGACTCGGAGCAGCATTTATCTTCGGCCATTACCGAATACAAGTATTTCATCCGCATGGCCGGCGCCGATGATCCCCTGCGCGTGAAGCAGGTGGAAACTCGCATCGCCCTCTTGGAGCAGCAACTGGGCAAGGTCGATCCGCCCCCCGCACCGGTAGCGCCATCGCCCTATATGCGCAATCAACAGCAGCAGGTACAACCACAACCAGTAGGTGATCCCGGCTTTTGATTTTTTTCGCGCTGGGATTGATCCTGATTGCCCTCGTCTTTTATGACGTTTACCACGGCATCGTCTTGCCGCGGCAGGCGGTGCGCGCCTTTCGCATAGCCCCGCTGCTGGTCGGCCGTCTGGCCTGGATTCCTTATCGCAATCTGGGGCTGCGCATAAAAGACGCGCAGCGGCGAGATGATTTCCTCGGGCACTTCGGAGTACTGGTCTTTTTCTTGCTCGTCTGTACCTGGCTGCTGCTGCTCGTCACCGGTTTTGCCTGTATCTTCTGGGGGCTGCGCGAACAGATAAATCCCGTGCTGCACAGCTTTTCGCAGGCCTTTTACTTTGCCGGTACTTCCATATTGACGATTGGATTCGGCGATGTCGTGCCCGTGACCGGGCTGGCGAGATTGACTGCCCTGGCCGCCGGAGCCTGTGGGCTTACGCTTTTTGGCCTGTGTTTGTCCTGTATTTTCAATTTGCAAAATCTGCTCTATCAAAGAGAAGTACCGCTGGCGATTTTGTTTTCTCGATTGAACGGAGATTTTTCCGGACTCAATTTATTGCTGCAACACTCAAAGTTTGGCACGGTGGAATATTTGCGCTCCGATATCCGCGACTGGGAAAAGTGGCTGGGTACGGTCATGGAGAGCCACAGGGACTTTCCGCTTCTGGCGTTTTTTCGCTCCACCGGCAAAGGTGAGTCATGGGTCACTTGTCTGGGCTCTATGCTCGACATGTGCAATATTCTCAGCTCCTGCCTGGCCGATTATGATTACGGTGAATCACTCTTCTTTCACCGCCTGGGCTCGACTTCCGCGCAATTGATCTGCGCTTACCTGGCTTTGCCGGTCAGTGTTTGTGAGCTCATGGATGAAAAAGAATTTGCCCAGGGCTTTGAGCGCTTGCGTGAAGCTGGGTTTCAGCTGCGCGAGCAGGATACCGCCTGGCGTAAGTTTGGCGCTTCGCGCTGCGAATACGCTCCCTACATCTCGGCACTGTGCAAATACTACGCGGCTAAAGAACCGGAGTGGATGCCGAAAGGCGATTAGAAACCCAGGGGGATTTCTTTGTAATCCTTGGGCACGATAAATAGTTCGGCTCGCGGTGGACGGCTTGTGTAGCGGTTTAGCGTGTAAACTATGGCCTTGGTTTTGCTCGTCATTAAGCAACCGGTGGCCTGGTCAAACCAGGATTCAATTGCGGAATTGCCTTCACCGAGGAGGGTTGATCTGTAGCCTACCGAGGGGCGGTTGTTGATATTGCTCAGGCCCAGGCTCTCGGCATTGGTGGATTTAAACATCTCTTCGTCCATGAAGCCCATGCCCAGGCTGCTCATGCCGGATACCATGTAGGTTTTCGCCGCTTCCTGGAGGAAATATTTCTTTTGCAGCGGGAAATCATAAATGGTAATTTGCGGGTTTTTGCTGCTCTGGAATGTACTCTCCACCCGCACATGTCCAAGGCCGTCGCTGTAGACAACCATGATCCCTGTTTCGGTCTCGGTCTTTTGCTCGTAAGCGGCCTGATACGCGCGTTTGGGGTAGCTTGTAGCCAGGTTGCGATTGCCGTCTTTGACTTCGTTAAGGCTGGCGGTCTTGCTGTAGCCGACCATAATCAAGATAAAGGCCAGCACCACCACTAGTGGCACAATCCTGGTGTTCATTGCTGCTTGCCTGGAACGCATGCGTCCTTGCTTCTCCGCTTACTTTAACCTGGTTACAAAAGCTTCCGTCGAGACGGAGGCAACAACATCATGCAACACCTTATCGTACTTGTCACCCATTATTTTGCCCACCGTCAGCGTCACTACCAGGTGATGCTTTTTATTCAAGGCAATTATGTATTGCAGGCGGCGGGCCTTGACCTCGTCTACTTCCCCTGTGCCCAGTATCCTGGCGCAGGCTTTGCCGTCCGGCAATGACTCAATTTCAGACTCGACCAGTTTGTATTTGGGGTCGTCTTCCTGATTCTTTTCAATCGTCAGATCCTTGAGTTTCTCCAGATTTGATTTGCGAAACTCGTCGCTAAAGTTGATTGTGGCGACGATTTTATTGGCTTGCCGCAAGGAGAGCACATCGTGGGTCTGGAAGGGTATTTGATAGGTGCGCCAGCCTTCAGGCAATACATAGCTGAATTTTGAGGAAAAATCCTGACGCTTGATTTGCTTTTCCCGCTCGGCTTTGGTCAGTTCTTTGGCCACAATAGGCTGTGTTTTCTTGGGCTTGTCGCCCATGTCGGGATCCGTGTTTTCGCTTTTGAAGCCGTCACCGCTCTGGCTGCCGTCGCTGTTCGTCTCGGAAGATGCGGCGGCGGGCTCCGCTTCGTTGTTTCTCTTGTGCTCTGCGTATTTCGGATTGACAACGAAGGGTGAAATCTCGTCGGCTGTCATTTTGATGGGCGGGGCCAGCTGAATGATGGCTGCCGGCTCGGCGACATTCTTGCTCCGTTCGACCTGGCGCAGGGCGGCATTCGCGTCTGGGGCGGGGGGCTGCTCCGGCGCCGGTGCTTCTGTTGCGGGTATCATCTCCGGTTCCGCCGGCGGTTCAGTTTTTTCGGTTGCTTCCCCGGCTTGCGGAGCGGACTGGGGAGTGGCTTGAGGCGTGTCTGATTCCCTGCCTGTGCCGGTTTCTCTGGTGCTTTCTTTGTCGACGCTTTCTGCGCCTGCTTCTTCCGGTTCCAGCGGGGTGGCGGTCGGGTCAAAGGCCGGTATCGCCTGCTGACTGGTCGGCTCTTGCTTGCGCTTGCCCAGGTTAAATGCCCCGGCCGGCTCAGCCTGCGTCAATTGCCCCAAAGCCAGGCCTGTAGTCAGGGCAACGGCAATGAGGACTCGGGGCGCTGTGTGAGAGTCTCTTAACACTTCTTGTTTTCGGATTACTTTCCAGGTACCAGGGGAATATTGAAGCACATCTGCTTATATCGGGACATCTATGACCGAGCTTCTTGCCGAGCCACCGTCAGCCAGTCTGGAAAATGCGGGAATCTTCGTCAAATCTGTGACGAAAACGTATCGTGGCGGCAAGATCAAGGCTCTCAATAATCTTTCGCTGGAAATTAGAGCCGGTGAAGCTTTCGGCCTGGTGGGACCAAACGGAGCCGGGAAGACGACCTTCCTCAGCTGCTTGATGGGTTTTTTGCGCATTGATTCAGGCGAAATCCTTATCGATGGTCAGGCTCCGGACGACCTCTCGACAAGGCGTCTGGTTGGCTATCTGCCCGAGCGCCTGACATTCGACCGCTGGATGAGCGGGCGTGACTATTTGAACTTTCACCATGAACTGGCCGGCATGCCTGCTGCCACGCGGCAGACTGACTGTGAGAGGCTTTTGACCCGGGTACAGCTCGATCCTGCCGCCTGGGTGAAACCCGTGCGTAAATACTCGCGCGGTATGTTGCAACGTCTGGGCTTTGCCCAGGCCCTTATTGGCGGTCCCCGCTATCTGCTCCTGGATGAGCCGGCCTCCGGCATGGACCCGGTCGGCGTCATGGTTGTGCGTGACCTATTGCGTGAGCTGAAGAGCGAAGGTCTGACCATTCTTTTAAATTCTCATCAGCTGGACCAGATTGAGAGCACCTGCGACCGGGTGGCCTTTCTCAAGGAAGGTACGGTGTACAAAATTGAGGACATGACAGCGGCAACCGTCGGTGAGGAGTACCATACAATCAGGTGGCTCAAGGACAGCAATCAAGACCTTAGCAAGGAAGATTTTTCAAAAATCGGCTCTGATGTCGGAGCGAAACTTCTGGAGTTTGAGAGCGGTATGGCCAGATGTGTCACCACAGGTGGTGCGGAAACCGCGGCGTTGATCAAGGCGCTGGTTGATAATGGTATCCCGATTGTTGAAGTAAGACCGGAAGACCGCCGGTTGGAGAGACTGTTTAAACAAGAATCTGCTTCCGGTAAGAGGAAAGATCCATGAATCGAGCGGTATGCGTCACGACGTGGAGAGAGTTCAAGTCGAACAAGGTGCGACTGGTGATTCTCTTTCTTTTGTTCGTTGCTCCTCTGTTTTCGTATACTGTGCAGCGCTGTCAGAATCCTGATTCGCGCTATCAGGACCTGCTCACCCCTTCCATTGTGGCCATTGCCTACGCCTTGCTCTGGGGGGCCGGTGCAATCGGTCGCGAGATGCAGCACGGTACGATTTCGCTGGTTCTGGCCAGGCCCATTTCGATAGTCACATACGTGATAAGCAAATGGTTTGCCGTCGGGCTGGCCGCTTCAGTCTGCGCCTTTCAGGCTGTGCTGGTTGAGCATCTGATTTCATCGGTCTTCTGTCCCAGTCTGGCTTTCGAACCGGAGTTTCTCGTTAACGGCGCTGAGCGCTTTATTGTTTGTTTCGGTACTGCGTCATTTTTGATCTTTCTATCATCGCTTGTTTCGGGACTGAAGGATCTGGCTTTGCTTGCCGGATTGTTGTTTCTGTTGAGCATTTCTTCCAGCATCATTCAAATAATGGAATACCTGCCGGGTGGGCGGACTGGAAAGATAGCGGAACAGGTTGTGCATGTGGGAACGGCCTTTGGTCAGGGAGTTATCTTTATCCTTGATCCGGTCGTCCCGGTCGGATACTTCTTCTCCGGTAATTTTACCGAAATACTCTCAGTACTCAGCTGGCTGACGATGGTGACTTGTTTCCTTTCTATGGCAATCTTTGTAATGACTCGCAAGGAGTTTTCTTATGCCTCCGAGTAGATCCAAGGGCACCAACACGCGTTCTCAGCCAAAGGCACTCTATCTGGTGGCGGCCAGCCTCTTCTGCGTGGCCGTGACTGTCTCTCTTTCGCTTGAGTATGATTTGCCCTGGATTAATCAGGCTCTGGCACTGCTGCCTACCCCACATTATGTGCACTGGCGTACCCGCACGGAAGCCGATGCCGAATGTGCCAGGACCAGGAAGCCGATATTGTATGTCGTCACTACCAGGCGCGATTCGGCTTCGATGTTGTTTGAATCTCAGTGTCTAGGAGATCCGGCCGTGGCTGAGCTCATGAATGATGAGTTCATTCCGGTCCGGTATGTTATGAATCCCAAAAAGCGGAGCGAGGACAAGGATCCGGACCTGACGTTTTATCGCGATAAGTTGGGGATGGCGTACTTTAACACCCCCTGGATAACCTCCGTACCTTACTGTCTGCGTGGCGCCTCTTCAACGGATCTGGCCTCCTCGGCTAATCTGGTTGAGCTGGGCGTAACAACTATGGAAAATCTGGATAACGACCAACCGTTTACCCAGGGAAATTATGATTATCCCGAGAGGGCTTATCATGCGCACGGGGCCACCGGTCGTTACAGCATGCGTCGCGGCGGCGCGACCTCCTGCGGGTATTCGGATAAGCAAGATTTTCTGGATTTTCTCTATTCAGCCAGGGTCTGGCATAAGCTGCCGCCCACGGTGGGCCGGATTAAATGGATGGATCTGGATAAGCTTGATCTCAATGCTAAGCATGGCAAGCCCAAGCTAATCGCCATGGTCTCGGATGTCGGCTCTTCCTCCGATTCCATGCGGCTTAACTTGTTCTGGAAAAACAGCTCGGTAGATTTGATTAACGAGAAATTTGAGCCCTATCTGGTCGAGTTTCGCAGACAGGACCCTGGTTTCAACAAGAAGTTTGCGGCCCTGCGCGCGAAGCACCATATAAGTGAGCTGCCGGCTTTGATTGTTGTGAACCCAGCCGATAAATCCGGTCAGGGACCCCAGGTCGAGCACGGGTTCAATAGCGTTGTCTTCAGCGTTGACTTCCTCAAGGCGTCGCTGGGCGATTCGGTGGCTAAGATGCATGAGGCCTCGCACCGCGCTTCCGTTAAGCAATTACATCCCACCCGCAGCCCTGAGGACTGAGGTCCTTAGAGCAAAACGGGTCTTACTGGCGACAGGTTTCAGCTTCGGTTAATCCGGGCAAAATGCCTGTAGATTACCCTGCTTTATTTTTTGTTTGTCTGGATTTCCCCCAGCAGCTTTGCTTGCTGGTCGGAGGGCTTTGCTATGAGTTCGCAAGCTTGTTTGGCCGATCTTTCATCGGATTCGTTGTCGCCGTCCATCTTTTCCAAAATGCGGCAACACGTATCGGCCCCGGCAGTGCTTGAGGCGGCGATTGTCCTGCTGGTGCTTGCGGGCACGGCCATGCTGGGCGGCAAATTTACCGACTGGACCGGTGCACTGGCCGTTTTCGCCACTTTCTTGCACGGCCAGCTCTCCTTCGACATGCAAGAGTCGCAGGGCAAGATGGTTGAGCCGACGGTGGCCAATTACCAGTGGTCGGGACGTTTGTTTGTCAGCAAAGAGCTTTTGTGGATCTTCACTTTTCTCATGACCGGCTCCTGGTCGCTATGCGCGGGCAGCCTGATCTTCGCCACCTATCCACGCTGGCGCTCCATCATTCGTCGGGCTGTTTAGCGGACTCTATTTGCCTTTGTAGACCGGGGTGCGCTTTTCGACGAAGGCTTTGACGCCTTCGGCAAAGTCATCCGAGCGACCGGCAATTTCCTGCAATTGGGCTTCGTATTCCAGAAGCTCTTCCAGGTCGTGGAAGATAGCACGGTTGAGCGCACGCTTGGTCAGACCGAAGGCCTTGGTCGGGCCCAGAGCCAGCTTTTCAGCCAGGGCGACGGCTTCCTTCATCAGCTCTTCTTCGGCCACGATTTTGTTGACCAGGCCATATTCCAGGGCTTCCTGGGCGCTGAATTTTTCGGCGCTGAGCATGAGCTCAAAAGCTTTGGTGTAGCCGATCATGCGGGGAAGTATGAAAGTAGAGCCGGAATCGGGAATCAAACCGACCTTGGTGAAGGACTGAATGAAGCTGACTTTGTCGGTGACGATGCGATAGTCGCAGAGCAGGGCCAGGCTCATGCCCGCACCGGCGGCGACACCATTGACGGCGGCGATGATCGGTTTTTCCATGCGACGCAGTTTGATCACGAGCGGATTGTAGCGGCGTCTGATGGACTCTCCCAGAGACGGTCTTTCCCCGCCTTCCTGGGCGATGTTGCGGCTCTGCAGGTCCTGTCCGGCGCAGAATCCACGACCGGCCCCGGTCAAAATGATGACTTTGACTTCCTTATCCTTTTCCATTTCCTTGAGAGCATCCTGGAACTGGAAGGACAGTTCATCGTTGAAGGCATTCAGTCTATCCGGGCGGTTCAGGGTGATGATACCGACGCCGTTTTTCTTCTCTGTAAGCAGAATTTTTTCGTCTGACATTTTTCTGGTCCTAAATATAGAGGTGTACAGGAGAGGTGGAAATTACTTGCCGTTGAAGGTGGCTTTGCGCTTTTCGATGAAAGCCTTCATGCCTTCTTTCTGGTCTTCCGATGAGAAGAGCATGTAGAAGTTTTTGCGCTCAAATTGCAGACCTTCGGACAAAGTGCCGTCGTAGGATTTGAGTACCGCTTCCTTGGCCAGCTGCAGAGCAATGGGAGACTTCTGTGAGAGTTCGAAGGCCAGCTTTTTGGCTTCGTCGAGGAAGAGTTCGGTCGGTACGACTTTGTTGATCAGGCCCATTTCCAGAGCTTCGTGAGCGCTGAAGGGACGGCCGGTGAGAATCAATTCCATGGCTTTGTATTTGCCCACGGCCCGGGTCAGTCTCTGGGTGCCGCCGGCACCGGGGATGACACCGATGTTGATTTCCGGTTGACCAAACTGAGCGGATTCGGAGGCGATGATCATGTCGCACATCATGGTCAGCTCGCAGCCGCCGCCCAGAGCATAGCCGCTGATGGCGGCGATTATTGGCTTCTTGATGGCGCGGATGCGATCCCAGGTGGCGAAGCGGTCTTTGAGCATGATGGAAACTGTCGTTTCATCCGACATTTCTTTGATGTCGGCGCCTGCGGCGAAGGCTCTTTCGCTGCCGGTCAGAACGATGACACGCACTGTGTCGTCTTTGTCATGCTCGGAAAGAGCTGCAACCAGCTCTTCCATAAGCTCATGGTTGAGAGCGTTCAACACTGTCGGACGGTTGAGAGTGACAACACCGATGTTGACACCATTGAGTCCTGGCACCGGTTCTTTTGCTGTGAGAATGTTTTTGTAAGTAGTCATTGTCATCACCATTTATCCTATTGTTCCTCCAGAGTTGCAGGTTATTAGTTTCAGGAAAGTTTGTCTCCGCATGAACCGCAAAATGCAAAAGATTGAGGCATCTCACTCTGGCATTTAGGGCAACTTCTGAGGTCCATGGCCGGGTTCATGAGGGCGGCCGGACCGGCTTCCTTATTGCGTATTTTCTCGTAATTGATATTGCTCTTCTTTTTGAAAGCCTTGAGGCCTTCGGCTGTTTCCATATGTCCTGCGTGCAGGCTGAGCCATTCGCGGGCATGACCGATGGTCATCGACCAGCTGAAATCACGCCAGAAATTCAGTTGCTGCTTGGTATAGCGTGTGCATTCGGGCAGCTTGTTGTAGAGCTTTTCGGCCATTTCGGCCACGGCCTGATCCAGCATCGATGCCGGTACAACCTGGTTGACCAGGCCCCAGTCGAGGGCGGTGAAAGCGTCGATGTTTTCGCAAAGCAGCAACATTTCACGCGCGCGACGGTCGCCAATGATCAAAGGCAGCCACTGGGTGGCACCACCGGCGGCGACACTGCCGCGGGCTGCGCCCACTTGTTTGATGGTGATGTGATCGGCGGCAATCGCCAGGTCACAGGCCATGTTGAGCTCGTTGCCGCCGCCTACCACCATGCCATTCAAGCGAGCGATGGTGGGCTTGCCGATGTTGCGCAGGCGATCATGCATTTCAATAAATGAATACATCCATTTATAGTAATTGTTCGGCTTGGTCAGGATCTGCTCTTCCTGTTCTTTCAAATCAGCGCCGGTGCAAAAGGCCTTGTCGCCGGCTCCGGTGATGACTACAACGGCAATGGCGTCGTCCGAGCTGGCGTCCAGAAAGGCCGTGGCCAGCTCTTTGAGCGTGGTGGTGTCGAAGCAGTTGAGGACGTCGGGGCGATTAATAGTGACCGTCGCCACATATTTGTTTTTGCTGTAGATAATCCGTTTGAATCCGTAGCTTTCTACGGGAAGGCCGGTAAATACTGCTTCGGGCGATGAGGCCTGTGGCATAAATGATGCTCCCTTAGTGATTATCTTGCTGACGTTTGTCTATAACTCTTACTGCCTTGCCTTCGCTGCGCGGGATGCTGCCCGGCTTGAGCAGTGTGACGAGCGCCGAAAGGCCCAAACTGTCTTTGAGCAAACTCTGGATAGCTTTGGTGAGTGAACCCAGCTCCACATGACCGTCTTCGAAGGTGCCGAAGGTCTGGATCAATTCTTCGGTCACTTCCACCTGTATGTCGAGGGTGTCGAGCGCTTTTTTGCGATCGATGACGAGCTGATAGTGCGGGGCCAGATGCTCGACGCTGAGCAGACACTTTTCGATTTCGGAGGGGAACAGATTGACGCCGCGGATGATGAGCATGTCGTCCAGCCGCGCTTTGATGCGCGACATGCGCCGCACAGTGCGGCCGCAGACACAGGGCTCGGCAATCAGGCGGCTGAGATCGCCTGTGCGATATCGGATGACTGGAATGGCTTCTTTGGTAATGGTCGTGAAGACAAGCTCGCCTTCTTCGCCGTCGGGCAAAACGTTGCCGGTATCAGGGTCGATGATTTCAGGGATGAACATGTCTTCCCAGATGTGCAGGCCGTTTTTGGCGGCGATGCATTCCATCGAGACGCCCGGTCCCATTACTTCGGACAGACCATAAATATCAAGGGCTGTGATTTTCAGGCGCTCTTCTATCTGGGCGCGCATTTCTTCCGTCCAGGGCTCGGCCCCGAAGATGCCGACTTCCAGCTTGATTGTTTCGCGCGGTATTTTCATCTCGGCCATGGTGTAGACCATGTTGAGCGCATAAGAAGGAGTGGAAAGCAAAACGCGTGAGCCAAAGTCCTGCAGCAGCATGATTTGTTGCTGGGTGCGGCCGCCGGAGGCCGGTACTGCCGTGGCTCCCAGATTTTCGATGCCATAGTGCATGCCAAGGCCGCCGGTGAAAAGCCCGTAGCCGTAGCTGTTGTGCACCATGTCGCCGGGGCGGACTCCGCCGGCGGCCAGCGAGCGGGCGCAGGCCTCGGCCCAGTTGGAGATGTCATTTTTGGTGTAGCCGACCACCGTCGGCTTGCCCTTGGTGCCGGAGGAGGCGTGCAGGCGGGCTACTTGATTCATGGGCGAGGCAAAAAGACCGAAGGGATAGTTTTCCCGCAGGTCGGTCTTTTTCATAAACGGCAGATTGGCCAGTTCGTTGACACTTGCCATCTTCTCAATTTGTTTGAGCCCAATACCGGCCGCTTCAAAGCGCTCCTTGAGTACCGGCACGTTGTTGTAAACCCGCGTCAAAACTTCTTTCAGCCGTGCCAATTGCAGCGCCTGAAGGTCCGCCCGAGCCATAGTCTCGAGTTGCCGGTTCCACATGAAAATTTCGGACTTAGTAGTCACAGTCAATAAACAGGTATATATAAACTAGCTCTTGGAGTGTGAATCATACTATCCCGGGGTTCGAGGCCCATCATTCATATCAAAGCTTTCAACTTTGACCGGCGCGTCCCGAGCGAACGTCCTAGAATGGCCTGTTAGACCTTACAACTTTTGACTCTTGACCACATAGGTAAGTACCGGTGTCCTCAGCTCCTGGCAATTTTCAAGAAGGCGAGTCGACCGAAATTGCTAAGCCCCTGTCCGTGACCCAGATTTTCAAATCCGACCGGGCCCTGCCGCTGCTTGCCCTGCTGGCGGTCATTGGTTTTGTCCTCTATCTGGTGATGGAGCCCAAGGTTTTCCCTTCAGCTTCCATCGATCTCAAGCTGAACCGTGCTCAGATTGTCGAGATGTCGCGCGCCTGCGCCGATAAGTTTGGCTACAAGCGCGGCGACGGACCCAAGGCCGCCATCGAGTCCACCACGTTTACCTACAGCGACACGCCCAAGACTTTCCTTGAGCACGAGCTGGGTGCGGTGCGGGCCAATGAGCTGATGAAGGAAAAAATTCCTATCTGGTCCTGGACCACGCGCTATTGCAAAGAGTATGAAATCGAACAGATGCGCGTCTGGTTGTCTCCCCAGGGCAAGATGACGGCCTTCGAGCGCACCTTTGAAGATGAGCGCGCGATGCCGAGCATCAGCCACGAGGCGGCGAAAAAAATGGCTGCCGATTTTCTGGCCAGAGAAGCCGGCGTGGATGTGAAAGATTTCAAGCTGGTCAGCGATAACAGCATCACCATGGCCAAGCGCGATGACCATTCATTTAACTGGGAGGATCAGCGCGAGGATTTCAAAGGCGGTTATCTCCAATATTTTGTCTACATCGCCGGTGATACCGTCACGACCTACTCTAAGACCCTGCACGTGCCGGAGAAATGGACCAGGCAATACAGTCAATTGCGCACGGTCAACAATCTGCTGGAGCAGATTGCCTCGGTCTTCTATGAGCCGCTGCAGTTCCTGGCTTATCTGGCTGTGCCCCTGGCGCTTTCGCGCGGACTGATGCGCTTCCGTGTCGCCATATTTGGTGGCATCCTTATGGCGGTCATTGCCGGGGTAGATAGCCTCAACGACTTCTCGTCGGTGGTCGATTCATACAATCCGACCACGTCGTTCCGTGATTATTTGACGACCTATTACGTGACCCAATTGTTCAGCACCCTCGGCACCTTCATCTCCGGGGCCTGCCTCTTCGGCGGCGCTGATGTTGTCTATCGTATGGCTTACCCCAAGAGGGTGGCGCTGGAAAATTATCTTTCATTCAAAGGTTTCAAAACCTCCGAAGGTTTGAAAGCAGTGGTGGTCGGCTACTGTGTTTGCGCCATTCACCTGGGCTGGATCATTGCTTACTACCTGCTCGGCGACAAGCTTGGCTTCTGGTGTCCCCTGGGGCTTGATGCTTATCAAACCCTGGGTACCGCTTTCCCATTTTTCTCCGCCATCTCACTGGGCGTGCACGCATCCTGGCAGGAGGAAACCGCCGCCCGCGTTGTCGGCCTGGCGCTGATGCAGAAGTTGACAGGGCGCTTCTGGATAGCCAATCTCTTCCAGGCTGCGGCCTGGGGCTTCATGCACAGCACTTACCCGCAGCAGCCAGCCTATGCCAGGGGCATCGAGCTGACTATCGGCGGATTATTTTATGGCTGGATACTGCGTCGCTATGGTTTGATCCCCTGTCTCATCGGCCACTACATGGTCGATGCTTTCCTCGATGTGAAGCCGCTCTTTAACGCCCAGAGTCCGGTCTTGTTCGGCAGTGCTTTCATCCCCATTGTGCCGATTGCACTCCTGTTTGTGGCCGCTTGCGTCATGGTCAAAGGCAAGGTGGCAGCCGACCACACTGCCATCACAAACGGTGAATTGCCGCGGCCCGAGCCGCAGGAAAGTACCGTCGCCTCGGAAGAAGAACCTTTCCACTATGAAGGATTGTCGAAGAAAACTCGCTGGATCTGTGCTCTCATCGGCACCACGCTTATGGGCCTGGTTATCTGGTCGCACGTCCCCTGTCCCGGCGACGACAAACACCTCAATTGTTCACAGGCCCAGGCGATTGAAAAGGGTAAGGCTGTTCTGGACGCCCACGGCATAGACGCCAAAGCCTACCGGGTAAGCTCCAAACTTGGCACCAGTCTTGCATCGCATCAGCTGCAATATGTTTTTGAAAAAGCCGGGCGGGCGCGCACCCAGGAGCTGGCGTCCTTTGTCGAGCCCGGATATCTCTGGCAGGTGCGCTTCTTTCGCATTCTCGACCCGCGGGAGTTTACCGTGGACATCCTTGGCGATGGCCATGAATACAGCACTTATGTGACTGAGGAAGAGGATGCCCCGGGCAAAAGGTTGAGCCGTGAAGAAGCCAGGGCCAAGGCCGTAGAGTATGTGCACAGACTGCGACCCAATTACAAAGATATCGTCGTCGATAAAGTCTCGGTCGAATCTCGCAAGCAAAGGGACGACTGGACGGTCAATTTCAGCGTACCTTCGCTTAAAGTCGGTGACGCCGACTTCCGTATGTCGGTTGATGTTATTGGTGATTGGCCCTGCAACTTCAGTCAGGGCTGGAAGATCCCGGATGCCTGGGAGCAGGAGCGCAACAAGGAAACCGGGGAAGACCTGATAAAAACTTTGCTGGCGGATCTCTTCTGGGTGGTGGCATCGATTGCCGCCATGATCATGGTCTATCAGGTCTTCCGGGCCGGGCGACTGCCATGGAAGGTGGGCATATTTGTCGGTCTGGCATGCGGCGCTCTGATCTTGTGCGAACAGTTGAATCACCTGCCTTCGCTGTATGTCGGTTACGAAACGGATAAAGACCGCAATACTTTCCTCTTCCAGCATGGTCTGGAAGTGCTCAGTACGACCGTAACAACAGTTTTGACGACAATGGTGGTGTCGGCTTTTGTCCTGGCGCTTTATCGTCGCCTGAAGCCACCGGCATCGGTGCCGGCCATCCTTGTTACCGCGCTGCGCCCGCCCAATCGCGCCGCCAAGCTGGTGCAGGAAAAATTGTGGATTGACGGCATCATCGTAGGCCTTTTGTGGGCGGCGATTGTTTTGACTAAAGGCGAAATTTCCGCCTGGTTGCACTACTGGTTTTCTCCCGAACTTTCCACTGCGCAGATTTTCATTATCGACAGCCTGCCGGATTTCTGGGAGCCTGTGGCCTCCGATCTGCTTGAGCTTTTCACGTCGTTTTTATGGTTGGCCGCATATCTTTTAATGGTTGCCTCACTGCTGCATAAGTACGCGCCAAGCTTCAAAAAATATTTTATTGTGATGGCTCTCTATGTCCTATGTACTTCGGCCGATACGAAACATCTGAGTGATTACCTCATCTCGGTATCGACTGAAATAACCACCAATACCGCGCTGTGGTTTGTAATAGCTCGCCTGGCCCGGTTTAACCCGATTGTCTATATAACCAAAATCATCATCGATGATTCGATGCTCTTTATTTACGGTATCGCGGTTTATTCATGGCCGATCTTTTCGGCTAATTTGATCAGCTTCTCGTTCTATTTGCTGGCGCCGATTTTCGTCCTCTGTTATGTGCATGTGCGCAACCGGACTGAGAAGGAGAAGAGCGAGCACAAAGAAGAGCCTCCGTCGGAGCCACCGATTGATTCCGCCGAGGAGATTTAGGTTCAATGGGCGCTTGTTATTCGTATGTTGCCGTCAAAGTTGCGGGCAGAGATGACAATCGGAAGCGTCTCCTTGATGCGTTTGCTTTGAGGCCACCAACGTCGGTCGAGACCACTGCAGGAACAGATGGCCCTATCGGAATGCTTTCCCCTAGTGGGTTCTATCTGATCGTTGATCGATCTTCGGTCATAGCGCAGGACGCAGAGGCGCTAGAAATTCTCTCACGAGATACTGATGTCATAGTTGGACAGGCCGATGACAGGATTAATTATTGCTCGGTCGCGGTCTGGTCCAGGGGGCAAATTCTCTGGTCTGTGTCTCATGATCTTGAGTGTGGCCCCAAGCATTTACAGGTGCTCGGGGAGCCGGCCAAACCCTTTGCTGCAATCAAAAAGAAGATTGAAAACGAGCGCGCGAATACGCCGAGAGGAAAACGATGGGACCACTATTTTGAAATTCCCGTTGCGCTCTTTGAGTCTCTTGTGGGATACAGGTACGATAGGGCGAATGAGCTTTTTGATGAGAATGGGGCCGACACTCTGATACCAGCTGTTCGCAAGCGGCCGGGCGGTGCCGCCGTTACGAAAGCAGAGGGCATTGCCCGCGTGAAGGGCTTTATGCATGAGGTTGATAAAGCCATCGCCAGCACTATTGAATTGTCCAGGAATGGAATCGTTGATTACGAGCATAAATATGAGGAAAAGGAGGGGCCCGAGTTTTTGATCGAAGGCTCGGTGCGACTGGAGTCTAGCGAGATGCGGTATCGGTTGAAGTCCAATAGGATTTCGGTCTGGTACTTCGACGGTTTGCCCGGGGTCGAGTTTCCCCTTTCCGAAGGGAGGCATTATCATTACAAGGTGCGTAAGGGTCGCTGGGAGCCAGAGCCCTACAGTCTCTCAGGTATTGTGGGTGAGCGTCTTGCGGCTTTGGGAAGATTGAACGAGCACTATAAACTTGAGGCCGCTGGAGGATTTTACACCTTTACTGTGTCGGTGCATCGTTTGGGAGAGGAAGAAGGCTGAGGCCCTGGTACTCAAGTAATTCCGGCGATGATTTAGATTGCGAAAACTTATCCGCCTGGTGGCTCTTCGCCAGCAAGGTCTATCCACCCGACAGTAGCTGACTGCTCAGCGGTCAGAAGCGGTTCAATAGAGCCGCCATTTCTGTGCTCCCTGTGTGCCGCTGGTAAGGCCAGGGCTTCTGTCAGGATTGCACCGGTGAAGTTGCAGTTTGTTATGTGGCTGCGTCGAAGATCTGCTTCTGTCAGATTGGCGCCGGTGAAGTTGCAATTTTCGAAATTAGACGCTCGCATATCGCAACCGGAAAGGTCTGCTTCTGTGAAATCGCAGTTAATGAAATCGTTCCAGCACATTCGGGACTGGCTCAGGTCCGAATTTTTGAAGGTTACGCCTTTCAATTCCGACCGTCCAAAATATGTTTTCGGGAGCGTCAGATTGCTGTAATCTTCTTCCCCGACCTCCGCACGAAAGAATTGCATCCCCAGTTCTTCATCATCGAAATTCGGCATTTCACTCGGTACAAATGGCTTGCCTTTTGCATTCCTTGGCATTTCTTCGCCCGATTCCTCAAGCTTCTGCCAGGTTTTCTCCAGGGAGAGTCGGTTCCCTATTTCTTTTTTTGTCACTGTATCAACCTCGTTATTTGGTTGCTGAGGCGCGAGATGATTAGTCGCCTCGCGGA
This sequence comes from Cyanobacteria bacterium SZAS LIN-3, assembly GCA_018266215.1. Lineage (GTDB taxonomy): Bacteria > Cyanobacteriota > Vampirovibrionia > Obscuribacterales > Obscuribacteraceae > REEB67. The sequence continues at coordinate 12,013 of JAFEAV010000068.1, read as the reverse complement.
ATAGTTCGACCGCCTTCTCATCTTTCGTTATGTGGGATGCACATAGCCAATGGGTATGTTCTTGCTGGGTGGTGGTAAAGATGAAAGTTTCCAGATTGCTTATTCTAACTATTTTGTCGGTTTCTTGCATTCTCAACATTTCGTCCGCTCTGGCGCAGGAAAAGCCAGGGCAAAAAGCCCATGACGATGCCGTCAGCGCCGGGGCCAAGTTTTACGCGGCCAAGAAGTATGACGCGGCGATTAAGTCTTACGAGACCGCCTGGAAATCCGGTCTGGATGACGGACAGGCAGGTATCATGCTCGGGTACTGTTACTACGCCAAGCATCAATATCCCAGTGCGCTAAAGCAATACAATGACGTTGCCGAGCACGGCAAATTGATTTCAATCAAGAACAACGCTCAGAAGCTCGCGCGCACTTTGGATTGCTACATGCGCGGCGTCTGCCCCGGTAATTGTTTGAAGCCGTCGATGCCGGGATGGCGCAAAATGACCGTTCCCGGATGTCCGGATCGTCTGGTGTGGATGGTGTATCCGTATCTAGATCCGGCGGGAGCCGGTGGGTCGGAGTACTGGAGCAACGATCACATGGGTGAGGTGATCGAATACGTAAATGGCCGACCTGTGAACAAGGGCAAGTGCCCCATATGTGGTGGCACTGGTAAGGTTAAGCTTTGAGGTCTGTGTGGGTCCGTTGAGCGATTCATTTGCTGATTATGCCGCAGCGAATCAGCCTCTCGGTCAGTTCTCGCCAAATTTCATTCTTACCGTAGACGCCCTCTAAAATCGTTTTCGCCTCAGCTTTGCGGCCGGCATTGATCAGAGTTACCGCATGCCAGTACTGACATTCGATGTTATCGGGGACTGATCTGGCTGCTGCTGAGTATGCCGCAATCGCTGCGTCTTCATCGCCCCGGGCGATTTCGCCGTCGCCCTTGTTCATAAGGGTGTAGGCTTCTTGCAAATGAATCAGGCGGGCAAGTTCTTCTAAAGGTTTCTTGTGATCGATGATTCTCAGGTCAACCAGGTTTGGTGGCCCGCCGTCTGCCGGAGCAATAATTATTGCGGCTGACTGCTGCCCCCTTATGTCGCCACCGGCTTCCTGCGCTGCAACCAGAGTATTGAACAATCGATGCGTAAACGAATGATTCTCGTGACTGCTGGACGGGTCTGCAATCATTTCTGAGTACGCTCTGTACATGGCAGGCACCACCGAATCGTTGAGCATCATGTTTGCTTGCACACAGAATCCATCACCGATCTGGTGCGATGCAAATGGTATGCAATTGGCACCGGTATGAGCAGCCACTTTGCCCTGACCATCAACTACAGCGACCTGACGGAATTTTGCCAGTTCGTCTTCGGCAAGGATTTTTGCCAGGGCTTGTTCGGCGGGCAGACCACCTTTTAGATTTTCGCCTATGGAGGCCGCCAGGCGCAGTCCAATCACGGCTTGAACAGCGATTGCTCCGCTAAATCCGCCAATCCAGGCGACATCGGCTCCGGTATTGAACCAGTGGGAGGCGACAGCTACGCCAAACTGGCCGGTCGCTTTGTCCCTGGCGACGATGGAAAAGGTCATATGGCATTAGCCTTTCAAGAAAAATTGATCTTCTCGCCGGGATAAATCAGGTCTCGATTTCGGCCGTTCTCATCGAGTTTATTGAGTACGGCCAGTCGATTTGTTTCATCCGCAATCTGTTTGTCCGAGGGTTTGTCGATGCCGCTTTCAATCAGGTGCTGTTTGGCAATATTCCAGAGACAGTCGCCAGGTTTTACCGTGTGCTCCGTGCAGGCAGTCATGATTTGTCCCTCGTTTGGCTCTCAGTCTGAACAATATCATGATTATTTGGGGGCCGGCTGGTCCTTTCTGTGGGAGATCCACCAGTGACAGGCCCCCGGGGGAGGCCTAGTATGCCTGATATGGCCGACATAACCCCCGAAATATCAGCCGCAAAACCTCACCTGGCCGCCGAAGGTCTGGCTATTGCCGCCGGTATTCTGGCTGCCGGGGTGGCGATTAAATTTGCCCCGAGGGCCGTGGGGCCAATGTTTCGCGCCGGGGAGGAACTCCTGGCCGGAGAGTCGACTGCCGCCGGGGAGACAGCATTAAATTCCGCCGTCGCCGCGGTTAAGGGCCGAGTTAATCTTCCCAGTTTTGCCTCCGTGAAGGCCGCCGGCCAGGTCGTCGGGGAGACTGCCGGGCAGGCCGCGCATAATGCAGCCGACATTCCAGGCATTGTTAATGTGGCAAGCGACAGCTGGCTGGCCAGGACCTACGAGGCGGTTAAGCCGAGCGTTTTGCAAATGCAGACCGAGCAGGGACGCGCTATGGGAAGCGGTTTTATTGTCGATGCCGAGAAAAATCTGCTGGCCACGAGTCATCACGTAGTCGAGGGGCTGGAGCATCAGACTCATAGCGTTCAATTGGGGACGGGGCAGCGCTTCCAGGCCAGGGTCATAGGCTTTGACCGGGATGCTGACGTTGCAGTTTTGAAAATTGATGGCGCCGGGGGGCATCAGTTTCAGGCGCTGGATCTGGCCACGCCTCTTGAGCTTGAATCGAAACGCGCCGCAGCGATTGGTTTTCCTCAGACGGGCGATAAGTTGCCGGTTATTTCGCCGGGAAGTTTTACCCATGCGATGTACACTGAGCAGTCGCGCTTGTACTTTGACATGAAGACATTCTTCGGCAACTCGGGCGGTCCGATAGTAAGCCGTGAGGGCCGTGTGCTCGGCCTGGTCAAGACAGGCACGCCTGCTGATGAGTACACCGCCGCTGGTACCATCGGCGCCAATGTGGAACATTTGCGATCGGTTTTGGGACTTGTGCGCAATCGTGAGATAGTTCAGGGCCCGCTGTCGGTGGAGAGTGAGATCTTGGGGCGGGGCCGGGCGATGCTGTCGGCTTCGGATATTTTGGGTTTGAACCAGGCTCCCGAGACTGCGGTGAAAATTAAGAGCAATTTGGCAGTGCGCGTGCTCGGCTAGTCTTAATCCCACCATAAGCAAAGATTTCGAGGCCCCTTAGTTTGAGACTCCTCTTGTGATTCTTCCATTTCGGGGCAGAACTCTTTGATTTCTCTGTCCCAAGTCCCCCCATCGGTAGGCAGCTTATCCAGGCGACAGAATACGCTGTTCCAGTTAGCCTTCAAGACAGTCAGACCATAACGCTTGTCCCATTGCCTGAGGCGGTTGACGATGTCCGCCCCGCTCAGCCCATGATTTATTCCCGATGTTCCCTGGGCCACGAGATATTGATATTGATCAACGTGTGGAATGGCCATGGCTTCCATACATTTGACGCTAACGGAAAAACGCGCAGGTATTTGAATTTTGACGTGGTCGCCCGTGGGGTAGCTTATTGAAGCATGCGGCGGAATCCAGTTTTTGGGATAATTTTCAAACTGAAAACGTGGTCCTGCATTTCGCTGACTGGCTAGATGAAGTTTATCCTGGCCGAAAATCTGCAGAGTCTGCCCTAGAAGTTTGGCTTGTCCGTAGAGAGCGTCGGAGCGTTTTTTTTGTTCGGGACTTAGTGCCCTCTTCGCCACTTTGCCGCTCAGGCTTATTACGTTCGCTTCCTTGTCCAGCAGGAGCTCTGCCGGTCCTTCTTCCACGACTGTAATCGTCGCAGAAGGATTCAGTTTTTTAGCATAGGTTTCGGCTGCCGCTTTCGTGTCAAAAAAAATGCGTTGAGGGTTGACGTCGCAAGCAAATGCTTCCCATCCAAGCGGCTTTATTGCCTTTTTCACTTCCGAAAGTTTTCTTTGCCATGAGTTCTCCGGCAGTCCGAACTTCCAGCCCTCAAGCGGCCGGCTCTTCTCTGCCTCCAGCCGATAGAATGATTTCAATATCTTCTCCGTCTCTGCGTCACCGTAGGCATGCTTTAGGACTGTCACGGGCAGTGAGAGCATTCGATTGCCTCGTGCGCGACTGCATGTATTGCGAATTTCTTTGCTCTTTGGAGGGAGCACTGACAAAAATGTTTCGACGTTGTCGCCAGTGAGGAAAAGCATCTGGGTGTTCGAATCTTCGCCCGCTTTTCTCCGTTCCAGCTGTCCTAATATTCCGTGGTTTCGAACCCCGCCAATCTTTGACTGCATGGCCAGTAATTGATCTATAGTGAGCAGGCGGAAGTCTTCAGAATGGTCTCGCAGGCGTTGTATCTGGGCATAATCGGCTTTTGACCAGGCACTAATGGGTTCAAAGGACTCCTTAAATTCGCGTTGGCGATAATCTGGGAAGGTTCCCGTCGTAACTGGTACTACCGACGATGCTTCAATGGTCTTGTAGACGGTTTTAGCGGATGTGTCGAGCTTGATCGGGGATCTCGTCAGGGGCAAGGCTGTTGCATCTTGGGCATAAGCGGCAGGTGCAAAAACTTCTATGGTTGAAGCAATCGCTATCACTGTTGCGATAAGGCTCAGAAACAGGCAACCGTTGCTCATGTGAATCATTTCCTCGCGCAAGCTATTAATGTAGATGTCGTTCCGATTCCAGACTGGCTAATTCCTTCAGGTATGTGGCTTGCGATGGGCCGTGGCGTCCTTCGATTGCTTGTGCGATACGCAATTTCCGGCGGAGCAATTGTTCCGCATCGGCGAATTGATGCTTGTGTTTGTAGTAGTCGACCAGGCTGTTGAGAGCATCCATAAAAGCCTCGCTGCCTTCGCCATGCTGTTTTAGATTCCGGTCAAAGATATATTTGCGTCGGGCGAAATCCTCTGCGTCGTAGGCGTGATATTTTTCGCGGGAATTCCAGTAGTCCGCCGGGAAAAGTTCGCGTGGATAGACATCCCGCTGGTTTCGAGTTTCTGGTGGGCCGCAAAGCCATGTTCCTATATCAACGGCAGCTTTGTGGTAGCACGCTTCCAATTTTGGAAGTTTTCGGGCGCTGGCTATGTCTTGTAAAAGCCCATAGACGTACAGGTGATCCCCGTTCATTGGTCCCACCCAGAGTTTTGGCAGAGCGAGAAGTTGCAGGGCCAGCTTTTGTGCCTCTTCACTGTGGCCGTTCGCCAGTAGCATTTGAGGCACCGCTCTCAGTACCGGCCAGTATCGGCTGAACTCATCGGGCCTGGATGAACTTGATTGGTTTTGCTGTGGCAGTCTTTTCAAAATGTCGGCGAAGGCGAGCTTTGCTTTCGTTTCATCCTTGCGAAAAACCCAGTAATTGAGCCAGGCGCAGCGAGCACTCATCGCTTGCGTGTCCCAGCTCTTCGGGCTGGTTTCCATCGTCTGTTGCCAGAGCTTGAGAGCTTTCTCGAGGTCATCGAATCGACCTTTGCTAGTGAGGTAAGTGAATCCTATATATTCCTGTTCGTTGCCGTGTTTTCTGTACGGATCGAGGCCCTCGAGATTGCCGAGTTTCAGCTGTACCATGGCCGAGGTCAACTTTTGTTCTTGCTCGTCATCCTCAGCCTTTTTGAGTTGTGCTGTTTTTACCGGGTCTATTTTTCCATCAGCGTTGTCCCGGGACTCACAAAATTCCCTGAGGGTCGCAATATTTGCTTCGCTCCAGTTTCTGGACTGCGCCAGTGCAAAAAGTTTTCTCGCGCAGGAGCCTGAATTCTCTTCACTTGAGCCTGCCATACGCAGGCATTCTATAACTTTGGTTTGGTCTGAGACGCTGAGGTTAGGCCTCCCGGCAATCCCGTCTATCAGCTGGTTCAGGATCGGCAACCGGCTCCCCTGAATGTTGATCAGGTTGCTGAATATTGCTTGAGCTTCATCATATTTTTTTTGTGCTTCCAGCGCCTTGTATAGATCCGCGTATACTTGTCCCATTTGAGCATCTACAAAATTATTTCCCGATGGCTCCACCTGCTTGAGGTTTTCTTCTGCCTCGGCATAGCGCCCGAGTTTGAGCAGCAATTCTCCGTACTTGTATCGAATGGCCGATAGTTGCACTTTCAAATAGTAGGTTTTATTGGCGGCTGTTTCCTCGGGAGTTTCTCCCTTCATTTGCGGAGCGTCAAGAGCCGGATGCTCGATTGCCTGGTTGCACGCATCAATGGTCTGCTGCGCCACTTTCTCGGCGAGATCATTTTTCCCATTCTGGCTGCACGTATTGATCAGCCTGGCAATTATGGAGGACGTGGTAGTCGGAATATAGTGAGCGGGATCGAGCGCACGACGCAGATACTCCGGAACGAGAGTGTACTGGCCGCTTGCCGCCGCAAATAGGGCCAGCTGTGCATCCATTCTACTGAGGCTATAGCCAAGGGTCGGATGGTTTGCAACGGCAATTTTTAGAATCCTTAAACCCTTTAGTGGCTCGTTGTTGAAGTAATATGCCAGAGCAAGATTGTCCAGCATGTCGACCACGTATTCCGAGGCATTTGAAGAATGAGCAGTATAACTTTTGGCTGTATCGCTCAGACTCGATTCGATTTTATTGGCTGTCGTAAGTAGCTCGGGCCAGTACTTTGTGCTTCCCTCGTCCTGCAAGAGATAGAGTTCCGCGAAGACTCGCAATCGCGCATTTATCATTGTCTGTTCATTTGTGAACGGTAGAATGTTCATTAGGGTGGACGCTGCTTTTGATTTCTCTCCGGCTGCTGATAGTGCCGACGCAAGATTGATTAGCCTGGATATGCTGGCCTGACTGTGCGAACTGAGTTTGTTTTCTTCCGCCACCAGGCGATCTATTTCTGCTGCTGCTTCCGGCAAATGTTGGGCCTGGAGTGCTTTATATGCTTCATAGGCCGGTTTCCAGTCGAGCGGGCTCTGTCCCCAGTCAGGCTCATAGAAAAACCCTGGTTTTTGGTAGGGATTAACCGGTATACCTTCCATCTCAAAATAGGCCTTTAGAGCGGCTTTCGAGCCATTTTTGTCTCCTAACGACTTCAGGTGCTCGTAGTAGCCATAGGCAACTATTTCACTGAGCTCTTTCCAGCGGTAATCCGGCCAGATGTGCTTTCTCAAGTTTTCGTAGATGCGGTTGGAAATCTCCTGGCGCCCGGTTTTGTCGTAGTAGTGCGCGGTAATTACTAGCCCCTGCACGCCATCTTCTTTGAGTTGTTCGAGCGGAAAATCAGCCAGCCTGATAGCTTTTTGTTCTGCAAGTGGTATCAAATCAAAAAGACCATAATCGTCTGTATGCTTAACGACCAGCGGCAGCATCCAACCTTCTTCGAAGACTGCTCGTATACGGCGAGAGCTTGGTCTGTCCTGCACGTATTCTCGGATCTGGGCGCTGAGCTTCAGTCCTTCATCGGTGATATTTGGACTTATGAGGGACTGATGAAAATCCATGTTGGGGCTGTAGGGATCTTCAAAGAGTTCGCCTGTATCCCCAATTGGTCGCAGAATCAACTCTGGCTTTGGCGAATCAGCCGCAGTCTGCGCGCAAGCGGCAATTTGACTCTGCGCCACAGTCAGTGTCAGAGCAAGAAGCAATGAGAGCTTAATTTGATTGGATTTGATCATGTTTTTCAAAACCCCAACGGGCTACATCGGGGGCTTGAAGTTTTTCAAAATAACCTGACGAAACTCATTTCCGGTTGGAACCGCCAGCACCGGATCTGATACCACGAAGTGAAATACGGTAAATGGCTGGGTGGGATCGCGGCGTACCATGTGCAGCTTGAGCAGGGCCGCTTTCAGTCTGGGCAAGCGCGCTTCCAGATCCTGGCTTGATATTGCTTTGCCGTCTTCGCCGACGACTTCAGCGGCGTCTTTGGGTACGAGATATTTACTGTCGAGCGATTCGGTCAGCGCGGTTTTTGCAAGCTCTCGCGCTTTTTCCGCCGCCGTTGCTTCGTTATCTATTGCTTCGCTGTCCGCGGCTTCCTGCGGACTCTCTTGCGCTCCGCCTTCTTTTTTCAAGCGCATTTCACGTTCCTCTTTTTCTCGGCGCTTTTTGTCTCGGATGTAACTATCGATGTGCATTTTTGCGTCAGCAGGGATGGCCACTGTGCCCGGCGCCAGGGACGGGCGCAGGCGCAGGGTTAAACCCTTCCAAGAATCTTTATCCGGGTCGGCTAAAAAAGCATTCAGGTCCGTAGACTTCATCGGTAGTCCGTAAGCCATATCCAGCGGTAAAAACATAGGCGCGTAGATACTCGGCTCAAAACTTATCGGGATGTCTACTTCATAGTCCTGAGGCTTTTCAAAAGGGGTTTGCTTGCTCTTATCAGTTGCTATTTCCAGCTTTTTGAAGGTAATCGAGCTGTGAATGAAGCGCTTGCCCATCATGAAGGCGAGGTTTGGTTCTTCCGCCGAGCCGTAAATCAGATAGGAAACCCAGCCCAGGTCGGCGGGGCAGCGGCAAATGTTGCCGCCGAAGCTGCTGACGGCATGCTGGTAGTCCCCATCTTGCAAACTGTTGAGGAAGCGCCGGGCGTACTTGACCGGTGTATCTTCATCGGGACTGATTTTGAGCGCAGTAAAGCCGACAATGAGAAAGATGGCTATGAAAAAAAGAGCGAGTATAAAGCGCATCAATTATCTGCAAAGGCTTACTATGCTACTATCCGGAATTAGTGTCAGTTTAGCATGAGGATTTTTGGCTATGGGCGCACTTGGAAACAATCTTGCCACCTGGCTGACAGCCTGTGCCTTCTTCGTCTGGGCGTTTGATTTCGTCAAGGGAAAGGGCTATCTCAATCTTGATGTGCCCAATTTGAAGAAGCAGGGGCCTGTTTTCATTGGTCTGTTGCTTGGTGTGGGCGCCCTCTTTGGTCTCAGTCATTTGCTTGGTCTGGCCTTTGCCGGAAGTATCGTTTACTTTGCCATCGGTGCGGTTGCCTGTTGCCTGGTCAGTTCGCTCAATTTTGAGAATAAGTCACGCTCTCTGCTTCTGCTCGGTATAACCGGCCTGGCCTATTTGCTCATGGACTCCTCCGGGCAGGTGCCGTATGTGGCGGGACTTCTGGCCTGGAAGATTTGCTCCAATTTCCTCAATCCGGAAAAAGCCACACTCTCCGACGTCGCTCCTGCTGCTCTTTTTATGGCCGGTCAAATTTGTGTCGGCACCTCATACAGTGGCACTGCTCTTGCCCGTTCACGGGACCTGATCTGCTGCTCTTTCATTGCCTCGGCGCTGGTAAACTGGTTTCAGCGGCCCTTCCGCGCTGACGATGCTTTCTTGCTCAAGCGCCTGATACTGACTGCCACCGGCGGTCTGATCTTTTTGATTCTTGTCACTAAGGTTGTTTTGGCACAGCAATATGCGCCCATGGCCGTGCTGGTTGCCGCCGGCTTTGCCTTCAACTATGCCCTCGATGGACAGGGCGTGAAGCCGGGCACGAGCGCCGATCCCACTGCTCTTGAGCTTGTGCGCAACGTGCTCATCATCGGTATTCTTACGCTCGTTTCAACCAGACTTTACGGCAACCTAGGTCTTATCGTCGTGGCCGCTCCGGCTGCTATTTCTTTCTTCAGTCAGGCTCCGGCCATTGCCGCGCTCTTTGTGGCGGCACGCTCGCTGGAGCAGGCTTTTGACGTCAACTATGTGGCCAATGTCACCGGCATCAATCTCATGCATCCTTATGTTACAGCTGCTCAGTACTTTGCATTTTTCACCATTCTGGTGCTTTTGCTTTTGCTCAAGGAAGGCCGCGACAACAAGTTTGTCACCGTCGCCATGACCGCTGTAGCGGTGGTTGGTCCGGCTCTGGTCAATTATTTCTTGCACGGAGAGGCCAGTGCCAGTTACATGGTCGGCTTGACCGTCGCCGGCGTGCTGGTCAGCATCCTGGGGCAGAGATTTTTCCAGGAGCAGGAAGCGCTCTGCGGCTCCCTTATGCTCATCGCCGCCCAGGCTTCCGCCGTTGGTCTGCTCACCGCCGAGCTGGTTGAAATCGGCAATTCAACAGCCAATCCGGAACGCCTCAAGGTCGTTTATGTGCTGGCCGCAATCACGGCTATCGCCATGATCGCTTCATTGTTGCGCACGAAGCTTGCCAAACCGGTCAGTCAGTAAATCCGCTCAGTGAGTGAGTCTGTAGCGGTCTCTCGAGACTAGATGCTCGTGGCCGCTGTCCTTGCGGTAGACTTCGACGATTAGCGTCCGGTCGCCTTCCGGTCCTATTTGTCTGCGGCGCAACTCGGGGCTCACTTTGTTCAAAGCCACTTTGGTTGCGGCATCGCCTTTGATTGAGATGACCAGCTGCTGGCCTTCTTGATGGCAGTCGATGGCTACGGCCTGGTCGTAGGGGTTCTTAAACTTCAGGTCGGCGCGTCCATACCAGACTGTGGCGTCGAGGCCGGGAGCCACCGAGGACACGGTGTTTGTATGCGGGGTGCGCTCGACGATATCCATGCCCGATAGCAGGGCCACCTGATAGAGCGTGGAGGAAACCAGACAGATGCCGCCGCCGGCGCTGTTTTGTTTCTGCCCGGCCAGGTAGCTGGGTGCGCCGACGAAGCCGCGCTCCGCTTGCCTGGGGCCGACCCGGCCGTTAAAAGAAAACACCGCATGCGGTTTGATTACCGCGCCGTCCAGATTTTTTGTCGCGGTATAAAAATTGAGACGCTGGCTGCTGGTGTATTTTGAGAGGTCGATTGTGCGGCTGGCTAGTGTTTCCTTAAACGGATGCGCCGAGAGGTAGTACACAAGCAGTGCAATCGGGGTGAGCAGAAGCAGAATAAGCTGAGCTTTTTTCATGGTCTTACTCAGTCACTTGCAGTTTGTCCACAAGCGGTGTGGAGAATCCTTTTATGGATTTGGTGTACATGCCTTCAACCATGACCGGATTGACATTTATCTTGCCCGGCAGCTCCATGCGCAGCAGAGTGGTGAACTCATTTTTGCCGATGCGCAGGTCGGTGCCGAAGAAGACAATTTTGTCGTCGAGGATGTCCTGGTGTGTCCACCAGGGTGCAGCCCAGTCTCCGCTGATGGCATTGTTGCTGCGATCTTCGTTGTCGCGCTCGACCGCCGCCGATTGGTTGTCCGATTGCACCACTTCAGCGCCGCTGGGCAGATCTGCCTGCACCATGATGTACGGCAGTGAGCGGGGCGTTGTCACCTGCACTTTCATGAGGATGGTTTCACCGGCCTTAATGTTGCCGGCTTGTAAAGGCACTGCTTTTACATGAATGGTGCCGTCTGTGGTGCTGGCCTGGGAGGTCAGGTGGTAGAAGGAGCGCTCTATTTTCAGGTCGGCCGGCAGATTGGCCAAGGTGCTTGATGCGGCTGCTCCGGCCAGATTTTTGTAGTAGTCGGTCGTGACCGTGTAATAGAGCCGGCCGGCACCGCTTTTCTTGACGTTTAGAGCGCCCGTGAGGGGCACATCGACGTTTGTCTCCGGTGCGTAGCGAGGATTGCCCAGGGTCAGGTCGCGCAGGAGTTTGCCGCCGAAGTTGACGCCTATTTGTTCCAGCGTCTGACCAGCAGCACCTCCGGCGGTGCCTTGGCTGACTGCCAGCTCGTCTGCCAGCAGGGCTTTGAATACCGCCGCCGTAGTCTTGGTCGTATTCCAGCCGTCCTTGCCTCGTTGTAAGAAGAGGCCGGCTTTGATTTTTTCGATTATCTCCTGGTTGGCGCTCAGGTTGGCATTGTCTCCCGTCCCTTTGCCGCTTACCTCAACGATTGCTTGCATAGCCAGGGCTGAGACTTCTTCGTTTGTAAATCGATAGGAGTAGTAGCCGTCTTCTGGTACACCCAGCTTTTTGGCCATAGCTTTTGTCAACTCCCAGTCGACCGTAGTCTCGGTCGTATTGGCGATGGTCAAAAGACGATTGAGGCAGGCCTGAGCATCGCTGTTTCTGCCCTTGTTATGCAACGCCCGCGTCAGGTAAGCAAGGCCAACCGGTGACAGGCTGTCGCGCTTGGAGAGAAGATACCTGGTCGCTTTTTCGTCCGGTGCTACAAATGTGCCTTTACCTTTTGTCGTGTTCGTTATGGCTACTTTGTGCGGCCAGAGCGATTGGGCAAAGAGCATGTAACTGAGATCGGTAGTGCGTTCGCGATCCAGATATTCATCTTTCATATGCTTGGGATCGCTGAGCTGATCGGTCAGGGTACCGAGGTTCGTGTCGAGCCAGCGCAGGCCGCCTTTCAC
>JAFEAV010000067.1 GCA_018266215.1 Cyanobacteria bacterium SZAS LIN-3 | reverse complement strand
CCCCAGGTAGTCACCGCTGTAGTCTGTGGCAATCCAGTTGCAAGTGCCGATCAGGCCAAAGATGAAGACCAGGCACAGTGCCTGGTTGCCCAGTAATTTGAGAAGTCGTTTGCGCCCCTGCCGGGAGCGCTCTTTTTTGTCTTCCTCGAAGCCGTCGCGTTTCTCTCCTCGCGCGCTCCGGGATGAGCCGCCGCGACCGGCCATGCGTGAGGCGCTGGTGGAGCGCCCGCCGGTGCTGCCGCTGCGGTAGGGAGGTTCTTCCGATTCGCTGTCGGCGGCGGGGAAGAGCGGTCTGTCGGGCTTGGGATCGTAGTCGCTGGCCCGGTAGGGGCGGTCGGCGATTTCGTCTTCCGAGCTGTCCTCGTCCCAGCTCTTGCGCCGGGGCGGACGCCTCGCATTGAAATTATTTGAGTCTCTTCCCCCTGGCATAATCGAGGCCCTGCTATGGTATTAAATCTGGTGTCAAGTGATAGAGATACCGCAGGGTATCCGCGTCGTTGGGCGAGATTACGCCGCGACCGTAATAGATGCTCATCAGGTCGCCATTGTTGGTGCTGTGCCCCTCGATGCCCAGCGCATGTCCAAACTCATGCATGGCCGCGGCCTTCATCTTGCCCAGAGGCATCGGTTGTCCCTGGTTATCCGTGGTGCGCAGGACGCAGACCACAGGCTGGAAGTTGGCTTTGGCGCCGCGCATAATCGCGGCGTAGGAAAAGTTGGTTTTGGAAGTGTATCCGCGTATGTCATTGGCGAAGAGAGCCATGCCCAGCTTGGTGACGAAGTGATGGGTGAAGAAGACATAGATGTCCGCTTCCTCGGGATCCTCGGTCAGCTCGTATTTGATCAGGCCCTCGGGCTCAAAAATTTTCCAGGCCAGGACGCCTTCTTTGGCCGCCTGATAGTGGCCGGGCAGGAAACCACCGGCCTGGGTCAGGGTTTTCCATTTTTCGGGGCGCTCAATCAGGGCCGCGACCAGTTTTGGCCAGGCCGGCAGGTTGTCTATATTGGCTATGGGCGCACCCAGGGCCGGGTCCATGACGCTGTCCAGGGTGAGGCCATGGCTGATGTAGACTTTGAGCGGCATCTGCTCTTTTAACCAGTGGATGGTCCCGACATTGCTCTTAAACTGCGGATAAACCGAGGCGGCGAGCCCCGTCCCCGGCTGCAAGGCGGCCGGTCGCAGGGCCAGTGCCGATTGCAAGCTAGCCACCCAGGCCAGAGCCAGGAGTGTTAAGAGACATGAAACAAGCGTCGCTGCCGCCGGCATGAGTGATTTGAGGTGTTTGATTCGTACGACCGGCAACATATTGATATCTCTACCGTCTTCTAATACTAAGAGTGCTCTGGAAAGGGCGCAACCATGGGGTCAAAAGTTATCAGCTGTCTATTTTTAAAGACCATGTCGTAGATGCTGAACAGCTGAGATCTATATTCCCGGTAGCTTATAAAACGTTACGGGCAAAATAAACGAAAGGTTAAAGATGGTGATGGACCGTTGGTTTGCGGATACAAATAAATAGTCTAACGCAGCCACTCCAGACGAGAGGCACTAGGGATAGAGCCTGTTGGGGCAGCACCAACTCTGCGAACATTTTGAACCCCGCCCACAAGGCGGGGTTTTTTCTTGTCCGGCCTCGCCACAGCCCTTGCTCACTGTGATAAATTGATTTTTTTCATCGCGCGGAGGCTCAGACCATTATGCAGGCTGGCGGTAAAGCCAATGGAAACGGGACGGGAAAAGGCACCGGTGACGGGGATTTGACCAGCGTTTCGCACGGCCCGGTCAGAGGCGTGATCCTGGCCGCCGGTCAGGGTAAGCGGATGAAGTCCAGCCTGCCCAAGGTATTGCATGACGTATTCGGCAAGGCCGTCATCAGTCGGGTGGTTGAGGCTGTGGCCGCCGCCGGGACCGATATCGAGCACTTGCATGTGGTTGTCGGCCATGCCAGCGACCAGGTGGAGGGCTTTCTCAAGCAAAACAATCCGCCGACCGCTTATTCCTGCCATTTGCAGGAGCCCCAGCTGGGTACCGGGCACGCCCTTTTGCAGGTGGCCCCGGCACTGGGGGATTTCAAAGGCACATTGATAGTGACCGTGGGCGATGCGCCCGTTATCCAGGCCGAATCGCTCAAAGCCCTGCTGGATCATCATCATGCCACCAGGGGTGTGGTCACGGCTCTCACGACCGAGCTGCTGGACGCCAAAAACTACGGCCGCATCCTGCGCGACTATGAGGGCCGTGTGCGCGGTATCGTCGAAGACAAGGATGCTACGTCCGAGCAAAAGTTGATTAAAGAAATCAATACCGGCATCTATGCCCTGGCCTGGCCGGAAGCGGCCGAGGGACTTAAGGGCCTGTCCAACAACAATAAGCAAAACGAATATTATCTGACTGATCTTGTTGCCTGGGCCTACGAGCACGGGCACGGGGCTCAGGCGCTCGTTCTCAATGACTCCCGGCAGGTGGCGGGCATCAATTCTCGTCTGGAGCTGGCTGAAGCCATCCGCCTGTTGCGCGATATAACCATCGAAAAACTTTCGCTTCAGTCCGGAGTCACGGTTGTGGATCCTCAGTCCACCTGGATTTCACCTGAAGTAGAAATAGGCGCCGAAACTATAATATTGCCCGGCTGCTACCTGACGGGGGCGATCAAGATTGGCCGCAACTGTCAGATCGGGCCCAATGTTCTGATGAAAGGCCCTGTTACGGTGGGCGATCGCACCGTGATTGTTTCTTCCCATCTGGCCAATTCCAAAATTGGCTCGGACACCAGGGTTGGCCCCTTTGCCCATGTGCGTGACGGCAACGAAGTGGGCGACTTCTGCAAAATCGGCAATTTTGTGGAATTGAAGAAAGCCGACATAGGCCAGCACACCAATGTCGGCCACCTGAGCTATATCGGCGACGCCAGCCTGGGCTCCAACGTCAATATCGGGGCGGGCACGATTACCGCCAATTACGATCACATAACCAAGAAGAAGGACCGCACGGTCATTGGCGACGGGGCCTCCACCGGCTCTAATTCGGTCCTGGTAGCCCCGGTTGAAATGGGTGCCGAATCGGTTCTGGCCGCGGGCACAGTGGTCGGCAAAAATGTACCGCCCGGTGCTCTGGCTGTCGGTCGCGCTGTTTTGAAGATCCTGGACGGCTGGGCCGGGGCCCGCAAAGCCAAGAAATAGGGCCTATTTTTCCAGCTCGGGCAGGCCGTCGTGATTGTGCTCGATGTCGTGGTCGCGCTCTTGATGGGCCAGGTAGTCCAGCCGTTTACGCTCCACGTCGGCAAAAGAGCTCGATTCGATGGTCAAGTACTTGATCAGGCTCAGGGGAATCAAATGGCGGGCGTACTCCGGAGCCGAGCGCTTGTCGGTTTCGCCATAGGTCTCCATCTCGATATAGTCGTGGCCCTGCTTGAAGAGCTTACCCACAAGACTTGTGCCGTCGGCAAAATGCAGCCTGACCCAGGCGTGGCTGTCGCATAAACGTTCTAGTCTAAGTTTGAGATTCATGGTGAGCACTCATGCCCCCTGCGAGCGTTTAAATGGTCGCTTTATATATTCCATCTTAGCAAAGGTCTATATGCCCGGCTCGATTTTGCTCTTCAAATTGCTTTCAGCCGCCGGCGCTTTAAATTTTTTGCCGATATAAGCGGAAGGTAGCCGCCGGAAAATCTGTCTTTAGGCCAAGGATATATATTGTCTTAGTCTAAGGCAAAGGAATTTGCTTGCACTTTTGGAATGCCCACAGAGGTGCCGTTTCTAGTGTATATGCGCGGAAGTCAAGAATTGCTCTTTTGTGCGAAGCATCTACACTACATTTGTGGGTGGTGAATATCGGTTGCCACCATTATTAATGGCAGATTTTTAAAACTAGAGAGACGAGGAATCAATGCAGGACGAGCTGATACCGGCCAATTTGCTCAAACGTTTGGAAGAGTTGAAAGACAAAGAACAGAGTTATTGGCACGACGAGCTTTACTCATTTGAAGCCATCACTAATTTAGCTTATCGCCAGGAGCTGGAAAAATCCTTCAGCCTTGACCCACTCGGGCCCTTGCCTCCTCGGCAATAATCTTAATCCCCTTCAGCGTAAGGGTAACGTCGACCGCGTCAAAGACGTCGGCGGCTGGTGCTATCAGTGGTGCCAATCCGCCTGTGGCGACTACCCGTGTTCCGGCCGGCAGATTCTCTTTTGCCCTTTCCACCCAGTATTTCACCAGGCCGATGTGTCCGATAACACAACCGCGTTCAATCGCGCGTTCGGTGTCGAAGGCCAGGGGCGAGGCCTGACTGTCCCATTCGATAACGCTCAACTCCGGCAACTGGGCCGTTTGCCAGTGCAGGGCATAAAATATTTTGGCCAGGCCGAGTGTGATCATTCCGCCTAAAAAGTCACCTTCACGACTCACCGCCGTTAGTGTCGTGGCCGTTCCAAAATCAATGACCACGGCCGCCGGGCAGTCAACGGTGTAGTGCTTAAAAGCCGCAGCAGCATTGGCTATACGGTCGGAGCCGATGGTTTCATAGAGCCCGCTCAAAAGAGTTTGATTTTTTGCCGAGACCTGAAACAGTGAAGCCGGATCCGGCTTCCAGATGGCGAGCAAACCTTCGCTTGCTCCCGGTACGACCGATGAGAGTGAAATCAGCGCACCATCTAGCTTCCGGCTCAGGGTCTTGAGATGCGAGGCGGCCACCTGCGGCTCGCTTGTCGAATAATTATAGGTATCGGCCAGTTCATCGCCGTTAAACAAACCGCAGGAAATGCGCGAATTGCCTATATCGACGGCCAGGGTCAATTTGTTTTTTACAGTCACCGTGAGAACTCTCTTTCCTTAATCGCGGCCAAAATAAGTAATCAGTCCATCCTTGACGCAGGCCGCCGCCTTTTGCTGAAAAGCCGGGTCGAGCAGCAGGGCATATTCGTCGGGATTGACCATAAATCCAACCTCTACCAGTACGGCCTGCATACCGGAGGGGCGGCACAGGGCCAGATTTTGATAGCGGGCGCCGATGGGCTGCAACTGCGTGCCTTTGGCCATCGCAGCCTTGAGCACCTGGGCCAGTTCCTGTGACTGGGGATGATAATAATAGGTGGAGGTGCCGTGCTCCTTAATCGGATCCCTGCCGTCGGGCAGGGCGTTATTGTGTATGGAGATGAGCAGGTCCACGCCCCGGGCTTTAGCCATGGCCACACGGTCATCGAGGGAGACATCGGTGTCGTCCTCCCGGGTCATGTAAACTGTGGCGCCTTCTTTTTGCAACTGCGCTTTTACTTTTAGCGCGATTGCCAGATTGATTTCGGCTTCGCGTACACCGGAGGGTCCGATTGCCCCCAGCTCGGCCCCACCATGGCCGGGATCGAGACAGACTGTCAGTCCCGCCAGTTTGCCGCCGGCGCCGGTCTGAGCGCTGGGCATTAAATGCGGTGCGTTTTTGATGTGCAGGATCAGTGAGTTTTCGTTTTCGCCCTGGCCGTATTCGGCAAAAAATCCCCATTGCCGGTTGTTTTTTAAATCGATGGACACTTCGTAAGTGCCGTCGTCAGGCTGTTTCCAGCTGACGTTATCGACCAGCAGGGCATTGTCGTCTTCCATCGGTGCCTGGTAGACCCAGTCGGTTTCGGCGGAGACCCCATAAAGTTTGAGGATCAGACGGTTCGGTTTGAGGGTTTGTTCGATGGTGAAGGGCAGGCGCTGGGAGAGCGGGATTACGACCGATTCGCCAAAGTTGTCTTTCTTGACGATTATTGTGCGCGCTACCGAGTTTGGTGCCGGTGCTCCCGACTCCTCCATTTGCAATGCGGATTTTTTGATCCAGACATGCTTGCCCGCGCGGTAAAGGCAGCGGATGTTTTCACCGTCAAAGCCGTCCACCAGCAGGCGCACTCCGCCCGGCAGCGGGGTGAGGCGGCCGGCGTCGGGGGCGGTTCTGATAATTGTATCGTCGGCTACGGTGACTGCCGTCAGCGGTTGTTTTAAGGCCGTAATTTTGGCTGCGGCGGTGATGCTTGTTTCTTTCTTCTGATGCGTGGTCGGGTCTTCTTTTTGTATTTTGAAACTGAGCGGGGCGTCGACAAAATTGTCCTCCGGCTGGATCTTGTAAAGGCCGACATAGAGGTCCGGCCGATGGGCCGGGTAGCGCTGAAACATCTGACCGTAGGCGGCGGAGAGGCCGGGATTGATGCCGCTCGACACCAGTTTTGATTTTAGAGTAGTCTGATTTGCCGCCGAGCCGTGCCCGGCTAGTTTCGCGCTTTTCATTTCGGCCGGACAGACCATGGGAATAGTGCGACCGCCAAGATTGGCCGTCACTCTGGAGCCGGGAGTGGCTCGGCAGCTAAGTTCGATGATATCGCCGGCGGTGCGAGCTTGATCGTCTTTGGGTTTGATTGATCCTTTATCAAATCCCAGGCTGTCGATGGACTCGCTCATTACCGCCGGTGGTTTTTCTCTGACCGCTTCCACAACCGTGGTCACGGCCGCGCCTTCGGGGGAGGTGGCGACCACGCTGAAGCTGTTTTTGCCGGGCTTGAGTGAAACCACATGCGCAAAAAAGCCCTGTTTGTTGACAGCCACGGCCGCTCCGTTGATAGTCACCTGGTAGCCGGGCACGGTGGAGCCGACGACAAAGGAGTTTTGCGTGGGTATTTCGCCGCCGCGCGGATAGACCACCAGAAGCGGCTTTTCCCGACTGGGGGGAGCCATCGGCGGCAGGTGTTCGGCTATGGCGATCAGCTTAGGAGCATTGCGGTGGTCCGTACTTTGGCCGGGGGCGGCGGTTTTAGCCGTCGATGCACAGGAGCAGATTGAAGCGCTGGCGGCGAATATCACCGGAATGGCCACTTCAATCTTCGGTCGCAATGTCATTTACTCTCCAATCAAACTGCGTATTGTAGGTCCTTTTCAGGTGAAAATCGGTGGTGTCGATTTTCTTTCTATCGGGGCTGTAGTGTATGGCGAAATCAAACGGTTCATCAAAACTCTGATGGAAGCAAGTGCCGTTCCATTGAAAAAACGGTGAGACCAGAATTGTGGTGGTGTCTTTGTCGAAGTAAAAATTGCGCTTGTGACTGAGGAATCGGTAGGTATTGTCTTCCAGGTCATGGGTCAGTGTTTCGGGCGTGATGGCGTGATCACAGAGCGACGGGAATCCTATAGCACCGCCGGTGAGCAGCATTACCATGCGGCAATCAGTGGTGTCGCCGTTGGTCGTCCCTTTTAATTTGGGCTGGATTTTGAACTGTCGCAAATCTTTGATTGTCATCGCCTTTCCGCCTACAGTGAAGCGGCGCGAGCTCATTTCATTGGTGACGGCCTGATAGCCGGCGACCGGGAAGCGATCGGTAACTGTCTTGAGCACAAGCAGGTTGTAGGCGTTGATCCAGTAGAGTAGCTTGTCCCCTTCCGTGGGAAATTCATCGCAGCTGGTGGAGGCCAGCTTGGCCAGGGCTGCGGTCAGGTGAGGATTGGTTTTGGCCGCCTTGTAGTCGACCTTTTCCCCTTTGACTACATCCTTGAGGAGCAGGTTGTACTCGGTATAGTCGGGGTGAATCGGATGATCGACTCGGGTGAAAAAGGCCGCCAGGTACTCGGGGCCGTGCATGACCACGTGCACCGTGGCCATCAAAAAACCGGCGCCCAGAATCAGCGAACTTATAAAAATGAACAGTACCGGGTCTTGTTTCTTCATCCGTCCGTTTGCGCCGAGCTGAGCTGATGCGACCTTACTATTCTGTAAGTCTAATATATGTAGCCCTCGGCTGCGCGCCAACACTTAGCAAGCCCCCTGGAACACCGCCCTGGAAACTCATCTGTTGAAAACACCGAATGGAAAAATGGTGGAGTGTAGGAGATTCGAACTCCTGGCCTCTTCAATGCCATTGAAGCGCGCTACCAACTGCGCCAACACCCCATATCTTGAACTTATACCACAAACTCTCGCCGTCGTTAAACTCTTGAATAACGGCCTGTTTACACTGTTTATTCAAGTATCGAAGCTGAGTTTTTCCTAACTAAGCTACCTTTATTGGTTTCGGCTCACAATTTGAGCCTTCCAGGCTGTTACGCTTTTCCTGCCTGGAGGGCGCATATGAGCGAGCTTGAGACACGGCACAAGAATATTCTGAACGCTGCAAATTCAGTCCTGCTAGTGATTGATGTACAAGAGCGCTTCCGTCCGCACATCGAGGGCTTCAGTGGGCTGACTGCCGCTATTGTCACTCTTGTCAAAGGCTGCGACGCTCTGGCGGTGCCGGTGATTGTCAGCGAGCAATATACAAAAGGACTGGGGCCGACAGTCAACGAAATCAAAAAACTGGAGTCGGCTGCACCCTGGCACTATTTTGAGAAAAACTGTTTCTCAACCGTTGGAGCCGACGGTTTTCTTTCCTGTCTTAAAAAACTGGGTCGCAGTCAAATAATCGTCTGCGGTATAGAAACCCATGTCTGTGTCAATCAGACCGTTCACGGTTTGCTTGAGCTGGGCTATCAGCCCCATATTGTGGTGGATGCGGTTGCCAGCAGGTCGGAGATCAATAAGAAAATCGGCCTGGAAAAAATGATCGGTTCCGGCGCCCAGCCGACGACCGTTGAAATGGCGCTTTTTGAAATGCTGGTCGAGGCCGGCACGGCAAAATTTAAAGAGGTGCAAAGCCTGGTCAAGTGAAGTAATTGACTGGTCAGTTAGTAAGTAGTTTAATTCTACAAATCGAAGAGCATTTGCAATGAAGGCATCCCCAAAAATTTCCACTTTTCAGAAAATAATGGCCCTGGCCGTTATCTTAGGCTTTGGTCCGGTCCAGGGAGTGATCGCCGCCGATAAGCCACAGGTCGCACAGAAGGCGCCCAGCTCGGCCAGCAGCCAGACTCCGCCCGGCGGCACCAATGCCGGTCCCCCGGCCCAGAATCCCGCCGACTCCGGCATTAACGTCAATCACATCACCCCGCCGGCTCCGGGTGACAATCCTAATCTCTTCAGTCCGACAGCCCTGCCCGAGGGCGTGCCCTCGCCGCTCAGGCCAATTCCCTCAGCCACCACCGGTCCGAGCACCGGACTGCCGGCTGCCGTCCAGGGCCTGCCGGTCGACGCCTCCGGTCTCAGTCCCAAGGAGCGCCGCGAAGACTACGACGTCATCAACACCCAGGCCGAAAATTTCCGCCGCCGCTATTTGCAGGGCGAAGCCATCGAACTGCGGCTGCCCATGGGCGATCAGCTCATGCCCCTGGGAAGCAAACTGCCCCCCATTCGCCTGGAAGCAAGTTACACCCAACCGATTTCGCTGCGTGAAGTGGTTTCTTACTGTCTCGACAATAATCTCGCCATTCGCATCCAGGGTCAGCAGGTGGAGTCCAATAAATGGCTGACCATCGCCCAGATGGGACGCTATCTGCCCAACGCCCTCCTGCTCTATCGCTCGCAGTACCAGGCAGGTACCTCGCTGGTCGGTGGTGTCATTCCAGTTAAGTTCGGCAATCCCTTCGTCAACATATCGGCCGGCTTCCAGTATTTCGGCTTCCAGGGCGGTGCCGTCACCTTCAACATGCTCTCCAATTTGCACCAGTACCGGGCTGCTAAACAGGGCTATCGCGCATCAATAAACGATGCCCTCAATCAAGTCAGTCAAAATTATTACAATCTGGTGCGCAACCAGGCCCTTTTGCAGATTCAGACCCGCGCCGTCGACGTCTCCAAGGCCCAGGTCGAGCTCAACCGTCAATTGGAGCGGGCCGGCACCGGCACACGCTTCCAGGTCTTGCAATCGGAAACGCAGCTGGCCCGAGACCAGCAAAATCTGCTCACCCAGGAGGTCGGTCTGCGTAATTCGGCTATCGATCTGGCCACCAATCTCAATTTAAACGCCACCGTCAACCTGCTTTCGGTGGAGTCTGAAGTGCGCAAAGTGCGCCTCATCGATCCCTCGGTCGATATCAACGGCCTGATCAATATTGCCTTTCAGAATCGCCCTGAATTGAAGCAATTTAAAGAACAATGGCTGGCGGCCAAGCGCCTGATCCAGGTGCAGGTAGCCTCACTGTATCCCCAGTTTCAATTTTTTGGACAGTACGCAGGCAACGGTCAGACTCTGACCCGCCAGTACGCCTACTCGGCGCCGTCCACTACGGCGGTGCAGACAGCCGGGGCGCCCACTCTTACCCAGTACACGAGCACAGCTTCGTCGACCACGCCCCGGGTCCTCACGGGCGAGGTCTACAACTCGGGGATTGTCTACAATCCGCCACAGCTCGTCAATCGCCAGGTGCGTAAGTCTTATCAGATAGGTATGGAAGTGGACTGGAATTTCCTCAATATGGGTATTCCGCAGGCGGCCAATGCCGCTTCCGCCAAGGCTCTTGCACGTCAGGCTTCACTGCGCATCAATCAACAAATCATGGCTGTGCTGCAGCAGGTGCGTGAAAGCTATCTCAATTCACAGACGGCCGAGCGCCAGATTGAAGTGGCCACCAAGGCCGTGCTTTCGTCCGCTGAAGAATTGCGTCTGGCCCGGGTACGTCTGGCTAACGGTGTGGGCACCAACATCGACGTCATCAACGCCCAGCGCGACTTTACCCAGGCCCTGGTGGACAAGGCCGATGCCATTATTCAGTTCAACATCCAGCAGGTACAGCTGCTCAGAGATATCGGCGTCATCAGCTACGACACGCTGACATCGGGCCGTCTGGTCAAAGCTCAGTAAATCAGTGGATGTAATAGATCTTGTTGGGCAGCTTTTCGCAGTCCACCGCGTGGCCGCCCCAGAGGTCAGAATACTGGTCGCCGATATTGACCACGATTTCGAAGCCCATGTCCTCAATCTGCTTGCGGTAGGCGCTTTTCATGGTTGAAGCGCTCTGTTCGTCGCCGTTGGCGCGCATATAGAGGCCATCATAGGCGATACCATGCTTGACCAGATTTTGAATCGTCTGGCGACGCAATCTTTCCATGCGGCCGGTGACGAAAAATATGGCCACACCCTTGCTGCGGGCGTAGGACAGAAGCTCCAGAGTGGGTTTGAGCGGCTGCGCCTGGCAGGTTTTTTGCCAGTTTTCAAAGGCGCTCCAGTCGATTTGCGCTTCGCTTTCGTTTTTGATTGTCTTGAAGAAAGGCCGGTTATCCAGCAGTGTTTCATCAAGGTCCGAGACTATAGCCAGGTTGGTTCTGGCCGCATCATCCTTGTTTTTATTGGCTTCCAGCGCGCGGTCGATGGCCTTGCGCCCCTCGGCACAGGCCCGGGCGAAATTTTCTCTGTATTCTTTCTCGTCGCAGTATTCGATGCCCTTTTCGATCGGCGTCAGCACCTGCTTGCCGGCATCGATTTTCTGCACAATGGAGTCGATATCGGCAGCCGGCAGAGCCTGGCCGGCGGGCGAGCCCAGCAGCGAAAGGCCGAGGCAAAGACAGGTCAGGACGGCGCCTGGGGCGCATTTCAAAGGATGCACTCTAGCCGCCGCTCATCCGTACGCCCTTGCCCGCGGCATAGGTGGCGCTGCCCATGATGTTGCGGTGTTTGGCGTTGGGTGCCTTGGCCTCAACTTCGCCGACCGAGACGGTGGCGGAGGTGCCTTCATAGACGCCCCAGTAGTTGGATTGGCATTTTTTACCTTTGGGCTTAATCAGCTCCATCAGTCGGTCCGATTCCGCCACAGCAAATAGCAGGGAGGCGGCGACTAAAAAAGAGAACCCGTAAAAGAGATAGTCCATTTGCAATCAAACCCCTGTAGCCGGTTTGCAAGTTTTCAAGAGTAAAAGATTAACTCAGGGCGTCAGGGATGTAAATGGGAAGAATACTCAATGTGTCGGGAACGGCGGCAGGCGACAAAAAAGGGGCTGTCCCCCGACATGCCCCTTCTCCGGCCTATTGGCTTTGATATTCGGCTCCGACCTCAGCCTTTTACGACGTCGGCCAGATCTTTATAGAGACCGGCAATCATCAATGTGATGGCTGCTGTCTGCGGATTTTCTTCCGAGTATTTGGCAAATTCCAGGGCTTTGCTCTCGAAAAGTCCCAGTAGTCTTCTGTCGAGGGCTTTGCCATGTTCGTTTGTGCTGATCGTCATATGTTTGGCTCGTTTCTAGGCGGCGTATTTAAGTAAAAAAATGGAGTTGATGAACTACGAAAATCGGGTCTGAAAATTGCGAAGTTGAAAGAGAAGAATTTGCTGCTGAAGTTGCGATTTGCGATCTGAAATCGCCGGACGAGAATGAATTATTTATTAGTTTACTCTCGCTGCTGAAAAGCTCAATAGGTCAGGGGGGAAAATCTTTCCGTCAGACGAGTTTTTATCTTTCTATCTCCCGGGCGTATATCCAATGATACTACTAATGGTGTGGGGTGGGCCCGGCTTCTGTCACCAAATTTGATACTGCCGCTTGCTCCATTTCGGCACCGCCCCCGGCACTGTCTTTAGTACTGAAATATCGAGGCGAATTAGAGGAAAAAAAGAGTCCGGTGAGGCGAACCTCCCGGACCCTATCTTTTTGTCTAAGTCTTCAGGGCTTAGCGCTTTTTGCCTTTGGCTGATTTGTGAGCCGGCTTTTTGGGAGCGGCTTTCTTAGCAGCGGCCTTATGAGCGGGTTTGGCATGTTCCCAGGCTTTCTGCCGGGCGCGGCCGTCGATCACATCCTTGAGCTCCTGTCCGGCGCGGAAGGCGGGGACTTTGCTCGAGGGGATGCGCAGGGGAGCGAGGGTACGCGGGTTGCGACCCGTTCTGGCCTGACGGTTGCGGCGCTCGAATGTGCCGAATCCTACGAGGGTTACCTTTTCGCCCTTGCTCATGGCTCCGGTAATGGAGTGAATAATGGCGGTCATTGTGGTTCCGACTTCAGTTTTTGTCTGGCCTGTAAGTTCGGAAATGTGGCTGATTAGCTCAGCTCGGTTCATTGCGTCGTCCTCCTAGTCTATTTAACTAATCGAAAATCCAGATAGAGGCTTCCAAGCCGGGAATGTTATCACCACCTAATGTGTTGTTTCAAGAGTACTGAAGCCGCGCTAATATATTGGATATGTCACAGGCTCCCTACTCTATCCAGCCGACAGTGAAGCAATTGCTTGCCTCCGATGCCCTGGCCGAGGCTCAGGTGCTCTTTGGCGAGAATCTTCTGGCTGAGCCTGTCAGCCAGGTTGTGGTCAGCGTCGGTCTGACCCCGCGCCCGGGCAGCATGGTTGTCACGAGATCTGATGCCCTTACCCCTGGTGAAATTGCCGTCCTGTCGCAGTTATCCGCCCTGGTGCTAGTCAAGGGCACTCCCGACATTGCCCAGGGTACTGTCAGTCTGGCCGCCGGCGGCACCGCTCTGGGCGGCACCGAGCCGGAGGCGGTCCGCACTGCTTCGCTCAGCGATGCCGGGGTGAAACGTTTGCTCAAGCGCTGCACCGAAGCGTCAGTGCCACTAATCGTGGTGCCGAGCTATGGTGATCCGGCTCAGGTGATTGAGGACCTGCGCTTTGTCTTTCTGCGCGAGCTCAAGCTCTCGGCCGCGCGGCTCTATTCTATTATGCTCAGCATTGTCCTGGAGGAGGGTCTGGAAGGTTTGATCGAGACCGCCTCTTCCTGGCTCAACAGACCGTTGGTTGTGGAAACCGCCGAATTTAAAGAACTGGCTTCGCGCAATATGGGCGTCACCCCGGCTAATCAGCAAAAGCATCTGACCGAGGAAGGCATAAATTCGCTGCGCGCTTATAAGAAGAGCATGGAGCAACTGTCGCCTGCCACCAGTCCCCTGGCCGAAGTTAATCTCGATGTCCATATGAGCCCGGTAAAACTGGGCCGCCGCTTAGTCTTCCCCGTACCGCTCAGCGAAGTGATTGTCGGCTATGTTTCGGTCATGATCCGACCCCAGGATGACCTTTCCACACTGTCCGAATACATGCACCCCCTGGCTCTTGCCTGTAAGGTCGACTTCAGTCATCGTCTCAAGGACGTGCCTTCTTTCAGTGTCACCCAGAAGAGCCTGCTCAAGGATTTGCTCTCTGGTCGCGCCCTCTCCGCCGCCGATCAAGAGCGACTGGACCGGCACTTTGGCTTTGACCTCTGCGATGGTTTTTTTGTCTTTGCCGTCGACGCGACCTATCCCGATGATGTTAAACCGGCATCACCGGTGGTTACTTATCCCGACGAGGGATTTATATCCTGCGAAGCCGAAGGCATGCGTGCTTTTGTTGTGCCCTATCACGCCAAGACTACGGCCCCATGGGGGGAGCTGGCCCAGAATATCGTCAATAAAATCAAAGAGCTCAACCCCGGCGTCAATGTGCGCCTGGGCTCGGCGCGTTTGATAGACACCGTTCTTGATCTGCCCGACGCCTACGGTGAGGCCCGACAGGCTCTGGTTATCGGGTCCATGATCAATGAAGGCGGCGACTTCCAGCTCAGCTATCAGGAGCTTGGCGTCAAGCGTCTTCTCTATCTGGTCATCGATCATCCCGAACTGGATCTGTTCCTGGAGGAAAATCTCAGTCCGCTGGAGGCCTATGACGAGGAATGGGAGTCTGAACTGGTCGACAGTTTACGGGTCTATCTGGAGCACGGCGCTAATCTGAACTCCACTGCCCGCGCCCTTTTTATCCACAGGCATACTTTGCGCTATCGGCTGGAGCAGATAGCTGATATTTTGAAGGTCGATATCGATTCGCAGGAAGTGCTCCTCAACCTGCAGGTTGCTTTTCTGATCCGCGACATGAAGGTCGGTCTCAAGAAACGTTAAGTCCCAGTCTGCATATTCGCGGAGAGTCGCTGTCCATGTCCGAGGCCTTTGCCCTAGAAGCACAAGATGTGTGCAAGAGATTTGACGGCGCCAAAAATCACGCGCTGGCCGATATCAGTCTGGCTGTTAAGGGTGGGGAATTTTACAGCTTCCTCGGTCCCTCCGGCTGCGGCAAGACGACCATGCTGCGCATCTTCGCCGGATTTGAATCGGCCACCAGCGGTAATGTTCTCATCGCCGGCCGTTTGATGAACGGCGTGCCGCCCAATAAGCGACCGGTAAATATGGTCTTCCAGAGCTACGCTCTTTTCCCTCATTTATCGGTTCTGGAAAATGTAGCCTTCGGCCTGCGCGCCAGAGGCGGGCTCAACGCCGCTGAAATACTTGCCCGCAGCAAGGAGTCCCTGGCGACCGTGCGCCTGGGCAGCTTTGGCGATCGCCTTCCGGCTCAGCTCTCCGGCGGTCAGCAGCAGCGTGTGGCGCTGGCGCGGGCCCTGGTCATGCGACCGGTGGTCCTGCTCCTGGATGAGCCTCTGTCGGCCCTGGACGTGCAGATACGGGAGGAAATGCAGGAAGAATTATCGCGACTGCAACGCGAGTTGAATATTACTTTTGTCATGGTTACCCATGATCAAAGTGAGGCCCTGGCCCTCTCTTCCTCCGTTGCTGTTTTTAATCACGGCAAGATTGAGCAGATAGGTAATCCACTGGAGATTTATTCCACCCCGCAAACGGCCTTTGTGGCCAGATTTATTGGTCGATCCAATGTTATGGGCGGCAAAGTCCTGTCCCTGGCAAGCGACGAGGGCGGTCAGTCGATTGTGGTGGAGCTGGACGCCGTCGAAGGCCTCAGTCCGGCCGGGGCCGTGCGCTGCAGGCTGGGCGAAGGGGCGACGGTCCCCCCTGTCGGTGCCGCGGTGGAGCTTTGCATCAAGCCGGAGGCGGTACTGCCTGTGGTGGCGGGAGCGATATTGCAGAAAAAGGAGGGGCTGACCGCCGGCGATGCCGACGGCAGCACTAATGTTCTTTCGTGCCGCCTGGAATCAAGCTCATATCAGGGCAGTTTGGCCGATCTGCGTTTGAACGTCGGCGGCATGATTGTGCGCGCTACGGTGGCGGCCGAAAATCTGCCATTAATAAGCGCTGCTTCCGAATTGAAAATCTATTTGCCGCCCGGCGATCTGCGTCTTTTGAGAGACGGTTCCGCCAGTCAGGAACCTTCCGCCGGTGAGGTTCTGCATGCCGTTACCCGCTGAGGAAATTGAAGCTGAGAAGCAAGGGACTGTCCTTTCTCGCAGGTCCTTCATTGGTTCTGCTCTTGGCACTGCTATTGGTGGCGCCTGCACTTTTCTCCTCGGCGGTTGCGCTGCCGGCACGGACGACGGCGAGCGTCAGGTAAACATTCTCAATTGGGCTGACTATCTGCATCCTGACGCTATCTCGGAGTTTGAGCGACGCTACAAAATCCGGGTGGTGCAGGATACTTTTGCCTCCAATGAAGCGCTGCTTGCTAAATTGCAGGCCGGTGGCACCAGATACGATGTCATTGTCCCCTCCAGTTATATGGTCAAGCAACTGAAAAAACTGGACATTTTGAGTGCCCTTGAACATGACCGGATTAAGGGGCTGGACAATCTTTTGCCGCGTTTCCAGAGTACCAATTATGATCCCGGCCTGCACGTCAGTGTGCCCTATACCTGGGGCACAACCGGCATCGGCTTTAATCTTGATGAGATGGAGCGGATACGTGGTGCCGCCGCCCGCACAAGCGATCGCGCCGGCGGTCTTGAATTATCCTGGGACATACTCTGGGACAGGGCTTTTAAGGGCCGCTTGACCATGCTGGAAGATGCGCGCGAGGTGATTGGCACGGCCTTGAAGATGCAGGGGCATTCTTACAATACCCGTGAACATTCTTTGATCAAATCGGCTACGGATCTGCTGAAAGAACAAAAACAACTGGTCATGTGTTACACCTCCGACCAGGTGATCGTCGAGCTGGCCTCCGGAGATTCCTTCCTGTCGCAGGTTTACAGCGGTGATTGCTACCAGGCCAGACGTGAAAACACTAAATTGCGCTATGCCATTCCCACCGACGGCTGCTCTATCTGGACCGACAACTTTTGCATTCCCAAAACCGCCCCACACCGTGAGTTTGCCTATCTCTGGATAAGCTACATGCTTGAGCCTGACGTGGCCGCCGCCTGCGCTAATTTTACGCATTATGCCACGGCCAATGAAAA
Organism: Cyanobacteria bacterium SZAS LIN-3; assembly: GCA_018266215.1. Lineage (GTDB taxonomy): Bacteria > Cyanobacteriota > Vampirovibrionia > Obscuribacterales > Obscuribacteraceae > REEB67. The sequence continues at coordinate 18,354 of JAFEAV010000067.1, read as the reverse complement.
GGCTTTCAAAAAAGTGCAGCCGGAACTGGCTTCAGACCCGCATCTCTACCCGGGCGAGAAGGTCCTGGCACGCTGCGAAGACATCGGCGACGTCGGCGAGGCGCTCTTCTATTACGATCGCATGTGGACCGAACTCAAGTGTTCGTGAGTTGAAAGCTAACTTTTGCTGGCCACTAGAAAAGTCGAGCCGGCGTCCACCGGTTCGCTGGTCATAGTTTTGAAGTGGCCGAAGAGAGAGGCCAACTCCTCGGCGCTGTAACGCCTGAGCAGCATACCTTTGCGCGCTTTGTCGGTATAAACGTGGGTGCCGTCTTCCAGGCTGAAATATTCGCCCGGGCCGCCGCCTACTTCATCAAAGCAACCAATGAAAATACCGTCATCGGTCAAAATCTCATGCACCCGGTTGGCCATGGCGCGGGCCGATTCCAGGGGGAAATGCTCGAAAATTGAATTGGCCACAATGGCGTCGAAACTGCCGGCTTCATAGGGCAAATCGGCGATATCGCCCACCGAAAAGGCAATTTTCAAATCTTCTTGCAGTGCCCAGGTTTCAGCCAGTGAAATGGCCTGGGCCGAAACATCTATGCCCACGACCTCAAAGCCCTGGCGGGCCAGATAAACCGAGAGCCAGCCGGAGCCGCAGCCCAGGTCCAGCACCCGCTTAACGTTTTTTGTCTGCAAAACTTCCGGAATGCGCGGGATATAGGAGAGACTTGGCAGCTGGGTATAGGGCACTTTGACCATGTTCCAGGCCCGTTCCCAAAATTCTATGTTGCCTTCGTATGCGCTTTGAACCTGAGCTTGTGGGCTCTGGCAGGCATTCTTTTCTTGTCTATTTTCCGCTTGCAAAATTGGAATGAGCCTCGTCGTTGGCCTTGCTTGGCCGTTCTAGCCCCTGATCGGGGCGGTTGAAAATGAATGTTAGCATGCAACGGCACTACATAGACGTTCAAGAGAAGTGATGTAAAGGGTAACATTGCCGTTATAGTCTTTATTTAGGAGATTAGGTGCCTCATTGCAGTGGTATCTAATGTCGAGGAAACCCTTTCGTATGCCTTACTAAATCGTGTATTTATCGGGCGTAAATTTGCTTGACAGCTGTCTTCACGTAAAAAGTTAGGTAACAATGGGCGAGTCCGGCCGCATACAACTGCAGATGATGCTGGTGCAGCAGTCCGGTCAGGGCGCGCTGCCCCTCAGTATTTTGCCGCCCGAGGCATTTTTACCTTTTATCAGACAGGTTGAACGCCTGACCATTGAGGAGCGCCTCTCGCCCGTCATCGTTTACTGGAGCAGGCAGGCCGTTTCGCGCCTTCTGCCGCCCGGTCGGGAATACGGCACACTGGTGCGCGAATCGACTTTTGTCGGCTATTTTTCGGAAGAACGTAACGATCCCCCGGATGAATGGTGTTTCCTGGTCGAAAGCCCGCAGATTTGTCTGGTTGTATACGGTCAGGAAGCGCTTGAGGCGCAGGGTTCGCACAAGTATCAGTGCACCGGCTCGATGGAGCCCGGCATCGTTAGAGAGTCTTTTAACCGGTTGCTTCCGATCTGGCAGGTTTTAAACCAGCAGGACTCAAACAGGGTCGAGGATTATCGGGTGTCACTGGGTCCGGGTGGCAGCGCCCCCAACTATGTGCAGATGGTCAAGGCCGCCTGGCCGGTTGTGAAAGCACCGATCCAGCAACAGGGGCTGATTATGCCCGCCGGCGGGGCCGGAGTAATCGGTGGGGACACAAACAGTTATTACGCGCAGCAGGAAATTAGTGGCAAACATCTGCTGCAACAGATGTCCAGTACCGGCCCGAATAAGATTCAGCCCATCGCCATGGATGTCGTCTCCAATGCCTCGGACCCGCATGGAAACGGCCAGAATATAACCCAACCATTCGGCGCTATTGGGCCCGGTGGCCCTGCCGGCGCGCCTGTCATCGGTGGTAACGGTGCCAACAAAGCTATTGGTTCGGGTGCTGCCGGTGCCGAAAAGCCGGTGTCGCCGGCGGTGCCTCCCGCCGGACCGCAGGGTGCTCCGATAAATGCTTTGCCTCCGGTCGAACCTTCTGAAATGCTTAATCCCGTTGTATCGTCCGGTTCCAACGGAGACAATTCCAAGAAGAATGCCGGCAAGAACACAAAATCCGACGCTTCAGCGCCCGCTGCGCCGAGCGAAAACACAGATGCAAAAAACCTCATACCTCCGGCTGCTCAGGCCATCATTAGCGATATCATCGGCCAACTGCGACACTCCAGCGACCTGAACAGTATTTTGCAGTATGCCATCGAGACTTTAACCAACGGACTCGGTGCTGACCGTGGACTTATATGGAAGGTCGTTGGCGATCAGCTGGCTGTAACCAATGAGTTTTCAATCATCGGCAACACCTGTTTTGTCGACAACCAGTTGAATTCGCAAGAGTCGATGTCGATCGTTCTGGAATTTTTGTCACGCTTCCCCGATGAATCGGGGGCCGGGGTGATTAGCATTCCGGATACGGCGCAGGATACCGATCTGCATAAGATGTCGCGCACCCTCTCCTCCCTGCTTGAGCTGGGTGAAGTGCGCGGACGCTTGATGGTCCAGCTGCGATCCCGCGGCATTTTCTCCGGATTTTTGGAGTTGCAGCAGTGCGGTAAACCGCGCGAGTGGAGCACCGAAGACGCAGTCATATTGCAAAAAGTAGCCGAAATGCTTTCTGTTGTTGTTCAGCAATCTTTTGACCAATCGAAGATTGAGATGGACGCACAGGAAATGAAACTGATCAACGAAATAGCCAGTCTGTTTCGTGAGTCCAAAGGCGAAACCAGCCGTGATTCTCTTGTCAAATCAGTGTTGCTCGTGGCCGACCATATGGGCTTCATCAAGTCTCAGATTTATTTGTTCAATCCGGACCTGGTCACACTCGAGCCGCAAATCGGTGAGGATGAGGAGAGTGCCGTCGATCTCTCCAACAAAGACAATCCTTTCGTGGCGGTGTTTGAAAGCGGCCGCGGAAAAGTCGTAAATATGGAATATTCCAGAAAGGGCGATCCTTTCTTCAAGCACGATATGGCCCTGGTTTTGCCTCTTATTTCCGAAGGCACACGCCTGGGGGTGATTGGTCTCTGGCGGCGTCAGCCCAAGCGTCCGCAGTTCAGACCGCAGGATAGAGAACTGGGATTGACCATTGCCGGTCACTTGTCAAACGTTATTCGTGCAGACCAGGCCGTGCAACAGATTCGCGCTGATCAGGCCAGGGAAGCACTGATCAACAAAGTATCAGTGGAAATTAAGCGGTCACTGAAAGAAGCCGACCAGATTTCGGACACACTGGTCAAGTCGGTGCGTGAGTATTTTGGATTGGATCTGTGCGTCGTATCGCAGTACAGTGAAACATCAAACGAGTCTATTAAGTGTAAGTACACCGGTAATGAAGAAGAGTTTCCGCCGCCCGCACCGCCGGTTTTAAGTGGTGAGGTCGGTGAAGTTAAGTTGGAGCCGCCCAAGCCCAAGGCTCAAGTATTTGCTGACTTGATCTTTTGCGGTTCGGAAGAGCAATTGCGCGACGGTCAGACTGTATTTATCCCGGCCGATGAGTTGCGCATGCGATTGGGAGCCGATTTTGCCGGCCCGGAGTGGAGTAATCGCTCGGTCATTTGTGTGCCCCTGGGCCAGGGCAATAACTTCAAGGCAGTACTGCTGATGGTGGCAAAGGATCGCACCAGACCTTTCCCCGACAAAGATATGCGCATGGTCATCGACATGGCCGACCGAGTGGGCGTTGTTATTTCACACTCCGAGCTCTTCGCCACGGTTGAGCGTCAGGCCGTCACAGACCCGATGACCGGTCTCTTTAACAGGCGTTATTTTGAAGAACAGTTATCTAAGGAAATTGACCGTTTCCAGCGATTCGGCCACCCGTTCTCATTTATCATAGTTGACCTCGATTACTTGAAGAAGATCAACGACACCAAGGGTCACCATGTAGGTGACGCCGCGATTATTCATACCGGCAATGTTGTCCGACGCAGCGTGCGTGAAATCGACACTGTAGGCCGCTTTGGTGGTGAAGAGTTTGTGGTGCTCTTGCCGGAAACCGATCTCAAATGGGCCAAGATGGTGGCGGAACGTATTTGTGCCGCTATTCGTGAAAAAGCTGTTGATGGTGCCGGCATCGTCACCGGTTCTGTCGGTGTCGCCACCTTCCCCCATGACTCAGACCAGAAAGACAGATTGTTTGAACTGGCTGACCAGGCGCTTTTCCTCGCCAAACATCGTGGCCGCAATCAAGTCTGCACCGTTACCGAAGATTTGATGCCGACTCTCGCCGATGGTGGCGAAGAGAAACTGCGCGATGCCATGAAGCAGGATATCCGCATGGGTCCCGTTACCGAAATTGCCGTACCTTCACTGGAAGACTCCATCCCCACATTTGATGTAGAGTTGATCAAAGAAAAAGGCTTGCTGGGCATGCTGTCGCAGCTCATCAGTGCCGTGGAAGAGCGGTCTTCATACGGTCCTGAGCGCTCATCTCGCGCTTACAGCTATGCCAATCGCATCGCCCAATCATTGCATTTGACCAAGGACCATACTGAAGTCGTGTCACTGGCTGCGGTGCTCTGCAATCTCGGCAAAATGGCCGTGCCGGAAGAAGTACTGAAGAAGCCGGATCCATTGTCTGAGGAAGACCGGGTCTATATCAATCAAGTGCCGCACGCCGGCGCGAAATTTTTGGAGCCGGCCAAGGTTCTGGGCAAAATTGCCGGTATCGTTGAAGCATATAAGGAACACTGGGACGGCAGCGGCTATCCCAATGGCCTGAAAGGCGACGTCATCCCCATTGAAGCGCGCATAGTCTCGCTGGTGGACGCTTACACCGCCATGACCAGTGAGCGCCCGTACCGTAAGTGTATCGACCATGAACAGGCTATTCGCCTGATCCAGGACGGTGCCGGCCGAGAATGGGACCCCCGCCTGGTCAAAATCTTCGTCGGTCTTCTCAACAAAGAGAAGTAAGATTACTGTCACGGTTTTGCTTATATAGGTACGTTACCGCCCCTCTTTGGGGCGTTTGTTTGGGCTGAAATGGCCACGGGCTCCTGAACCCACAAACCGTTACAGTAAACCTTGACAGTATTACAGCAAACTGTCAGAATACTGTCATGATAGCAAATAGCTCCTACGCCCTGACCATTGAAGAGCTGTGTGAGGAAATCGCGCGCCTCCTCAAGGCAAACGATCTTTCCGACAGCCTGCAAGATAACCGCATCTCAACTGTGCCCGACATGCGGACAATTCGCTATTACACCACCCTCGGTCTGATCGACAGGCCCCTGATTGTGGGACGGGTAGCAAAATACAACAGGCGTCACATTCTCCAGATCATCGCCATCAAGACGATGCAGCGAGCAACTCTGCCGCTGACCGAGATTCAGGAGCTGCTCTTTGGACTGAGCGAAGCTGAATTGGAAGCACTGATCGATGCTGTAATCCTCGATCAAAAAAAGATGACCCAGACCAAAGTTCCGGTGCTGGCGACCAGGGAAACTATTCGTCCGAATTACTGGCGCGAGATAGTGCTGGAGCCGGGCCTCAAGATCATGGCCGACCAGTCCTGGGTCGGAGACGTTGATTGGGACGAGCTGCAAGTAAAAATCCGCCAGGCAATTGAAGCCTTACAACATGCCACCCCCGGCAATAACGGAGAAGCCAAATGAGCACAGCCGTTCCACTTCTGAAGCAAAATTCCGCCGCCGATGCTATTCGCCGTTGTCTCGGCGTAATTGAGTTGACCAGCAGCGCCAAGCGCATCAAACTGCCACTTGCCAGCGTCGATATCCGCGCCAAAGTGGTCGATCGCATCGCCCATGTCACTGTCAGCGAAGTCTTTCAAAATCCCTATGAAGAAGCGATCGAGGCCGTCTATATCTTCCCCCTTGCCGGTGGCAGTGTAGTCAGCAGTTTCCGGCTGAAGGTGGGTGAGCGCATTATCGAAGGCAAAGTCGATGAGCGTCAGGCCGCCCGCAAACAGTACGATCAGGCCATGCTGGAAGGCAAACGCGCAGCTCTGTTGGAGCAGGAGCGGGACGACGTCTTTACTGTGCAAGTTGGCAATCTCCCTGCTGGGGAAGAGGTTACGGTCGTTTTGACCTACTCTGAAAAACTCGCCTATTTTGATCAGGGTATGACCGAGTTGCGCCTACCGCTGGTGGTGGCACCACGCTACATACCGGGTGAAGCTTTAGAACGTTTGAACGTGGGCGACGGTGTAGAACTTGATACGGATCAAGTCCCCGACGCTTCTCGTATTTCCCCTCCGCGCTTGCTCAAAGGTGTCAACTCCGGTGTTGCTCTTACAATTGCTGTCGACATCGCTGCTGGTGACACCATCGAAGATCTCGTCTGTTCGCAGCACGCTACAAGAGTCGGTTCAAAGAGGGAAGGCCTGAAAGTTGCCCTCTCCCGCACCGACGAACTGCTGGACCGCGATTTTGTTCTGCGCTGGCGCGTGGCCCAGGAGGAAGTGTCTTCGAACTTCCTCGTATATGACAACGGGTACGGCATGATCTCGCTCATGCCTCCGGCAGAAAATGACTTCGTTCTGCCGGCCCGTGATGTCATTTTTGTGCTCGATCGCTCGGGCTCTATGCAGGGCTTGAAAATGGTCTCGGCCGCTCGCGCCTGTTCCTTTTTGCTCGCTACTCTCGGCCCCCGCGATAGATTTGCCATACAGGCTTTTGATACTTCATTCGAATGGCTGACTGCCTCCGGCGGTGTTCGTTTCCTCAACGCCGACGAAGCCGGCCAGGAAGTCGGTCAGAAATATCTACGCACTATTGACGCTCGCGGCGGCACTGAATTGCGCGGCGCTCTGGCGGAAGCCGTACAGGTTATGCAGAGTCGCAGTGACAGAAGCAATCGCATGCCTGTTGTCGTGGTCCTGACCGATGGTGAAGTTGGCAATGAAGCCGCCATCTTCAAATACATCCAGAAAGAAATCGGGGACAGTCGTGTATTCACAGTCGGTATAGATACTGCCGTTAACGATGGCTTCCTGCGCCGATTGGCGGCACTTGCCGGTGGTACATGCAGTTTCGTCGAGCCGGGTGCGCAGTTGGAGACGGCTCTCGCTCACGTTGGTCGTGAGATTGGCTGTCCTATCATCACCGATCTACGTATCGAAGACATCAATTGCGGTATTGAGAAGGATTCAATTACACCGGTTCGTCTGCAAGATTTGTTTGAGGGGCGTGCCCTGAACGCCTTTTTCAAATTGTCGCCACAGAAGGGCAAAGATACCGAATCACTAAAAGTTAGATTGAGCGGTAAGTTTGTCGATGGCCGCGACTTCAGTACTGAAATTGCCGCTCGGGCAACCGATGTGCAGGCGCTGCCGCAACTATGGGCTAAGTCTCTGGTTGTAGACCTGGAAGATCAGTTCCGGCTGTCCGGTGGAAAAGAGCAGACCGAGCTGAAGAAACGGATTGTTTCCATCGCCGTTGCGCATTCTATTTTGACGAAGTTTACGGCCTTCGTCGCCGTTGATAACGCGGAAGTCGTCAACAAAGACGGCGCAATGAGGCGAGTGGTGCAAGCTGTAGAAAATCCAGCGCAGTGGGCAGAGCCTGTAGATAGTCATACTTGGCTGAAAAGCATTGGATCTATTGGCTCCACTGGTGCTAATTTTGGTGCCGCAAATTATGGAGCCGCCAATGCTCCTGCACCAGCAAGCGGTTGGGGTGCACCACCTTCAGGTGCCGGCTGGGGCGCCAGACAACTACCGTCCATTGGCCATAACTCTTTCGCAGACCGTGAGTCGGGCGCTGCCATGCCTGACTCACTCGCCGAGTCCATTCGCCAGAAGATCAGCGCTCAATCAGATGCTTCTTCTGCAAATGCTAATGATAGTTCAAGTGTTCCTGGCCCAAAGAGAGCCGATTTCTCTAGTGCGACCGACACCGGTTCTTGGGGGGCGGCAACGCCCTTGCAGGGTCAGGCTGACGGCTGGGGTGAAGCTGCCGGTTCTGAGATGCCGGCGGCTTTGCCACCACCGCAGGTGCCACCAGCAGCACCTCCTGCAGCTGCGCAGGAGCCTCCGAAGGCGCCGGGATTATTATCCAAGTCCAAGGATGCAGTCCGCAACTTGCTCAACACACCTGTGTCCGATGCGATTATGGAAAAGATTTTCAGTGACCACTTTGGAGTTCAGCCGAATGTGACTGCTCCTATGCCGGCGAATGCTTCGTCGAACACTTCGGCGGCTGCCGCAAGAGTTGAAGGTGCTCGAATCTCTCGTGAGCAGCTTGACCGGCTGAAGCAAAGCTTTGAAAAATTCGACCAGGCTCTCGCTGTATGTCTTGCGGATATACGCGCCGAAAAATTGTCCCCGTCTGATCTCATCGCTCAGAGCCGCCTGGAGCTTTTGCAGTTACTTGCTGAATCCAGATATGCGGAGAAACTTCCACTGCTTCAGCGTTACTTGCGAGCTGAAATATTGCAACTCCTGGCGGCTCTCTCTGATTTGTCGCAGGTTACGGCCAAACTAAAAACTCTTGCTGCAAGGCAGGAGAAAAAGCTGGAGGAAATCAGGGAGGAATTTTCTCTGGTAACCAGCGAAGATGAGGCGGAATTCTGGCACGCGACTGTCTGAAGAGCTGAGGCCAGTCCGGCTTTGCAATCTGGGCGTGGGGCAACCTTACAAGAAAATAATATTCCTTTTGCCGGGCATTTACCTCTTGGCAGCTTCGGGTCGGTTTGCTATGATAAATCCATACCGAACTGAAGCGATTGCTCCACTGTCAGCGGGCTACCAGCAATGGATCCCGGACTAAGTCTCACAACACAAGAGAGCGTGTTTTCGGCCCGGTTATTTGGAATCGGTTTACTGCGCAACCCGCAGTAAGTTTGGAGCAGACCCCAGTGAGACCGGTGGGTGAACCGGCACTGGGGTCTGATGCTCTTTAAGTATTCTTGTAAGTTTTCGCCGCTCTGAGAATGGATTCAGGCAGTAAACAAGAGCTTTGGTTTATTCTTGTCATGTCAAAAGCCTACGGCAATATTTAGCCCCAGGGCCTTTGTCCCCGAAAATGGAAACAAGAGCAAACCCAGTTTGATTTGTCGGACTCTATCGGCCTTTCTCCTGTTTGCGGCGGTAAATCTGGCCATCGGCGTAACGCCGCAGGCTCCGCCCGAGCAGTTTTGCGCGAAAGATTTTGCACTGACGCCGAAGGTCCTCGCCCAGGGAAAACCATCGAGCTGGTGGTTGGCGCGCTCTTACATGACCGCCGAACATCAACCGGAAATCGTCCTCTGCGGCAGTTCGCAAATTGGTGGCCTTCAGGCTGCAGACGCCAGAGTTTTGAACAAGCCCATTGATTTTGTTGAGAATCATCATTGCGATGTGCTCGAACGCGACCTGAATGCCAGGCTTGGCGTGAAGCCTTATGTCTTCATTTCTGCGCTGCCGGGCGCCATGGTCTCGGATCATTTTGCTATCGCTAAGAGTTTATTTGCTGCGCATGGTAAGCCGGCTTTGCTTGTTCTCACCGTTTCCCCTCGCGATTTTATCGACAACACTTTGCCTGGAGCCGGTGCCACCGAGCCGTACAGATTTTTCTCTGCGCACAGCGATCTCAGTAGCTATGCCGATCTTGCATACAACGACCCCTGGTCGCGCTTTACACATGTTGTCTCCAGTGAATTGCCGCTGCGCAGATTTACTACCGAAATAGATGATTGGTCAAAAAAATGGTCTGAAGAAAATCAGACCGCTTCCGCTGACACCATTAGTGGTGCTGGCGCAGACTCCGGTCAATCGTCCGACAGTGCCAGTCAGCAGGTGAAATTTGTGATGGGTGGCTACCAGGGCAATATCAAGCCCGGTGAAGCTGTGCTCTATCCGACTTCTCTCAAAGTCTTCGTCAATAACGTCAACGATTACAAGAAGCGCTACCGCAATACGCATCCGGCCAACTACGAAGCGCAGATGACTTATTTCAAGAACTATCTCTCTTTCTTGAGTGAGCAGGGTGTGCGTGTGCTTGTTGTCGGCATGCCGCTGACCGAGATCAACCGCAAGATTTTACCCGATGATTTCTGGCAGGAGTTTCGCGGACGGCTTTTGCTCAGTTGTGGCGGTGCCGGGGCAGAGTGGCTGGACTTGAGTGACAGTCCGGAGTTTACTGTCGCCGATTTTGTCGACACTGTCCACCTGAATGCTGACGGCGGCGTCAAGTTAGCGGCTAAAATTGCAGAGAAAATTACCGCCGCGCCGGAGCTGTCCGCGGCGCTCTCCAACCGCATGCCGGCGGTGGCAGCCAAAGGCGCTAAAGCTACTTATTAATGTCGGATTCTGTCGTTCCGGCTGATCCCTGGCGATAACTTGTGCAAACCATCACCTGGGGCCGACCGACTTTGAGGCAGTCCTTATCGGCATTGAACCGACAGTCACTGCAAAGATAGTCACCACCGCCGCGTCTATTATTGACGCAAACAAAACTGAGTGCCAGGGCGGCTAGAGCAATGCCTGCTACTTCAATGATTTGCATCGTTTCCATTATGAGCGCCCCTGAAGTTTTGGATCCAGCACGTCCCTGAGGACGTCACCGATTGAGTTGAAACAAAGGATCGTAGTGAAAATTAAGAAGCCCGGGGTAATAAGCCATGGTTGATTCAGGAGTTCCGTTGGCTGGTCCATGGCGGCTTTCAGCATATTACCCCAACTGGCGTCGGGTTGTTGGATACCGAGACCAATCAAGCTCAGGCTGCTTTCGGACAAAATGAAGTTGGGTACCTGCAGCGTTGCGGCCACAATAACATAACTGGCAGTTTGCGGCAGTACATGTTTAACGATATTTTGAAATTCAGGCAGGCCGACTGCCCTTGCCGACTGGACGAATTCTTCCTCGCGGATGGTCAGGACCATGCCGCGGATTACCCGGGCAAGAGGCGACCAGCCAATGAAGGAGAGTATGACGGTAATCAGGGCAAAACGCTGGACTCCTGACATACCGGTGGGAAGCACGGCGGCAAGACCTATCAACAAGTAGAACGACGGTATGGACATCACCGCCTCGGCAAAACGCATCATGGCATTGTCGATGGCGCCGCCCAGATAGCCGGAAATGCCACCATATAAAATGCCTATGGGAAAGGCTATTAGCAGGCCGAGAAATCCAATGGTCAGACTCTTCTGCGCGCCGAAAAATAGTCTGGAAAAATTGTCGCGGCCGTTCATATCGGCGCCCAGGATGAAAAGCCTGGCCGGTGCATCCACGCCAAAGAGATGGATATTGAGCGGAACCAGGCCAAAAAGTTTGTAGGGCTCGGCCTGGACAAAGAGTTTGATTGGATACTTTTTGTCGGGCAATTCTGTAAATGTCTGCTGGTAGGTTTCCAGGTTGTTTTGCTGTTCTACTTGCAGTACGTAAGGGGCGCAGAGGTCACCGTTGTCGTCGTATATATGGATAAGGGTGGCGGGAGCATTGCCTATATTTGTGTCGCCAAATTCCATACTGTATGGAGCCAGGAAGTCAGCGCAGGCAGCGCAGAAATAGAAACAAAAAAGCACTATCAGGGCGGTTCTGGCTACTTTGTCGCGCCAGAGTTGCCAGAAAATGCCGCTGCGATTGCGCAGCGGATTGACTTTGATTGGTTCAGCTATTACACCCTGGGTCATCAGTTAATCGATATCCTCGGGTCGGTGACTTTGAGCAGTACGTCGGCCAGCAGATTGCCGAGGATGAGCATGGTGGCACCCATCATCAGCGAGGCCATGACAAGATTGATGTCTTTTGTGAGGACGGCGCCCAGAGTGAGAAAACCGAGACCGGGATAGCCCAGCACCATTTCGGTGATGGCAGCGCCGGAGAGCAGGCTGGCAAATTCAAATCCTAAAAGCGTAATCAGTGGATTGACCGCGTTGCGCAACGCGTGCTTGTAGATGGCTTTCGTCTCGTCGACACCTTTGGCCCGGGCCGTGCGTACATAGTCGGCGCGCAAAACGTCGAGCAGATTGCTGCGTACCTGTCTCTGGATGCCCGCCAGTTGTATGAATGTCAGAACGCAGACCGGCATAATCAGATGGTGCCCGATATCGAGCATCTGGTGAAACTGATCCATGTCGTCAAAATTGGGCGAAGTCATGCCGCCGATGGGCAAGACGCCTGTAGCCAGAGCAAACATCAAAAGCAGGAAACACATGAGAAAGGTCGGCATCGACATGCCTGTTGATGTGATGATGCCGAACATTTTGTCGATAAACTGACCCCTGTGCACGGCGGCGTAAACCCCTGCCGGCAGTGCTATCAGCCAGACGAAGGTGAAGGTGAAAACATTGAGCAGGAGTGTGTTTCCGGCACAGGTGAAAAGTCGGCGGGCGATCGAGCCGCCGGTGGAGGAAACGCCGAGATTGCCCTGCATTGTGTTTGACAGCCAGATTGCGTAGCGCTCGGGAGCCGGTTTATTGAGGCCAAGTCTTTCTTCCTCGGCTTTGATGGCTGCCGCCGATACTGATGGATTGGCCTTCATCGTCGCCAGTGGATCGACCGGCGAGATCATCAGCATTGTAAAAGCCAGCACCGATATGACGAAAAGAAGGGGCAGTGCCTGGAGGATGCGTTTGAGAATATAGACGGGAAGCGACATCAGTGGGCCCCCTTTATGTATATTTCTTCCAGGTTGTACATCGAACCCTTGGGTGTGTAATAGACGCTACCGTAGGGGGTTGGGCGATAGTTGCCGACATGATTGCGGGCGGCGGTGAGCATGACGTTTGTGTAGATGAAGATGAGCGCTTGCTCGTCATAGACGATTTCAGAGAAGCGGTTGTAGAGTTTGTGGCGCAGGGCCTCATCGTAGGTGTTGGCGGCGCCGTCGAGGGCTTTGTCGATTTCTTTTTCCCAGGGGCGCACGTCTTTCAGGTAAGGCTCTTTTTCGTCGATGCTCTGTCTTGTGTCAAAATTGTGCATGCGGGCGTTGCTCTTCCATATGTTTGCTCCGCCGTAGGGCTCGAAGCGCGAGCCTGTAAGACCCATCATGACTGCGTCGAAGTCCAGAGATTGGTGGATGCGATTAATCATGGTGTTGAATTCAATCGGTTGATAATTGATTTTGATGCCCAGCTTTTTGAAGTCTTCCTTGAGCATAATGCAAACTGCGTCGCGGATGCCGTTGCCACTATTGGTGGTGAGTGAAAATTCGACGGGGTTGCCTTTGGCGTCGTAGAGTATGCCATCCTTTTTGACGAAGCCCGCCTTGCTCAGGAGCTCGTTGGCCTTGTCCAGAGAGTATTCTATCGGCTTCAGATCCTTGTCGAAATAAAGGCTGGCTGGGGTTTCCACAGTGTATAGAGGATAGCCCACGCCCTTGAGTACGTTGTTGATTACGCCGCGGCGGTTGATGGCATGGCTGAGCGCCCAGCGGAAATCCTTGTTGTTGAACCATTCTTGTTTAATCGGGTCGACGAAATACTTGCCAGTCTTGGGGTTCTTGCGCCGGGCCATGTTGAGCAATAGAAAGATGGTGCCGTCATCGGGGCCGAGATTGTAGAGGGTAAATCCCAGTTGCGCTTCTTTGTGTTTGAGCATACTGGCGTCCTGCCCGCGCACTGTTTTTACATCGAGCAAATCGACTTCGCCGCCGAGGAACTTCATGATTTCAGTATTCTGGTCGGGGACGATTTCGACAGATATTTTGTCGAGGTAGGGCAGTCTCTGACCGGTCTTGTCTACGATGCTGAAATATGGATTGCGCTTCAGCTCATAGCGCTGGCCGACTATATATTTGTCCAGGATGAAAGGCCCGCTGCCTACCAGGGTTTTGGGATCGGTATTGATGTCCCAGAATTTGTGAAAATCGTCTTTTGGTTTTTTTGTCAGCGGCTCAAGTATGTGTTTGGGCGCGACTGTGACCGAGTTCAAGTTGTAGAGGAAGGGCGCAAAGGGTGTTTTGAAAGTGAAAGCAACAGTCAGGTCGTTGATCTTGTTTACCGCCGGATAGTCGTCGGCGACGCTCAGGGTATCGCGGGCACTTGATTCGCCGTAGCCGTCTTTGACGAGCTTGCCGTAGGTGAAGACTACATCGTCGGCGTTGAGGGGGTGCCCGTCCGACCACTTGAGCCCTTTGCGCAAAACAAAAGTAACCGTGCGCCCGTCTTTGCTGACCTCAAAGGACTTGGCCAGCCGGGGTATCGGCTTGCCCGTCCAGGGATCGTAGTCGACCAGCGATTCGTTTTGAATCAGTCCGATGCCGTGGCTGGTCGCGTCCCCTGCATCCCAGCAGTTGAATGTCTTCGGTCCGGCACCAAACTCTGCCAGTCTCAGCGCTCGGCCAAATTTGCCTACTTCTCCGCGCCCCTGCCAGAATTCGTTGCCGTCTTTATCCACATAGAGCTTGCGCGGGCCGGGATTGGGGAAGAGCACCCGGGGGCCTTCGGGATTGTCCTGGACCTTAGCGGCGCCGGACGCATTGGCCCCGGTAATGGCACCCGCCTGCTTGTTTTTGCTACCGCCGCCCTCCGGGCGCGGTGCGATACAGGCGGTCAAAAACGGCAGCAGGCAGAGCATTGTTGCAAGAGCGCGTTTATTCGTCACTGGAGTCGGTCGCCTTTGTTTGCCGCCTGAGAAGTCCTTGATTCTAGCAGCGCCGACGGGTGCTTTTACTGTCGGTCACCATACTGGTGTGAGGAGAAATATGAGAGAAAACCGGGTTGTCAGGGGAAAAATTTTAAGTTCCATCTCTCCCATAGTAAGGAGCAAGGCGATATCATTGTGCCGATAAATTAATATTGAGCCGCGGACCATTCCTTCGGCTTATTTTACGGAGAACGGCTAAGGCCGGGATAATATGGGCGCATCGACCGGGTTTCTCGTTATCGATTATTTATTCCGTCCCCTGCTTCGGTTCGGATTTAAATTCTATTTTGTCGGATTTATCATCCTTTTTCTTGTCTACGGATTCATTGCCTACAAGGCGTTGAAGTCCGCTTATCTTTCCGAGCATCAGTACTAGATATCAGCTCGACCTTTGATACCATTGGCGGTGTGCGTTACAGTGCGGCTCCAGTCGGATAACGGCGCGTAAGCATGTTATAGTGCCTGCTGTGCGTTCTTCCGCTCTTTCCACTTTGAGATCGTGACCGTAGTTTGATGGCAACCCGTTTTTATCATGATTCCCGCCCCGGAGCAAAGGCTGTTGCTCGCGGCTCTGCGGCGGCTTTTCTGGCTATGGCTCAAATGGTCAGCTGTGCAATCTCTTGCCCTGGTGCGCCAGCAGCCTCCAACTCGACTGCTCCGGCCCCTTCGGCTGAAGCCGAGCGGCTTTACAATGAGGCCCTGCAGTTTTACGAACTCAATCGTTTTGCCCGGGCCTATGATCTGGGGCATCAATGCTGCCAATTGGCACCAAAAAATACGCGTTATCGCATCGCGCTGGCGGTCTTTGAGAGCAAGGACAGGGCCCTGATTTACAGTCTGTCATCGGCCAAGGAAGCGGCGCGACTGGCTCCGTCGGATGCCAATGCCCAGACTAACTTTGGTATTTTGCTCCAGAAAAATGGTCAGCGGGCGGACGCTGTCGAAGCTTACAAAAGGGCTGAGGCCCTCAATCCCCGGGATTATCGACCGAAGCTGGGTGTGGCGCAGTGTCTGAGCGTCGACGGTACCGACGGTCGAGTAATCGCCGAGCGAGAGCTCAAGGCCGCCTGCGAAACACCCGAAGATTCGAGTAGTAAGTGGATCAGCCTCGGCACCACCTATTATGTTTTGCGACTTTTTCCTAATGCTACGGCCTGTTTCACCCGGGCTCTCAAGCTCGATCCGCAAAACTATGAACTACAGGTGCTGCGCTTCAAGACTGCCCTTGCCGAGCGAGATTCTTCCACAATCAAGTCTATGGTGGAAGGTGTGGTCAGCGAAAAACTCGTGGACAAAGAAGCTGCCCTTGGCCTGGCCCTGGCTTCTGATGCCGATGTCGGCCCCGATTTGAAGCACAAACTTCTTGCTATTTGCGAGAAAAACTTCTTCGGTCAGGGGGATTTTTTCTACCAGCTTGGTCGTAACTTTGAGACCACCCAGCACCTCGACATGGCTTACAGCGCCTATCAGTCGGCGCTCAAATTTAGCCCCGGGGAAAGTCGCTTCATAGTAAGCATGATTGGCAATCGTCTTGCCGCCGGTCGCGCCGATGAGGCGATGACAGTTTTTCGGCAGTCAAGTGTCGAGGGCAAGGCTGAGCCTAACGCTCCTGCCGGGCACGGCGTCTCCGTGCCTCGCGATAAGAGTATGTTTGTTCATGTGCTCTGCTGCGTCGGTCAGCTCTTGCAAAGTGATGATTCGGGCATGCATTTGCTGCGGGCGAAATTCAAAAATATCAAGTGCGGCTGCCGTATGTCGGTGATCGAATACAAACTGATAAATCAGCCCGGAGTTGTTTTTGCCCATCTCGAAGACGCCAAAGAATACCCGTGCGTAGTAGTCTACGATGCCAAGAAGAACAATCAGGAAAGCATCTTTAAACATGCGCGTCAGCAGGACGACATTATTGAAGTTATTAGCGATAGCCCGGTACAATCCATACCTGAGCTGGTCCAGTTGATTCAAGCTGCTTCGGACAAGCCGGATAAACATATATTTTCGCTCTGGTCCTTTTTGCCACCACCCATGGAATTACCTAAATGACACGGCCTTTTTCATTTGTTTCTCGTGCTCTTTTTGCCCTGCCACTATCTGCGGTGTTGGCTCTGGCATCGTCGTCGATCAGTTTCGCTGCTCCTTCACCTTCGGTACCCAAGCCTGCCGGCAAGTCGCTGCCGCCGATACCCACAAGCAAAGGTGTTGTTGATGCCATCGTTTTGAAGCAGACTAGTACATTTGTCGGAAACGTTGAGATGACCGTGAGTGATTCGGGCATTCGTTTTTCTATGTCGAAAATGGGTCTTGTTTGGATGACTTTCCCGCCCAAGTGGGATGGCATAGCTTTCAACCCCGAGTCCAAGAGCTATCTCGTCCGCCCGCACAGTGAGTGGAAAAAGAAGCTTTTCAATCTGCCTACAGGTAAAAAGACTGAAGAGCTTGCGCGCTATACGGTAAAAGAAACCGGCAAGAAAGAGATGATCGAAGGATATCTCTGCCGCAAGGAAGCGCTTATGAGCGTGCCTTCCAAAAAACGTAAACCGGGTGAGCCGAGTAAGCCTTATGTCGCCGGCAATATCTGGGTCGCCGACAGCTTCCCGGCGCCGAAGGAAGTGGGCGAGCTGATGACCAACTTCGTCAAAGTAGAAGTAAAAAAAGGCATCGTGCTTAAGGCAGAGATGCTCAAACCTAATTCTTTCACCGAGTTTAAGCCTGTCTTCGAGACCATGAAAATAACCAAGAAGAAAGTGCCGGCATCGGTTTTCGACGCGCCGAAAAACTATAAACTCGTGACCAGCGAATTGCAGCTTATGATGGGTGATTCGGACAGTCCGGATCCGAGCATGGGCGGCAGCGGTATGAGTGGCATGGGCTCGGAGTCGACCGAAGCGCTGTTGAAGAAGCTGAAGAGTCAGTAGCTAGAGCAACTGTATGGCCACACCAAACATCGCAGGCAAATGGCGCGGGCATTACCAGGTACCCCTTTTCCCTCACCAGGACAGTACGTTTACTGCTTTCATCTCGGAGCACGGTGTCCAAATTGAGGGCGCTATAGAGGACGACTGCCAGTTAGGGGAAGCGACTCTCACCGGCTCGTTCTCCTTTCCCTCGGTCCGCTTTACTAAAGTCTATTTGAATCAAGGTCAAATCAATGACGTAGTGAAGAAAGGCAATAAGACAGTTATCCTCACATCAGTGTATGGCCCGCCCGTTGAATATCAGGGGACTATGACCGCCGACGGCAAGGAAATGAGCGGCACTTGGACGATATCCAGCGGCAATTTGAGCAACCATGGCACCTGGACCGCATATCGGTTGGAAGAAAAGGATACCGAAAAAGCGAATCAAACGACCCGGCCCCGCGAGGTCAAACTGCCGAAAGAAGAGCTTGTTGAGGTTTCCTGAGGCTAGTGACCTTTTGCCTGCGTCTTGTGGTGCTTGTGTGTTGCCTGGCTTGAGTGGGAGTGGGACTGCGGGTGGGAGGCCGGGGCAATCGCAGGTTGTTTAATGGCCGGCGCGATTACATTGGTTGTTGCCGGTACGACTGGCGCTGTGTTGGCGCGATAGACTGAAAAGCCGATCGCCGCCGCTCCGTAGACCACCAGGGCTGCGGAGACGAAGAAAGGCATGGGCAGCTGTTCATCGCTTTCTGGAGGTCCTTGTCTTTTAAGGCACAAGCGCAGTAAAAGGATGCCGAAAACAAATCCGCCGATGTGGGCAAAAAAGGCGGTACCACCCGGAGTGCCC
>JAFEAV010000066.1 GCA_018266215.1 Cyanobacteria bacterium SZAS LIN-3 | reverse complement strand
GGCAAAGCCGCTGTAGACGTCAAAAGCGCCTCCACCTCTCCAGCCAGACGGCTGAGTTCGGGGAAACCCAGGGAGCCGGCAGTGCCGCGCATCTGGTGGGCGATCGTTATTGCCGACGGCAGAGGTCCGCTACAATTTCCATCTGATGATTGGGCTGAAGATTCGCAGACAGTGCCGCTCTCCATCGCCGAAGATATTTGCCCACGCAAATCATAGAGCATCTCAGGCACATCGCTTATATAGACTCGACCGAGAGCCTGCAGCGCTTCGAGAGTCTCCTGCTCCTCCTCAAGAGCCAGCCGCAGACGCCACGAGTCGACCTCGCCCGAAACCGCGCCGGGCTCTTCGTCCAGCTCATCCACCGGCGGGTCAAATTGCAGCACCTCGTAATCGACCGCGGTGGCAGTGTGCTCACCACAGTCCGGCAAAAGAGACTCAATTTGATTGGCCACGACAATCGGCACTATCGGCTTTTCTACAATTGCCGCCACATCAAGTCCATGACGCAAAACATCGTATGTCTTGGCCGAACAGTCAGAGCCGGCACAGAAAACCACGGGAATGGTCAGCCCCTGGCCGCGCAGCCTGCGAATCCAGGCCATTCCGTTTGTACCGCGCACGCGCTGGTCCACCAGCACCACGTCAACTCTGTGCCGCAGTGCGCGCTCGGCATCAGTGGCGCTGCGAGCTCGCTTCACCCGATGACCGCGCTGCTCCAGCAGGTCAACGAGCATCTGCCGGTCGCAGGACTCCTCGCCGATGAGCAAAATTGTATAGGCCGGTTCAGACATTGGTATCCTCCAATTTCATTGTGACCGCCGGACCAAGTTCTGTGCATCATCCAAATGGGGGGACTTCGCCGACAAAAAAATCACCCCACCATGCCCCCCGAACGGGTGATGTACATAGGGGGCATTGGTGGAACCATGGTAAAAGGGGCGATTTCTCGCTCCCCATGGAGGAGCGATGCAAATTGAACGGGTGCTCATGGTGGATGACGATGCGTCCATCCGGAAGATAGGCGAGCTCTGCCTCTCGAAGGTAGGGAAGTGGCAGGTCCTGATGGCGTCATCTGGGCAGGAAGCCCTGGATATCGGTCCGGCCTTCAACCCGGACGTTATCATCCTCGACGTTATGATGCCGGGAATGGACGGTCCAACAACCTTTAAACTGCTGCAGGAGAACGCCGCCGTGGCCAAAACGCCGGTGATTTTCATGACCGCCAAGGTGCAGACCCACGAAGTGGAAGGTTACTCAACCCTGGGTGCCGCCGGCGTCATCGGTAAGCCCTTCGACCCGATGAAGTTACCGGAAGAAATAGGCAGGATCCTGGCCAAAGCTAATTATTAGCAAGACGATGAAAATGAATTTCGCCCAAACAAATCTCGTAGTTTCCTCTGCGATCTGGCTCGTCTGCGTCTGTGCCGGTTTCCACGCCATGCTGGCGTACGGTGGCCGTCCCGGCCCGGCCTCAACGGTCGGTCCCACCTGGCCGGCCGCTACCGGCCTGAAATTGAGCGAAAGTCCGTACACTCTTGTGCTCTTTTTACACCCTCAGTGCCCGTGCAGCAACGCTACGCTGAACGAACTGGCCGTTCTCCTCGCAAAATGTCCGCAGATCCGCGCCCAGGTGCTCTTCATCAGACCAAACGTTTTCCAACCAGGCTGGGAAAAGACCCATTTGTGGACAACGGTTGAGTCCCTGCCGGGGGCGACCGCTCAGGTGGACCCGGAGGGCAAGGAGAGCACAGTCTTCAGCGCCCAGACATCGGGCGAATGCGCCCTCTATGACAGGACAGGTCGGCTGAGATTCAAAGGCGGCATCACAGGCTCCCGGGGACACGAGGGCGACAATCGGGGGCTGAGCATCATCGAAGAGATAGTTCAAAGAGGCGGCACGACCGCCGGGGAACCAATAACACCAGCGTTTGGATGCCCCCTGACAGGCAAATTATCGGAGCATGAGGCCAAGGGGCTATGTTTGAATTGAAAACGGACTCAAACCTGGTGCACCAACTGAACGCTCGCGGCGAAGTATTGTTCAACGAACAAAAAAACGCCGTCTACAAACGCACGGATAAACTTTTCGCCTGGCTGCTTTACGCCCAGTGGCTGGCCGGCATTCTTGTGGCCTGCATCAGTTCACCCCGCACCTGGACCGGGGCCGAGAGCGCCGTGCACATACACATCTGGACATCAATCTTCCTTGGTGCCCTGATCATTGCCAGGCCGATTTACCTTATATACATGAAACCGGGCGAAACCGTAACCCGCCACACCGTCGCCATCGCCCAGATGCTTTACTCCGCGCTCTTCATCCATCTCACCGGCGGACGCATCGAGACGCACTTCCATATATTCGGCTCCCTGGCATTCCTGAGCTTCTATCGAGACTGGCGCGTGCTGATCACAGCGTCACTGGTGGTGGTGGCAGACCACATACTGAGGGGTTTGTATTTCCCCATGTCCATCTATGGAGTCAATGCCATAGAACCGCTGCGCTGGCTGGAGCATACGTGGTGGGTTGTGTTCGAAGACTTCTTCCTGATCAAGTGCTGTCAGGCCAATGTTGCTGAAATGCATGCCATTGCAGCCAGACAGGCGGAGGTGGAATTAACCCGCGACAACGTGGAAGAACTGGTCAGACAGCGCACCATGGAATTGCAGCAAAGCGAACAAAAACTGGCCGGTCAACTGGTGGAGAACACCCAGCTCGCCAATATTGTCGAATGGGCCGGTGACGCCATAATCGGACAGACCCTCGACGGCATCATCACCAGCTGGAACAACGGCGCGCGAGTACTCTTCGGCTATACCGCCGATGAAATCAAAGGCAAGCACATATCGATACTGACACCGGCCGCGCGGGCCGCCGAGATGGAAGAGTTGATGTCCGCCGATCGGCTCAAGCAAAGTCGAGCCGATCTGGAAACCCAGAGACTGAGAAAAGACGGACAGGAACTGGCAGTTTCTCTCAGCCGCTCACCGGTTTTTAACAGCAAGGACGAAATCATCGGCATTTGCGAAGTAATGCACAATATCAGTGACCGCAAGGAAGCCGAAAGACGAGTAAGCGAATTTTACTCAATAGTCTCCCACGAACTGAGAACTCCACTGACCTCGGTCAGAGGCGCACTGGGGTTGATGGAAAACGGCGTGGTGGAGGCCGGTTCAGAGGAAGCGGCCGAGCTCGTCACAGTGGCCAGAGAAAGTACCGACAGATTGATCAGATTGATAAACGACATCCTCGATCTCAAAAAGATTGAGTCGGGCAAGATGGATATGCATTTCAGATCGCTTGCCGTCGACCTTTTAATCGATGATTGCTTAAAATCACTGTCGGCCATGACCGAGCAAAGCGGTGTAAATATAGAACCCATCCTGGACTTCAGGGGACAGGTGATGGCCGACAAAGATAAAGCCACACAGATTTTGACAAACCTGATTTCCAATGCCGTAAAATTTTCCTCCCCCGGAAGCCATGTTACCGTGCAAACAACCGAGACAAGTACAGGCATGGTGCGATTCTCCGTAGTCGATGAGGGACCGGGCATAAGCGCCGCCGACCAGGCAAAACTCTTCGGTAAGTTTCAACAACTGGACTCCTCCGACACAAGACAAAAAGGCGGCTCCGGTCTCGGCCTCGCTATAAGCAAGGCCCTGGTCAAAGAAATGGGTGGCGACATAGGCATGGAGAGCACACTGGGTCAGGGCTGCACCTTCTGGTTTGAGCTGGCGAGAGTGGCAGCGGCCGTTGATACCGCCAGCAGTGACAATCTCGATGCAGTATCGGCGCAAGAGACATCGTCCAGGGGGAACAAACGCATATTGCTTGTGGAAGATGACGCCGACCTGGCTCAGGTGCTCAGTGTTCACTTCCGTAAGACCGCACACCAATCTACCTGGGCCGGCACACTGAAAGAAGCTCGCCGCCAGCTCAAGACCGAATCCTTCGATGTGGTGGTCCTGGACCTGACACTACCGGACGGCAGCGGTCTGGACCTGCTGGAAAAAATCCGGAGTGACGAAAGAACGGCGGCTCTGCCGGTGATAGTAGTCACAGGACAGAATATTGACCGCCGTATTGCGGCTGAGGCTGCCGTAGCAGGCTGGCTGCCAAAGCCATTTGATACAAAAGAACTGGTGCAGGTGATAGACAAGGTGACGGCAACCGAGAGCGTGCGTGCAGTGATGGTGTCCGATTGCGACACTGGAGCGCGAGAGGCGGTGGGCAATGAACTCAAGGCCCTGGGACTGCAGTGCATAGATGACCTGGACGAACTGAAAATGTTGACCCGCCAGAACAGTGAGATTTTCCCCGTGATTGTTTACTTGAGCCGCGACCTCACGTCCGAGGAAAAAGAATCACTGCGGCAAAGCAATGCAATCGATTACGACCGCAACAAAAATACGCGCGCAGACCTGCTCGACGCCGTATCCGAATTAATAGGTGGAATATGCAAATGACAGCCTCCTCCACACAATTTGGTGCCCACACAAGCAACAAAACTGTCGTCCGGGTGCTCATGATTGAAGACGACAAATACTATATAGAATTTGTCCGCCAGCTGCTGATACGCCGCACCGACCCGGGGTTTGACATAACCAGCGCCCGCAGTCTGGAAGCCGCAGTCAATCTGTTGAAAAATGAGACACCGGATGTTATTTTGCTCGACCTCAATCTGCCAGACAGTAAGGGACTGGTCTCACTCAACCGCCTGAAAGAGCTCACCTACGGCTGCCCGGTTATTATCTTGACCAGCGCCGACGACGACAGTCTTGGCCTGCAAGCGGTATGCGCGGGAGCCCAGGACTATCTGGTCAAACAAACGGTAGGCAACGACTCTCTGGTGCGATGCATAAGATATGCCATCGAAAGAAGGAGAGTGGAAGAGCAGAACCTCAAACTTGCTCTGATTCAGGATTTTGTGGCCACCCTCGCCCACGACATGCGCGTACCGCTTATTGGAGCCACCAAACTGCTGGACGCCCTGCTGGCCGGCAAACCCGGCCCTCTCAATGCCGAACAAACCGAACTTGTGGAGACGCTGAAAAAAAGCAATCAAAATCAACTGGGTCTCGTCAAACGTTTGCTGGAGATCTACAGATATGAAGCAGGCACAGCCGAACTATCAATGGTAGATGTGGATATCCCGGCGGCGATCACCAGGGCAATAGAAGCCTGCAGCAAGGACTTCGACGGAGAAATCCAGCTCAAAATACCGGACAATCTGCAAATGAGAGTGATCCGCGGCGATGAAGAAGCGCTGGCCAGGCTATTCACCGACTTGATTACCAATTCGGTCACCTTTTCAGAGCCGGGCAAGACAATCACCATCGCGCTTTCCGAAGAGGCGAACAAACTGAGCATCAGTGTGCACAATTTTGGCCAGGTCATCCCCAAAGACGCGCAGAACGTTCTATTTCAAAAATTCTGGCAGGGCGTGCCGGGCAAACACTATGTCGCCCACACCGGACTGGGGCTCTATCTCTGTCACCGCATAGTGCAATTGCACCGTGGGCGCATAGCCTGCACCAGCGGCCCCAAACAAGGCACCACAATCACCGTCACTTTACCGGCAAATTAAATCGATCAGATCAGACCATCGCGCAGCGCCCGCACAGCTGCCTGGGTTCGGTCTGAGACAGAAAGCTTTTCCATGATGTGTCGCATATGCGTCTTGACGGTTTCCGGACTGACTGTCAATTTGGCGGCAATTTCCTGATTGGTCAGACCATCAACAACAAAGGAAAGGACTTCCAGTTCGCGCTCGGAGAGCACGGTGGCCGTTGAACCGGAAGCGGTACCGGTCGAAGATGCAGGAGAGCCGGACGTACCCCCACCGACCTTAGCCGGAGGCTGGCCGACATAAACCTTGATCAATTTTTTGGCGATACTGGGGTCAAGCCATATGGCGCCGTTGTAGACGGAAAAAATAGCGCGGCTCAATTGCGCTCCGTCAATATCTTTCAAGCAGTAGCCATCGCAATTGGCTGCCAGTGCGGCGATCACGTCTTCCTGCATATCATGCGATGTGACCATAATGATGCGGCAGCCCGGTAGTTTGGACTTGACGGTGGAGGCAGCTTCAATGCCGTTCATACCGCCGGGCAGGCCGATGTCCATGAGTATGACGTCGGGCTTGAGTTCGAGAGCCAACCGGACAGCGGTGCTGCCGTCGGCGGCTTCGCCCAGGATATCGAAGCAGTCTTCCTGCTCGAGAGCGAGGCGCAATCCAGTACGCGTAATGTGGTGATCTTCCACCAGCAGGAGTTTAATTCTGTAATCGGACATAGGGTGGGGTGGGGTGAAACTTTCGGATGGCGAGGTTGTGAATCTAAGCCTTGACTTCAGCGTGACTCTTCATGGCAGCCAATAAATTGGCCATCTCAATGGCTCCCAGGGCAGCATCTGCACCTTTGTTTCCTGCTTTCGTACCGGCCCTTTCAATGGCCTGTTCGATAGTGTCTACAGTGATGATACCATTGGTCACCGGTATTCCGGTCTCAAGGGCAACCGCTGCGACGCCCGAGGCACTCTGTCCGGCAACATAATCAAAGTGGGCCGTAGCGCCGCGGATGACTGCGCCCAGAGCGATCACGCCGTCATATCTGCCGCTCTGAGCAGCCTGCTTACATACCAGAGGTATTTCAAAAGCTCCCGGACACCAGATGACATCCACACCCTTCAGGTCTGCTCCGTGGCGCTTCAAACATTCCAGGGCACCATCCACAAGAGGCTTGGTGATGAAGTCATTGAAGCGGCTGACAACGATGGCAAAGCGCAGACCGGTGGCGATCAAACGTCCTTCAATAATCTCTGGTTCGGCCTGGGACATGCTTAGCTCCTCGTTTCTGTGACTGCGTTTTTCTCAATTTCTTCTGCGCGGGTTCCAAGCTCAAGCCAGTGGCCAAGCTTTTCTTTCTTTGTGAATAGATAGCTGAGATTATGACTGTTGCATGACGGCGGCATACTTACGCGATTCGTGACCTTCAGTCCGTAGCCCTCGAGACCGACAATCTTACGAGGATTGTTGGTGATGATACGCACCGAGCTCAGGCCAAGGTCACAGAGTATCTGCGCACCGACGCCGTAGTCACGCAGGTCCGGTTTAAAACCAAGAGCCTCATTTGCCTGGACCGTATCGGCTCCACCTTCCTGCAAGGAATAGGCTTTGATTTTGTTGAGCAAGCCAATACCGCGGCCTTCCTGACGCAGATAGACAAGCACGCCCAGGTCTTCCTTGGCGATCATGGCCATGGCGGCTTCCAGTTGAGGTCCGCAATCGCAGCGCAGGCTGGCGAATACATCGCCCGTGAGGCACTCGCTGTGTACACGTATGAGCACATCATTTTTGCCCTCGACATCGCCTCTGACAATGGCGATATGCTCCTGACCGTCAATCGTGTTGCGATAAGCGTAAAGCTTGAATTCACCATAGGCGGAGGGCAGGGTGCACTCGGCTTCACGGATGACGAAGCGCTCACGCTTGAGACGATAAGCAATAAGCTGGGCGATATTTATAAATTTGAGATTATGTTGTCTGGCAAACTCAGCAAGCTGCGGCACCCTGGCCATGGTGCCGTCCGTATTCATAATTTCGCATATAACGCCGGCAGGTTTCAGTCCGGCCAGTCGAGCAAGGTCTACCGAGGCTTCGGTGTGTCCTGCCCGCTGCAATACACCGCCGGCTCTGGCGATCAAGGGGGAAATATGCCCCGGTCTGCGCAGGTCGGCAGGCTTGGCGTGAGGATCAACAGCGACCCTCACCGTGGTGGCACGATCCGAGGCACTGATACCGGTGGTGACACCAAATTTGGTATCAGCATCAATTGTGATTGTAAAAGCGGTTTTTTGAGATTCGGTATTATCTTCGACCATGAGCGGCAGTTCGAGCTCGCGAGCACGCTCTTCGGTAAGGGACAAACAGATCCAGCCCCTTGCTTCAGTGGCCAGAAAATTGATCATCTCCGGTGTGATTGTCTCGGCGGCACAGACCAGATCGCCTTCGTTCTCACGCCCCTCATCATCGGAAACAATGACGAATTTGCCCTGCCGGATGTCCTCTAATGCTTCTTCAACTGTGTTGAAGACAAAGTCTCTGTTGTCGTCACCGCTGCCGTTGCCTTTGAGGATTTCCATAAACTCGGGTCCTTATGATGTCACGATATATGTCAAGCGACAGTGAAAGCATAGCCCCAGGCGCCCCACAAAGGAACTATTTGCTATCTATTATTAACGATTTATAGACTCGTCGGTCCGGTAGGCGGTGCAGATCAAACCAGGTTCAAACCAGTCTCAAACCAGATCTGCAGCCAGATTATGATTCGTCAAACGCGCCACGTAGCGGGCAATAATGTCGGTTTCGATGTTCACTGCGCTGCCGGCTTTGAGCTGGCCCAGGGTCGTCACATCCCAGGTATGTGGGATCAGTGCTACCTTAAACCAGAACTCATCTTTGCTGTTCTTTTCCGGCATTGGCCCACAATCTGCCACAGTCAGCGAAACACCATCGACACAGACAGACCCTTTTTCGACAAAATACGGAGCCCAACGCGGCTCGGTCGCAAAAGTAACCAGGTAGGAAAAGCCCTCTTGTTCAACGGAAAGCACCTTGCCGACAGTATCGATGTGGCCGGTGACGATGTGGCCGCCGAGACGGTCACTGACCTTAAGGGCCTTCTCCAGATTTACTCTGGAGCCACGCTCAAGGGCACCAATCTTAGTCCGTCGCAGTGTTTCGATCACCGCATCAACGGCAAACCAATCAGCCTCAAACTGAACCACAGTTAAGCAACAGCCGCTGACACTGATGGACTCGCCCATGACCGCGTCTTTCAGTGTCTGGGGAGCGCGGATTTTGAGCCTGCGTCCATCCGCCGAGTCATTGGTCTCAATGACCTCGCCTACTTCTTCAACAATGCCTGAAAACAACTGCCCTAAGCTCCCTGTTATTGCCCGTCCCCGCCCGGCTGTGCCGGCGTGTCATCGGACCATTTTGCCACAACCAGAGCGCCGTTGTCCTTTTTACTGCCGAGCAAATACGTAAATACAAAGTTGCGTTCACCGGTCTCGGCCGCCGAATGGATGGCGCAAACGCCCTTGACCTGCACCGGTATACAACCGTTGGCATCGGGATCAAAAACTTTGACCTGATCTATTCGCACAGCGCAGATCTGCTTGCGTTCACTCATATCCAGGACAAGTGCGCGCAGGTCCTGTTCGTTACGCGGCAAAACCCCTACCTGAGCCAGTGTAGCGGCGACACTGGGAGCAAGCTCATCTTTTAGATTGAGCATGTTTTCCTGGCAGGTTATATAGCTGGTATCAAGTAAATTGATGGTCACCTGCCGGGCAAATTTTTCAACGTCTTGTTTTACCTCATTGGGCATGGCCGGTTTGGACGGCCTGCTCAGCCAGAGGAAAGCATTAACGATTAAACTCAAACCGAGAAGTATGTGGATACCGTAGAGCCTTATCAGTTGCTCCGGTCCTACCTTTTGCACTCGCCAATACATATTATTCGCCCTCCACTTTTCCCAGCAGCCAGATTCGCGAGTTACCGTGTTTGTAGAGAGTCAGGATTGCCTTGTAATTGGACTCAGAGCCGGCCAGGGCTTGAGCATCCGCGGGAGCCTGTATTTTCTGTTTCCCCTGCACTTCGATTTCGGCGTCATTGTCAGTGCGTTTCAAAATCTTGGCATCTATATCTTCAATTGTAGTGGTAATTCCCATCGATGGCCAGCTCCAGGCGGCTTGCTGCCGACCAATTTCTTTGGCTTCTTCCAGGAGCATCTGATCGCGGGTGTAATTCCAGGCGAAAACAATCAAGACCAGAGCCGCGCAGAATCCCACAAAATACTTATTGGGCGTAAATAGTTTGTCCATCCCTATTTACTCATGCTGCAATCCCAGGTAATACACAGCCTGTCGACAGGCATCGGTATGCGGCATCTTGGGATTTTTCTGTTTTACTTCTTCGATCATCGCGCGCCGCTTAGGTATGTCGCGGATTGGCTCGGACGTGCAGATCCAGTAGTCCATAGGACTGGGCACAAGACGGATAGTACCGTGCACTGCACCGACGATAAGCAGACATTGACTGTCTTTTCTTTTCTCCTCATCGCGACTGAACTGCTCGATAGCAACCGTCTCGGCGTCGGTCAGACGCAGGGTCTCCTTGAGCATCTTCAAGTCAGACGGGTCCTGGCGCAGAAGGATCTTCATGTGTGAGTTTTTCACAACCGAATCGGCCTGCTCCGCCTGGCGGAAAAAGTCTTTCAACTGCTGCGTGATGGAGACGAGCATCATACCGTAGTGTCGGGCTCTTCTCGAAAGGTCATCCAGCAGTCTGGCCCCGGCCTTGAATCGCATGAGAGTCGCGGCCTCGTCTATGATGGCGGCGAAACGCACACCGCGCGCCTTGGAGTCGGCGGCCTTGCGTCGGATAAAGTCAGCCAGGATAAACACTGCGATACGTTCAAGTCTTGCTTCGTTGACTTCTCTGGTATCAAATACGATGAATAATTTTTCGGTATCGATATTTGTCTGACCGTCGACAAGTCCGCCGAAGGCACCGGATCTGGTGAACAGCGAAAGGCCTCTGGCGAATTGCTGCAGGCGATCGCGCTGCAGGGGATCGACTTCATCGGCAGCGGCCTGGGCAGTCACTTTCGCCAGGTCGGACATAGTCGGTGTGACACCACGGAAGCTGGCATCCATGTAAGCCACTTTGATCAAACCATCGAGCAGGGATTTTTCTTCGACGGACAATTCTTCTCGTCCTTCCGGCGCCAACATCAAATCCAACAGCGCCAGCAGTGAGCTGACTTTGTCGGCCGAGGGCTCCCCGGGCTTATCTTCAGGCCCCAGGTCAAAAGGATTCAAGATAAAACCGGAGCTTGGACCAAGGTCAACATACGCACAAAGCTCCGGACCGAGAAGCTCTGTGATGAATCTATAGGCACCAAATTTGTCTACGGTTTTGTCTATCAAAACAAAGCGCGTACCCAGAGGCAACAAGCGCAAGATCAGCATGGACACGGCAAAAGACTTACCCGCCCCGGTTGTCCCTACGACGAACATGTTGTTAGCGTCTTTACCCTGTCCCCGGAAAAATGGGTTGAGCAGCACCGGTTCTCTTGAGGCCAGGGCGAAGCCGAAGGGCACCCCGTCAGGCGTTCCGCAGGAAGCGGTAAAGAACGGCCACATGGTGCCGACAATCGGTGACATCACCCTGTGTATGGTAGCCATCTTGTCGACACCGACAGACAGTGTTGACTGCCAGAGATCAAGCTGCAACATCTGACCTCTGTCCATCTGCGCTCCGCGGTTTTTAAATACGCGCCGGATTTCATCCATGTTTTGCGCCAGATGCTCTTGCGAGTCGGCAAAAGTGGTGATGTAGAGAGAGACATCAAAGGCTTTGTTGGAGCTTCTCAAAAATTCTTGAATGGCTGCCGCGGCCGATCGTGTTGACTCCAGGCCCTCAAGGTCAGGCGTGGCCAGCTGAGTCGATGCCACGTGGCCGATTCTGTATTTAAACTTCAGCTCTTTGCGCACCCTGTCTTGATCGCATTGATGGATAAAGAATGAGAGTGTGTATTCGACAGAGAGTGTAAGCAGGTCTACAAGCCAGCCCATCCATGTTTCATGGGGTGTGGCGAACATATACTGGGTGCCGATGTATTTGCCGTCGAGCCAGATATACTCGTCGGTCACCTTCATGGCAGAACCGGCTAGTGTAGAGGCTTCCGACACATTGGGGCGAGAAGGCGGAGCATCGGGATCCTTTTCATAGAGAGAAGGATTGAGATCCGAATAGATCAAATTACGCGTCTCTTTACGGCTCAAGATGGCAGGCTTGAGGTTGGACGAGCGCAGCTGTTCGCAGGCAGTCTTGACGTAACGGTTGAGAGTTTCGAGATACTCTTCGTGCTTTTGAATCGAGCGGCGGCCGTTCCACATCTTGCCGGTTTTGCAATCGGGCGGATGATAGCTGATGACGATGTAAAACTCGCGCTCGGGCACGAAGGTAACGTCCTGAACCCGGCGGAACCACTTATCGGTGTAATCGGCGTACCACTTGAGATAATCGTTGTCTGTCTTGAGCAGGATTTGATAACGCGAGAGATATTCATCAACCGACAAGTTGCGGCTTTTGATGATGATTTGGATGTCCGAATCGCAGGAATTGGCGAAGTTGGCAAAGGTGCGGGCCATCATTTCGCGGTCGGCTTCGTCGAAGAGCAGAGCGTTGATGCCCTTGCAAGAAATGTATTTACGGAAGCTGCCGTCGCAGAGCACGACCAGGCCTTCTTCTTCGTCCTCGCCGGGAATGGAATAAATAAAAGATACGTCCTGCCAGCTGGTCGCGCCCCGTCTGTCCGGAGGCGGCATGCCATCGGCGTTTTCGTTATGTCCTTCGTCCTGGCCAATGGGCAACATGTTGCGCAGGGCCTCGGGCAGCTGGTTGTAGAAACCGGCCACAACATTGTTGAACGATGGGTTGGACGTCATCGGCATCCTTCTGCCGTTTATCGAGACGTCTTCGCTTTCATAATCCGAGCGACCGCTTCGCTCCCGCGCGCCTTCGTACACATCGTCGTCCTCGTCATAATCTCTCGATCTTTGCGAACGAGAGCCAGTGCTCGACCCGCCCCGGGAGTTGGAGGGGCGTCTTAGCGGCGACGATCCGGCACTTCTTACCATTGGTTACCTGGTACTTCTGAATTCATGACTGATTTTCGAATTAGTCATTTTTCCCACCTGGACTTGACTACCTGGCGCTAGCCAGTCCTAAACATAGTTTAGTCTGCATTAACCTTAAAGGAAAAGCCCCGGAGCATATTTGGGCCAAAATTTTTGGCCGATTTTAGCTGCCGGAGCCGATAAAGTACTCTTCCGAGCGCTTTTTGGGCTCGACGATGGTTGGGTCCGGATAAATGGCCGCCTCCTCGGGTCTGGGGATAAACTCAGTGGGCGCGAGCTTGCACTTGTAGAGAATGATATTTTTCCACCAGCCCATGGGCTTCAGGTCTGTAAATTTGACCAGAGGCAGGCAGAAGCAGAAAAAGAGAATAGCCAGAAGGATATTGGCGGGCAAATTGCCTATTTTCCAGCCCTGGGGAACGCGGCTGAGCAATGTCACCGAGATGGCCACGGCCACAACAAGCAGGAGCAACTGGCGGATAGTGAAATCCCACAGTTTGAACGGCTTGTTCAGGACGATGACTTTATGGACCCGGGACAATCAACTAACCTCCGACGTTTTCAAATTCAATCAGCTCTTCGGATTTCAGCTCGGCCAAACGCATAATTTTTCTGGCCATAAGGGCGTACTTGGGGGGCATGCGGCCAATCACAGGCTGATAATAATCGCGACAACCATTGAAATCACCGGCTCTGCGATAAAGCTCACCGACCAGATATTCGATTTCGGCGCGATGGGCCAGCGGGCAAGAGACGTCCACAAGTGCCTTACGCAGAGAGTCGGCGGCTAACCTTCTATATTCCCTGGCCTGCGGAATTGCCCCGACATCGTCGGCACACCAGGCGGCGTGCAAATAGAACAAACCGGCGCCGTAGAAATTTTTCCCCTGTCTTTCCGCTCCCAGTGCCGCTTGACGATATTGTACGTGGGGCGGAGATTGAGGTTGATTGAGCGAGCAAGGCTCAGTGGTTGGGGGGAAACTGGTTGCCCAGTCAGCTCTGCCGCAAGACGGGCAGGTGGCGATGGTAAAGTGCTCGTAGCAAGGCTTTACATCGCCAAAATGCTGACGCAACTCGCTATTGCGGATGCCGGTATCGATAACTTCTGGCAATTGCCTGCTTGTGAATTTAATCCCGCAGTTGGGACATTTCACGCCAATTTCCACCAGTTGCATAATCTACTCCAGGGCCTCAAGCAATATATTATGCGTTTTTTTTATTTGAATCGCGCCCAATTTACCTCAATACAAACTGATTTTTGAAGATGGCGGCCGAGCCGGTGAGAACTCCAGGCCCGGCCGCCTCTATCTACTGGTCAGGATCAGGCCATATCCTCCGGATTCTGGCTCTTGGGAATTTCGCCCATCTGAGCCATCAGTCGGCGATTTTCCTCATCGATTTCGGCCTGCGACTTGCCGCTCTGCCTTCTGGCATTAGCAGCCGGTCCAAAGGCAGCCTTCTTGGGCGCGGAGTTGCTGGCTACCTCGGTGGGCGGAGGAGCTTTGGGCTCACCACCACCGGCGGCCTTTTCCGGAACAGAAGGTTTGGCCAACGGGGCTTGCTTATTGCCCAGGGCAAAAGCTCCACCCACTCCAAGGACATCCTTGAAGCTCTTGGCCGGTCCGCTGCTCGGTGCGGCATGGCTGCCACCGGTTGGTCCGGTGTAGTCAGTCCGCGGGGCAGGTGTGTAGGCCTGTCCGCTGCCTTCATTGCTGGCTACGAGATAGTTGGCGGCCGAAGTGTCGTAGTGAGCGCCGCCGCTGTGCGGGGCATGTCCACCACCCGAGTTTTCCGCGAAGGCACCGCTTGTTGCCGGTCCTTCATAGGTCGACTGATAGGGCGTGCCGCTGTTGTCGGCATAGACAGGAGCGGAGCCGCTATTGTCGTAGACCGGAGCTGGCGCGCCGCTGTTGTCGGCGTAGGCAGGAGCGGAAGAACCGCTATTGTCGTAGACCGGCGTCGGCTGGACATAACCGCTGTTGTCCGGTGCCGGAGCAGAGGTACCGCTGTTGTAGGCGACAGTGCCGCCGCCATCGCGGTAGTAGTCACTGGAACCGGATCCGGAAGGCGGGTCTATCGGCGCGGGGTTGTAGGCCGCGGGCGCAGGAGTCACGCCTCCGTCGGTGTTGCCGGCGAAGTATGTGCCGGTGTTACCGGTTGGAGCGGGGTTGTAGACCACTCCAGCATCGCTGGAATAGCTGCTGGTCGCACCACTGCCACTGCTGGCGTAGTTGACCGGCGCAGGACCAGGGTCACTGCTCGTCGAACCGCTGTAGCTACCGGACGAGCCACTGCTGGCTATGTAACCAGGATCACCGCTCGGAGCCGATGTGCTGTATCCGGCGTTGGATCCACCAGTGCTGGCTATGTAACCAGGATCACCGCTCGGAGCCGATGCGCTGTATCCAGCATTGGATCCACCAGTGCTGGCTATGTAACCAGGATCACCGCTCGGAGCCGATGTGCTGTATCCTGCGTTGGAGCCACCAGTGCTGGCTATATAACCAGGATCACCGCTTGGAGCCGATGCGCTATATCCAGCGTTGGAACCGCCTGTGCTGGCTATATATCCGGAGTCATTGCTGGGTGTCGGTGCACCGCTGCCGTAGCTGGCGCCGGACGAGCCGGAGTTGGCTACGTATCCGGAGTCATAGCTGTAGTTAGTCGGGCCGCTGTTATAGCTGCCGCCGCCGCTACTGCTACCACCATCACCGCTCACCGGAGCGGAACCATGGCCGCCTGCATATGGCACGGAGCCGCCGGAGTACCCGGGATCCGATCCACCGGATGTGTACGATGTGTTCACCGCACCCGATCCGGCCGAGTATCCAGGGTCACCACTGACGGTGCCGCCGCTAGTGCCGCCGGACCATCCACCACTGTTGTAGGCAGTGATACTGGAATCGGGCACGCTGCTCGATCCGCTGGCAGGCAACACAGTCGACGATGAGTTGAATGTCGAGCTGTTATCCACCGAGGGGCCGACTGACGGACCCGGCTGACCGTACGAGCTGACCACTCCGGGGTCGGAGCTTGCAGTCATATAACCGGAAGACGCAGGACCGGTCGAAGAGTAGCCGCTACCACCATCACTGGGCATGCTGACGGATCCAGTCGAGCCCGCGCCGGCATTGTGAATGGGTCCAGCGAAGGCGCTGCCGCCGTCGTTGCCACCGTAGGCAACTCCGGAGCCACCACCAGTCTGAATGGTGTAGTCGTTACTCGAACTATTGAGCACCGGACCAGCGCTGGTAGCGCCACCGAATGTGGTGCTGGAGCCGCCATCGTAGCTGGGAGCTCCGCTGCCGTAGCTGACACCAGAACCGGACGAGGCTATCGTCGTATCCTGGCTGAAGCTTTGATTGACGGCACCCGAGCCGCTAGATGTACCTGGATGCGCCACTCCGCCACCGCCGACGTTCACATCACCCATGGTGACATTTGATCCGCCGGAAACGGAGTTGATGTTGTATCCGACACTGTTGTCAGCGCTGGTGAAACTGCTCGGCGCACCGTAAGAAGGAGCCCCGGCAGAGGTGCCGCCGGAACCGACATCCACGCTTCTGCTCAAATCACCACCACCGCTCACACCGGGCGCTCCATAGCTGGCATTGACGCTGGTCGAGCCATCAATAGAGTAGGACGAACCGGCAGAAGACGAAGGCGCGACGGTCGAATTGTTAGCCACAGTCACATCATTACTGATGGATGGGCCGTGATTGACCGACATACCGCCGCTCTGATTGAAGACCGCATCTCCGCCGACGCTTGTACCGCCGGTGTAGGATCCGCTGGCTGTGCTGTATGAGCCGGCACCGTAGGAGGAGCCACCGTCGACTGGGGCTCCGAGCGAGCCACCCTGCGCAGGGCTGGCACCATAGGAGGTGCCAACGGAACCAATATCACTGATACCACGGCTGAGATCGCCGGAGGAAGCGGTGAATGTTGAGGGAGCTCCAATGCTGGAACCGCCGCTCAAATCAGGACCGCCGGGTACGGAGGCCGTGGCACCGATGCTGCCTCCAGGTACGGCGCCGCCGCCCAAGTTCAAATTGCCGTCAGGAGTAGCAGCAGCACCTAGCTGGATGCCGCCACCGCCGCCGCTGCTGCCGATAACACTGCCGACACTGCAGGACTGCGCCCAGCTGAAGTCAGACTGGCTGGCAGGGACAGTACCGCTGTCGGTAGGCAGAGCCTGGGCAAACTGGGCCCGGGGATCGCCGGCCGGCAGACTGGCGGCGTTGAGGCCGTCGGCTGCGCGGTAGTTGTCTACAGTGGCAGCGAAGTTGGAAGCCGCACCATTGCTGGAGCTGAGCATCTGACCGGCAGCGTTCGTATCCATATTGATGGCCGCGCGGGCGGCAACACCAGGATCGATACTCTGAGCCATAGCTGTGGACACATCAGCGGTCGGGCTCACACCCGTACCGGCGAAGTGCTGAGCCAGCGGCGTCTCACCGAAGCCGGCAGCAGCGACTGTAGCAGCCGAGCTATTGCCTTCAAGACCGGCCTTGAGCAATTCAGGTGCTACGCCGGTAGCGTTCCGGACATCGCAGTAGTCCTGACCGCCAGGATTCTGAACGGCCAGATTGAGTTTGTCATTGCTCACGCCGCCAAGGGCCATGATGTCCTGGGTGGTGTGCTGCGCCAGAGAGGCATTCGGATCACCGGCGTTGGCAGCATTGATTGGAGGCAAAGGTCCGACCTTGCTTGTATCAAGGGTCGTATTGCCGTTGGCGTCAGTAGTCGTGAAGCTCTGAGCCCTGCTGTTGTCGACAGGCGAATGCAGAGCATTGACTGCACCGTCGCCGGTGGGATGAGCGAGGTTATCGCTCAAGCCGCTGCCGGGAGGCAGTGTGCTACCTCCGCTTGCGCCCGACATACCGGGGTCGCCGTTATTGGATGTAGCGAGACTGCCACTTCCGGCAGTGCCATTGAGGGCACCGCTCGGATCGGTAGAAGTACCGTC
Source organism: Cyanobacteria bacterium SZAS LIN-3 (assembly GCA_018266215.1). Taxonomy (GTDB): domain Bacteria; phylum Cyanobacteriota; class Vampirovibrionia; order Obscuribacterales; family Obscuribacteraceae; genus REEB67. Next base: position 17,807 of record JAFEAV010000066.1, on the reverse strand, counting down.
GAGTGGACTCTTGATCGGATTGCCGTTGGCATCGAGCCCACCGTTAGCACCGGCGGCACCGGTCGCGCCGGCACCTGTGCCGTTGATGTCGGCACCCCTGCCACCACCGGCAGGATCGACGATTCCAGTACCCTTGCCGTCGGCGATACCGCTTCCGACACCGGGTGGCAGATGATTATTGGCATTGACGTTGCTGACGCTGCTGCCGCCGTGCAGGCTGAGACCAACACTGGCGCTGACGGGACTGCTGCCGCCGGCTCCTCCGCCCGCACCGCCGCCTTCTCCGCCGCCAGACTCGCCCTGACCGCCGTGGCCCTTGCCGTGACCCTTGCCGTGCTCGCCCGAGGCTGGCGGCAGGCCCTGATCGGGACTCTGCGATGCAGCTCCGGAAGGAGTGCCGGCTGTGGCACTGGCGTCTGCTGTCGTACCGGCCTTGCCGGCATCGGCACCGCCTGCTCCGCCAGTCCCGGCACCCGTGCCCGAATTGGCCGAGCCGGCTGTGTTGAGACTGAGTCCCGAAGCTCCAGCATTGGCAGCGTTGGTGCCGGCCGAGTTGACGGCACCAGTGGCGTCTGGGCCACCGGCAGTGCCGGTACCTGCTGCGCCCGTGGCCGAATTAGCTCCGCTGCCGGTACCGGCGGTGTCGGCACCATTGCCGGCAGTCGCCTGATGTCCGCCAGGTTGAGCACCATGGCCACCAGCCGTAGCGTGCGGTTGATGAGTACCACCACCTGATCCGGAGTGCGATTTGCCCGCGCCACCGTTGCCCGCGCCGGCATTCATTTGCTGGGCGGCGGAGGAAGCGAACATCATGGCACTCTGTACGAGGGAGGAAGCCAGTCCACCGAAGTCAAAGGCACTCTGTACGGAAGCTATGGCCAACATCAGCAAAGCGGCCTGGACAATCGTGCCAGAATCACCTACTCCGCGGAAACATGCCATAAGAAGGATTACGGTATTCCAGAACAAGCTCCAGAAACAGACCGTGATCACACCTTCGCACCAGGAGCCCAGTGCTGCACGCAAACTGGCTACAGGCCAGACCCATAGAGCTGCGGCAACTGGTCCCAGGCACCAGAGATAATAGAGATAAACCATCTGGAAGGTACAGGCCAGATCCCAGGCCATACCCTGAGCATTGACGACCGAGTTGAAGAAGAAACGAGTCAAGCTCTTTGTATAGCTGACGTCTTCATCCTTGACGCGGACTTCATCGATACCGGCACAGGGGTCACGCAGTTCGGTAACCAGTGTGGTACCTTCGAAAACGGCCCAGACGGTGTTGCCCTTGGAAGTAGGTTTCTCCTCTTCCCGGATGGCGTTACGTCTGTTTTTAGCCTGTTCTACGGGCACCGCTCTGAGGATGGCGCATTTTGCGTCGCTGTACATGTTGCTGCCAAACAGCCTCGTGTACTCGCTCGCTATCGTAAAGGTAATGGAGTTGGCCACGTCTATCCCGTAGTTGATTACAAGGAAACTGCCGGGGATAAGGAAAATGGCCACGATCGAACGCAGAATGCCTTCAAGAGGATGCACTTCTTGACCGATCAGTACAGGCGAGCCCTGGGCAACAATTGCGCGCACCTGAGCCAGAACTGCTCCGGGAAGGAGAAGCAAAACAGCCATTGGAATGAATAGCTGATCGCGAATTCTCTGCCAGACGTTGCCTGGCTCAGCAGTGAAGTTATTCAGGTACATCGAGCAATAGTCGATGGCCTGACAGACCTGGTTGACACCGGAAGCACCAATGGAGTTGGCGGCGTTGTTGGCACCCATACCGGCAGCGGTCTGTGTTGTCCACATAGCGCGTTCCGGGTCGAATGCCTGTTCAAGCATACGGTTGTGGTTATAGCGTTCAATGATCTGGAATTGGCTGTCCGAAACAGGATAGCCGAAGGTTTTGAAAAGGTTGTTGCTGATGGCTGCGGAGTCACGAGCTGTAGGCGGCGTAGACATCGCTGTTGGAATGATTGTCGGCCACTGGTAAACCATATCCCCGGGATTGGTGTGCTGCACGGGCGTGCCGGGAGGAGACTTGCCGTCTTCACCAACCTGGTCTGCATCATATGCTTGCCTGGCTACAGGGAATCTGAGGAAGTAGTTCTGTCTGCTGGTCCAGGCAGAACCAGGGTTGGCATTGGCGCCATCGGGCTGACCACCACCGGCCGCACCCTGGGTGGCTGTACCACCACCGGCACCGCCTGCACCTTGAGCAAACGCACCAGGCATGGTGGCAAGAGCAATCCACATAAAGGCCAGAGTTAGTAAAGTTTTTACTCCCTCTTTGTTTCGCTTGCCTTTCATTCCACTGCCCTCTTTAACTTTGCTATTTACTTCGAAAGAAATTTTTCTGCTCTCATCCGGCTGCTGGCCGGGGGTTTTATGTTTTTTCATTTCTCCCCCCTTAAGCGTCTTCAGACTTGGACGATGACGGTGGCGGCTGCACACCGTTTGCAGCACCGGCTATCTGACCGATGGCAGAACTGGCGTCCGGTGCGGCGGAAGCAACCTGCGTTCCGGCATTGGCGCCCTTCTTGGCTCCACCGGCATCACCGCCGGCATCGTCGGCACCTTCAGTACCGGCCGAAGCGGTGGTACCGCCTGCGGCGGCAGGTGGCGGTGCACCAGGATTGGTGATCGTCTGAGGACTGCTCGGCGAGGTGCCGGCCGAAGGAGTGAGCGGTACAGCGGGCGAGGCGCTGGGCATGGTGCTGCCACTGTCGGCCACGGTAGCGTTGATATTAGCCGTGGTTGTGCCGCCGGCATTGTTACCAGCGCCAGGAGCACTGGCATTGCCGCCGCCGGTGCCACCAGTACTGGTGCCGCCGCCGATCATAGGCGGAGCGGATGTAGCCACACCGTTGCCGGAGCCTACACCACCACCACTCGGACTGCCTGCGCTGGCGGAAGTGCCTGGCGGAATACCAGAGTCTTGACCGGCCGCTTGATTGTTAGCCTGATTGCCGTCCATACTGCTTTGTTGCTGATCATTCTGGCTACCGGTAGCATTGTTGGCACTGCCGTCTCCAGACTGATTTCCAGTCGAACCGCCACTGCCTGTACTGGTACCCTGGCCACCCTGACCGGGAAGTGTGCCGCCGCCGCCCGGGCTGGTACCCTGAGAACCGGAGCCGGAGCCACCACTGGTCATAGCTTGCTGAGAAGTGGGCGATTGTTTGGCCACCTGCAGAGCACTGTTGAAGCTGGAGAACGGCTGGAATGTGAACGGAGCAGCCGGTACACCCACAAGCAGGCCCAGGAAGCAGATGAATACGGCCACTTCCCATTTGAGGTCGCTGGGCATGCCACCCATATATATGATGCGCTGGGTCATGATGGCGAGGATGGCCATCCAGCAAAAGCGCCAGAGGCTGACCTTAATAGCACCGTCCACCCATTTGCCGAAAACACCGCGGAAGAGGTGAGTACTTGAGACCTGGGGCCATGCATAGAATGCACCGGCCAGAGGTCCGAGCAATAAGAGATAACAGACAGTCACCACCTGTAGTGCGGTCAAAATGATCAACGTTATGGCCGCCATTAACATGGCGCCGTTGAGAGATGTCTGGAGAGCCTGGCCCATCCAGTCCTGTTGCTCAATTACGGCCTGAGCTTCCGGTTGGTTGGCGGCTAGACCGTCACCTATCCCGGCATATCCACCCAGTGCAGTATCAAGCAATCCACCCAGGAAGCCCCCGATTGCGGCCCCCAGAGACCCGAACATATTGCCGCCGATGGAAGCGCCGCTGCTAGCGAAACTGTTGCCACCGCCTCCAGCTCCGCCGGCACCCTGGGCGCCTTGCTGGCCGCCACTGGGATTGGGGGGCTTGATTGCGTTTTGCGATTTTTTAGGGTCATAGCAAAGTTGCTGGGTCCAGTTGGCAATCAATTGCAAATCAACCCAGTCCCTGCATGAATAGGCAAGTGAATTGCCGGTATCGATACTCCAGCTCAAGATAACTTGCGTGCCGGGGATCAAGAAGATGGCTACGATAGAACGCAAAATACCGTCGAAAGGACTCTGCGATTCGATGGCATTAAGACCAAAGCCTTTGCCGACGATGGACTTGACCTGGCTGATAACCGCTCCAGGCAAGAGGAAAAGGATGGCCATCGGTATAAACACTTGCTTATACATTTTTTGAACCATCGATACGGCTTCAGCAACGCTGACGTCGTCGCCGTTGCCGCGATACGCCAAACCAGCTACCGAGCCTTCGTTGGCAACGTTAATCAAGGCACCGTTACCGTCACCGTTGACGATACGATCGAATACGGCGTTGAGTGCAATTTCACCGGTATTGGCCATGGACTTGGAAGCGGCACTGGCAGTAGTCTGCGAAGTCGCCGAAGTCATCCACATGACGCGCTCGGGGTCGAAGGCCAGTTCCAATAAACGTTGATTGTTTTCTCTTGAAATAATCTGATACTGCGAATCGGACATCGGCAAACCGTAGGTGGTAAGCAGGTTATCAAACAGCTCACTGTCTCTGGCTGCAGCAGGCTTACCGGAACCCATCATGGGCAGCTGTTGATAGGCGATACCATAACCTTCGTCGCACATTTTCATGACGAAGCTATAGGCCTGATAAGTATGTTCGGTACCCTTGTCCGACTTATTTACGCCGGTTTCCTGATCCTTGCTCTGGGTGTCAGCGGCATCAGCTGCCTTAGCAAAGGGGAAGCGCTGGAAATAACCCTTGCCGCCGGTGGCGCCGCGGGCACCGGGCGCGGAAGCTTGAGTGTCGGGAGCTGGACTGGTGTTGGTATTGTTTTTGCCGGTATTGACGGCCTGTGCAAGGGCAGCGGGGGAAGCCGCGGTAAGGAGAAGCATTAGTAAAGAAAATAAGAGCGTCATGCCCAAAAGACGACGCCAACTCAAGGCGTCTCCGCTCTTTTGTTTGCTTGGCTGAATTAGCTTTTTCATCCCTTCTCTACCCTTAGTAATCTGATTTGGCTGCTCTTTACGTATTAAGAAAATTGGTTAGCGTCTCGTCTGGTTAGCGTCTCATTTGCACCAACCGATTGCCATCGGAAAGCGAGACTGTGAGCCGGTCACTCCAGGGTCTACCAAATATTGTGATCGTCCCTTTCACTTCCTGATTCGGTTGCACGAGAGTTGTGTCGAAGTCGGCTCTCATCGCCGCATCTGTCAGTTTACGGTTGTTTTCGGCCACCGAGAAGTCGTCAGCATTAAACGAGAAGTCACCCTGACCGTTGTTTTTGATGACCACGGAGAGGGTCGATTTGCGGGCTGTGATGTTTACGCCTTTGAGTTCTACGGTTACCGTGCTGGGAGCGGCGGCCGGAGCAGAGTCGGCGGCGCTGTCAGCGGGAGCGGCTGCTTGAGCCTGTTGTGGTGCGGGAGCAAGATCGCCTTTGTCAGCGCCTTTGTCAGCCGATAATTGAGAACCGGCGGCTCCTTTACCTTTCTTCTGAGCTTTGGCTTTTTTCTCGGTCGCAGGAGCCAGGGAGCCGCCCTTAGCAGGCAACGCAGTAGCAACGGCGACATCAGAGTTGGATTCAGTCTTGGCTTTATTGCCGCCGAATCCGAACATCGAGCCTATATTAGGAATACCAAGACCGAACATGCCTTTGTTTTCGGCAGCGACAGGTTGAGCCGCTTCCGGCTGACTGAGGGCTTCGGCATTAGGTGTAATTCCGGAAACTCTACCGATAATGGAACGGGCGGCATTTGCTCCAGCGGCATTTGCCAGCTCGAGCTGAGCCGATTTCATATCTTCGCGAGCACTCTCAGCTTCATTCTGAGCCTGGGCTTGATCAGCCAGGGCACGCTGCTTTTCCGAATCGGTATTGGCCACTTCAGCTTCTTGCTTACGGGCAGCAGAAGTCTGTTGGGCCAGAGCAAACTTGTTGTATGTATAGAGGTAGCGATAATAGGACTGCACCAGATCACTCTGCATGCGACGGACAGCCTGAGCTGATTTCGGATTGAGAGCGACGGGCTTGAATATAGTGTCGACCTGGCGCTGACCGACGGAGAAGCTGCCCTTGGTGGCGTCACCGGGCAGACCGACATCAACGCGGTTGAGGGTCTCGGCCAGTTTTTCGTCTCTGCTTAGTAATTGCTGCAACGGTCCGCTGGTCTGAGCTCCCTTCCACAATACTTTCAGGTCGTCCCTCTGTTTGTAGGGGGAGCGTGCCTCCATGCCGGTCGGAGTGATCGGCACGAAGCTCGTGCGCTTGCGCTCGGGCATGGCATCGTCGTTGCGCGAACGGGGAACAGCTTCTCCGGATCCGAATAAACCGGCAGGACGAGCCGGCTGGGCGGGCTGCATCATGGCCGGGTATTGAGCCGGATAGGGCACTGCATAAGGATTCAGATAAGGATTGGCGTACGGGTTGGCATAGGGATTGGCGTAAGGGTTAGCGTATGGATTGTTGGGATCGGCTCCGGACATATTGGCCTGGGTGGAAAGAGTGACGGCCGGAGGCGGTGGCGTCAAATTGCCACCGGACAGGGATCCCGGTGGCGGAGGCGGCACGGTACTGCCGTATGAACCGTAGGTGGCGGCCTGACCCTTACGGGCATCAGCCACCAGTTGCGGTGGCGGCATCGGTTGCGGCGCCGCGGAATTTTGATTAGGCACAGGAGTAGCGCTGGGATTGGACCACATGTCCGGAACGCCTGTAGGATTGGGTGCGCCTTCGTAGGGCTTGCCGGCATCTACAGTAGCCGAGACGCTGCCCATACCGGCTTCAGCCATCTGACTGGAAATAGGATCGGTCGAAACCTGGGGCAGGATGCGACCGTTGCCTTCAGCGCTGGCCTGGGCCTGCTGTTGCATGGCCTGAGCCTGCGCGGCCTGATCGGCCATGCGCTGGAGATCGTCCTGTCTGGCTTTCTCCAAAAATTTGGGATCCACTTTCGGCCGCAATTGACCGAGAATGCCACCACCCACAGGCACCTGAGCAGCGGCATCATGACGACCAAGACCGCCCGCCAGAGACGAGCAGCCGGTCAGCATCATTGCTGCAAATGCCAGGATAGTAAGGGTTACGCGCATGGACTGATCAGTTACCTCAATTAATGGCCGAGTAATTTTGCCCGGACTCCCAGTGATGTCGATGACGATCCGCCGCCACCATAATTTGCGCCCTGGCCGCTGCCGTAGCTATTGCCGTAAGCAGCCGGTCCGGCCGATTGCGATACAGTTGTCGGACGTCCGATCGGACGGGCCGAAGTACCTGTACTTGTTCTTTGTTGGCCGCTGGCGCCGTTACCGCCGAGACCACCCATCTTGGTGCTGGGCAGGGCATTCATAGGACCCATACCGCGAGCGGGGATGTTGCTGGGGCCAAATCCTGATTGCGGCAGGGTATTGCGCTCCATTCTCATTTGTCTCGGTCCGTCACCACCGAGCGGGATGCCGCCTTCGGGAATGCGACCGTTGTTGGAACCGACCGGTCCGATCGGTATTTGATAACCGGGATCGTTGCTCGGTGCGGTGCGGTAGTCGTGGACGATGGGACCGTCATCGACTATCTGTACCTGCATGTTGGATTTGTACCAGCCGGTCTGCTGCAGCTGTCCTTTTTTGACGTTAACCGAACCCTGCGCTTTTGCTTCCGTGGTAAAGGTGTTGAGGCAGAGCGCTGCGACAGCACTCACCGTTAACAATATCCACCTTTTATTTTCGCTTCTCATATACTGATCCTCGTTTGTTCAAGTTGCCAAAGCCATTTAGCAATACTTTTTCTGTCTATTTTCCGCCACTGAAATTGGGCATTCTGATGGGCATTGAATAGAGCGGTCTGGTGATTTGTCGGGTCATCTGACGGCCCATTCGTTTTAGAGTACGACCCGCCTGACTCTGTGATTTGCGCTTGTTGCCGCCATTTTGCTGGTCATCGGGCAGGGATAAATCCTGGGTTGTAGCTTGATTAACTTGCACCGCTTGTGGTGCTTCCGGAGCGGCATCGGGATTGCCTCTATCGGACAGGGTAGGCTCCTTGCCCATGCGGGAGAGCTGGCCCTGGGCGTTGGAGTAACCACCGCCGCCACCGCCACCACCGGAGGGGGGTGAAGAGGCTCCGTCATGGCTGGAGTAGAGCTCCGCGCCCTTACCTGTTTTATTGCCTTGCTTAAAGGCGCCGGGTTGATACTGGTGATAGCCGCTGTGGTTTTCGGGAATGCCGGGGCCGCCCATCCCGGGGGCGCTGCCGCCGTTACCGTAGCCGCCACCGTAGCCGCCGCCTCTGCTGCCGCCCATACCGGCGGAACCGAAGGACGCTCCACGCAAACCGGGCAGGTCGAGCGAATCGGGCAGGGGTGGGAAGCCGGCCTGGGCGATAGGCTCATCGCAGACAATCGGCTCAAGGGAGATGTCCGGTTTCTGCTTATAGGTACGGGTCCAACCACTGGGTCCCTGCACCTGTTGCGGGGAAGGGTTGATTACCTGGTAACCGTTACCGCCGCCGTGGCGATCCTGCTGAGTAGCACTGGAGTACTGGTTGTCACCGGGTTGGTGAACGAACTTGCCCATATTCACGGGAGGAAGTTGGGCCAGGGCCGGTTGGGAGACCGACAATATAAGAGATGGGGCAAGGCTCAGGCCAAAAATAGCAAGGCCTGCCGCCGCTGGGACGCGGAGCAGGTTGCCAAGATGGCTGGCTCTAGATGCTTGTTTCACGCTTCATCCCTCCACGGGACAAACAACTGATGCTTATTTCATGCCCTTATTTACTAGTAAGAAAGCGTAGTAAAAGAAAGAAAACAGGCTTGACAACTAAATAGTACGATATTCTTTCGCCGTCAGCTCTCCCAAATCTGCGAGCGAAACCCCGAACCGGCAAGCAGGGTGAGTCATTTTTAATTCTTTTCCCGGCCCTTGTCAACATCCAAGCGGTTAGTTGTCAATAAAGTGTTAGCTAGCCAACACTTTTCCCGATTGTCGGCCCGAAATTTTTATTTGCATACCGGGAAAATCCCACTTGCAGAAAAAAAAGGCACCCTTACAGTGAAATGAAAGCCCGCAAAATAAATTCAAATTTGGCGGGTCCCAAGATTGGGTATTACCTTTTCTATGGACAATCAAGTCCAACAGCGCCTGAGCGTCCGATAAGCAGCCCTGGGGTTAGAACCCGCATAAAATGTGGCTGAATAGTAAGTAACATTTACCAGGATGACACTCTTGAATCTTCCAATTACTAAGCCTGGCTTGCCAATCGCACTGGCCATATCGCTCACCGTAGGCCTGACACTCTCAGCGCCGACGGCGGCCGCCGCTGCAAAAGCTCGGCACCGGGGCGGTGGAGGCGGTGTTTATCTGACCACACCCAACCCCACCAATCCGCTTGAGCACAACAACCGCGGCGTCGAACTGGGACAAAAAGGGCTCTGGCCGCAGGCTATCGAAGAGGCAAAGATCGCCCTTGAAGGCGACCCGGACAATGATATTTTCAAGAAAAATCTCTCCGGCGCTCAGCTTCAATACGGATCCTCGCTGGCCGCGCGCAAAAATTACCCCGAGGCCATTAAGCAATTTCGCGATGCTCTTTTTACCGACCCGGAAAACGGTCCGGCCGAAAACGGCCTGAACAGATGTTTGACGGCCCTGGGCAAAAGCCCGGGTGATCTCAGTTACAGACTCTCGCTGGGAGCCGGAGCGGAAGGCCAGGGACTCTATTCCATAGCGGCTGTCGAGTATCGAGTCTGCACCCATATTCAGGACTCCGGCGTCAACAATTACAAACTCGGTCGCGCCCTGCTCAAGGCAGGCAAACCGGTGGAAGGCTACGACACGCTGCGCACAGCCCTGCGCAAAGACTGGTCCAAAGACGAGCAAGACCAGCTGGTAGAGTGCCATCTGCTCCTGGCCGATACTCTTCTCAACTTCGCCTATATCACGAAGAAACAGGGCAACACCGCTATCTTCATCAAGCGTCTCAACAACGCCATGATCGAATATAAGCGGGCGGCTACGATCAATCCCTCCAATATGGCGGCGGTCCACGGCCTTACCGAAACGACCCGTGAAGCCGTCACCCTCCAGCCATCCTTTGCCAATCTCCTGGCGCTTGGTAGTGCTTACCTTTTGCAGTTCGATTTTGACCGGGCCAAAATCAATTTTGAAAAAGCCTGGCGCCTCAATCCTTCCAGCCCGGACCTGGCCAGGGCCCGCCTGGCCTTCCACGGCGCGGTGGTGGACACCCCCACAGGCGTAGTCAATCCGATGAGGGTGGCGGAGTCGGTACAAAAGGTCGAAGACCTTCTGGCTAAAAATCCCAATGACACGGACCTGCTTTATATTGTCGCCAAAGGCAAATCCCGCATAGGCGATACCGCCGGAGCACTGGATGCCTGCGAGCGCGGACTCAAGATCAAAAAGTATGACGAACGGCTGAACCGCCTGATGCAACAGCTTCGCGGCGGCGGCGACGGAGCCGTGGCAGCTGCCGGCGGTGGCCCCGTGGTACCGGGAGCAGGACCGGGCGCAGCCCCGGGCAGCACCGGCGGCGGTGGCGTTACCCCACCGGGCGGAACACCCGGAGGAGCACCCGGTGGTGGCCCAGGACCTGGTGCCGCGCAACCAGCGGCAGCCAAAAATGCCGCCGCTTATTCCAACATAGAAGGACTGATCAAGAGCAATCAATACGACGCGGCCGCCACCGCAGCCGACGCTATCCTCGCAGCCACACCCGCCGATGGCCAGGCCTGGAACTTGAAAGGCATCTGCCTGGAGAAAAAAGGTGATCTGGATGAAGCGGCTGTCTGCTACCGCCAGGCCTCGGGTCTGAAAATCAAGGAAGCGGACGACTCACTCAAGCGCATCAACGACATGCGCATCAAACCATTGATGGAACAAGCCGAGGCGCTGATCGTCAAAAACGACTTACCCGGCGCCGCCGAAATCTTGAACCAGGCGACCAGTATGTCCCCCAGGGATGCGGCATTATGGCGTAAGCTGGGCGAGGTCCTGAAAAAGAACGGCGATGAGAAGGGAGCGGAGAGAGCATTGAGAAAGGCAGATGAAGCGGCTAAGGCAAAATAAAATCAGGTACAGGTCTATCCAGACCGCCCTTACCCTGGTCGCCTTACTGGTGACCGGATATATGCCTGCGCCAGCCATGGCCACTACCCTCGCCGACGCCGACGAGCTTTTACTCCAGGGCAAGTACAAAGACGCCGAAGACATGTACCGCGAGCTGGTGGGCGAAGACGCAGCCGGAGACGCTTATGCCGGGCTGGTTGTAGCCCTGGCCAAACAAAACTGGCCGGCCAAAATTTTGGAAGGGGAAAAGCTGCTCAAGAAGGCCAAGGAAAAATTCCCCGATAATCCCAACTTGATTGCCGCCGGCGGCTACGTCTCTTACGTCCATTCCAAGACTGTCGCTTCCCCGGCCAAGCGCGACCTTTACCTGGAAGCTTCGGCCAATCTTTGCCAGAAAGCAATCGACAAAAATATCAATCTTGTACTTGCCTATCAGACGCTGGGACTGGTGCGCATGGCCCAGGACGACTTTGAAGCAGCCGTCCCGCCCCTGCGCAAAGCCGCTACCCTGGCCGAAAACTGCGTCAATCTGACGATGCTGGCCCAGGCTCTGCTCAAGCTCGATCCCAAGGACAAAGACGCCGAAGATCTGGTGGAAAAAGCGCTCAAACTGAAAGCCGATTACCCGGCAGCCCACCTGCAAAAAGCAATCGTGCTGACCAACAAGGGCAAAAACGAAGACGCTTTCATGGAGTTGCACAATATCGCCGACAGCCAGCGCAACAGCGAATGGCACACGGTTGAAGGCAATATTTTCCACAACCAGGGTGATGGCCCATCTGCTCTGCAGAGCTGGAATAAGGCCAACATGGAAGACCCGCGCAACCCCGAGCCCTACCGGCAAAAGGCCGAATACTACGCCCTGCGCGGCGACGGTCAGCTGGCCATCGGCGAATATCACAATGCCCTGGAAATCCTGCCCAATGATTTCTCCCTGCGCGACGCCCTGGCCGATCTGGCCCTGCGCGAGGATAAAGTGGATGTGGCCGAAGCCGAATACAAAACTATTCTCGACGCCAAACCGGACGACCCCAAAGCCTTGCTGGGCCTGGCTCGGGTCGGCTTCCGCAAATACCGCAAGGAAGGCACCTATCCCCCCGATTTCACTCAGTTGATGGATAAATTGACCAATGTCATCACCGAGCAAAACGCCCTGGCCAACAAATCGGTGACCGGCTCGGTCGTAAAAGAGGGCGCGCGCAATCTGCAAGAGCGCATTGAGGCTTCAGAAGCAGAAAAAGCAATTGCCCAGAACCGCTTCCGCGATGCGTCGAAGATATTTATCAACCAGATCGAGAAGCACAGAGAAGATCCATATGAGTTGATCAATATCTCCGACTCCTGCTTCATGGAAGGTGATTACCGCTCGGCGGAAAAAGGCTACACGATAGCCAAGGAAATGACCGAGGTCTCCACCCGGGCCGAGCAAGGTCTGAGCAAAATTACTAATCAGCGCAACGAGGCTATCCGCCACACCAAGCTGGGAGACGCCATGTGGAAGATACCGGAAGCGGCAATCGACCACTACAAACAGGCCCTCTCCGCCGATCCACAGTGCGCCGCCGCCTATTTTGGCCTTTTCGAAATCTACTCCAAGACCGATAAACAGGATCCGTCCCAGGCAATAGACTATGCGCAAAAATTCCTGGAAACTTCGGATGACAGCAATCCGCAACGCAAGGAAGCGGAAGCGGCCCTGGCCAAACTTAGAAAACGTGAGAATTCCGGCAAAGGGAAGTAAGATAGAAATGCAGCTGGAGGTTAGAAATGGGCGTTAAGAGAAAAAAGACTGGCCGGGGAACGGTCGACGACTTTGACGCCACCCCACCCGATGACGGAGACATATCCGCTAACGGCCGACCAAAGTTGCCGCGGCCAGACTTCAATTCGTCAAAAACCGGCCTCAAAAAATATCTCGATTCTTATCAACAGTTTTTGCTCAGATCCTTTCGCAACATGCCGCGAGATCAACAAGAAGCTACCGTCAGTAGATTTTCGCAGGTGATCTGCATCGGCATCGCAGTGGTCGCCTTGCAGCTCTTCTACTCCGTATTGATAGCGCAGGTGCGCATCATCTCCCTGCCTATAGCCGTTGGCGCCGCCTGGTTTCTCGCCAACAAACTGGTTGCCCCGGCGCTGATTACCAGATTGGGCAGCTTGATGAATCCCAGATGACGACAAGAGAAAAAGCCATGCAGCGTATAGCGTTTCTTTTTTGTCTTGGCCCTACAATGGTTCTGTTGCAGATTCGCTATCCATTTCTCTCGCTCTCTGTCAGGATAATGTCTGTACCCATCTGCATACTGGGAGCCTATTACATCTCCAAGAAATATTTGCCCCGCATCTAGGCGGCAGTCCAATCCTGCAAATCCAACCGTTTCCAAACCGGCAGCCAGTCAACCCCAACGTCCTATAAAACGCTATGCAAATAAACAACAAATTGAAAGTATTGGGTGGTGGTCTCATTGTCCTGGCGGCAGCATCAATTATGCTGCAACCACTATTGACTTATATCGCCGGCCTCGGGCGCCTGATATCATTTATCATTACGGCTGTGTTGATAGCTTATTTGATAACCTTTGTCGTCAGGAAACTATCAAGCAACGGTTGCAAAAACCCCAGCACCACCAGCAGTGGCTGTGACAACGGTCCTGAGGCCGAGCCGGGGAGCACGGAGGTCTAGAATGAGTCGCATGGCAGCGAAGAAATTACTATTCGGCATCATCGCCGCGGCGATGACACCGGCTCTGATCAGCACTCCCGGTGCTTCCGCATCGGACCAGGGCGGGCGGGACTTTTATCGAGCCCCAAGCACCTATGCCGGCAAAACTCTTATCCTGCCAATCGGCACGGCCTTCGAAGGACGCATTCAGAGCACGATCGGCTCCAGAGAGTCTCGCTCGGGAGAGCGCTTCACCATTGAAGTCAGCGCCCCTGTCCTGGCCAACGGTTCAGAAGTCCTTATCCCCTCAGGCTCCGAAGTAATCGGCGAAGTAGCAGAGGCGATACCCTCGGGAGCGCAGCCCCACGACAAAGGCGCCACTCGCCCTCTGGGCATATTGAGAGTGCAGCTGTCTTCTCTAAAATTGCCTGACGGTATGACCTATCCTCTTGTAGCGTCGTTCGCTCCGGACGGCGCGCGCAACCACCGAGGCGGCGCCGGTATGACCGCGCGCAAAAGTGGAGTCGCCTACATCGGCTCACAAGCGGGATTCGACGCTGTCAATCCGGCAATGCAACCGCGCAGCGCCAGGAACAGCCAGGGCAAATTGCAAGTTTTAAAACGACAGGAAATCCTGAGCGATCCGGTCCTGGGCGAATCGGGCGGGCAAAACAGCAATGCCGGTGGTGTAGTTCGGGCACTGGTCCGCAAAGGCAGAGACCTGATAATCTTGCGCGGCTCGTCTATCACTGTCCGGCTGGATGCGCCGCTTAAAATAGCCTTCGGCGCCTCTACCGCCAAAACCTCCATGGATAGCCCGACTCCAGATGAGCCGGTTGCCGGCGGCACCGGCAAGCATTTTGCCAAGACTCGCCCGGCCGCGGGTGAAAATGGTCAAAACGAAGATGATGGCGCCCAGACGCAGGCTCAGACAGGCAGCCGCGGCGGCTCCGGACAAACCCAGTCCGGGGGCAATTCGCAGGGCGTCCTCAGCACGCCGGTAGAACAACCAGGAAGCTCATTCTAAAATGCCACAAGCAAAAAAAAATCATAGTGCCCAGAACCAAAGCGAACTGCCTTTTGTACTGGCGATAACCGGCGCGTCGGGTGCAATTTACGGCATGCGTCTCTTGCAATATCTCATGGAAGTAGGGCAGCCGGTCGATCTTCTGGTCTCCAGAGCAGCTCTGCGCGTCATGTTTGAAGAACACGACCTGAGTTTCGGCGAAGATCTAAAAGGCGGCCTGCTGCGATATCTTGAGCTACCGGATACGGTGCCACTCAAGGTACATAGTCTCACCGATTACGGCGCATCCGTAGCCAGCGGCAGCTACCGCACCCGCGGCATGGCTGTGGTCCCTTGCAGCCTCGGTACACTGGGCGCACTGGCTTCGGGCCTGACCGAAAATCTCATCCATCGTGCGGCCGCCGTTACTCTCAAGGAGCGGCGCACGCTGCTGATTCTGGTCAGAGAAATGCCCTTCGGCCACATCCAGTTGAAAAACATGCTGGCCCTCTCCGAGGCTGGGGCTGTGGTCTCATGCGCTTCCCCGGGTTACTATCATCGCCCGCAAACAGTTTCGGACCAGGTCGACTTTGTCGTCGGCAGGGTGCTCGATCAGTTTGATTTTGACAATAAACTCTTCAAAAGATGGAAAGAGGACAGTCGTCCCATCCAGCAAAACAAATCGCCAAATAAAGAACACGAAGGCACCAAGAGCTGATGGGCAGCGCGCCCGATGGATATTCTTTTGTGATTGGCACCGTCACTGGTGTCAGAGGTCTGAGCGGCGAAATGCGCGTCAAATTGCAAAGCGATTTTGACATGATCGAAACTGTCGATAGCGTACAGCTAAAATTGGGCGGCACCACATACAATGCTAAAGTCAAATGGATCAAAGCCGAAGGTAAAGCAGTCCTGCTGCGACTCTTTGATTACGACAGCCGGGAAGAAACCGAGCCCTTGATCGGTGCCACAATCTACACTCAGAAATCTCAACTGCGCGAATTGGATGAGGACGAATGGTGGTTCGGCGATCTGGTCGGGCTCAATGTATTCACCACTGGCGGTGCCCCGGTCGGTGTGGTCAGCGCCATTGTCGATAGTGGCAGCTACTTGCTGGAAATAAAGGACGGCGAGAAGACCTATCTTGTACCATTCGTCAAAGCTCTGGTCCCTGTCGTCGACATCAAGGCCAAACGGGTGGAAATCGAGGCCCTGCCTGGGCTTCTAGAATAGAGTGCCTGCCAGTCGAGGGGCCGCACATTAACAATTACTCCAATTAAATCAAGATTGAACAACTTGATATCCATGACCTGATCATTTACCTTTATATGCAGCAATAAAATTTAAAACGGAAACCAGGCCTCTCTCGCCCACTTCGCACTTCGAGAAAGGCTATCTTTTGGCACCAAAATCAGGCACTGTCGTCTGAAGGAACGGTGGCCAATCACCCTCTTCCCTGTTGCGAGCAAAGTAAGCCAAATATGACCTCAGTTTCCTCACTCCCAGTTTTGTTACCGGCAATCGTTCCCGAGGAGCTTGATCGCCTCGACATCCATTTGCCGACAGTCAATGTCATCTCCTACTCCGGTCCCGGCGAGAGCGGCGGCGTCCCGGCATCGCTGGCTCCGGTCGTTAAGCGCCTGGGCACGCGGGTCAACTGGTTCGCTCTGTCCAATTTGCCCGGCAATAAACAAGGACAGAAGGCCGCCCCAACCAATGTGCGGCAAAATGATCCGGCCCAACCGGGTTTTGCATATTACTCACCGCAGGTTCCGGCCTGGCTGGTGAACTCCCACTACGAAGTTTCCCACGACTATCTCTCGCCGCTGCTGCACGGCATGGGCGAACAGAACAAATTTGACCCCGAGGCCTGGAAGTCTTACCGCCTGCTTTGCGAATCTGTGGCATCTGAATGCCTCACCGTCGCCTCCGATAGTTTCCCCACACTCTGCTGGTTGCATGACTATCAACTGGCGCTTGCCGCCCCGGTCCTGGCGGCGGAAGCCGGACTTGTACTGTGCCAGTTCTGGCATGTGCCCTGGCCTAAAGCAACGGTCATGGCCCAGTCACCGATTGGCCGTGAACTGACCGAAGCACTCCTGAAAAACAAACTTGTCGGCTTCCACACCGCCGAATACGCCGACAACTTCCTGGCCACAGTGGCCGCCCTGGTGCCGAACGCACAGGTAGACTGCCAGCAGATGACAGTCACGTTCCAGGGGAAAGTTACCGAAGTGACAATAATGCCCCTGGGTATCGACCTGCCCTTCTGGCAAAAGTTGGCTATGTCGACCAAACCCATGTCCGAAGCGCTGATTCCAAAGCACAGTCTGGCCAGTCAAATCATCCTCGGCGTGGAGAGACTGGAAGCCACCAAAGGAGTGGTCGAGCGCATCAACGGCATCGAGCGTTACCTGGAAGATCAACCGGACATGCGCCGGCGCTTCCACTATGTGCAAATATCGCAGGCGGGCAAAGGCGTCGGCGACATATCCAGGGACTACGAAAAGCTCGTGGAAGAGCGCATAGAAGCAGTCAACAAAAAATATTTCCAGGACGGCTGGCAGCCCATTATTCACATCCGAGGAAATCTTGACCAGAGCCAACTGGCGGCCTGGTATCAGGCGGCAGCCGTTATCAGCGTCAATTCCATATCAGACGGTCTCAACCTGATCGCCAAAGAGTACGTCGCCTGTCGCTTCGATGAGCAGGGTGTTGTGGTGCTCTCGCGTAATGCCGGCTCAGCCAAGGAGTTGTCGCAGGGAGCCTTGCTCGTAGATCCGACATCGCCAAAATCAGTCAGCGATGCGCTGCATCTTGCCCTGACGCTGGAGCCGGAAGAGAAACGCAGACGCATGGGTCTGATGCGCCGGGTGATAGGCTGGAATCAGCTGCACAACTGGGCTCTGGGATTTTTGCGACAGGCCTTAACCAGGTAAGACTTAGCTTTCGCCTACCACTTGAGCAGGTTGAATCTATTCATATCCACCGTTGAGCTGTTGCGATAAAGCGACAGAACAATGGCCAGACCGACAGCGGCTTCGGCGGCGGCTACGGTAAGGACGAAAATAGAGAAGAGCTGGCCTTTGATATTGGCCGGGTCAATGTATCGCGAGAAGGCGAT
>JAFEAV010000065.1 GCA_018266215.1 Cyanobacteria bacterium SZAS LIN-3 | reverse complement strand
TCTAAAAGCCCAGAGAGAAGCTTCAAAATTTGGTGCCGGCGGAGACCAAGTAACAGTCAGGCCAAAAACAAAACCGTTTAACGAGAACGACTACCAACCCATCCCCAGAGACAAGCTCACTCCACACATGCTTCGGGAACTCAAAGAATTGCTCGATGGGCATTGACCCGCAGTGCCGGTCGAGGCCGGGGCTAAGATTCGGGCAAATTAGAAATCAAACGCACGTACAACTTGGCTATGGTGGCGCGCTGATCGTCATTCCAGTTGAGCGGCCGAAACTCATCAAGCACTTCATACATTTCTTTTTGAGTCTTCGCCCGGGCAATTTTTTCCAGCCAGGGATTTAAATCTAAAACTGCTTCAGCCATGACTGCCCTCCAAAAGAAGACTCGCAGATCCTCATCTGGAGGGCCTGCGAGTTTCTATACTAGCTCAATTTTGAAAAAGTAACCGTTAGACCTTGCGGTTGGCGGTATTACTCTTCCAGTTTGCCGGTGCTGAAGGATTCAGCATTGAACGGTGTGTCGAAGCCCTTCATAACGCCATTTTTGAGGCCGTAGTAGCCGCCCTTGACGGTACCGACAACAATGCCGGCAGGAAGGGTGAAGATGCTTACCAAGAGGCAGGCCGGTCCGCATTCCTTACCATGGATAGCTTCGGCGCCGGCGCCGGTCAGATCGAGGTAGGACTTGTGGGATTCGCGAACGATGGCAATCGGTGTGCCGACTACAACGCCAGCGGCAACGCCGGCGAGGCGGACGGGAACCATCGCTACTTCGTTGGCTGTGTCGGCTCCGCTCTTAGAATCAGCGGCAAACGCTGGAGCTACGGTGATGCCAACAGCCAATGCGGCCATGGCCATACTCAAAATCTGCTTCTTCACTTTAAACCTCCTAAAGGCTTCTCGGGCTGGTAATTGAAATTGCTTGACAAGACTGTTTTCAGCGATGATTTCAATGGTCATACTGCAAATACATTGCCATGCTCATTTTTCCATGTTCACATTGAAAACTCAATAACAGAGATTTTGTAAAACAGTTTTAAAACTGTCTGACAAGATATATCGCTATTAATACTCGACTGGATATACAAGCGGTTTCCCGGGCTATTTGGCGGCTGCAATTTTAACCGCGGCACTTCAGAGCGTGCCACCACCGGTGATGCAGTGACTGAAGAAAGAAACGGCCTGCCACTCCGACCAGAATGGATCGCGACAACCGCCGGCGCCTTCATCTCCGCCTGTGCCGGTGCGGCTCGGCGCCTGAATCGGTTGATGATGAATAAAGGCGACATGACCACCCGATTGCGGAGCAAGCAAACGACCGCGGAAACTTTCGCCCGGAGTTTTGAATTTTTCAAAGCAGCTAAACGGCACCAGGGGGTCGTCCTGGGCGGCGATAATGAGTGAGGGGCATTCTATTTTAGAGAGAAATTTACCGGCGCTGGCTCCGCTGTAATAATCGGAGGCACTGGCGTAACCGGCATCAGGAGCGGTAAAAGCATCATCAAATGCGCGCACCGTTCGCACCTTGCGCAGTTTTTTTAAATCATAGCGCCCGGGGAAATGCCTCGCTTTTTCATAAACCTTGAGTTTGAGCGATAGGACAAAGTTCTTTTCGTAGATGCGATTGACGCCCTGTTCCATTTGTCGCACACATCCCTCCAGATCAATGGGCGGGCAGATGCTGCAGACCCCGCTCAAATGCAGGTCAGGATGGCTGGTGGGCTGCTCGCCGGCGGCCTTGAGGACGACATTGCCGCCCAGGGAAAAGCCACAGAGAAAAACGCGCTTATAGCCAAAGCGCCGACAGAGCTCAGTGGCCACAACCAGCACGTCCTGGCTCATACCAGCGTTATAGAGGGTCTGCGACAGGTGCGAGGTGCCGCCGCAGTTGCGCATATTCATGCGCGCAACGCTAAAACCTTCATGGATGGCCTTTTCACAGACGCCGCGCACATACGGCGCCTCCGCCGAACTCTCCAGGCCGTGCAAAATTACGATCAGCGAATCGCCCGTAACCCCGCCAGGCACGGGGCCTTCAGCCCGGCCGTGATGCAACTTGATCAAAACTTGATTGCCGGGCGCGACTTCGATAAATAGCTTCTCACTCTCGCGGTCCGTCAGGGGGAAACGCCGCGGAATGAGCAGTGGCGCCAGTGTCATAAGATGACTGTTTAAAAGTCCGGCGGCCGGAGTGAAGTCCGCCCCTGTTTTGCTCACAGTTTCACCATTTTTCCCTTGCTATAATGGCCATATTAACACCACTGTGTCGTTTACCTGCCCTGAATCATTTGGATGATTTGAACGTATGTCCGAAGGAGAACCTGCATTCATTGCAATGTTTCTGATATTCGCGCTTCTAGTTTTTCTCGGCATCGCCGAAAACTGGGATCTGATACCTCGCCTCCACCAATAACTTTGGGACGCAGACTAAAGATCTAGATGCATCTAGAAGGAATTCCGATCATTGCACCCGCTAAGCGGCTGTTAAGGCTGCCCGGATGGCTGCGCCTTCTTTTGCCTGTCGTGGCGCTCTTTGTCATACTGCCGCTGACGACCACCGGCTGCTCGCCCGAGCTGCTGCTCGACCCCGAACTGACCAAAAACGTGCGCCTGGAATTGCTCGACTGGCACGTCTCCGGGCTCTGGGTCATCAATTCGCCGGTTTGTTGGTTTCGTGTCTACAACTACAACAATGTGCCGATAACCGACATCACCATCGACTATCAAACTTTTGACTTCGACGGCAAACCGCTCGATAAGGGCACATACACCCTGCTAGACGCCGGTGAGCCAAGCGTCGTGCACGCCAACTCGCCCAAAAACTGTGTCGAACAATATATAGGTATAGTCAGCCTGGAGTCCGACAAACTCAGCTGTACCCTCAAGGGCGTGCGCGGCAAGTAGCGCGCGGCAGCCCGTTAAATCAGTGCTGTTCGCCGTTCATGTAGGCGGAGCGGAAAACCACGTAGCCTATGATGCCGTAGACCAGAAGCAGAATCACCATCATCAGGAACGGCATCTTCTGGTAGATCTTGGCGAACGGACGCAACAGGAAATCGATCAAAAATATGTCACAACCTGCGGCCATTTAGATTTCTCCTTCCTCAACGTTGTCAACAGATTATACGTTGACAGGTTAAGGTGAGGTGAAAGATTACGCGCAGTTTCACTTAGATCTCGCTTAGAAAGCCAGACTTGCTAGTGATTAGTAGTGTATGCACCACAAGAAGGTGCGAATTCAGTGGCGTTTATACGTATGATTGCGAATCCAGCGCGCCGCCAGACTGGGGGAAATGAGATGGGGATTGATCACCAGCACGACGGCGATGAGCAAAAAGACAGTCAGACCGAGAGATAAGATATAGATCATCATATACGGTTGATTCCATCGGGGGAGATTACCTGACTAAGACTGGAAAAGAAAACGACCGAGCAAATCCTGCGAAAGCAAAGGTTACTCTCTGTATGAGCAAAACAAAAGCGACTCGTTTTCCTCACTTCAAGCCCTGTTCATACCCTGCAAATTGTGATTGGCAGCGGGTTAAGGCTCGGTTAAGAGGTCAAGCGAGTCGCCTGAGCTTGGAAATATTTTAGCTTTTTAGCGAATCCCAGAGGTCAATTTGAAACACCGTTGAAACGCACTAGATGTGATCGAGGTCAACGTCAACGTGCAACACGCCGTTCGATTTTTGCGAAACGATCGTGGTCGTGTTTTCATCGTCGTTGTTGCGCACCGGCGGCACGCTCATGGTGCGGTGGCTGCCGGAGCTGGAGCTGGAAGATCCGCTGGAGACAGTCGCCGATGAGCTTGCGCCCGAGCTGCCCGCGACCTTCTTGGGCTCGTCTTTCTTAGCCACTTTCTTCTCGATTTTCTTCTTGTTTTTCTTATCGGCTTTGTCTTTATCAGATTTGTCGGAGGACGACGCGCGCTCAGCGGGGCCGGCAGCGGGTCTTTGCGATGAGGCAACAAGAATGGGGGGCGGGCCGTCCGAGCGCGGAGCGCCCATGGCGACATAAATGCGAGCGGGCACCAGGTCCTTAGAACCGGTCTGGGCCGAGGCTATGAGGGTGATTTCCTTCTCAGCAGCCGGCTTGGCCAGGTAGGATTTGGCGTCGATGGGAGTGCGCGAGAGGAGCAAGGTAAGCTTCTCGGTGCCCGGGTTTTCGTCAAATGTCAGGCCGCCGTCCTGGGGCAAAACATATTCGCGACCGCCTTCAAGACGGTTGGGTTCGCCGGTTTTATCGTTGGGGAAAAGCACCGACTGTTCGCCCTGGCTGCCGCTTGAGAGCAAGATATAGGCATAACCATTGATGTTGGAGCGGACATGGAAGCGGATGGAGTCGCCTGCGCGGAACTGCGTTTTATTGGAAACGCGCTGCGTGGTGCCATTTCTGCGCATCTCGATCCAGTAGCGCAGGCCGGTGTTGAGATTTTCTTTCGGCTTTTCCAGCTGTTCAAAGAACAGACCCTTGGCGCCGGTGACAGGACCCTGGTCGCCGTCAGCAGCCAGCGCCGGTCCAGAGCCCACCAGCGAGGTGAACGACAGAGAGGTGAAGGCCAGAGCGGCAATCGATAAAGCCGAGGTTCTGAGTCCAAATGATTTGAGGTTGCGGGCCATTTTTCTATTCTCCGTAATTGCAGTCAATCTGCATTTAATAAGGATTCGGACTAGGGACTGGGGGTGCCGTGGTCTATTTGCTGTAGCGCCAGGTAAACCGGATCCGTAACGTAACTACTGTCCTCATTACCAATTTTAGCGTCGCCGGTTGAAAAATAATTTTTGCCCAGGTCGCCCACCGTGGTCTGCAATCCCGAGGGGGAATTATTGCGCTCAAGCAGCTCCAGGACTGTGTCTACGAACTTCGCATACTGGTCCGGTTTGTCCAGGAAATTGAGTTTGGCGCTGCTGGCGATGAAAATAATTTTTTCGCTGCCGACCTTTTCGTCGAAGCTGAAGCCCTGAAACTTGACGTCGTTCTTATCCTTGCGGAAACCGCTGCCGATAGAAAACTTGTCTCCCAGCTGCAACAGGTCGTCGGGCGGGTCTTTGGAGGGGATGGGCAGTTTGAGATCGGTCATCTCTTTCTTTTCGTCATCGGTCAGCTTGTGCGGGTAGAGCAGCGCCGTGCCGCCGGAAGTACCGCGGTAGAAGCAATAGACATAGCCCGGTTTGTTGACCGCAACATCGAGACAGAGCGGGGTGTTGTCGACAAAAATCTCATTTGAGGCGGTGTCGCGCCAGAGCATTTTGCTGATGTCGAAGCGCTCGACCTTGCTCTCCACCCAGCGGGTCGAGGGAATGGTCACAGGGCAGATGCGAACAACGTGCGGCTGGGGCATGAGGGCGAGGGCGCCCAGCCCGCCGGCGACGCCGACGACGGCCATGACCAGGGCCATAACCAGGGAAGGTCCGCGGACCGCGGCCGGAGCCGGTGCCGGGGTGTGGACGACAGGTTTCTTTTTCTTCTTCGCGCCCGGCGTCTGGTCTTTGAGCAGTCTGCCGCCGCAGCCTTTGCAAAAATTGGTCACTTCCAGGGTGGAGCGGCCGCACTTGGGGCACTGGATGCGCGCCACTTCGCGCACACCGGCAGCCGGTTTGGGCTTGGGCTGCATGGTGCCGGTGTTTGCGCCCTCCAGGGCGGCTTTGAGATTGGGCACGGTCTGGTCGTCTTCACCGGACATGGTGAGCTTTTTGACCAGTTCCTTTTCGCCCGCCTGGTTGAGGCACTCGACGATGCTCTCCACCCAGATCATCTGGTGGAAACCAGCGGTGGGGCCGACACCGGAGTCAGGAGGCAGGGCGCCGCAGTGCATGCCGATGACGACATCGTCTTTGACGACCGGGGCGCCGCTGGCGGAGTTTGGCAGGCCAACAGTGTGAATGACATGGGCCGGGTCAAATTCGGTCAGACTGCCGAGAATCTTGCCGGTGCGCACAAGGGGCGCCATGGACGGATCGTCGACCCAGAGGGCGCTTATCTCATCGCCCACGGCCAGGGCTTTTTCCACACCCAATGTGATGGGAATAGGCGGGGCCGCTTTGACGAAAGGTGCCTCAAAGTAGCTTATCTGGCGGGTTTTGATCAGCTCCTGCAGGGTCATGTAGACGGTGTAATCGTCGATACCGCAGAGCTCCCACATGAAGCCCAGCGGGGTGCCGCCATCGAGCAGGGGCCAGACCAGCTTGGCGAACTCGCGGCAATCGGCCGGCAACACATCCAGACGCGGGTCGGGGGTGAGGCGTTCAAAAAGCGACGAAGGGCCGCCGACGATGCCGGCCAGCTTGTCCAGCTCGTCTAAGCGGCGGTGCGCTTCAATGAGCAGACTGTCTGTCGGTCTGTTGATTTCGGCAACCGAGGTCCAGTCCGGTTCTTCTTCGGAGGTGAAATAAAAACTGCCGGCAACTTTGTGCTCAACAATCTGATTGACGGCCATTTCATTGACCAGATTGCGGTAGTAGGCATGGCTGACCCGGCCCTGTTTGCAGAACATGCGGCCCGAAACCCGGCCGCGATTATCGACCAGGGTAACAGTGCCTTCTTTGCGGGCATTGGTGATGGTTTGCAGCACGAGCGCCAGTTCAATTTCCACCAGGCTGCCGCCCAGACCCGACTCGTGGCCTGCGTTTCCGGCGCGAAAAATGTTATTGAGCTCTTTGTTTTCTTCGGGGTTGAGCGGCTGGACGCCGGGCGCTATCTTGAGGACGGCGACATTGTATTTTTCCAGGGCCAGAGCAATCTGCGGCTCGACCAGGGCGCGGCGGGCGGTTTCCTGCAGGTGCTTCATATCCAGCTTGGGATGGAAGGTGACCGAGCGCACGGCAAACTCTTTGCCGCTGATGGGAAATCTAATCTTCAGTGCGGCCAGATGCGCCTTATAAAGCACAATGGTGTGGGCGCAGCAGACAACAGTATTGGGGTCGACCAGCCAGGCAGAACCAAGCGGCTCGCCACTCATATCCCCCTGGTCAAAAATCAGACCGAGGGAATTGGCGTGCTTGGATAACTCGGTGGAATTCATGCAGGCAGTGGCGTTGGAAATCCGGAAAGTGGAGTCAGGGTTTTGGCCTTCTATAGTATAGAAGCTGGTAGGGCATTTTTTAGGAAGGAAGTTGGCGGATGTTAGCCGACGCACACTTGACGACCTTCGCCGGGGCGGATTACAGCGCCGCCCGGCAGCAGCCAAACGCGACCTGGCTGGCCCTGGGCAAACAGGCCGGGGGAAAGCGGGGCAATGTCCTGGCCATTTACAAACTGGAAAATGTGGGGTCGGACCGGCTGGGTGAGGCGCTGGTGGGGCTTGGGGGGGCGCCGGATCATCCACAAACGCAGGAAAGCCCGCGCCAGGGTAGGCCCGTGTGCGCGGGTTTGGATTACCCCTTCGGCTGGCCGCGGGAATTTGTCGAGTATTACCGTTCTCAAAACTCAAGCGATATCGCTTCAGTTTCTAAAGACAGAGATGCCGTTTTTGGCGATCCGGCCAATTTTGAGGACCTGGACGCCCTGGTGCGGGCATTTGGCCGGGAGCCCAAGACCCTGGCCGGCCGGCTTATAAGCCCAAAAGCCGCCAGCCCGCTGCATCGCATTAATCCCGGACTGCTCAAAATGGCCTGGCAGGGGCGGCAGATGCTGCGCTTTCTGCGTCAAAAGGGCTGGGCCATCCCACCATTTGACGGCCCTCTCGAAGATTTCCTGCCAGAAAACCGCTCAATTGCCATGGAAGTCTACCCGGCGGCCACTCTTTGCGCCGCCGGCCTGCCTTTCCGCAAATACAAAGGCTCCACCCCCGAGGCCCGGACCATGCGTGAGCAAATAATCACCGGGCTGACCAGGTTACACACTGTAAAGGCAATCACCGCGCCGGACGGCATGGGCGTCGAGCCGACAAAGCTTGCCATTCCGCCGACAATTGCCGCCGCCGCGCTCGGCTCCGACGACGCACTCGACGCTGTGCTTGCCTGCTATTCGGCCTTTCTGGCGACGCTGATGCCGCGTCTTTGCGACCCCAAACTCTTGACTGAGGACCGCCTCACTCCACAAATTGAGGGGTGGATATATACCCCTTACGGTTTTTGAGGGGAAAAGCGCCGGGTTATAATTGAATTTCGCATGAGCACCATGCGCCCGTAGCTCAGTGGATAGAGCTCCCGCCTTCTAAGCGGAAAGTCGTTGGTTCGAATCCAACCGGGCGCGAATTTTTTACATCTACTTATAGCGTTCTTTCGGGGGATGGTCTGCAGACAAACCCCGGCGAGAGTAACAGGCGCGCGCGCTAAACACTGACCATACGCTAGCGAAATGTGCGCCTAACAATCGCGCACGCTCTTAACGCAGACATAACGGATCGCGCAATTGCTATGCGGAGCGGCTTCTATGGCTTAACACAGCCATTTGACGTTGTCTGGACGACTTTTGTCTTAACCCCACTCGTGTTAGAACGGTAACAAATCGAATCAAGTCTTGTGGCGCGCAACTAGCGGGTTTCAGGGCTGGCTTATGTTCAAAAACTTTGAGAAAAACAAAATGCAAAAATCAGTTTTGATACTGGCGGTGGCATCATTAGTTGGCCTCGCCGGCGATGGGTTATTTCGAAATACAGTCTCTACGGGCATTCCGATAGGTTTGGGGATACCGCTCTTTGTACAAATACTGGCATGTGCCACCATATTTATAGCTTTCAAATCTAATATGCCCCTTGGTCGCAAGGGGCTTTATTTTTTGTTGCCGGCGCTGCTGTTTTCGTTAGGCTTCGCCGTGCGCGACTCGGGCATTATCCTGGCGATTGACCTGGGCGTGGTCTTTCTCTCGCTGTCCTTTGCCGCACTCTCACTCACTGGACTGCCGCTGACGACCTCAGGGATAAGCAGTTATCTCTCGGCGATTTTGAGCGGCATGATACTGCCATTTTTAAACACCGCCGACCTGCTCTACAGCTACGTCGAATGGGACAAACTCATGCCCGCATCGCTGAGCAAACACATGCGCTCGGTCATGCGCGGGCTGATGATCGGCCTGCCGATAACAGCGGTGTTTTTCGGTCTCTTTGTCTCTGCCGATCCGGCCTTTGCCGCCATCGTCGGCAAGTCGGTGAATATCGACATCGGCGAAGCATTCAGGGACAGCGTTCTAATCGGCCTCTTCTCGTGGACGGCGGCGGGTTACTTGCATACTTTTGCTCTGAGCAAAATGTCGCAGGATACGACCACGTTGCTTCTGCCGGTGGGTGCGGAAAGTACTGCCGGAGCCTTACGCCGTGAAACAGTGCCCGGCGCACTTGATGTACCGCCAGGAGCAAAGTTGGGCATCACCGAAATTGGCGTAGCGCTTGGACTCTTAAATTTATTGTTCGCGGCTTTTGTAGTGGTGCAATTGAAATTTCTCTTTGGCGGCGCCAGTCTTGTGGGCCTCACCCCGGGGCTGACTTTTGCCGAATATGCGCGCAAGGGATTTTTTGACCTGACTATCGCCGCCGCCCTCGTCCTGCCGGTACTGCTCATGGCCGACCATATGCTTGCGCGCTCTTCCAAAATCGGCGTGGCGGTGCAG
Organism: Cyanobacteria bacterium SZAS LIN-3; assembly: GCA_018266215.1. Taxonomy (GTDB): domain Bacteria; phylum Cyanobacteriota; class Vampirovibrionia; order Obscuribacterales; family Obscuribacteraceae; genus REEB67. The sequence continues at coordinate 26,090 of JAFEAV010000065.1, read as the reverse complement.
CGCGGCCTGTCCTTTTCATTGCTTGGTTTGCTGGCAATAGTGATGGCCTCGGCCCTGATGCGCATGCATCTCTATCAGACCGAATACGGCCAATCCGAACTGCGCTTTTACACAACAGCTTTCATGACCTGGCTGGGCATGGTCTGCACAATTTTTGCAGGCACGGTGCTTGTGGGTAAGCGTCAATACTTTGCTTTCTCCAGCTTCATCGCCGGGCTGACTGTGATAACCGGACTGCATGTGATCAATCCGGACGCCATGATCGCCCGCGCCAATCTTTCGCACGCTAAAACAGGCAAAAGTTTTGACGCCAGTTACGCCGTGTCACTGAGTAATGACGCGGTACCAACCCTGGTGCGCAACATCGACGACCTGCCGCGCGGCGATCAGAGGATAATCGCCCGGGCACTGATAGGCCAACTCTCCGGCGCCTGGAAAGCCGACTGGCGCTCTCTCAATCTCAGTCGGACATTTGCCTACCAGGCGGTGAACGACAACAGCGCCAAGCTGAACGAACTGGCGAAGAACTGATTTTCCAACTTACACAAAAGGTGAAATATGCTCAGTAAAAATCGGGCGCTCAAAGAATTTATCGAGCGCCATATAAAGGAAGGTTTTTTACAGCGCGATGAAATCATCGCGGCAACGATTGTGGAGTTTCGCGGAGAATTTGGCGGCGCTGATTTTTATCAGGCCGTCGCCGCCACTGTCGACAAATATCTAGCACGCTATCTGATCATGGAGAGCGGCTGGGTGACTGCGACCGACTGCGACAAACTGGACAAGGCGTTTAGCGAACTGGAGCGGCGTGGAATTCTTGCACGACAGCACTTTGCCTGCTGCAACGATTGCGGCCATCAGGAAATGCAATCGGAGGTGCGGCGTGTGGTCGGCAGCAGGCGTACCCGCAAACGCGACCGGGTGATGAAGGCGGTGAATCAGGCGGTGAGCGAGTTGAAGGGATTCGCTTTCTTTCACCAGCAGGACACGCAAAGGGCAATCAAGCAGGGCACGCTCTTTTTGACTTTTGACTCGATAGAGCGAAATGTCGAAAAAGCGGTGGAAGTTGGGGCGATTGTTGTGGAAGTGCTGAAGGATGTGGGGCTGGTGGTCAGCTGGAATGGATCGTATCTGCAGCGAATTGCGGTGACGAAGGTGAGCTGGAGGAAGAGGAGATTTAGTGCGATGGGTTGAGGGCAATAGCATGCGGCCGGGGAATCTGCTCAAATCGAGCACCACCCATCTGCAGAAGAATAGCCGAGGTCTTCAAAAGCTGTCCGGAAATCTTTTGCGCTCCGGCATCCTTAGAACGCAGCATTTCTTTTAGCGGTTGCACGCAGGATATGGCTTGAAGCGTGTGGAATTCGGAATGATAGGCCCGACGGCCACCCGAGAGCGCGCGGCTCCGAAGATTGCGATAAGCAAATAGCTGCGCCGGATTGACGTATTCAAATCCGTGGTCACCACCATTTGTTATTACGACAGCCCTACCGGGACCGAGCGGGATCTTCTCACCATTTGAGACTATGGAAACAGCACCATTGCGACTGTCATGCAAATCGTAGACAGCTAATCCATTTGAGAAATTCATGACCAGCACGACACTGTTGGGTGCTATTTGAATTTGGCCGTGCGGCGTATTCACTTGCAGCGGCGTTACTGGCGCGTAGACGACCGAGCCGCTGCCGGAGATAGTTCTCGGATCTGAAGATCTATCACCACCCCCACAGTCAAAGGTGCCAGGTATAGATCCGTCAGCAGTCTCAATTTCGTATGGCGCGAGACCATCGAAGCGGCCTGGGCCGACGGAATCTGCGACTGCGCCAGTCAACGATGCCAGCAACTGCAAAGGCTCTTTCGAGTTTGAAAGGAGGATGTTCGATGCGATGGTTGGAGCGTGAGGGGACGCTGCCGGCATAGCTGACACCAGTCCGACAAAACTAGTCTCGCCGGACGCAACAAGAGGCAGACCGGAACTACTGCCGCCGAAACTAGTAACCGCCTGCGACACAGTTCCCGGCGGATCAGCGGTGATGCTGACACCCCCCCCCAAGCGAATAGCAGTGGCAGGCCGACTACCGGTACTGAAGACGACATTTGCATTTTTGGCCGTAATTGAGTTGAGCGGAGGGGACGCGCTAATACCTTTAGCACCGAAGTAGACCACGCCGCCTTCAAGGTTTGTGATGACATTGCTCGGCGTAGCTGACAGCACCTGCACAGGGCTTCCAATAGTGATGGTGACGTCGCCACCGCCAACGCCGGCTGTGGAAATTGTTGATTTGCTGCCAATTACAATCGAGCCCCTGTTGACGTCAAATTGCTCCAAGAAAATAGACCCATTAGTCGCCTGGATAATACTTCCTTTAGCCGTCTGAAAGACACCGGCATTTACCAGCACTCTAATATCACCATTGGTGGCGATTACATTATGCAGAGTCGTCGCAGTTCCCCAGAGTTGGAAACTACTGCCGGAGGAATTATTAACAACCAACGGCGAACCGGTCGCACCATTTATATTGATCACGCCGCCGGCATTCGCTGTAAGAGTCTTAGTAACCACTGGAAGAGCCGAAGATATACCGCCGGCAAGACCAATCGTTCCGGAAACAAGACCCGCGGTCAAAACCACAGACTTTCCTGCAATCTGACCGGGGAAGGTACCGGTGCTAAAGATACTTCCATTTTGACTGGAGACAACTGTTACAGTCTGGCTACTGCCTACTATACCGTTAACGATCAAATTACCGCTTGCAGAAAGGGTGATTGCTTTAGCTGCGGTGATGCCGGAAACAAGCAAGTCCTGGGCGCCGGTACTATTTAAATACGCCGCACCAGACAGAGCATTGGCCGTAAGGTCAGAAGTATTCACTGCGACAGATTGAGTGGTTGTGCCGATGCCTTTAGAGCCGGAATTCAAAACAATCGTGTCGGCGGAAAGAAGCTGCGTCACACCAAGAGAGGTGATGCCCTGGGTTTTACCGGTCGTGAGCTTGAGGTTTGTGCCGCCACTGACGGGTCCGACGAGCGCCAGGCCACCGGCGGTGCCGATGGTAAAGGTGCCGCTCGCTCCACTGCCGGAGGCGTTGAGCGTGAGAGTGGATGTGCCGATATTACTGATGTTGACTGAACCACCAGTGGTGGCTGAGAGAGAATCAGTCTTGACTTTCAGGACTGAAACATCACCAATATTGCCGCTGGCCGAGGTCAAGTTAATGGCACCGGCAATAAGTGTCCCTTTCAGATCGATAATCGATCCTTTACCGCCCGCAGTCAAATTTATGGTATTTGTCGTACTTGAACCGATATCGCTAGCCAGGATGAGGTCACCTTGCGCGGTGAGGTTAAGTCGGTTGACCGCGCTTAGGGGCTCATCGGTTTGAATCCCACCGTTTCCATTGGTAATTGAAATCGAGCCGTTTCCCTTTGTACCGCTGACAGCCAGGGCACCAACGACTCCATTTGTAGCGCCCGGTAGAGTCGCCCCGACAACAAACACGCCGCCATTGCCACTACCATTGGTTGTTAATGTAATAGAACCACCGGTGGCGGCACCTTTACCAATTACACTGAGAGCCCCGGTTACGAGGAGATTACCCTGCCCTGGAGTCGGACCATTGCCAGCAACGAGTGTAATTGAGCCGCCATTTCCCTTTGAACCCAGAGGCGCAACATTGATACCGGCTGGAGCGACAGTCAGGTCCCCGGCAGTGACGAATGACACCGTGCCGCCATTACCGGCTGTACTTTTAGCACTTCCGCCAGTGGCCGACAGCGTAATTTGATGATTGCCGGAACCCACGGCCACAGCCGCGGTAGAGAGCTGGGTTAACGAGACAGTCCCACCGTTGCCGGTGCCTTTGCCGTCAGCACTGATAAGTAATGGTCCGCTGGGAGACAATGCACCATTGCTAAAACTATCGGCGGTTAAGAAAAGGCTACCACCATTGCCGCTGGTGGCGAGAGGAGCAACACTCAAATTGGCGGGGCTGGTGCTGTCAATGGCCAGGGTACCCTGGGTCGAAAAACGGATCGTGCCACCATTCACCCCACCATTGGCCTGGAGCTGGAATGTGCCATTGGCACCGATGCTCTGTGCGTTGTTTCCCGTGATATTGATGGAAATACTACCGCCAGTGCCACCACCATTGGCGCTCAATACTAGCGGTCCGGAATTTGCACTAACGACGTCATAACCACTGAGGCTGAGAGTACCGCCAGTGAAAGTATTTGGAATAGAAATCGTACCACTTCCGGGCTTGAAACTGAGTGCGGTAGGGTCAACGACCAATACACCCTTGGCCGTGACGGAGATGCTGCCACCGTTGCCACCGTCCTTAGTCGCATCAGCTATTAAGACAAAGCCACCGGGCACATTTCCGATTACGGTCTGCTGATTGCCGGTAATCGTCAGCGCGATCGAGCGCCCGTTAATGTTGCCGTCAGCCCCATGGAAGCCAAGGTCTATAACAACAGGGCCTGGACCAGCGGCATTTGTTATCAATGTCGCACCCAGAGAAACGGAAGAGAATGCACCCACCAGACCCTGCGCAGTATCAATGGCGACCGGGCCACCGTTGTTGAAGAACTTCACCGAGGCATACGGCGAAGCTGGTGCAAATTGAAACTCACCATCTCCAGCGCCAATGGTTTCGAGCGATGATGTATTGGTCGTAATACTGATATTGATCAGCCCGGCATTGATTGGCGGCGCTCCAGTGCCCTTAAATATAATCGGTTGGCCGGCGACTCCAGTAATGGTATCAGTGTTGATTGTGATGCCGGGGTAGGTGGTCGAATTTGGGTTATACGCCACCCCGATGCTTCCAAGCGGTAGAGAGACATTGCCGCCGGGAGCGTTCAGCACAATAGCTGTCGATTCGATGGTAGAGGCAACGACGATATTTTTAGCAGACAAGTTAAATAGATCGGCGCGATTGACTCCCGACACCGTTACCTGTGAACCAGAGTCGGCGACAAATACAGTACCGAAGGAACCGGCATTAACCGATAAATTGTTTACTTGAGTGTTGAGAGGGCTGGCGGCACTGCCGACTTTGGAAAGTTCGTTGGCAACAATCGTCAGAGAGTCGGCAATAATAGGTGCCTTGATCGTTGTGCCTGTTATTGTCGAGCCATTACCCACCGTGAGCGACACGGCGCCGTTACCCGCGTTAATGCCCCCCAGAGACATGGAGCTGGTGATGTTGCCCCCTGGAGACTCAGCCACGAATTTTCCAGAGCCGGTGAGGGTGCCGTTTACGACTACGATACTGCCACCAGTAATAGTCGGTCTTTCAGTCGACAAAGCTACAGCTCCACCTGTAGCCGCTGTGCTATTGATGTTGCCCGTCGACAGATAGCCGGTACCGATGATAGTAACGGCCCCACCGACAGAACCAGCGCCACTTGCACTGGTATCAATGGAGCCGATGCTAACACCTTTGCCGTTGTTCTGGTCAGAGCCATAACCGGTTGCAACTACAAGCACATTACCGCCAGCCGCACCAACCACACTTGAGCCGGTTGAGATCGTGGCAGACCCAAGGTTGACAGTACTGGCTGCTAAACTAACGCCACCAAAAGTGAAGGAAGAAGATACCGGCCCAACCTGACCAGGGGGATTGCCGGTAGCCGGGCTAAAATTAAAACCAGAAATGATACTGAGATTGCCACCATTGCCGCCATTAACTAATGAATCAATACCGCTCAGATCTATGGTATAAGCGCCAATCATGGTTACACTGCCACTGGCAAGGATAGCCAGATCCTGACCATGATAAAAAAGATTGGATGTGAGGACGACATTGCCGCCTGAATTGGCGATGGTTCCGGCTTGCGGACCACTATCCAAAACAAGCGGATTGGCTGTCAGAGTCCCGAGCAGATTGAGTGTGCTGCTGTAAACCGTCACCTTGTTGTCGCCGACTACTGCAACGCCCTTGTTGACCGTTACCGCCTGACCAGGGGCGGTGCTGGCACTCAAGACGACACCACCGGTTGGCGATGTACTGAAGTTTTGATCCCCGGAAAAAATAATTTGATTGGTGCTTTGAGCCCCGCTGCCAATGGCAGTGACGGTAATTTTGTTATTTCCGCTGACTGTGAACGTGCCTGCGGGATTACCACCACCACCGTTACCGATGACAATATTACGGTCGGCACCGCCGGCGATTACAATGTTGCCGCCAGTGGCAGTTATGCTGCCGGAATTCGTCACCATCAAGTCTTGTTTACTAAGACCGTCGATTTGTACTGAGGAAGCGGATATTGCCTGAGAATTTGTGAGCCCCGCTGCGGTCAAAGACAGCGCACCGGTAAGAGTGAGCGCTTGGGAAGTTGTGACCGTTCCAGCTGTCTGAAGGGTCGCATTTTGCCCAGTAACTTCGCCTAAAGTAAGACCGCCAGCAGCTGTGTTGTTTACAAAAATATCTCCATACTTGCCTGCGACCCCAGCGATCGCAGTTAACTGCGTCACCGAAGTGCTAATGGATTGTTTAGCAGAGCCAATGCCACCGCTTCCGGATATCAGACTCAAAGTCGAAGCGGAGATAGTGCCGGTGCAATTGATACTGGAACTGCCGCCGGTCGTAAGTACCACGCTGGCAGCAGGTGCATTGATCAGGTCACAAATAATATCTCCACCAAAGGAGGACCCGGCAGAAAAGTGTCCAGGCCCGGTGAGGTTACCCTTGATGATGCTGATGCCGGCGTTAACAATTTGAGGAACGGACGAGAGTATGGTGACATTACCGCTTGTAAGTCCAAGGGTGGAAATAGGGCCTGCTGTCACTCCACTACCAATGACAGTGACGTTTCCACCCGTCGAGCCACCAGCATCGATGCCGGCAAACGCGATCGAACCGCTATTGGTTGCCCCAGCATGTGCGTAGAGCTGCACGTCACCGCCTCGTGCAGTGGCGATAACGGTGCCTGTATTTATCGTTGCACCGCTGAAATCGATGCTACCGCCACCGACCGAAGTGGTGCCATCGAGTACGAATGTCGTCGATACGGGGGTTGACGTATTAGCGCTGGGCGAAAAATTGAAGCCTGCAATAACTGTTAGAGAACCACCGTCACCACCGTTAACAGATACACTGGTACCGCTAAGATCTATTATGTGCATGCCATTCATCAAAACATTACCACTGGCCAAAATCGCCAAACTCTTGCCATGATAAATAAGGTTGGAAGAGATGTTGACGTCGCCGTTGGAGTTAGCAATTGTGCCTGCACTGGACCCACTATTGAGGACCAACGGATTACCTATTAGATAACCCTGCAAATTCAGGTTATCGGTATTAGCAACAACTTTGTTATTACCGGTAACTGCCAAGCCAGCGCCGACGCTTATTCCCTGCCCCGCTCCTTTTCCGGCATTTATGGTTGTCACTCCGCCTGCATCTGTGTTGAAATTTTGATCACCCACGAAGTTAACCTGGTTTATACTCGCCACGCTGCTAGCATTTGCGTTTATCGTGATTGAGTGGCTGCCGGATACAGTGAATGACCCGGTTGAAAATCCAGCTTGCCCGATAGACACATCCTGGTCTAGCGCGCTATTAATGACTATATTGCCTGAAGTAGCAGTAAGGCTGCCGCCGTTCAAAATCACGAAAGGATTGCCGTCCGCACCAGTAAATTTCATGCTGCCGGCGGAGATTGTATGCGTGTTTGTGAATCCAGTAGATGTGAGCGTAAGTGCACCCGGAATGGCAAAATCGCTGAGTGCAGTTATGGTTCCGACAGTACTGATGGTAATATTTTTGCCCGGTGGAGAAGGCAAGAAAAGACCCAAGTCGCTACTGGAACCGTTTGAAACAACTACACTGCCCTGGCTGGATCCTGACAAATATAGCGAATCTATGCTGGTGCGAATAGGATTGGCAGCCGTGCCGGCGCCGCTTGTGCCAAACTCGAGCTGAAGCTGTTTAGCGGTAAGTACAGCGCTCGCAGACGCGGCTGTTATAGTTCCGCTGCCACCAGTACTCATGACTATGTAAGCGCCAGGCGCGGTCAAAGAGCCGTAAACAATATTGCCGGCCCAAGCACCCGTCGATCCAAGCGCGCCACCACCTGAATAGAGGCCATCCGCGACATAAGCAAAACCTGGGGTTACGTCTGTCTGAGATGATTGGACGAATATGCTTCCGGAAATAGCTGCGGATGTCTTTATATCACCGAGAGTGATGCCGGGACCGAAAATATCAACCTGCCCTCCCCGGGAACCAGGCCCAGTCGCGGAGGCATCAATATCGCCAACCTTGATGGAGCCATTGCTGGCAGTACCGGAATGGCTTACAAGCATGACGCCTCCGGCACTGGAGCCGTCTACCGAAGAGCTCGTATTAATAGTGGTATTTGCCAACTGAATGCTGCCACCACTGGCAGAGCCGCTATTGACCGCGTAAACGACGTTGTTAGGACTGGTAGGACCTGCGGTCGTTGGCGTAAAATTGAAGCCGGCGATAATCGTCAGGGCTCCACCAAGACCTTCATTGAAAGCACCATCGTTGCCGCTGAGATCTATCTTGTGCGTGCCCGTGAAAGTGACGTTACCAGATGCCAGCAGAGCCAGACCTTCTCCATGAAAAATCAGATCGGAATTGAAGGTGAGATCACCATTGGAGTTAGCGATTGTGCCAGCGCCAAGTTTACTATTGAAAAAGATGGGATTACCCGCAGCGATCCCGCCAATGGCAAGATAGCTCGTGTTGATGATCAAGGTATTGCTGGCTATAAAATTGGATCCAACAATATTGCGGATGGACTGCTTGAGACTGGTATCTGCGTTTAGAACAACTGCCCCTGCAGCGCTTGTATTCAGCCGGAGATTTGTCCCAGCTATCATTATGCTATTGCTACTGTTAGCGCCACTGCCTACAGCGTTTACAATAATTTGATTACTGCCGCTGACGTTGAGGCTTTTTGTGCCGGACAGATCAATATCCTTATCGACAGCGGAATTTACAACAATATTGCCACCAGTCGCTGTCACTTTTCCGTATATTCCAAGGTCCATGTCCAGGTTCGGGACACCGGAGATGGTTATGCTCTTGGCCGTCACATCAGCATTATCGTTAAATAGACTGGCCTGGAGCACTAACGCTCCGGGTATGTTGATGGCTTTGGTAATACTTACAGTGCCGTCCGACAATAAGGTGAAGTCGTTGGCTTTGATATCTATAAGATTAACGGCACCCTTAAACGGTGGTGAGGCATTAGCAATCGAAACGTAAGCGTTACCAGCTGTTGTTACACTCAGAGAGCCAGCTGGGGACATAATCATGTTCGTCGAACTGCCAATGTCTCCCTGATCAGCTGCCAAAACGAGAGTGTTGGTCTTGAGCAGCCCATTGCCCGTGAGATTAGAAATCGAGCCAGTACCGTGAGCAGTCACAGTAATACTGCTTGTGCCTTGTATAGTCTGGCTGATATCCAAACCACCGTTAGAAGCAACCGGGGCCGCTATCGTTATATGATCACCAAAGACCATCCCGCCAAGTGTTATCGAGGAGCCCGTGATTGAAATATCATTATTTATCGGCGGAAAAGTCGCATAGGTCAGGCCTGGCACTTCGCCGCCAGCAAATTTCCCTACGCCGCCAAAGCCAAGTTTGCCGCCGGCGGGACCGCCGCCTCCACTGATGCCACCAGCACCGCCTGTAGTACCGGCAGCAGCCAGGCCGGAATCTGTCCCATCCCCGCCGGCGCCAACGCCAAACGCACCGCCACCACTGCCGCCGCCGCCCGATGTAGCGCCGCCACCGCCGCCGCCAAAATATCCGCCGCCACCACCGCCGCCGGAGGTTGTAGCCCCCGATCCGCCGCCGCCACCACCAAAACTTCCACCACCACCGCTGCCGATAGTCGCAGACGTGCCGCCGCCTCCTATGCCTCCGTCACCGGCGTATATAGCGCCGCTTACGGAAAGGACTCCAGTCGCAAGTGTATTGATCGCTCCGGCTTTGCCGCCAGTACCAGCGGTCGCCAATGTGCTCCCACCACCACCGCCGCCCGAGCTATTGATTTGCCCGTTAACCACAATGGATTGTGTGGCAGAGGCTCCACCGCCGCCCAGGAAAACACCGGCGCCGTTTCCACCGTTGCCGCCGTTGGTCCCACCAAACTCACCGCCGCCGCCTCCTCCACCATAGGCGAGGAGATTGCCGGTCGTGATGCTATTACCGGCTTGAATGGTAATTGACCCGGCACTGCCGCCATCGCCTCCGGCTTTCCCGGAGCCCTGCGCAGCTCCCGCCCCACCGCCACCGGCAGAGATAAGGTCCCCGGTCGCAACCTGCCCGTTGGCGGCAAAGGCGGTCCCGGCAACGACAGAATTACCCGAGGTAACATTGCCGCTTGAGTCCCAGGTGACGACGTGGGTGTTGTCGGATGAATCCGGATTGGCAGTGGTAATTGAAATATTGCCGGACTTGACCACACCGCTTGTCTGAATGGCACCACCAATGGTGACAGTGGGCGCGGCCGAGGCGGGGTTGGCTCCGGCGACAATAGTGACATTTCCACCGCTACCGCCTGGTGCGGAGGCAAGAATGGAGGCGCCGCCACCACCTCCAGCCGGCACGACAATGGTGCCGCCGGTTGCGCCGTTGGCGTAGGCTGCGAGCGTGACATTGCCGGCGTTGCTGTCGTTTGAGCCGGAGTCGATGATGGCTCCGACATGGGTGCCGCCGGACAGGTCGATTTTGCCGCCGGCGCCGGAGGTGAAGTCGACGCTGGCGGTTTTGCCAGCCGCTATCGGTGACGCTCCGGGGATGGCCCCGGCGACGTCCGCCCCCGTGGTCGAGACGTTGGCCCCGGCGACAAGCGTGATGTCCGAGCCGGCGCCCGAGGCCCGGCGTGTGCTGATGCTGGCGTCGCTGCCGGCCTGGACGGTTATGTCATTGGCGGCCAAAATTGTGATGGCTTCGCCCGCGGTCACCGCGCCGTTGATGACGATGCTGCCGCCCGAGTTTACATAGGTAGGGTCACCGAGGGAGCAGTTGTTGCCCAGGTACATGACCTGGGTGCTGGCGAAGAGGTGCGCGGCGGCGGCGTTGGTGTTGATGACGCCGGTGACATTGTCGATGGAGCCGGTGATGGCGCCGCCACCGGACCAGATGTTGAGGTTGTTGGAGAGGTAGTTGCCGCCGTCGAGGGTGACGTTTTTGCTGCCGGCGTACTGGGCGTCGCGGATGTTGATGTCGCCTTGCGCCGCCTGGAATGTGCCGCCGGTGGCCACGATGTTTAAGTCGGCGTTGGCGCGGGAGCTGAGGTTGATGTTGCCGTGGGCGGAGGCGACCGAGCCGAAGTTGGCGATGTGGCCGCTGCCGCTGTCGAGGGTGATGTTGCGGGAGCCGCTTATCGTGCCGGCGTTGGTGATGCCGCCGCTGGCGCCGAGGGTGAGGTCGGTCAGGGGTAGCGCGCCGACGATGGAGTTGAGCAGCGCACTCGGCAACTGGGTGGAAATCAAGCCGCCGCTACCGTTTACTATGTCTTTTGCAAAAATCGCGCCGGCTGTGATCTGGCCGTTTGTGGACAGGCCGTACAGGGAGCCGTAGTTGACGATGTCGCCGTTGATGGTGATGATTTTGCCGACGGCGAAATTGTCTATCCCGGTGACACCGGCGGGGATGACCAGCTCCAGTGTTTTGCGGGGGATGGCGTTGAGGGCGAAGGAGCCGCCGGTGGCGACGCCCGAGCCGTCGAGGACGATGGTCTGGGTGTTGCCGGCCAGGACCTGCTTGATGGCGACGTATTCGGCGGCGGTGACGTGCTCGCCGCTGCGAAATGTGCGCGCGGTGCCGCCCACGTCGAGGGTGACGCTAGGGGCGCGACCGAAGAGGTTGGGCATGAGGGCGACAACAGCGGCGCTCGATGCGAGGTTGAGGTCGAGCCCCTGGGTGGGGGCGATGGCTGTGTGGGCAAAGGCGTGGTTGACCTGGGGCAGGAGACTGGCCAGGCTGGAGTGAAATTGGGGCTGCGGGGGGGGTCCAGGAGTGGAGGCTGTGACCGGGCACGGGGCCGGCGGGGGAGCCATGGGCCAGGGCGGCGTTGGCTGAGCCGAGCAGGAGGGCCGCTAGAGAGGAGGCGCGCGCCCGTTTGCGGGCTTTCTTGTCGAGGTAGCTGCGAAAGCCCGGTCTGCTTGTCATTTAGGAATGCCTTGTCCGCTTGGAAACAAAGCTATTATGACAGAAAGAGCGTTATTCCAAAAGCGATAATTTCGCGCCATTTCTAATCGGGAATTTTGTAGTGTGGATGACAAAGTGAGGAGAAAAGTTTGGATTGTGCGCGGGCGGCGAGGAGTCGTGCGGCGTTTCCAAGGGTTTAAATACTTAGGAAAAGCGCCGCTTGACTTGATGGCAGGGGGAGTTGTTGATATGCTGGATTATCGTTGGGCCAGGCGTTAGCCGGGCCGACTCCGCGGGCGAGTGGCGGAATTGGTAGACGCGCTAGACTTAGGATCTAGTGTAGCAATACGTGTGGGTTCAAGTCCCACCTCGCCCACCATCTAAGTCTCCGCCGAAAGGCGGTTTTCTTTTTGGGGGACTTTCTTAACCTCGGATCACGCCTGGATCACCAGGGAATGAATGGGAATGGTGGCGCTGCCATGATTAAGACTATGCACAAAGAGGAATGCGACTCCGTTTATACTGAAGGGGCTAGGAGTTCAAGTCTCTTACCGCCCAAGCTTATGTAGAGCGGCTTCAGGTGGATGCCGCTCTTGTTTTTGGTATAGGCGATTTCGGCGATCTTCTGTACATATTCTATTCCGAAAAGATTGACCTCCAGCGAATAGCCCGTTCTTGAGCACCGTATATGGTGCCCCGGCCCCGCTAACTTCTTGTTTTTCACCAACCCACAGGGGTGCCAATCTCCAGCAAGCAATGATTTTTTGTTTGTAGCGAAGAGATCTATAATTCATGTGCAGATCTGGTCGGCATATCCAGGGTATGCGCGTTACATACAGTCAAAGCGATTCAAAGATCCTGGCAGAACCGGTTAATTCTGCCAAAAGCGGCAGAGGTGTGCATTGTGAGTGAAGACTCAACTTCTTCAAGCGGACCCGACGATAGAGCACCACCTGAACCGTCAGCGGTCATGGAATCGCTTCGTGCCATCGGTTATTCTCCAGCGACAGCCATAGCAGACCTCGTGGATAACAGCATCGCGGCTGGTGCCAGGAATGTTCACATCCAGTGCATGTGGAGATTCGGCACCTCGTATATCGCTGTGATAGACGACGGTTCGGGGATGGCCGAAAGTGCGCTCATCAAAGCAATGACCCTTGGGAGCAAGAGTCCGCTCGACGCAAGAGACAAGAATGATCTTGGACGCTTCGGGATGGGTCTGAAAACAGCTTCTTTTTCGCAGTGCAGAAAGTTAACCGTTGGCTCTAAAACAGGCGGCGCTCTTTCTGTGCGTGAATGGGATCTGGACTACATTCAGAACGCGAAAGACTGGCTCCTGAAGCGGCAAACGGATGAAGATGGTAACACAATACTTAAGAGTTTTCTGACAGAAGAAAACGGCACCTGTGTACTCTGGCGAAACCTGGACAGAATTGTTGATGCCAGTCATAGCGAGGAAAAGGGAAAGGAACACTTTCTCGGAGTGATTGAAGATATTGAAGAACATCTGTCCATGGTGTTTCATCGTTTCCTCGCTCGTAGAGGACGGTTGAAAATTTTCATCAACAAGTACGATGTAAAACCGTGGGACCCCTTTCTTTCTGCGCATGACTTTACCCAGGAATTCAGTGAGGTCTTACAATCGACAGGTGGGCCGATTCCAGTAGACGCCTTTGTTTTACCGCACCGCTCACGCCTGTCAGAAGAGGAATTTGCAAATGCCGGCGGAATTCGTGGCTGGAACGGACAGCAGGGACTGTACGTTTATCGAAACGATCGCCTTCTCGTAGCAGGTGGCTGGGCCGGTCTGGGCCTTCGATCGGAAGATCAATTCAACCTCGCCCGTATTGCAGTGGACATACCGAATCAGAAAGACTCTGAGTGGCAACTCGACATAAAGAAGTCGCGTGCGCGGCCTCCGAACGAAATTCGCGGGCGGCTGAAGCAAATCGGCGAGATTATGCAAGAAAGATCTCGGCAGACTTACCGTAGCAAAGGCAAGTTTCTGTCCAGGAAAATTAGCGGGGAAATGGCTCCGGTCTGGAAGGAACGATGGAAAGGACCGAAGCTCGGATACGAAATCAATCGACAGCATCCGCTGATCAAAGCGGTGCTTGCAAATCCATCCGGAAAGGATGTAAAGACGATCTTGCGCCTGGTTGAAGAAACATTGCCGCTGGAAGGAATCGCTTATTACCTTCCTGATAGCCCGAATGCAAGGCTGGAACCGTTCGAAGACACTCATGAATCGGACGATTTCAAAGACGTTGTACATCTACTTGACATCGTAATGGCAACTACAAAAATGCCTCTTAGCCTGTTAGAGTCTAAGCTTTTGGAAATAGAACCCTTCAACAGGTATCCAGAAACCGTCCTAACAATCTTGCGCAGAGGTGGAGGTAGTAGCAATGCCGCAGAGAGTCCTGAATGATAAGGACGATTATGATTACGCGAAACTGCTAGCGCGAACGCTTCTGGCTGATGAACAGCGGCCCCAGATGTCGGACATTTCAAACGCTGTCGACACTGCCGTTACTCTTATCAAAGGCAAAGGTCGTCCTGGAATCATAGATACCGAGAAGCTCTGTAAGGAACTTAACGCCGAATTCAACGTTTTTGTGAAGGGTGAAGCTGGTGTGCTGATTAATCCGAACGCGCATGAACCGTGGCTGAGAGGAGCCCGAGCTGTCAGTCTTGAATGGGAATTCTGGACCAGATACCGAGACTATCTACTGCGAGTCAAGGATTTCGCGCCCGAGCCCTTGCGTAAGCTCGATGAGCACAGCGACTTGATTCTTGAGCAGATGGAAGATCCTACTCGTCCTGGGCCTTGGAGCAGGAGAGGTCTGGTGGTGGGTCAGGTCCAGTCCGGCAAGACTATGAACTACACAGCTCTGATAAACAAAGCGGCTGACGCAGGATACAAGTTGATCATTGTGCTCGCCGGAATGTGGGAAAACTTGCGCTATCAAACGCAGGGACGATTAGCAGAGGGCTTTCTCGGACGAGAGACCAAGCCATTTGAAGTGAACGACGACACCAGAATTGGCGTCGGCCTCATTCGATCGCTACCCAGAGCCATGTCTGGAACCAGTCGCGTCGGAAAGGGAGACTTCGACAAGGCTAGACGATCTTTTACAGCGGTGCTGGGAAGTGAAAATCCGCTCCCGTGCTTGCTTGTAGTGAAAAAGAATAAGGCGATTTTGAACAATGTCCATCAGTGGATCATGGACTCAAGCAACGTGGTCAGAGCTGAGGACGGTACTGGCGTAATCAAAGACGTGCCTCTTCTAGTCATCGATGACGAAGCAGACCATGCCTCAATCAACACCAATGAAGTTCCGGTTGACGACGATGACGTTGTAGATGAGGATCACAATCCAACTGCAATCAATGCCGCCATCAGAAAATTGCTCAGTGTGTTTGATAAAAACGCGTATGTCGGCTATACAGCAACGCCTTTTGCAAACATCTTCATCCGACACGACGCTGTTGCAAAAACATACGGCGACGACTTATTTCCCAGGAGCTTCATTGTAAATCTGCCGGCGCCAAGCAATTACATCGGTCCGGCACAGCTTTTCGGCTACAACGAAGACGATCCAGATCCTCTGGACGAACACATAAGACCAAAAATCATTTGCAGAGTCGATGACACTGCCGGCTGGTTGCCGGAGAACCATAAGAACGGCGCTATTCCCGGTCCGACCCTGCCGGACAGCTTGAAGAGAGCAATCAAAAGCTTCGTTCTAGTTTGCGCCGCGCGAATTGTACGAGGGCAGGAAACTGAGCACAACTCAATGCTCGTGCACGTGACGCGGTTTACTTCGGTACAGAAGCTCGTTGCAGATCAGGTCAAGGCGGAAATATCGCTTATCCAGAAGCGGCTCAAATACAGTGATGGCGAGTCGCCCGATCAGATTCATGCCGAACTCAGAAAAATCTGGGAAGAAGATTTCATGCCAGTGTCAAAATCATTTGGCGAACAGGAAATCCCGTATTCCGCAATTGAACCTCATTTGCTGGTTGCAGTCGGTCAGATTGGTAAGCCGAAAATTATTAACGGGACAGCTAAAGACGTTCTTGATTATGACCAGGGCACCGTACACGCAATTGCAATCGGTGGTAATAAACTAGCCCGGGGACTCACTCTTGAAGGGTTGAGCATAAGCTACTATCTGCGTCCCACCAGAATGTATGACACGCTGATGCAGATGGGGCGCTGGTTTGGCTATAGACCGGGTTACAGGGACCTCTGCAAGCTCTTCACGACAGACCAGCTTGTGGAGTGGTATGAGCACATTTCCATTGCTGATGCGGAGCTGCGAGAAGAATTCGACGAGATGGTCGATCTTGGCGCCGAGCCGATCGACTACGGACTGAAGGTGAGAGACCACCAGGCAGGGCTCGTCATTACTGCTTTGAACAAAATGCAGTCAGGAACCCCTATGAAACTCTCCTATGACGGGGAGATCAGCGAAACTGTGAGCTTTGCCCCTTCAGCTATAGACCAGAACTTTGATACAACAGTTCGATTTCTAAACGATCTCGACAGCGTAAGCCAGTCGCAACGGGGCAAAGATGGCACAAGCGACAAAGGTCCCTACATCTGGAAAGATGTGCCTGGGGACCTGGTAGCAGCCTTTGTGGGCAGGATGCATGTGCACCGGGATGCTGTAAAAGTGGTTCCTTCCCACCTTCGTTCTTACATTGAAAAACAGGTGGCTAGGGGTGAACTGACTCACTGGACGGTTGCCCTTGTTGCCAATGGCGATGGTGCGCCGTATGCAATGGGAAACTATCAAGACGTCAAGCTGACGCAAAGAAGTCACAGCAAGCGCCAGGCCAGCTCGCCAACAAAATATGCAATCGGGCGCTTGTTGAATCCGCCGGACGAATTCCTCGACCTGGACAACCCTGATCAACTCGTGCCAGTCGGCACGAAGCACCGAAATAAGAAGCTTCGCGCCCATCGCGACAAGAAACGCGGAATGCTCATCCTGTATCCGATCGATTACGACAATCGGGTAGATAAACCAATCATCGGCTTCGCGCTCAGTTTTCCGAAGAGCAACACTGCCGAAAAAGTCGATTACGTAGTCACGAAACTATATGTGGAACAGAACTTTGCTCGGGTCTAATCTGGAGGCGACCTGGACGGCGCTGGAAGCATCTGCATTACAGGAGGGGTACGTTCAACGCGGACTTTACCCTGATTCGCCACTGGACCTGTTTGCAGGACTGCAGTCAACCGGGTCAAGGATGTTTATTTTTGCGTGCAATCAGTCGGCGGCTGGCGATGTCCGGCTGCCAGCAAGTAGCGATGGACTTGATATACGCAGGCTACAAAACCGGGACTACGGTGAAAACAAGATGGTGTGCTGTATCACGCTGTCAGACCTGAGATATCGTGACTTTTTCAATGTTCTGATCGAAGACGTTTGCACAAGGGCTTCAGGATGTGCTGGCGAAGCCGAAGCTTATCAAACTCTGGTGGGGCGAATTCTGGAATGGCAGCAGTTCTTCGCACGACACTCTCTGGATGGTCTGAGCGAAGAAAAAAGGCGCGGCTTATTTGGAGAGCTGAGCTTCCTTCGGCATCTCGTACGCGCCGGAATTCTGCAGCAAACTGGGATTGGCTGCTGGCGTGGTCCGTTCTTGGCAGATCAGGATTTTCAGTTTCGGAAAATGGCAGTAGAAGCCAAAGTTTCTCTATCTGCCCAAAATCAAGAGATTACAATTTCCAGTGAACGGCAACTGGACTCCCGCAACTACGACCATTTCTTTGTGTTCCATATGGCACTTACAGTTCGCAGACAAAATGGCGAGACCCTCAACCAGATTGTTGATTCGGTGAGGGCGATGATCCCGGCTGCGTTACAGCGCGACTTCGAAGCTGCGCTTTTTCAGGCTGGCTACATTGATGCGCAGCGAGATCTATACGAAGACAGTGGCTATGTAATTCGAGAAGAGAATTATTTTGAAGTCAAAGAGGGCTTTCCGCGCATAACCGAAGAGCAGACGCGTTTAGTGCCCGGTGTCGGGAAAGTGAAATATGCCATAAGCGTGACGGCCTGCAAGAAATTTCTGGTTACTCAGGACCAAGTTTTCTCCCTTTTGAGAGGATTGTATGCCTGACGAAACTGACATAGTTGTACCTTTTCCTCAGCTTGTTCACGAAGAAGTTGAACGCTACTGCCGCGATGCGTCGTCCATTGATGACCAAAAACTCAAGGTCGAGCAGTTCACCCAGTTTGCAATCGATATTCTGGCTGCAGCGGATCAGCTCGACGACGGGACGATCTGCAATTATGCCAAGACAGTCAGTAACAGTCGTAAGGCGAATGACAGTCTGAAAGTAAACGGTTACGACTTTAACGAGATCGAGAACTCGATTGACCTGTTTGTGTGTAGCGATTACAACGGGACAGATCCTGCGCCTTCCTACACTAAGCCTCAGATCGACGAGTTGTTCAATAAGTGCCGGCGCTTCTTCGAGGCGGCTCTGGGCGACCTCTACACAAGAATTGACCAGTCACATGAAGCCTACAATCTCGCCCACCGAATCCACCTGGAGAGGCACAAAATAAGCCGTGTCAGATTCATGTTGTTTCTCGATGGTTTCTCAAAAACCAAAGAAAAGGATTCGGAAAAATCCCAGAATATTGATTTCATTTATCGCATCTATGATTTAAATGCACTGGAGAAATATTCGGAATCGACCAAAGAGCGCCCACCAATTGAAATTGACCTCAGGAGCTTCGGTGAGCCTCTACCCTGTCTTCCGATCGTATCTTGTGGTGATGACTTCGACGCCTGCGTCGCAATGATGTCTGGAGAACTGCTATACAAGCTTTATGGCGAGCATGGTTCGCGGCTTCTTGAAAGAAACATCAGATCTTTTTTGCAGGCAAAAAACAAAATCAACAAAGGCATCAAAGACACAATATTCCAGTGTCCGGAGCGGTTTCTGGCGTACAACAATGGAATCTCGTGTACTGCTGAGCACGTTGATTTTGACTTCAAAGGCGAAAGCTGCAAAATTTTGAAAATCAGGAATTTTCAGATTGTGAATGGCGGGCAGACGACGGCCTCGATATACAACGCCTTCAGAATAAATGAAAAGAGAAAAGAAAAGGACAGAGTAGATCTGCGCGGAGTGCAGGTCCAGGCGAAGATCTCTATTATCAAAAATCCAGCAATCATCGATGATACGGTGAAAAAAATATCGCTGTATGCGAACAGCCAAAATAAAGTCAGTCAGTCGGATTTCGACGCCCTAGAGCCATTCCACGCGAAGATGGAAGAATTCTCCAGAACTGTCTGGGCGCCGCCATCTCCACGTCACAACCGCATGACGAAATGGTATTACGAGCGAGCGCGGGGTGCCTACGGTGACGAGAAGTCTCGCGGCAGCGGTAGGAGGTCAGCATTTACCGACGTTTATCCAGAAAATCAGGTGTTTACTAAAACAGACCTGGCCAGATATGAAAGCGTGTGGGAGGAGCTTCCCCAGTCTGCATGCCTTGGCGAGCAGAAGAATTTTCGCGCATTTACCAATCGATCTGCAGCAGCCGAACTTGTTCCAGACAGGCAATACTTCATGGACGCTGTTGCGAAGAAACTCGTATACGATGTAGCTGCCGCAGTGATCAAGCAGGCAAGGCTTCCCTCCTACAAAGCACAGACAGCGAGTTATTGCCTTGCTTACGTGCTCCACTACCGGCGCGAAAAACTTGATCTCAAAGACATCTGGAAGACTCAGACCGTTCCCGGCTTTGTAGAGGCAAGTTTGAAAGAAGTGGTATTACCAATTCACAAACGCCTCAGTGAATCACTGGAAGGCCAGAATGTCACTGAATGGTGCAAAAAGGACACTTGCTGGAACACGATAAGGGATTTGAAAATCACGCTACCGACAGTGTCCCCGTGACCATCGGCCGGCTCCAAAAATTCGCTTGCATTTGAGTTTGGCGCATGCTATACATACGTATGGTATCCAGCGGAATCAAGCTCCGTGCCGCTCTTTCGCTACTGGCGAGAGAACGTCAAAACCACTATGCCGATGATTGAAGCGAAATTTAGCACCCGCCAGATATGTGACAGATACACAAACGCGGTATCTTTGACCCGATAGCGCATATGGTGCGTTATCGGTCACAGATAAACCCCCGAAAAGCTGACGGCCAGATATATACAAGGTTTTATTTTTCAGTTATAGTTTGGTGGTTTTTTGTCCCCCTATTGTTCTCCTGAAGGTACTTCGAACAATGACTGTCGAGCCTCGTGTTCTTGATCTGTTTTGCGGAGCCGGTGGCATGAGCCTCGGCTTTCAGCAAGCGGGCTGCAAGATACTTGGTGGCATAGAATTCGAGCAGTGGCCCGCTGAGACGCACAAGAAAAATTTTCCCGACAGCGTGTTTGACTTTGGAGCGAAGGATATTCGTGACATTGAACCGACCGATCTGGGTATTGAGCAGGATGGGGTAGACATTCTGATCGGTGGTCCTCCGTGTCAGGGATTTTCGATTGTCGGTCTTTCCAAAATCAGGTCATTAGGTCTGGAAAGAGATCGCGACAAAAAGAATCGACTCTACAGACAATACATCAAGTTTTTGAAGTACTTCATGCCGAAGTATTTTGTTATCGAAAACGTTGATGGGATGAAGAGTTTCAAGAAACAGAAGTTCTTGCCCGAGGTCATAACTGAACTGCAGGAAGTTGGCTATGTTGTCGACAAGAAGGTTCTCACGGCTACAGATTATGGGGTTCCACAAACGCGACATCGCCTGTTCATAATAGGACGCAGAGCGGATCTTCCTGGCTTAGCCATCAGATTTCCAGCACCGACCGCGAAGAAGCCCGTCACTGTCAGGGAAGCAATTGGAGATCTGATACGACTTGAAGCAACTATTTTAGAAACCAAGAAAAAGGGGCATCTCGGTAACTCTGGCGCCAGGCATTTCGATAAACCCAAGAAGTATAAATTTCCCGAACCGCAAAACGAGTACCAGAAACTGATGCGGAAGGGAAATGGTTTGACTGTTATGAACCATCTGTGTCGTGGTCACAACAAGAAAGATCTGGCAATATTTGCGAAGCTGCCTCAGGGTGGCAGATATATTGATTTGCCTAAAAAAGACAGACGTTATCGTGACGATATTTTCAAAGACAAATATCGCAAATTGAAAGAATCAGAACCGTCCTGGACGCTGACCGCACACATGCAGCGTGACTGCCTGGCGTATATTCACCCGCGACAGAAGCGGAGTCTGTCCACGCGCGAAGCCGCGCGCCTTCAAAGTTTTCCAGACAAATTTGTCTTCGAAGGACCACTCACAAAAGTGTTTCGACAAATTGGAAACGCGGTGCCTCCATTGATGGCGCAGGCAGTTGCGGCTGAAATAATTCTGGAACTTCAAAAACCTGCCGCGAGCGAGCCTGAGCGTGTTCTGATAAGAGCGTGAAGACTTTCGGGCCGATTTCAAAAGAAGCGGCTGCATATTTTTCAGAGCGGCTTGTGCGCTGGTGGCGCAGAGCAGCGAGACAATTTCGCTGGCGAAAAACAGATGATGTCTACGAGCTGCTAATTGCCGAATTGCTTTTGCGCCGCACGAATGCTAGGGCTGTCGAACAAGTCTACGACGCATTTCTAGACAGATACCCAAACAAGATATTGTTTGGCAACGCAAAGTCGCGCGATCTCAGGCAACTGCTTAAACCTCTGGGCCTCGCGTGGCGTGCGGAAAACATAGTTACTCTTTCGAAACACCTGAAGCAGTCAGACTGCGAGATTCCTCAAAACCTGAGCGAGCTAGAAAGTTTGCCTGGGGTAGGCCCGTATGTGGCAAGGGCCGTCCTAGTGAACGCAATCGGACTGAAAACGGTGGCCGTTGACTCCAATGTTGTACGGGTGATCTGCAGGTATATAGGGCTTGAACCAACAGATAGCCTGAGGCGGCAGAAAGCATTTCAGTTATTTGCCGACAGCCTGGTCAACCAGTCATCGCCAAAAGAACTCAATTACGCGCTGCTAGACCTGGCGTCGCTCATTTGCAGACCGCAGAACCCGAAATGCCAGCATTGCCCGCTCTTGGAAAAATGTTGCTTTGCCCAGCATGAAAAGCAAAAAGAAGCGGGTTGCCAGGAGGGGAAAACGGGACACTCGGGGCAGCGAAAGAATCAAAGAGGCTAAAAACTCTTATTTAGCAAACAAGTCTGAAATAATAACCAGGCGCTCCTGTAGTAATCCCGGGATTAGGTGACATTTGACCACTGGAAGTAAGCATGGAACGGTGCAATTGCGCCCTCGTGCTCGTCTAATTAGCATTATTGGCAATGAGTTAATCAGCGACGAATTGGTGGCTGTTGTAGAACTGGTCAAAAATGCTTTCGATGCAGACGCAACCAAAGTGACAATTTCGTTTGAAGGAACACCTCCCGATGATTTCGAAAGAATCGTCATTACAGACGATGGTACCGGCATGGATCTCAATACCGTGCTGACCAGCTGGCTTGAGCCAGGAACCAATTTGAAGCGAAGAAAAAAGGTTTCTGATAAAGGCCGCATATTGCAGGGCGCCAAGGGCATCGGCAGATTTGCAGCAGCGAGGTTGGCAAAGAAGCTTGAGATGGAAACCCGCCAGAAGGGCAAGAGTGAAGGAACTGTTGTTGTCTTCGATTGGTCGGCCTTTGAAAGAGAGGTGTATCTCGATGAAATCAGCCTGAACTATAAAACGGGACCGTTGAGAGATTTGAAACATGGCACACGCCTGACACTCGACGAGCTGCGAAGCACCTGGACAGAACAAGAATTCGAGGATCTTCACTCGCGGCTGGCCAAACTCCTGTCCCCATTTCGTGAAATCAAAGACTTCTCCGTCGAACTTGATATTCCGGGATTTCCAGAACTTTCAGGCGAGATCAGTCCACCAGAGTTGATTGCAAAACCAATCTATTTCTTTACCGGAAAAGTAGACGAGAAAGGCGTTTGCAAAGCAAAGCTGAATATCTTAGGCGAGAAAATTCCTCTCGAAGCCGTCAAGCTTGGAGACAAAAAAGCAATTCCATACTGCGGGCCATTTGAGTTTGAAATAAGGGCGTGGGATAGAGATCCCGAATCTTTGTATGAACTACAAGAATATTTCGAGATGACCACCGATGAGATTCGAAAAACTCTGGATGTCTTCGCTGGAGTATCGATCTATCGTGACGGATTCCGAGTCTATCCTTACGGCGAGAAGGGCAATGACTGGCTAGGACTCGATTTGAGAAGCCGTCTGGTTCCAGCGAAAAATCTCGCAAACAATCAGATTATTGCCGCTATAAAAATTTCCAGAAACACGAATCCACTTCTCGAAGATCGAAGCAACCGTGAGGGCTTGATCAAGAATGATGCGTATATCGCGCTTCAGGAGTGGTTCAAAGAAGTTCTGAAGCTGCTAGAAATTGAAAGAGACCAGTGGAAACACGAAGAAGAGACAGAAGACGAGGATGAAGACGAAGACGAGGACGAGGAAGAAGAGGAGGAGGACGAAGAAACATACCGAAGGGGTGGGGTTGCACCTCTCTTGAAGTCGCTGGACATAAGCGACACTGTTCAAGAAGTTCAGAACCAGCTGGGACCAAGTCATAAGGTCTCCAAGCTGATCGCGGTAACAAGCGATCGAGTGAAAGAAGGGGTTCATCACCTCGAAGAAATATTTTCTCGATTACTGAGTTCGGCTGGAATAGGTCATTTGGTCGACATCGCCTTGCATGAAATTGGCTCACCCGTAGGTAAGCTGCGAGGACAGCTCAAGCTTTTGCAAAGGAAGCTGAAAAAGCAACTTTCGGACGAACAAATGTCAGAGCTTGAATCTGAGTTCGAGGCAATGAACCAGTGGCTGGAAGAAATAGTAGTCATCAGAGACAAATTGGACCCTCAGTTGCCAGGAAAACGTGGTAAGTCCACCACTTTTGATGTCGTAGAAGCTATTACTGAGTTCGTTGAGCTGTATCGAGCCGTTATTACAAAGCAGTCAATTGAGCTCGACATTGAATGCGACGAAGACACTCTTGATGTAAAAATGCCGCGCTCTGTGCTTGATCAGATTCTTGCAAACCTTATCGACAACGCGATCTTCTGGGTAACTCGCAGCAAGGGACGAGGAGAAGGCGGCGATATTTTGATTTCCATCCAAAAACTGAAACATGGTTTTTCAGTGCTGGTATCTGACGACGGACCTGGTGTTGAGAAAAGGGACGAAGATCGAATATTCGAGCCTTACTTCAGCAAAAAACCTGATGGCATAGGGCTGGGGCTTTATATAGCGAAACTGCTCATAGAGCCATACGGGTGGATCAAATACAGGCGCGACTCAGAACTGGGTGGAGCCTGCTTTGAGGCTGTTTTTCAAGAAAAGGTGGGACTGTGACTATCAAACTGTCTGTCTTGCTTATCGATGATGATAAGAACTATCGCGACCAAATACCGGCACTGGTTGGCGATAAGATTGATGACACAGAACTCAAATGGGTTGTGTGCAGTACCTTCGAAGACGGATTGAAAACTCTCTCTGACTCGAGATTTGATGCGGTTATTTCAGACCTTTTCCAGGGTCCAATCGAAGCTCAAGATGCAGCTGGTCTGGAAATTGTCGATACGATTCGCGGCAAACAGTTCTGCCCGATTGTACTTGTCAGTGCCGGAAAAAAGCCAGAGGAGCTTGAGCTGAGCGCTTTTGTTGAATTTGTTTCGAAAGTAGGCTCGTACGACGAAAAAATCAAGGAGGTGCTGAAGCACTTGCCACCAGTTGTGCGAAAGCTGCATGATGAAATTGACTCTCATGGCGGCTCATATCTATGGGCGCATCTGGACAAGGTTTGGGACAAACTCAAAGACGTTGTATCTGATGATCCGCACTTACTTGAACGACTCATTCGAAGGAGACTGGCGGTACAAATTTCCCGAATGCTGGATGATTCGGAGATCGAGACAGTTAAGGGACTTGAGTTCTATCTTTACCCACCGATTTCAACCAAGGAATATAGACTTGGGGATGTGTTGAAACACAAGAACGATAAGAACGATTTTCGTGTGGTTTTGACTCCGCATTGCCAGTTGACGGTGCAGGCGAATGAACTTAATCCCAAGGCGGATTTTGTACTCACTGTAAAGGCATTAGATGCCCCGACGGTTCTGAGCAAATGGGTTACCAAGCCTACTAAGTTCGAGGATCCTCCCGACTTTGATTCTCTTCGTCGTGTCATTAAGCCAGAACCAGAAGTAGGTAAACCACTGGGCCGCTACTGGTTCTTGCCAAATTTCTTAGATATACCGGCTCTTTACTGCGACTTTCTTCAAGTTGAAAGTGTTTCAATGGGCGATCTCAATTCGAACTATGATCGAATCGCCACTCTAGACACTCCGTTCGCGGAATCGCTGCAGTCCTGCTTCGCTGGCTTCTACTCGTCAGTGGGAACTCCAAACCTCGTAGGCAAAGACTTTGAGCATATGGGCAAAGCGGCCAAGCCCCTGATAGAAAAAGCAAACGAAGCAAAACAAGAAGCTACGAAGCAAGAAGCTGCAGAGCGGAAAGCCGCAAAGGAAGCTGCGAAACTAGAAGCTGCAAGGACGGAAGCCACAAGTCCGGAAGCTGCAAAGCCGGAAGCCGCAAAACAGGAAAGTGTAAAACAAGAAGCTACGAAGCAAGAAGCAGATCAATTAACGCGTGACAAGACAAAGGGCACTGAACCAAAAATGAATGAGACAGCTTCCGAAATTCCTCCGGATATCCCTCCGCCTTCCGACTCTTCCACAGACAGCTCGTCACAAACTGAATAGGAAGGACTTTCAGTTTGTCTTTATGCTTTTGCATCCAGCGGCAGAGCGGTGACACCGCAGTCGATTAAATAATCGAGACTGTCAAGAATTTTGTGTCAAAGGCTAACCAAGCGATATTCGTCCCTTAA
>JAFEAV010000064.1 GCA_018266215.1 Cyanobacteria bacterium SZAS LIN-3 | reverse complement strand
TCGCGGTCCGGACCTCCCTGGTGGCCATGTCCAGGAAGGTGAGGAAACGGCCGAAGAGACGGCGCGTCGCGAAGCTGAGGAAGAGACTGGTATCAAACTCGGTACCGTGCATTTCCTCCGCGCCATCGAGTCGGATCGCTACGGCAGCGCTCCTGATGAGCTCACTTACATGGTGATCATGGCCGCCGTCGTCACCGAGCAGGGCCCGGTGCCCAGCGGTATGACCAGGCACATCATGACACCGGAGCAGTTTCACCTCGCCCACCGCGGCCTGCGCAAAGAAATGCTGCGGGAGCTGGTCGACGCGGCTAAGAAGCTGCTTTTCCCCTGACCTGAAGAGAAAGGTTTTGATATGAAATACAGCAAAATAATCGACGCCAGAAGCGCCGATCTTGTCCGACGTATCGAAGCGTTTTCGGCTAAGGGCGATATGGCATCAGCGAGACTCGATGCGCTCATTCGTGAGCTGATCGAGCGACTGACCATTGCCTGTGCTCGGCCGGAAGTTGTGGCCCGTTACCAGGCCTATCGCGATGGCTTCGGTCCCGATGCCGGCGCTGATATCGCTTCTTACCGGCTGCCCCTGGGTGAAGACGGTTTCGTGCGCAGCTTCGACCCGCTCACCGAGGAGGCGGAGTTTTACGCTTGCTGGCAGAAATACGGCATTGTCGTCAGCAAGCATGCGGTCGCGCCGCTGCTCTGTCGCCAGGCCGTCGCCACCATGCACAGAACCGCTCGGCTCCTGAGCGAGGGCAAATGTTCGCTGGACGAGGGTGATGCCGAATCCTGGGCGAACGTACCGCTGGACGATGCCGGCGTCTCGCTCTTTTCGCGCGGCTTTTTCGAGCTCTACCACGACGACGCAATCGCCGCTCTGCGGCAATCCGTGCGGGTCTACATCCACTATGTGTTGATCTGGGGGCGTGCGGACCTGTGGACGACCTTCGACCGACTGGGCATCAAATTGCCCGGCCACAGTGAGTCCGGCCCGCTGCCCCTGCATGTGGACCAGAATCCCAATGTCCATCCCTCCTTCCGCACGGTGCAGGGCGTCCTGGCTCTGGCCGACTGTCCGGTCGAGCGGGGCACATTTGTCGGCGTGCCCGGCTCGCGCAAGCACTTCCGCATCTACGGCTCTATGGCCGAAAATCAGGGGGAGTATGTGCAGCTGGACCTGCAAAATCCCCAGGCGGCGCTGCTGCAGAAACAGGCTCAGGCCTGTCCTCTGGCGCAGGGCAGCCTGATTTCCTGGGACAGCCGCACGACCCACGCCAACAGCGAAAATCTCTCGGATAAGACCCGCTACGTCGCCTACATCGCCGCCGGTCCAGCTGCGGAAGACAATGTCGCGGCCGTTGCTGCGCGGACCGAAGCCTTCGCCTCCGGCGTCGGCAAAAACGTCCGCGACGCCATGATGCATGCCAGCAAGCCGCCGCGCTACAGCAGCGCTCCGGCTCTGGCCGCCCTGCGCAAGCGGGAGCGCCTAACTCTGCTTGGGAGTCTATTGTATGGAAACAAACGCTATAGCGACCTCTGAGCTGCGGCTCCTGCTCAACGCCGAGGCATTCGGATTTGGGCCGACCGCTGCCATCGCCGACTGCTTTCCGCATCTGCGCAAGCTTTTCGGCACCATAGGTTATGTCGGTAAAGGGCACACCCTGGACCTGCAGAAACCTCTGTCTTATGACGCCATCCACGATCTCGCCGTCGTCGGTGACGGAGTGGAGCTCGACCGACTGTTCGCCGGTTACGACGTCTTCCTCACGGCTCTCGATTTCGACATGGCCGAGCGCGCTCGCCGTGCCGGACTCTGGGTGGCTGTCTATGATCCGCTCACCTGGTACTGGAAAGAGATATCGCCGGCGGTCCGCGCCTGCCACCTCTACCTGGCTCAGGATTTCTTCGGTGTCAGGGAGCGCATGGTCGGCGAAGCGGAAAGCTTCGGCGAAGCCGTTGTTGTCCCGCCCATCGTTTCGCAGACACCGTCGGCTCCCGAAGACCTGCCGCGGGAGCATGTTTTGCTCAACCTCGGCGGTCTGAACAATCCGTACTGGACCGCCGAGGACACGCTGGCCTACGCCCGGCTGGTCGTATCAAGCGTGGTGCAGAGCGGTGCAGTCAAGTTGCCCCTTGTGATTGCCGCCAATTCGGTCATTGCCGCCGCTCTGCCCGAGTACGGCGTGCGCAACTTCTCGCGGGAGCAGATGCAGGGTGTCCTGGCCAGTGCCAGCTATGCTCTGATGACTCCCGGTCTGGGCAATATCTACGACGCCGCTCGTCACAATGTGCCTACCATCTGGCTGCCGCCGGCAAACGACAGCCAGGGTCAGCAGCTCAAACTGCTGGAGGCCAACGGTATGGCTGACGGCTCCCTCGACTGGGAGACCTTCGTCCAATCCGGCGACGAGGCCGTCGCTGCCGCCGAACTGGACTACAAGGCCGATCAAGGCGACATCCTCAAGAGCATCACCGCTCTCGTTGCTGGTACTGCCGGTAGTGCGGAGTTGCGGGCGGCGCTGACCCGGCGTATCGCTGCATTGATTGCCGGACTCGAAGGTGACAGCGGCGGATGCACGGCTCTGACTGCCAGGTTTGGCAGCGGTGGAGCGGAGCAGCTGGCGCTAATCCTGCGCACCCGGGCGCGGCGACTCAACCTGAACCAGGAGAAAGAACATGTACAAGTATGATCTGACCCTGCCGGGGCGTCTCCGCGTTCGCGTTGAGACGTCCCTGCCTGTTTTTGACAGTGCTTCGGCCAGGCTGCTTTTGCATGCCTATGTGCCGGGCGTTTCCTTTTTCTCCATGCCCGAAGCTGAAGGCAAGGTGGACCTGACTGTGCGGTATGTGGTCGCCTCGGGGTTCGAGCCGGACTTCAGTCCCGCTTTGACCGTGACTCGTGACCTGGTGGTTCTGACCGACATTTTCGCCGGCGATGGTTCTTTGCTGGACCTGATTCACCTGATCTACAGTGCCGTTCGCCCGCTGTGGATCAAGCGCGGTCTGTATCCGGTGCACAGCGCTTGCGTTGCCGGTCGCGACGGTGGCTACAAGCTGATCGTCGGTCATTCCGGCGCCGGTAAGACGGCGATCGCTCTGGCGCAGGCGGCGGCCGGCGGGAAGATTTTCTCCGGCAACAAGACCCTCGTCGCTATCACCGCCAATGGTGGCATGTACGCGGTGGCCGGTACCCGCACTATGACCAGGGCCGGTGCCGACGGCAAGCCCTCGACCGCCACCGGTGTGGTCAGCTACCAGGAGCGAGTAGCTTTTGAGCTGGGCGATCTCTCGGTCATCTCCAGCGGCAGCGAAAGTCAGATGGCCGTGCCCATCACGCTCATCGCTCTGGCCCGGCTCAATGACGGCGCCAATCAGTGCACCCGCCTCTCCAGCTTGAGCGCCCTGCACAAGCTCTACCCCTTCTTCGTCGACACCGTCAACGCCGACACCGTGCTCTGTGCCGGGGAGACGCTCTTCAGCGGTGCGCTCAGCGCCGCTTGTGTGAAAAAGGTGAGCGCGGCGCTGGCGCGGGGCACAAAGTCTGTGCCGGTGATCAGCGTCGCCGGTTCGATGTCTGCTGTTCTCAAAGCTATGGAGGAGAAGTATGGCTGAAAAAGCACGCAAAATCCTCTACGGCATTTGCGGTATAGGCACCGGGCATACCAATCGTCAGCTGCCGCTGGTCGAGCACTTTGTGGCCGCCGGCGACCGGGTGATGATTTTTGCCTATGGCGAGAGCCTGGCCTTCTATGCCGCGCGTTTTGCCGGTCACGCCGATGTGGCTGTGGTGCCGGTATCGGTGCCCTTCTATGTCGGCAATAAGGACGGCCTGGACTTCGAAGCCACGGCACGGCTGGAGAAAAATCGCGGCGTCGATCACACCGCCATCAACTCCGCCGCCCTGGCGCGCGCTCAGCAGTTTCTCGGCCGCCCTGACCTGGTGGTGAGCGACTATGAGCCGGTCTGCGCGCAGTACGCCTATGCTTGCGCCAGCCCGCTTGTGACGATTGATCAGCAGAGCAAGTATCTGGTCGGTGACTTTCCCGAGGACCTTGGTGGTCAGGGATATAAGGACGAGGTGGCGCGGCTGAAGTTGTTTTTCCCGCGGGCGCACAAGCGCATTGCCTGTTCATTTTTCCAGGTGGCACCCAAGGCCAGGCCTGAGGTGGAGGAGGGCGTTTTGCTCGGTCCCGCCATCCTCAAGCCCAGTATCGTCGACCTGGTTCGTCGTCCGACTGCGTTTCCTTCCGTCCTGGTCTACATCTCGTCGCAGCAGGACTTTGTGCAGGACCTGGCGGAGGTAGCCGATCTCTGTGCTGAGCAGAGTCAGGCCGACTTTCACCTGTTTCTGCCGCGAACGGCTGAGGTCGCTGCTTTTGAGCGCGCGAACGTGCGCGCCTACAGGCAGGGTGACCCGCGCTTCAGCGAAGTGCTCAGCACTTGCTCGGCCATCGTCAGTACCGCCGGGCATTCTCTTCTGAGTGAGGCCATGCACCTGGGCATCCCGGTGTATGCCATTGCTCTGCCGGTCTATGAGCAGGCCATGAACGCCCGCATCATTGATAGCGGTGGTTTCGGTCTGTCGCGGCCGGCGATCACTGCCGCTGACCTGAGCCAGTTCCTGCAAAAATTGCCGGATTTCACCCGGGCTATCGCCGCTGACCGAGAGGTTTTGTTGCGTGGTCAGGGACGGGACTCGGTGATTGCGCTGCTGGAAGAAATCCTGGTCGGAGGCTGAGCATTGCCCAACGTGGATAGAGAGGGGGTGGCAACACCCCCTCTCTCATCTACATCAAATCTTTGTCCGCGGTCACCTGGAGCCGGGCTTCATGAAGTCGCCCCACTCGTCCAGGACCGAATTTTGCGTCTTTTTTCGATCTGCGGCGGCCAGATCCTTGCGACCGATTTTTTCATAGGCCTGGGCGCGCAGGGTGAGGAAAATGTCCCGATCCGTTTTATCGGTTTTCAGTCCGGTAGTGTAGTCGTCGATGGCCTTCTGGTATAGCTTCATGCTCATGTAAGCATTGCCCCGATGCTTGAAAGCGTTGGATTGCTCCGGTTCAAGAGCAATGGATTGATTGAAGTCGATAATGGCTTTGGTCGGCTCGTTGATCTCCAGATAAAGCTTCCCGCGCACCCGATAACTTTCCGATTTCTCTATCTTATCCGGCGAGTATTTTATGGCTTCTGTGGCGCATTCCAGGGCCTGACGCAACTGTTTGCGTTCAAAGTATATCTGGCATTTGATTTTGTTGGCTTTTGTGCGATTACCGTTTAATTCGATGCATTTGTCCAGATCTTTCATTGCCTTATCGGTCTCTTCCAGTTTGTATAAAGCCGAGCCTCGCGTGCAGTAACCATCCGGGTTTGTGGGATCCAACTCGATTGCTTTCTGAACCAGCGGCAGGGCCTCGCGTACCTTGCCACTTTTGATCATGGCCTTACTGCTCAGTAGCAGGCGACTCGCTTGCGATCGTTGTGCCTGTGCGGGGTCGGCGCTGGAAATCAGCAAGCCTGCGCTCAAAATAATGCTGATCAATAGTCTGATGCTTAACATGTAATGTTGACCGAGACTGTCGAAAGCTGACCGAAGCCTGTAAAGGTATTGTACCCATCCGCGGACATTATTTTGAGCGTGGTAGTATTATACGCTTTAGTATATGTTATGAATTTAAAATGCTCTCGGCCGGGAAGTGGCTTGTAGAGAGCATTTTAATTGCACGTGGTGGCGGACTGTTTATTTTGTATCGGAGGATCTGTTGGTACCGACCAGCTGACCGATCAGGGTAAGAAAAATCGATACTATGAAAACGCCCAGAGCTTGCGGACCTTTGAGAAAGGTGCCGGCGAGAAAGCCGCTGACGACGATGCAGCCCAGCAGCTTGCTCAGTCCCCAACTTGCGGTTTCCAGATTGAAGCCCCGGCGTTTGACCTGGTTTTGTGTGTGTCTGGCCGCGGCTTTTGCTCCAAAGAAGGAGACGAAGGCGCAGGCCAGCAGCACTATTGTTAGTGTCATATTTGAGGTTTTGTGGGATTGATAATTTCTAAAAGACGACGGCATCTCATGAGTGGTACTGAATGTGGTGTACCAGGCGATTTGTTGGCGATGAGCGACGGCTATTCGAAGGTAGTTTTTTGAGCAGGAAAGAAAAGGAAAACAAAGTGAGATAAGCATATTTAGCAAAGCTGGAGGCCGAAACCAGCCGAAAAGCTTATTACTTAGCTAATGTAAGAACGTAAAACTGGGCTTTTGCGCCTGTTCAGGGCCTACACCGGGGCGGGCTGGATTGAGTCAGTATGGGCATTGCGAAGCTTGCGGCAGCGCTTGGAAACTGTTATCGAGAGGTGTTATATAATTGGCCGATGCCATTCTTGCGTAATGCCTTTGCCGTCCTCTGCACCCTGATCTCGTCAGGGAGTGTCTGCATGCTGGGCGTCAGCGCAAAGAATCCGCCCGTTCATTTCCCCGCCCTGGTCAAAAGTGGCTCAACAAATGTCGCGGCCGGTCGCACTGTCCTGCCCTTTCTGGTCAGCCTGGCTGAGCGGCCGGAATTGATGCAGCCGCAGTACATGCGCCTGGTGCTCGGTACTCCCGATAATGCGCGCGCCTCGGCGAGACCGGCCAATACCTTTATCTGGACTCCTGCTGACGGAAGCAATATACGTTACGTGCTCAGTCGCAATACCGGCTACATGGCCGGCGGTGCGCAGGAGAGCCGCAGGCTGGTGGCTACCTTTAAACATTCTGCCCTCCGGCTCAAGGATGTTAAAGCTAGACTGGGCGCACCCAGTCGTCGTTATTACGACAATCGCTCGCATCTGGTCGAGCTCTATGAACTGGCTCCCGGCTCCACTTTGACCGTGAGCGAGCCCGGCAACAGCTTTGATGTAGCCGAAGTGACAGTCAGCTATGTCGGACCCTATTTGCCCGCTACCAGTGCGCAGGATCTGGCTGATGCCGCTGTCTTTCGCCTTGAGCAGATTGATCATCATCTGCGTCACGGCTCTAATCAGCGTGGACTGGCCTTCCTTCAGGAACATCTTATAGATAATCCCGAAGATATCGAAGCCCATCTTATATTGGCCGATTGTTTGAAGAGTCGCTGTGATGTTAATGGGGCGATATATGAATGTCGACGTGCCCTGGCTCTGGCCCAGGCCAGCGGTGACGAGGCTATGCAAAAGCAGGCCTGGAAAAAACTGGGTACCTTCGGTCTTGCCACCGGCGATCTGCCTCTAGTTAAGGGGGTTTCGCTCAGTGCGCTGTCCGGCAACGGCAGTCGGCCGCAGTAGTGACGGCTATGACCAAATCCGGGCAAGAGACGCACAAACACAATATTGATTACGCCGACCTGCTGGCAAAGGCCCTGGAGGCTGCCGCCAGCTCTTATTCTCCCTACTCTAAGTACCGGGTGGGGGCGGCCATACTGACTGATGATGGCCAGGTCTTCACGGGTAGCAATGTGGAAAACGTCTTGATTGGTTGCACTATCTGTGCCGAGCGCACGGCTGCCGTGAAGGCAGTATCGGCTGGCGCCCGGCGCTTTGTGGCCTGTGCCGTGGCCGCTCCCGGGGACGATGGCTGCTATCCCTGCGGAATCTGCCGGCAATTTTTGACCGAGTTTGGTCGGGACCAGATTATAGTTGTGAAAAATGGTCAGGATGGCCACTCTGCCCGGCCTTTGAGTGAACTTTTGCCTTAGTTTGCAGAAAGATAAAAACTGCTTGACAATCTTGTGGCGCATGGTCTAATTGGTACACAACGGCCCGTTTGGGTAGTTGAGCGACCAGCCCACACTCGGAAGCACCTTCAGGAACTTACCAATGAGCGCACCACAGCACTTTGATTCTTTACCGCAGCGCTATCAAACGGGCGATCAGCACGCCCAGCAGTCTGGCGACAACCAGGCCGCGCTGGCCGGCGACAAAATGCAGAAAGAAGTACAGGGCCTGATGCTGGGTACCCTGAACGCTGTTTGGAATGACCCACTCGGTGCCGAGCGCGCCAAGCCTAAAGAAAACCCCCAGGAGGTGGCCAAGGCTGACGCTCGCGAAAATGCTTTTAAAACTGTCGGTTTGATGGACATTTATGACCACAACAAAGCCGGCGATCAGATGGCCAATAATGTTTTAAATCAGGCCCTGCGCGAACGAGCCGATGCCGCCTTCGCCAGTCGGGTAAACGGTGATAACGGACAGGACCGGAGCCATTCCGGATTCAAGAATGTCCGCGAAACCAACGTTGCCGAACTCAATTTCAACAACAATCCACATCTCAACACCACTGGCGGTCGGCCGCTGGCCTTCGCCTCCTAGTTCGAGAGTCTTCTTAGAGTAGATCGAGCACCTTCTTCAGATGGTCGCACAGGTACTTGCGGCATGTCTGTGGCCTTATGTCATAGACGCCACATTCGTGTGAGTCGGTGAGAAAGCGACAGGGCAGGTCCGGTTCGTTGATCTGCAGGCGCAGGGCCGGATAATAGTCCGGATTTTGCCAGGACACCTTGTCGGGAAAAAGTTTCGAGCCTTCTTTGTACTCGATGAATATGTCGCTAAACTTGTATTTTGTCTTGTCCCTGTTGTTCAGGCGCTTGAGAAAGTCCTGAGCGTCATGAATGGGACCGATAATAAAGTCGCGATCGCTAATCTTGCAGCAGCCGGCGGCGTTGTTGCGCTGGCCGTAGCAGTTTTTGACGCAGGTGTAGTGGGTCACCTCACCTTTGATGGCGTCTGTATCGAGGGGCTCGCTCATAATCTCCCAACCGTTCTGGCCTTTAATCCGGGCACTAAGATCATGCCCTGATTTGAAAAAGTGAACCTCGGCGGCGGGTGGCTTAAGCTGACACTGAACAAACAGATTTTTTTGCCAGGCCTGTGGCAGCACGCTGCCAGCGCTGTCGCACCATATACGGTGCCATTTTTTTTCGAAGAAGCCAAGCGTTGGTGTGCACGTGTTTAATTATCGACCCGGAAAGTTCTAATGTATGGGGACACGCGGTAACTGCGACTACAATAATGGTGTCGGCCAAGGGTGTCAGCGGTGATCGATTCGGAAAATCCAGAGAATAAAAGTGTGGCCGCCGTTTTGAGCGGCGACGCTAAGCCCAGCTTTACTAATTTAAGTCGCGGTCAGCTGGTGGCTACTATTATCGGCTTGCAGCTGACTTTGCTCCTGGCCGCCCTGGACCAGACCATCGTTTCGACAGCCATGCCCCGCATCATTGCTCAGCTGAACGGCTTCGATCGCTATGCCTGGGTGACTACCGCTTACTTGCTTACATCCACTGCCTCCGGGCCGATCTTCGCTCGCATATCCGATATTTACGGGCGCAAGTGGGTCCTTTTGCCGGCTGCCGTTTTCTTTTTGCTCACATCTTTGCTCTGCGGCGCGGCCGGTCAGATCCCCACTTTTGGACTGCCTCTGGACGGTATGACCCAACTGATCATTTCTCGTGGGCTGCAGGGGATTGGCGGCGGAATAATCATGGCCATCGTATTTAGTGTCATAGGCGACATGTTTGCTCCAGCCGAGCGCGGCAAGTATATGGGCTTGTTTGCCGGTGTCTGGGGCCTGGCTTCCATGATCGGACCTGCTCTTGGCGGTTGGCTGACGGATCACTGGTCCTGGCGCTGGATTTTCTACGTCAATTTGCCGGTTGGTTTTGTCGCCATACTGGCCCTCTTTTTTGCTTTTCCTTACATCAAACCCCAGGGGGTGCAGCGTAAGATTGACTACTGGGGCGCTTTCAGCCTGGTCGGCTTCCTTGTCCCACTATTGCTGGGATTGACTTTCGGCAACAGCGACGGCTGGGCTTCGCCTAAGGTCCTGATTCTGCTTTTTGCCTCCGCAGCCGTTTTTGCTCTTTTTGCCTGGATTGAAAAGCACGTGCCTGAACCGATTATTCCCCCGCATTTGCTGGGGATCGTGGACATTCGCCTGGCTATCATGGTGCTCTTCTGTGCGTCTATCAGCATGTTCGATGTCATTCTCTTTGCCCCGCTCTTTATGCAGGCCGTACTTGGCGTCAGTGCCACCGAGGCTGGTGCTCTTTTTGCCTCGATGACTCTGGCTATGTCTTTTGCCAGCGCTTCCAGCGGCCAGCTCATCAGCCGCTTCGGGCGATACAAGCTGATCGCTACAATCGGTCTGACCGCCATAGTGGTCGGTTTGTTCTGCCTCTCTTCGCTGCAGACAACAACAAATTCGCAGGTGCTTGTCGCCTTGCTGATTTTGACCGGCCTTGGACTGGGGCTTGTGATGCCGGTTTTCACTTTGACAATCCAAAATGCCGCTCCGCCAAATATGATTGGAGCCGCCACCGCGCTGTCCCAATTTTGTCGTTCGATCGGTGCCACCATAGGAGCCGCGGTCATGGGCGCCATATTGCAAATGCGCTATATGGACAGCTTAAAGGGCCGAATGGCATCGATGACCGTGCCCGATGAAATTGTTGCGGCCCTGGCTAATCCTGCTCGTATGATCGAAATCAAGTCTCTCCTTTTCAAAACCTACGGTGCTTCCGACTCAGGCCAGGCAACCTCTCTCCAACTCATTGACCATATAAAATATTCGCTCGTTTATGCCCTGCACGGTGTCTTTTTGCTCGGCGCCTTAGTGGCTATGCTTGGTCTTATCACCAACTTTTTTGTGCGCGAAAGAGAATTGCGCTCGCGCGCAAAACCGGCGCCAGTGCAAGCAAAGCAAGAACGGGAGCCGGACTCAGGCCAGCAGTGATTCCACGGCTTCGCGGAATATTTGCGTGTGTTTGTCGATGTCGGCTTCGCTTGTGCCGGGCGCGATCAATGCCATGTTGTGAAACGGAGTCATCAGTATGCCGCGGTTGAGAGCATACAGGTGCATGTAGCGATCCAGCTCATGATCCTCTACGGCAGCCGCTTCCGAACCATTGCGCGGGGCGGTGGGGCGGAACCAGTATTCGACCCTGCAGCCCAGTTGCTTGATGATCCAGGGCAGTCTGTACTGGTCTATAACCTCTTCTACTCCGGCCCTGAAGCGGCCGGCCAGCGGGATCGTCTTGGCGTATGCTTCCTCGGTCAGTACTTTTTGCAAGGTCGCCTTCATCGCCGCCAGAGCCAGGGCGTTGCCGGCCAGTGTGCCGCCGATGCCGCCGGTGTCACAGTCGGAAACGCGCGTATTTTTGGCAATTTGCTCGGCTACTTCTTTTGTGAAACCGTAGGCTGAGGCGGGAAGGCCGCTGGCAATGGGTTTGCCGATGGTGAGAAAATCAGGGCTGAGATTGTGAGCTCGGGTATAGCCACCAGGACCGGTGCAAATTGTATGGGTTTCGTCTATGACAAGATAGGTGCCGTACTTTCGAGTCAGCTCCCGCAGGGCCTGGTGGTAGCCTTCGTCGGGATGAATGATGCCGATGTTGGTCATCACCGGCTCCGCCAGTACACAGGCTACTTTACCGTCGGACAGCGCTTTTTCCAGAGCTTCTATGTCGTTAAATTCCACCACGCGTGTGGTTTCGCGTGGATTGACGGGAGGTCCCACATTGCTGCGGCGCGGCCCCACCTGGCCGTCGGGCATGAGTGTGGCAAAGGTTTCATCGACTGAACCGTGGTAGCACCAGTTGTGTACCAGGACGTACTGTCGTCCGGTGATCTGGCGGCAAAGTCTGATCACAAAACGATTGGCATCGGTGGCTGTCAGAGCGGTTTGCCAGTAGGGCAGACCAAATCTCTTGGCCAGTTCCTCGGCGACGACTATGCCGTCTTCGCAGGGCAGCATAAAAGTGGTGCCGTGCTTGATCCGGTCTACAATGGCTTCCACAGAGGCTTTGGGTGCATGACCGGTCATGGCTCCGGTGTCTCCCAGGCAAAAATCCAGATATTTGTGACCGTCAACGCAGGTGAAATATGCCCCTTCGCCCTCCTTTACGAATACTGGAAAAGGTGATGCCCACTTGATCATCCAGTTCATCGGCACGCCGCCGTGCAGGCTCTTTTTGGCTCGTTCAAAAAGCTCTTGTGAGTGCTTGTGATTTTTGATGAAGAGTTCGTCTTCTTGTTTGAGCAGTCCGGCCAGTCTGGTCCTGTCGATGGAAACGGTTGCGGTATCTGGGGTTGATGGCGTCATCGGTGGCTGGTCCTTTCGTTGTTAATGCTGATATTGATTGGGCTGTTGATATTGATATTGCTGTGAGGGCTGGAACTGATTGGATTGTTGATATTGAGGCTGCTGCTGCAACTGCGGCTGCTCCGGAGCAGGGGGTTGTTGCGGAGTGAATTGCGGCTGGAGATGTCCGGCCACGCCCATGTCACTGGGCTGGTAATTGCTGCTGGCAGTCTGACTGGTGGCCGGCATGTCCTGGTAGATTCGGGAAATAGTCAGTTTGTCGCGGCGGGTCAGGGCCGGGAGCTGTCGGAAGGACATCATGAAATGCATGATGTCGGCGTCATTGGGCGAATGGCCGCTCAAGCCCAGGGCGTGTCCGATCTCATGCAGGCTCACGCCCTTCATCTCATCATCGGTCAGTCCCTTGTTGGAGCTGGGCTTGTGCACAAGCAGTTGGATCTTGGCCTCTTCAATGGCACCG
Source organism: Cyanobacteria bacterium SZAS LIN-3 (assembly GCA_018266215.1). GTDB lineage: Bacteria > Cyanobacteriota > Vampirovibrionia > Obscuribacterales > Obscuribacteraceae > REEB67. The sequence continues at coordinate 23,895 of JAFEAV010000064.1, read as the reverse complement.
TAAGGGCCGTCAAAGCCACGGGTGGCGATGGTGGCCAGTCCCTGCTCCAGCGGCGCCATGCCCGGCTTGCGGGCGATGTCGTCGACATTGGCTGTGTAGATCACGTGTATGTCCGCTTGATCCAGTCCGCTTACCAGCTGGAAAGTGATGCGATTGCCCGAGGCCTTTGTCCAGACCTCCAGACAATTGAGGAAAATACTGACGAACTCTTTGCGGAAGCCTGGCACGTGGCGGTCATCTTCGATGAATACTTTGAGCGGCATTTTCGCCTGCGGCCAGCGATTAGCTTCCTTGGTCGACTGTAAAAAGGCCAGGTAGTCGCCGCCGGGTTCGGCGCCTGTAATCCCCTGGTTTAGAGCATCTTGCCGAATATTTCTTTCTTCGTCGGCTTCGTTTAAAAAGCGCTCCGCCTGTCTGCGCAGATCGCTGGGCGGATTTTTGGCCAGTAATTTTTTGCACCAGAGTGTGGCGTTTTCATAGTCGGACATGGTCATGTAGGCCAGGGCTATGTTCCAGTAGCCGTCCAGCTTTTTGCCCTTTTCGTATTGCAGCGAAATCTGATAGTGCTTGATTGCTTCCGGATTATTCCCCAGCTTGTAGCAGGCCAGGCCGAGCAGACCATGGACATCGGCGGAATAGGGATTGGGATCGAGGGTGGCCAGCTCTTCCAGGATGGCTCTGGCCTGGACTCTTTTGCCCTGCTTTTCCAGTTCGTCTACCAGGCCAAGTTTTTTGAAAATGAAGACGTCGCGCAAATATTTTTGTTGCGGTGTCAGATTTGCCGGTATGCCGTTGGCCGGCATTGATGGCTGATTCTGCTGATAGTTCTGATAAGGTTGTGATACCGCCGGCAGTGTCAACGCCAGGGCCATCACGGACCCCAGAATAAATGGAGATTTTGGTGGCGCAAGTTTGAGCTGGCGATGCATGAACAAAACTGGACTCGTGGGGGCAGGTAAGCGTGTATTTACAGTTCCACGATAAGCGCTCTATTAAGCCCTGTTTTTAGTCTTAATGCGACCGTTAATCAGTTTGCGCGCGGCGGCAAAATCGAAAGTTTTTTGATGTTGCAGCCGGCGGACGCGTCCATTACCGCGACGACATATTTTTGCAGTGCATCTTCGTCCGAATTAAGAATGAGCGGAATGTCCTGTTTGCCGGCCTTGGTCTGGGCGGCTTGAATGGCTTTCATGCAGTTGGCCGTGTCGGGAGGATTGATGATGTTGCCGTCGATTTTTATCTGCCCTTCCTTGCTCACATCCACGGTAATCTTTGCGTCATTGGGATCTTGCTTGGGTGGAGGGTTACCCCCCACGGCCGGCGGGTCGACTTTGAGCACCGCCTGGTTTACCAGCGGAGCGATCAGAATCATGATGACCAGAAGCACCAGAAACACGTCGGTGAGAGGTGTTACGTTGATTTCGGTGAATACTTCACCGGCTTTGCCGCCCATTGCCATTTGGAAAGCTTCTCCTGAAGAGAGCGAGTAATGAAAGCTTATATTAGCGCTTTGGGCAGCTGCGGGCCACCTGAAAAACCCCGAGTTTGCCGGGTGGGGGCCGATCTGTTACATGTTTCGCCTGTAAACACAGGCTGCCATGGGCTTGGCAGCCTGGATGGCAGAGTTCGCGAAGGGCCTTTTTTATCAGGTTGACTTAGTTCCGCTAGTTACTGACAGGTCTGTTTTATGCATGTAACAGCGATATTAATGGGCAGAATGTCACAAAAGAGCGTCGGGCGCGTAGTTTTATTTGAATATGTCAAGAAGGTTTTGTTAGCTTGAGTTGTCTTCCGTTCTATTTTTTCTCCGAGGTTTATCTCACTCCATCAAGCCTTGATTGGCCTATCTCCTATCAAGTTCTACATGCGTGAGATGCGCGGTGATGAGATTCGACTGTGTAACCCGTCGGGACTCGAAAGTCCATGGTACTCAGCCGAGGAAGCAAACCGTTTAACAAAAAGGTTGCCTATGATGAAAACAAAAAACAAACCTGTATCTTTCTGGCGCCGCGTGCCCAAAGTCCAGATCCACGAGCACATCGACTGCTCGCTTCGCCCCTACTCCATGCTGGACATGTGGTCGAAGATTGGCTTCTCCGCCTCCAAGCTGGCCTTTCCCGCTGAAATCGTCGCTCTCTGGAACGGCGAAGGTCAGAAGACACTCAGCCCCTCCGGGCGCGGTGCCTTCGTGGCCAATGCGCGTCGCAAGGCTGCTCAGCTCTACTCCGACTGGGTTTCGTCCTACGCCAAGGAGTCGCTGAACAACTACCTGGCAGCCATCGGCTTCCATGTCCTGCCCCTCATGCATGACATGGACAACCTGACGCGCATCGTTGCCGAGCGCATCGAAGACGCCGTCAAGGACGGGCACATCGCCATCGAACTGCGCTTCGCGCCGCAGCTCCATCTGGGGCCGACCGGCACGGAGAACAGTCTCGACGACGTGATGCGCGCTACCATCGCCGGCCTGAAAGGCTCACCCATCCCGGTGAAGCTGATCGTCTGCGCCCTGCGCCATGAAGATGGCACGATGGCGGAGAAGCTGGCGGACCTGGCCATCAAGTATCGCCGCTACGTCGGAAAGTTCGACCTCGCCGCCAGCGAGACGACCTTCCCCGGCGTGCTCAAGTGGTGGATACCGGCCGCCAAGCGCGTGAAAGCCGCTGGCATCGGCCTCACCATTCACCTGTGGGAAACCAACGAACCCACGGCTGAAGACATCGCTCTGCTCGACGAAGTGGGTGTCCCTCTGGTTGGTCACGGTGTGCGTGGGCACATGCAAGGCAATCGCGTGATCGAGGTGTGTCTCACTTCGAACGTGGTCACCGGGCAATACCCCACCTTCTCCGACCATCCGGTGGACCAGCTCTATCGCTCGGGGGTGTTCCTCACCCTCAACACCGACGGCACGCTTTTCACCCAGACGACTCTCAGTCTGGAGTACAAGCGCATCGCCGACACCTTCGGGTGGACAGCTGCTGATTTCCTCTCGGTCAACCTGACCGCGGTGGAAGCCACCAGTTTCTCGCCTTCCCTGAAGGCTCGTCTCAAGGCCCAGCTCAAGCGCGGTTTCGCCGCACTGTAAGCCGGGCTCGTATCGCTCTTTCAAAGACCTCCCGAAACGGTTATCGGGGGGTCTTCGCTTTTCTCTAACCATCGAATTTTTACCGCCGAAAAGGAGTTTTGCTATGAAACACGTACACATCCTGGCGATCATCGCCCAGCCGGCCTTCATCGAGGGCCGTTCCGTTCCCTGCCCGCACTGCAATGGCGCCGCCATGGTGCGCGAAGACGGTAGCGCGTTCTGCGTTGCCGAGAACAAGGCCTTCGCTCCCGAGAGCAACGACGAAGAGCTGTTCGCCCTGCGTCAGGCTTTCGACAAGAAGCACGGCATCGACATCAGCCACCGCCAGGTGATGGTGCCGGGCATGCTCGCGAGCGCCGGCTTCGGCAACAGCCCGAGCGGCAAGTTCAGCGCCCACGCCTGAGCGACAGCTCAAGCGCGTTTTACCCAGGGTAGGAGACGGGTCGGACTGTCGTCCGTCTCCTCCTTTCTTTTGGTCAACAAACAAACAAAAGGAAGACCATATGAAGAGTAAAAACGAACCCATTGTCCTGTCCGGGCGCGTCTACCTCGACGGTATTCTCGCCGAAGACAACTTCCAGCTGGCGCTCCCCGCCAAGCTGGTGGCCGGTGACATCAAGCTGCACAACGTCAACCGCGAAGGTCGCCGTCAGCGCTACGGTCAGACCATCACCTTCACCGGCTTCATCGTCGCCACCGTCTATGACGGCAAGCGCTTCCGCCGCCTGCTCCTGCGCAAGCTCGGTGCCGTCGAGTCGACGCACACCGGCGTGGTGCAGCGGCGTGAAACGGCTTCCAGCATGGTCCGCTACCTGCGCACCCTGGTGCGTCGGCAGGCCGTCTGGTTTGCCGCCGACCACGGCTTCGAGGTGACCCGCACGGTCGTCGCCGAAGCCCCCGTCGCCCCGGCTGCAGCCGAGAAGACCGTCGCTGCTCCTGCAGCTGTCGAAAAGTCCGGCGCTGAGGTTGCTGCCAAGCCGGCGGTAACTGCTCCGGTCCCGGCCAACCACGGCCACTCGCTGGTCACCCGCAAGCGCCGTTCGCGTCGTCCGGTGAACAGCAACCAGCTCGAGTTGTTCGACGAGAAGAAGTAGGCGAGCTTCAGCTGCCTTGAAAAAGCACAGGGAGGACTGAGTGGTTGGGCCGTTTGGCTCTTCTGCTCAGTCCCCCTGCGACTTTTTCTTTTTTTATTGTTCTATTGGGTGTTATAGTAATAAGCGGGAAATGACTGCTATTGATCTACCGCGGTATCGCGCGTGGTGATCTGCCGGGTCGGGCCGCTTCCTCGGTTCGGTCTGCTTGTAGCGCTAGCTTGTACAGGTGCAGGCCTAAAGAATATTCCGCCCCGCCCCTGACGTGAGCTAGCGCCCGCTTATTTTGGGGGAGGAGGAAATCTGCTGAAAGGTTTGTCCGGCTTTACTTAAATCATGCTGAAAGCTCATGATTTCTAATCGTATAGCGATGTAAATAGTGCTTCAAAATGCATTTCTTGGCTCACTGCGAGAATGTTATCAACAGGTACAACGTCAACATTCTTTTTTTAAGAGCAAGCATCCCCAGCCCGACCATATCCAGTCCCCATCTTCTGATCGTCCCGCCCCAAGCGGCCCGATGAGGTCTGGATATGGTCGGCCGTTGCGTTCGGTGAGGCTTGAAATGTTGCTGTTGTCTATCTATGAGCGAGGCTTCGGCCTCTTTGTAATGGAGACCAACATGACTACGTCCAGTGTACGTGAATGGTTCTTCGACGGTGTCGTCGACCAACCCGAAAACGAGGCCGAACAGAAGGCACATCAACATTCCTGGTGGAACGTGATGTGCGTCACCGGCGTCGACTATTTTTCTTCTCTCGGCTACGCTCCCGGCATCGCCATCGTCGCTGCCGGCGTCGTCGCCCCTCTGGCCACGCTGCTTCTGGTGCTGCTCACGCTCTTCGGCGCTCTGCCGGTGTACCGTGCCGTTGCTAAGGCCAGCTTCCGCGGCCTCGGCAGCGTGGCGATGCTGGAGAAGCTGATGAAGAGCTGGTGGTCGAAAGCGATGGTGGTGGTCCTCCTGGGCTTCGCCGCCACGGATTTTCAGGTGACGATAACGCTTTCGGACGCCGACGGCGCCGCTCACCTGGTGCAAAATCCGCTCTTGCACGACTATCTGCCCGGTCAGCTCGTCACCACCTTGATCCTGATTACGCTCCTGGCGCTGGTTTTCCTCAAGGGCTTCAAGGAGGTCGTCGGTGTGGCGGTGTTTCTGGTTTCTGTCTACATGACCTTGAATGCCGCGGTGGTGTTGACGGGCTTCTACCAGCTCTACCTTCACCCCGAGGTGTTCGGCCAGTGGCAGCAACTGCTCACCAGTCATTTCCCCACGGCCTGGGAAATAGCCAGGGCAGCCGCTCTGGCCTCACCTGCTCTGGCCCTGGGTCTGAGCGGATTTGAGACCGGTGTGGCGGTGGAGCCTACCGTCAGGGGTTTCGAGAGCGACACCGACGAAAATCCTGACGGCCGTATCGTCAATACGCGCAAGCTGCTCTTCGCCGCAGCTGTCATCATGGCGGTCTTTCTCATGACCACCAGCTTGATCACCACCCTGCTCATCCCGGCGGAGGCCTTCAAGGCCGGTGGTGCTGCCGACGGTCGCGCGCTGGCCTACATGGCGCATCTCTACCTGGGCAATGTTTTCGGTACGGTCTATGACCTGAGCACGGCTGCCATCCTGTGGTTTGCCGGCGCCTCGGGTATGGCCGGATTGATCAGCCTGGTGCCTCGCTACCTGCCGCGATTTGGTATGGCTCCTGACTGGGCCAGGGCCACCAGGCCCCTGGTCGTGGTTTTCACCCTGGTGTCATATGCGGTGACTCTCTACTTCCAGGCCAATGTCGATGCCGAGAGCGGTGCCTACGCTACAGGGGTACTCGTGCTCATCACCACCGCATGCTTCGCGGTGATGGTCAATTGTCGCAGCCGCTCCGGCCGGGCCTACTTCGCCGTGGTCGGCCTGCTCTTTGTCTACTTCACCGTGGTCAATGTCTACGACCGTCCAGACGGTCTGCGCATTGCCAGCTGCTTTATCGCAGCCATTCTCTTCATGTCGCTTGTCTCGCGTGCGATTCGCTCCTTCGAGGTGCGGGTCGACTCGGTCGAGCTGGATCCGGTGGCCACGGAAATCGTGCATCAGTCGGCACGCAACGGCATCCTGCGCATCTTCGCGCACAAACCGGTTCCCGGCTGCCAGGCTAAGGCGTACGCCGCCAAAGCTCTGGAGATGCGCACAATTCACGGCATCAACGAACCGGCCATATTCTTCGAGGTCGAACTCGGAGAAGCTTCCGACTTCAGAGACGCGGTGGTGAAGGTCAAGGGTTATCATGTCGGGCCGCATCGCGTCTTGCGTTGCTCCTCGATTGCGGTGCCCAATGCCATCGCCGCTCTGGAATTGTACCTGCGTGACGTCGAGCATGACGAAGCGCACATGTACTTTTCGTGGTCGGAAACCAATCCGCTCGTCAACGCCCTGCGTTATCTGGTCTTTGGCCAGGGCGAAACGGCTGCAGTGGCTCATGAAGTGCTGCGCCAGGCGGAGCGGAACTCAAGCAAACGTCCCTTCATCCACGTCGCTTAGTCGCGCGGTGCCACCTCCTGTGGTATCGCCAGTCAACCAGCAACTAAACTCGGCACCGGACAAATTGATCTGGTGCCGGCAAAGGAAACCAACATATGTGCCTCAGCAACAACTCCTATCCCTCGGTTCGCGTCTCGTTCGATGACACCATCCTGCTCGGCCTGGAAGTGAAAGATCCCACTTCCGGCCTGGTCGAGCACGTCGTCGGCTACTACAACAAGGTGTCCGCTCGCAAGGCGGCCGCCGCGAACGCCAACCCGGATTTCGGTTGGGACGTCAAGCCGGCCGGTGCCGCAGCCGAAGGTGACTTCGGCTGGGATGTGCCGGCGCCGGTGATGAAGGTGGGCAACGCCATGCTGATCGCTGTGCCGGCCGAGCCGGGCACGGTCAGCGCCAAGAGCCTCGTGGCCGTCGGCAAGTACCCGGCGTTCATGGAGGACTACAAGAAGGCCGTCGTGCCGCGTCGGCCGGTGATGCGCGGTTCGCGCAGCTTCGGCTCCGACGCGCTTCTGGGCGCCAAGGCCATCGTCGTGAAGGGTTTCGACGGCGGCACCTACGACGTCGTCATCGCCTCGAGCGCCGGCCAGATCTCTTCGGTGATCGCCCAGGTGGACGAGGCCAAGCGTCCGCAGCTCAACGCCGAGCTGTACAAGCAGCTCGACCTGCTCTACCCGGGCTTCACCTTCGTGCTCTTCTGCTTCTCGGAGGAGGACACGGCCAAGTCCGGCTGCGCCGTGGTGAAGTACCAGCCGCGCAAGGGCACGGAGCACCTGCTCTATCTGCCCGGTCTCGATGGTCACAACGGCCAGGTGGAGACCGGCGAGGTGGAGTTGAACCACACCCTGGTGGTCGGCTCGTACCGCATGGGCGAGACGGTGGACGCTTCCGATGTCGCCTTCAGCGACGCCGGCCTGCGTCAGGAGTACCCCTTCTTCCTGGACCGAGTGGTGGGCAAGGTCATCCCCAAGGGCACGATGGCGCCCCAGGGTGACTTCCTGTTCTCCCTGGACGAAGTGCGCAAGGGTGTCTTCCGCGCCAAGCGGCAGCTGCCCCCGAACTGGTCCAAGGTCTTCGGTACCAAGGGCGTGCCGGCGACGCCGTACTTCATCAAGGGGAGCGCCTACTGAGGGCTCCTGCTCTCGCCTGACGGTCTCTGAGCCGACTGCTTAAGGGGAGTGCCGGAGACGCCTGGTTTGATTCATTCACTTGAATCGGCCAGGCGTTCTCCGGTGCTTTTCTTCTTTTTTGTTATATATGATATGAGGTAGTATAAATTGATTTTTGAAAAGATGCGGGGGGCCGCCGGGAGAGCAGAATGTTCGCTTGAACGAACCTCTGTGCTTACCGGGCGGCCTCCCAACTCAGTGCTTCTTACTCAGTCCGGCTCGTCTGAATGCGGCTTTCGGTCGGGGCCGAAGGCAGGCCGCGAGCCTGGACGTATTCGGCCAGGGCGCGGCGCATCAGAGGCCGGTAGCCAATCCCTTCCTCGGCCGCCAGAGCCTTGAAGCTGGCCACCAGCTCGATCGTCAGACGCAGCTCGGTCGGCTCCAGGCCCAGGGCGGCGTCGATCTGACGCTCCACCTCGGCCGAAACCGGCACGCACATGGCGTGTTCTTCGCTGGCGCCGAGTCGGCGGGTGTCCCACAGCTCGTCCTGGTCGTCGCAGGGGCCCTGGGTCTGGGTGCTTTCGTTGCTCATATGTTTTCCTCAGTTGTCGGGTGTATCGGGTTTTTCGTCAGGGCCACTTGATCAGTGATGCCACCGCCAGCGATGCACCGATGCCGGCGATAACTCCGCCGGTAGCGATGCTCGCAGCCGAGCCGGTAAACACCGCTGAAAGGCCGAACATCCACATTGCGTAGCCGCCGAGAAGGCCGCCGAACATGTTGTTGATGCCGGTCCAGGTGATGTTCACAAGCTTGTCGCTGGTCGCGGCCACCATGGTCACAAGCAGTCCGATCATGAAAGGAGCAATGCTGCCGAGCAGGATCAATCCTGCCGCAGCGGAAGATTGCTGGGCTGCCGGTCCGGACAGTCCGCTGAAGGCTGAGACGAGGCCGTGGATGCCCGCGCCGGTAGTAAAAAGACCAAGCACGACTGAGGTGGCGCGCCTGTCCCAAAACGTATTGGAGTCCATAGGTCCTCTATTGAAGTTATTGCAATCAGGCAAACATCGCGGCCTTCATCATGGCTTTTGAGCCCGACAAATTTTCATTTGTGGAGAAGTCTGGTGGCCGGGGGATGTTTGAAGATGAGGAAAAGTCGTGGGGGAGAAATGATTTCTCTTGATAGCAATTAGACAGTATCCATTTCAATTGCTGCTCTGAGGAGCTTCCCTGGCTCTGGCTCCGCCTGTCCTCTCAGGGAGCCGCGGGACCGCAGCCCGTCGCCTCCGCTAGCCGCGTAAACCATTGCGCCAGGGGAGGAAATTCCAACGATGTAGCCTTTCTTTACTTTGATAAGCATTTATTAGATGCCGGGGCCCGTACTTAGAACAGGCCGTTCTTAGAATAGAAGGATATAGGCCGCTTCCAGTTCTCTGAACCATAGGGATGGTACTGAGACCATTTCCGCACCGTCTATAAGGGCATTGAGGACGATTTTGCGCATTTCTATCAATGATTGTCTGGCGGACTGCATTGAATGAGAGTCCATCGAAACCAGAGCCACTCTGTTTTTTAAGAGAGCAGTTTCAACTGTGACAAAGTCTTCCACTGATTCGGTTTGCATGGTCGGCACCTCTTGCTAGTGCTTCGAAACTAACAAGACTGGAGGGCCTGACACAATTGCCGGCGGGCCTTCCTGGGGCTCGCCGGTCAATGTTAAGTGGCGCGGTTCCTACTGGTTGGGCGCCAATTGGGCGAAACGGTCAGTGTGTTATATGATACTAAATAGTAAGAAAATGGAAAAAAGGAAGCGCTCCGAGAGGCTAGGGCTTGCGCCTGTGCACTCTGCGGAGCTTCCTCAGAAGGAATGAGCCTGGTCAGTTCGGCCTGGCAGCGGTGCCGATGACGCCGGGGGCGCGCATGAAGACCTCGAGACGCTCTTGCAAGCGGTTGAAGAGGCCGGTCATGAACTCCACCGTCGCTTCGTGGCTGAGGGCGCCGGCTTCGAGCTGAGCGCTCTGCAGACGCAGAAGCTTGCTGCATGCATCGGTGCGGGCGACGTCGAATCCAATCGCCTGCAGCGCGGCGAAGGTCTGCTCGATGCCGGCAATGACCTCCTCCGTCGTCGCCTTCTGCTGGCGGCAGATGCGGACGAAGGCCTGGTTCTGCTCGGTCACGGTCATGAGAAAGCGGATTGACTGGGTGAGGTAGACGAGGGTGTCGGGGGTGCCTGCCTCGAGCCGTTCGTCGTCACGCACGATCCAGTCCTGCACGCTCTGGATGGTGAAGGCGGCGTGCATGGCGGTGACTTGAACGGTGCGGTCGACGGCCGGATGTTGTGCCGGGACGACGGGGCCGGCTTGATAGTCGGATGGTGTGGCGGTGTTGGAAGCTTGCACTTCAACCTCCTGCGAAAAGTGTGGTTAAAGGCAAAAAGACAAACGGAGGTGGAGTGCGTTAGCACCCCACCCCCGTCGCCTTTAGTTACCTGTTACCACGTTGGTCTTTTCAGACCGGACTGCCGGGCGTCAGACGCCGCGACGGGTGACGCGCACCATGCCGCCCACCGTGTCGGTGGTGATGACGACACGGGTGGAGTTGCCGCGAGCGAGCGCGCTTTCGCTCTTGACGTTGGCGTCGTCGTCGGCCAGGAAGACCTTGTCGCCGGAGCCGAGCTCGATCACGCGGCCGTGCAGGCCGTCGACGACCTCACCGGTCTTGACGATCTTGCCCTTGACCTTGGCGCCTTCCGGATACTGGTCCATGAAGGCCTTCTGGCCGATCGACTTCTGCGACAGCTGGATGCGGGCCTCGCCGTTCTCGATCTTGGCGGAGAGGATCTCCACCTCGACGGTGCCGGCGGCGACGAGCGAGTCGATGGCGCGGTGGCCGCCGACGATCTCCTTGGCGTGCAGCAGGCCCGAGACGTTGGGCGCGATGGCCACGAAGCAGCCGTAGACGTGCTTCTCGCCGGGGTTGCGGTCGCTGTCCTTGCTGGCCACGCCCTTGACGGTGCCGATGACGACCGTGCCGGGGACCAGGGAGGCCACGGCGGCCTCGAGGGCGACGGTGCGTTCGGCGGCCTTGGCGGCGCGGGCGGACTTCTCGGCGGCGATGACGGCGCGCTGCTCGCTCACCTTGATGCGGCCGACCTGCTTGCCCTTGACGGTCTCGATCGTGGGCTGGCCCATGACGGAGACCTCGATCTCGGTGCCGGGGGTGGCGATCAGCTCGGCGCGGCGAGCCGCCTTCTCCTCGTTGTTCTTGCCGGCGATGCAGCCGTTGGGCAGGAAGGACATCGGGTTGCCCTCGATGGCGATGAGGATGCCCTGCGCCGGGTGGTTCTTGATCTTCGCGACCTTGCCCTTGACGATGTCGTTCTCCTTGACGGTGAAGACGATGGCGGGGGCGGCGGTGGCGGTGTTGACGGTGGTGTTGGTGTCGTTGCTCATGGTAAATACCTCAGGATGCGCGCCTAAAGGCGACGGGGTTAACCCTGCGAGTCAGCTGTGCTCCAGGGCGTGAAAGATGACCGCGGAAGGATTTCCGTGGTCACCGACCAGTGGCCGACCTGCAGGTCCGGCCTTCTACGTAGAAAAGAATCTTCAGTCGTCTCTATCGTCGGGTCAGTCATCAACCAGCAAGCGTTTGACCACATCCAGGCCCGATTGGGTGGAGTGAGGGTCAGAGTTGGAGGGGGATGCGAACTGGGGATGGAGGACCTGTAGATAAAGGTGAAAGAAGATATAACTGACCATCTTCTTTCGGGCTGCCCTATAACAATGATCTCAGCGCCTGCTTGCCGGTCTTGATGGGGAGAATCCCCCGGCAATTAATCTGGCTCTCCTGACCATAGCTAGCGCTCCAGCTAATGTAGGTGAACAAAAATGGGCATGCTGATTTTGCGAACGCTCTTGGCATCCGGTGCCGCTTTAGGAGTTTGTCATGAAGTCGTTTCAGCCCTTTGGAACCCGCCTGGGTTGGGCTTGTCGAGTGATAATTGCGATAACCTAATTATTCGCCGCTTCCTAGCAGATTGGTTGTACAAATAACAAGGCAGTGTTGCTATACGTTAATTGCTCAAGCTACTTTTCACAAGGAGAGCCGCTGATGATGGGTGTTTTCCACGACCTCGAAAATTATGGCCACGAACAGGTCACATTTTTCCATGATAAAGAAACTGGACTGAAAGCCATCATTGGCGTCCACAGCACTGTATTAGGACCATCGCTCGGTGGCTGTCGGATGTGGAAATACACGGATGAGCAGGCCGCTCTTCGCGATGTTTTGAGACTTTCCCGCGGCATGACCTACAAAGCCGCCGTGGCAGGCCTGAAGTTGGGTGGTGGTAAGGCCGTCGTTATGGCCGATGCCCGCACCGAAAAGACCCCGGAACTGCTTGCTGCCTTTGGTCGCGCCGTTGAGTCACTGCACGGCAAATACATCACCGCCGAAGACGTCGGCATGTCGGTCGAAGATATAGACACAATCAGAAAGTACACCAAGCACGCCGTCGGCGGCTCCAATGAAGGCGGTAGCGGTGATCCTTCCGTTATGACCGCTTTTGGTGTTTTCCAGGGTATCAAGGCTGCCGTCAAACATGCCGGAATGGGCACTTCGCTTGAAGGTATCAAGGTAGCTATCCAGGGTGTTGGTCATGTTGGCTATCATCTCGCCAGTTACCTTTCTGCCGCCGGTGCAAAATTGATCATCAGCGACATTTATCCCGCTCAGATTGAAAAAGTAGTGCAGGAATTCGGCGCTGTTGCCGTTGAACCGGATCAGATCTACGGTGCTGCCGCTGATATCTTCGCTCCCTGTGCCCTGGGCGCTATTCTCAACCAGCGCACCATTCCGCAACTGAAATGCAAAATCGTGGCCGGTTCAGCCAACAATCAATTGGAAGTGGACAGCGATGGTTTCGATCTTTTCAATCGCGGTATCGTGTATGCGCCTGATTACGCCATCAACTCCGGTGGTTTGATCAACGTCGCCGCCGAACTCGACGGCTACAATCATGAGCGTGTTCTCGATAAGGTGAGCAAGGTTTATAACACCATCGCCGATATTCTTGAGCGTTCCAAGGAAGAAAACATTCCGCCGCATCAGGCCGCTGACAGATTGGCTGAACAGCGTCTGGTGGCAGCTAAAATGCTCAAAGCCGATGTGAAAGAGACAGTTTGTCGCTAATTTGAACTTCAATACCGTACACCCCGCACTTGATTTTGTGTGCCCCTTTTGCAAGGAGCAGTTAACTTCAGGTGTGGGGTTTCGTTTGGGAGCCATCTTGCGGCTCAATTACAAAATGGGTGACGAGCTCGTCTGGCGCGGTGGTGAATGCCGTCCGGAGGACCGTCCCTTGCAATGCAATTTCAAGACTGTCGGTTACTTCAATTGCGACAATCCGGCCTGCTCGACCTGGACTGACTGTTTCCCTGAAGTGCAACACGCTCTGATCACCGTCGAAGACAATCGCATCACCCGGGTGGAAAGTTATGAACTTCCATCCGACGCCGAAGTGGATGAATTTGCCATCATCGAAATGGCCTGAAAAGCTATTCGCGCTACGTGAGTGAACGCCAGGGCTTGCGGTTTACACCCCTGCACTTAATCAAGAATCTTTGCTTGCGGGCGCCGACGCTGGATCCGGACTCCCGCTCTCTGGTAGCAAGAAGTACTTACTTCCCGCTATTTTTTTGAGATTTCAAAAACCGCCTCTATCTTTTCCCCACACTATTCCACCAGGCCACCATTGCCCTCCAGGGTACTGGCGGCTCGAACACTAACCTGGTCACCCGACCCCAAACCAAAGTTTTACCAGGAGTCCAAGATGTTCGAATCCTTCGGGTTTCCCACTGCCGTAGCCCTCTTCGTGATCGGTCTGATCCTTCTCTTCGTCGGCTTTTTCCTCGGTATTGCCGGGAAAAATCGCACCGCCTCCGTCAACGACTTCAGCAAGACTGACTGGCTCATCCTCGGCGCCGATCTGGTTCTGATTGCTGCGGCCGTTTCCTTCGCTGTGCACGACAATATGGCCGGATTTGTTCTCTTCATCATGCCCGCCGCTTTCGTTTCCGGTGCGCTGTGGAGCAGGGTTGATTTCGCCGCTACCGTTCCCGCCGGAACGCGTTGGTTCTGAAGCCTCCGCATTGGCCGATTCTTCCGACCTTTGCGGTCACAACTGGAAGAGATGCCGGTTTCGACCGGCATTTCTTTTTACTCGAATATATTATATGACTTAGTATATACCGATTAACTAAAACAAAAGCAGCAGCAGCGGAGTCGTTTATCTGATATATATCGAGTATTGAGGTCCGCCATTCGAGGCCCTTTCCTGTGAAAATCCAGCTTGCCGGTCTATCGCTTTCCCTGTCATTACTTTTGACGGCGGCGGCGGGCGCACCCGTTTTGGCCCAGGGTACTTCACCGTTCTGGTACCTGTATATGGGCCAGTCGTTGCTTTATCCGCTGACGCGTACAGTCGGCCTGGGCGGCGCATTTCGCTATGGTCCCTATAATGCCAATCCTTTCTTCTCCACCGGCTCTTATGTGCGTAATCTGAACAGTAAAGCGATTCAATGGCCCTATATTTACCCTTACGCCAACAGTAGTTTTGGCCCCTGGGGCTATCGAAACGCCGGCATGATGCCCGGAACCACCGGCAACAATACCAGCGACAATACCCAGACTTTCAGCGCCGCTGACGAGCCTGATAGCGCAAATCCGGCGGCTAACACAATGAACAGCGCCAATCCGTACATCAGTCCCGGGCCGGGACAAAACGCCCAGCAAGCGACCGGGCCGGCCCAGGCCGTACCCACCAGCGGTGGGGCTCCGGCTGTGTCCAGTGGTGCCGCTCTGCCCTCCTGGTCGCCACCGGCCAGCGCACCGCCGGTAGCGTCATCTGTTGCCGCCGCTGCACCGCCGGTGGCGCCAGCTTTTGTGCCTGCCGCCACAACGTCGGCCAGTGCCGGCTTGGGACGCCCTCTGGCAGAGGGTTTTATCAATCACCTGAACAGCAATTATCAGGGTGATATGTCCAAGGCTTTGAGCAATAACGACACGAGATCCTGGGCCCGGGCCATGGGAGTCATTGATGGAAATATTGAAGACGGCTCACATTTGAGCGGAGATCGTATCGAAGTAATTGGTCGTGTTTTAAAAGACAATACCCTCGATCCCCTGTCCAAGCTCGACACCATGCGCATCTTGCTCAAGAAAACACCTGAGCCAAGCAAGTAGGTTGTCAATTGGTGGCGTGACCTTCGCTAAATACTTTCTTTCCCGCCTACTTTGCCTTGCTTCACGAAGGTAGAGCAGCGATGAGCTTTTTGCTTAGTCTGAGAATGTTATCTTTTCCCTTCCTTTCTCAATCTGAGTTCCCAAACTTTTAGTCATTCACAGTCCTACAAGCTCCTGTTCCATGCTTCATCTGCCTTTGGGTTTGCTGGAGGTGTGGAGATCTGGGCTTGGCTGTAACAAAGGGTCAACTGATGAAACACAACACTGACTTTTACGACAACCTGGAACAGCTGAACCAGCATCTAGTCCGCGACAAGCACTTCCGCCTGCGCATTTTCGACCAACGCAGCCCGGTGACAATCATCGCTCCGCACGGTGGTTTCATCGAAGCTGGAACGTCCTATCTGGCTCAGGCTGTTGCCGGTTCGAAGCACAATCTCTTCGATTTCCAGGGTTTGCGCCAGCGGCGAGCTTACGAGTTGCATGTCACCTCGACCAAGTTTCGCCATCCCTTCCTGGACAATCTCCTCAGCCGCAGCCAGATTGCAGTTTCCATTCATTCCATGGGCACTGAAAATGACGGCACGATTCTCGTTGGCGGCCTGAACACTGAAGTGAAGCAGCGCATCGTCAAGGCTCTGCTCGCCGAAGGTTTCCCCGTCACGACAAATGCCCGCCGCTACCGTGGTGTGCATCCCCAAAACGTTGTTAATCTGGCACAGCAAAAGGGTGTTCAGATCGAGCTGACCAACAAAGTCATTGCTCGTATGTTCCAGCCCAGAACGCCTCGTTTTGCCGTCGACCATACTCCTCTGCAGCTGACTGATTACGGCAAGCGTTTTGTGCTGGCTGTGCAGCGTGCTGTCGAGAATCAGAGCTGAACGAGCTGCGGTTTGACTTACCGATTGATTGAGGGGTGCGCAGCGATCATGCTGTTTGTTGCGCACTCCCTCTCTCAATTTTTCTCAGGCTTCTGTTGTGTCGTTTCTCTATTTTTCGAATAATTACTATATGCCGTAGCTAGCTGCAATAGAGGTGGCTACTTAACTACTCGCGGGGCTCCTAATATTAGCTAGCGCTAATTATGCTATTTGAGATGCAGTCGCCAAGACCAAGGTTTTATCTATAACCATTGCTTGAAGCTCATGAGCCTTATTAAGCTCGTCTTATCAATTCTCACTCACAGACAAATAGTTTTATAAGCCCAGACATTCATCGGCTCACTAATAGCAACACTCCTTTTCCTTGCTTCGGCAAGTCCAGGGGTTCCGCTCTGTCAGATGAGATCAGCTTTGTACCTGCACCCGTCCTGGCTCGCCTCACAGCGTGTCCCGGGTCTTTTTATCGGGTGTTTTTTCCTGCTCTCTTGAACCCCAGCAAACGAAAAAGGGGAACTCTTATGAAACACGTAGGTATACTCGGCGGCACATTTGACATTGTCCACAATGGTCATCTGGAAGTCGCACAGGTCGTCGCCAACGTCGTTGGTCTCGACAAAGTTCTTTTTGTCACGGCTGGAGAGCCGCCCCACAAGCTGCAAACAGGTGTCACCGCCAGTGAGATTCGCCACGAGCTGGTCGAGTCTGCTGTTGCGGGATTGCCCGGTCTGGAAGCCAGCCGCATCGAGCTGGATCTGCCCGGCGTCTCGTACACCTATCGCACCGTGGCGGAACTCAAAGCCATGCTTTCGGCCCAGGTCGGCGCGGAGGTCAAAATCAGTTTCATTCTCTCGGCTGAGTACCTCAACCCGGCCAATCCGAGCAATGTCACCCTCTGGGAGGAAGCGCAGGCTTTCCTTTCGATGGTGCAGCTTGTAGTTGTGCCGCGTTTTGGTTACAGCGCCGAGCAGGCTCGTGCATGGGCCCGTGAGCTGAATCTGACCAATGTGCACATCCTGGAGCAGCCTGTTTCGGAGCTTTCGAGCGGTGTCGTTCGCGAGGCACTGAAGCAAGGTCTGCCCATCGATTCGATGGTGCCCGCGCTGGTGGCCGAAAAGGTCAAAACGCGCGGCATCGTCTATCGCTGAGCGCTGGGACAGGTCCTGGCCCAGGCCTCCGACCCGTCTACCCTTCTGAACTACGAAAAGGAAATCAAAGAATGGATTGTCGACGCGATTGCGGGGCTTGCTGCATTGCAATCTCCATTTCGTCGCCGCTTCCCGGTTTGCCCAACGGTAAGCCCGCCGGTGTTCGTTGTATCCACCTCAATGAGCGCAACCTTTGCTCACTTTTCGGCTCGCCCGAGCGTCCCGCCATCTGCGGCAGTTTCAAGCCCAACCTTGACACCTGCGGCAGCTCGCGCGCGGAGGCTTACCAGCTCATCGTCCGCATGGAAGAGGAGACCTCTCCTCGGTCCTCAAGCGGGCGGTGAGCCGTCGTCGCGAGTAAAATGTTGCAGCCTCGGCTGTGACAGAATCTCTCGATATGTCTTTTAGGCGTAAAATCTAAGCAACCAACGAAAGGACATGTATATGAAACGTTCTGAAATCAACGCTGCCATCGCTCGCGCGATCAACAACGCCCGGGAGCATCATGTCGCTCTTCCCAAGTGGGCTGACTGGGCACCGGCACAGTTCGACGCCAGCACCGACGGCATCCGCCATCAGAAGCTGGGTTGGAAGGTCGTGGACTTCGGCGTCGGTGACTTCCCGCACTGTGGGCTCGTCATCCTGGCGCTCTGCTCGCCGCTCGTCGACGAATTCGGCGCGCCTCTGACCAAGCCTCAGCAGGTCGGTACCCGCCAGTACCCGGTCACCGCCTTCTCGCGCAAGTTCCTCTTCGTGCAGGCCGGTCAGACCGAGCCGCACCACTTCCACCGCCAGAAAGAGCGCAAGGAAGTGACCGTCGTCGCCGGTGCGCCAGTCAAGTTTGAGCTGGCCTGGGGTGATGGCGACAAGGCTCTCTCCAGCGCCGACGTGGACGTGCAGGTGGACGGCATCTGGCATCACCTCAAGGCGGGTGGCTCGATCGTCGTCAGCGCCGGTGAAACGATCACGCTCCCGGGCAACCTGTCGCACATCATCAGCGTGGCAGCCGACGGCGGCGATTCCATCATGCTGGAGACGTCGACGGCCAACAACGACCGCAGCGACAACATCTTCCCCTTCATGACGCCCACTTCCAAGCCGGTGATCGAGGACGAAGCGCCGCGCTACCAGCTGCTCGACGAGCACGCCGTTGCCGCTCGCTAGTCGCAAGCAGGGGCTGAAGCTCTAAAGAAACATTCGCAAGCTGCGGAGACACCTCTAACCAGGTGTCTCTGCCGCTTTGCGGATGATTTCTTTTTCTGTTGCAATACTATTGCATATCGTATATATGAAGCTAAAGATAAGGCGCGGAATGGTCCGCCCTTATCAAATAGGTGCTCCGGGGCCGTCTGCCAGGCAGAATCGGCCCCGGAGGCACATGGTTTATGGGGTCCTGGCTCAGCGCGAGCGGGGGTTGAGTCCCACCAGATGAGCCTGGAAACTGGGAGCAGTGGCCACTGTTATGCCTTCGACCGCATCCGGTTGAGGATGGAAGAGATAGAAGCAGGTCACCCGCTTGCGCTTGAGGAACTGTGAAAGTTCGGCGGCGGCGGGCTTGGGCTCTTGCTTGCTGCGCACGATGTCACCGTGCTCGACGTCGCAGATGATCACGTGACTGGCCTGTTCAACCGTCGAGGCAACCACCAGGTGGTTGTCCTGGTTGACCACGGCAAAGGCCACGCGATGCCGGTTGGGCTCCGGTTTCTGAAACTTGAAGTGCAGTTCGCAGTCCTTGAATCCGGCGGCCAGGATGTAGCCTTTGAGGGCGTGCTCCAGGCCGTACTTCATCTGGGCGATGGTGGAGGTGTTGTGTTCGGTGACCACGGTCAGCATGCAGACGGCTGTGGAGCCAATCTGAAATGTCTTAACCGTGTCGACGCTCAACACTCCCGCTTGCGACAGGCAGCACTTGCGAATCTCAGCTTCGTGTTCGGCTCCAATCGAATGCTGAAGCAGCACCCGGAAACCGCCCATGAAGAGCTCCCAACCGGTATGGGCAATGACGCCGGCGACCAGCAGACCGAGCGGATATTCCAGCCAGGGTGCGGGGAAGAAGTATTCTCCCAGCACACCAAGCAGGGTGATCAATTCGATGATGCCGTCGCTGGCGGTCTCCTCGCCGTCGGCAACCATGCTGGCGTGGCCGGATGCTTTACCCACCCGCTTCTGATGCCGGCTGACCAGCAAGGAGGCGATGACGCTGCCCAGGGCGAGCGCCACCACGTACTTGAAGGTGCCGGGATCCATGAGCAGGGGATGGTGCTCGGGCAGGGGGATGATGCTGCGCACCGCCTGATCGGCCTGCGGGAAGAGCGCCAGCAAGCCCGACAGCGATTGCAGGGCGAAGTTGAAGCTCATCACCAGCAGCACCGTGCCGATGGCCAGCGAGGTGAAGAACTCAACGTTCTTTTTGCCGAAGGGATAGTCGTCGCTGCTGGGTCGTTTGGAGATCCAGATGACCAGAAGCACGGCCAGTGCTTCCAGTATGTCGGCCATGTTGTGGAAGCCGTCGCCGGCGATCATGGGCGAGTGGATGTGCTGGCCGACGCCGATTTTGAGCACGGCTTTGACGGCGTACATGCCGACCACCATCCACATGACGGCAAAGGGGCTGACTGCCAGCGTTTTCAGATGGTTGAAAAAAGCTTTCATTGCTGCCTCCCCGGTTTGGCCGCGACTGCCAGAAGAGGCACCGGCGTTTTGGCCAGCGCCTGATTGACGTAGCAGCCGATGGTTGTTTTGGCACTGCGAGGCATGATGATCAGACGTGCGCCCTGTCGCAAGGCGCACTGTAAGATGCCTTCGGCTACGTCGTCGGCAGTCTCCACGGCGAAGCTGAACTCCACACCGATGGTGGTGGCACGGCTCTTGAGCACTGCGGCGACTTCGCGTGCCTCCGCGCACATGTGGTCTTCGGCCTTCGGCGAAGCGACCGATTCGTCGCGCCAGGTGGTATGGTAAAACACCACCGGCAGTGTCAGTTTTTTGCCCAGGGCGATGGCGATGTTTGCTGCCGGCAGTGCCGACAGGCTGTCGCCAAAGGGGACCAGCAGCGGGCCTTTGCCGCGAGCCAGGAGCGACTGCTCGCGGCTGGGCGAGAGTACGTCCAGGTCGGCGCGTTCGAAGGCCATGGTGTGGTCGACAATGATACCGCTGGTATCCGTGCCGGCCAGAGCGATGAACTCCGGGGCGAGGCCGGTGATAGCCGCCACCTCCGCCAGCACATGAGCGTTTTGCTCGGCCAGCAGGTTGGCTACCGGTCTGCTCTCTGAGGCGATCTGTGCGGCGTCCGCCTCACCTGTTTCCAGGTAAATATGCAAGACATTGTTGACGCCGTCGGCCTCCTGACAGAGTCGGATCAGATCGGCGGCAAACAGCAGCGCAAGCCGACCTTCGGTCGACCGGCGAAATACACAGGTGATTTTTTCCATGGTTTTTGCCTTTGAAAAAGTCTTCAGGGCCCAGTGGGCAGTGTTACTTCCAGTTCCAGCGTGCGGCTCTCCTGGAGGTCGCTGATGGCTCGATTGGCCATGATGTATTCCCTCACACCGCGCTTGCCGTCGTGGGTGCAGGTGTAACCGTCGCCGGTGTACAGCTCGGTCAATCGAGTGACGTGGTAGAGGAAGCGTCTGACGCTGAGGGCTGATCCGTCGCTCGCCAGGAGACGTTCGGCCGTCATGTAGCGCTCATCGCCGGGACCGTTGTGGTCCACTTCCGCCAGGCTGAAACCAGCCTGGGCTTCAAACTCGGCAAAGCTGGTCGTCTTGAGCTCTCTGCGCGCGGCCTTGAGCAGGTGCGCCAGTTGCGGATAGAGCGTCCCCACCAGGTCGAGGGTGTTTTTCCAGGTGGCCAGACGCATCTCGCTGTCCGGGCGGTGGAAGACGACCAGGTGATACTTGTAGCCCTGAGCCAGTTTGACCGCGATGTACTCGCGGGTATGGCCGATTTGCACGAGCATTTCGTAGGCACTGTGGCCGACGATGGTGCGCAGCGCGCTGGGGCCCATGAGCATCACAACCCGGCGGTCGGGCTCTTCAGCCAGAGTCCGAGGTTTGTCAAAAAGCGTGCGAACAATGCGGCCGTAGCAGCCCCGGGCCGTGTGGGCCGTGGGTTTGCGTTGACCGCTCTTGATGGCGTTGATGAAGCGGTCGCTTGAATGCATGCGGAAACTCCTTAACGATCTATTGCCGCCTTGATGAAAGCCCTGAACAGGCGTTTGTTGGCTTCGTATCCCTGCTCAGGATGCCACTGCACGCCGACGGTGAAGTAGCGGGTGCGGTGACTGATGGCTTCGATGATGCCATCAGGGGCGATACCGTCGACAAGCAGGTCGCGGCCCAGCAAGTCGATGGCTTGATGGTGTGAGCTGATGACGGACGGTATGACTTTGCGGCGGAAGATTTTCATCAACCGCGAACGACTGACCACACTTACCGGATGATCGGCAGCCGGGATGTGCTGGACAGTACGGTGGCTCAGGCCGAGGCCGGGGAAGCTGGTTTCGATATCGACGTGGAGTGTGCCGCCGTAGAAGATATTGAGCCATTGCATACCGCCGCAGATGCCGAGCACGGGCAGGTCGGTGTTCTCCAGCACATACTTGCCCAGGCGGAAGTCGAACTCCTCCCTTTCCGGATGCAGTGGTGTGACGCTGGGAAGAGTCTCCTTGCCGTAGCGCTCGGGGGCGTAGTCGCGGCCGCCAATCAGCAGCAAGCCGTCCAGGTCTCTGACGTAGGCCTTCATCTGTGCGTTGCTGCACGGTGGGATGATCACCGGTGTGCCGCCGGCGAGGAGAATAGCCGCCACGTAGGCGCGATTTACTTTGTAGACCGTGGTTTTGGTCTGGTCTACATCGAGGTTAATACCGATTCTTGGTTTCATAAACTAAGTCTCCTTTGCCTGCTTCTCTCTCGAAAAAAGACAAGCCGAACTGCTTCCCCCTCACGACTTGTGAGTAATGGAGCTTTTCGGCTGGTGCGGTTGGCTTATATAGAGAGAAAAGAGTTTTTTATTGGTTTTATTAGCTGTAAGACTTACTTTAGGAAAGATCAAAACGAGTTATCAAGACAGAAGCTCAGACAGATGTAGAAATATATTGCTGCTACTGTCCCTTTCCCGTGACACTAAAAAGTCACAGAAAGTGTCGAGATGCTCGTTCTTCCTGAGTGGCAGGTCCCGAAAACAGGTTCGCACAAGCTCGCAACCCGGGCCAGGTAAGCGCTGTTTCACCCGGGCATTAGCAAAAGTTAGGGCGGGTAGTTGCTACCCGCCCTTCTTGCAGTTGTGTTGCTTAATGTTTATTTGCTCAGTTTGGAGCCCGTGAACCAGGCCATGAAACGCACCCAGGGTTTGCTTTCCAGATTTTCCAGATCCGCTTCCACTTGATTGAGATGCTTTTTGTGCGCTTCCAGAATCTTGGTCAGCAACTCAATTTCTCTGTCTTTGCTTTCGACTTGTTTTTCGCGGCGACGGAGCGCATGGTTGCGCTCTTCCAGAACTTCGGTAAGAGCAGAGTTTTCGCGCTCAAGAATAATGGCCTTCGAGGCTTTTGCACGTAACTCCGGCATCTGGCGGACGTTTTCCTGTAAAACTTCGACCTGGCACTCCAGATATCCAAGCCGCTGCATGGCGTTTTGCAATCTTTCGCTGGAGAAAGAAAGCTGGTCCAGGATAGCTACGACGCTCTTTTGGGTCAGTGATTCACGCTCGGCCGGCGTCAATCTTGTCCGCACCAGCTCGACTGCTTCGCTGCCCTGGCCGCCACCGCCAAGAGTGGCATCATCGGAAAGCGCGGCCGTCAGCCGGTTGTACGTTGCATCGTTGCGGGCCGGCGTCATATCGAACAATCTTTTGGACTCTTCTTCGGTTGATAAATCTCTGGCGTTTTGCATAAAGCGTTCCTCTTCAGTTCACACAATTATGGTGCTCTATTAATAAGCTGTCCAGTGTTTTGAGCTTTTCAAGGGGGCGCCGTGGCAATATTTTTGCTGATCACGCAGGTTGCATCAACCTGGTTCATGACGGGTCTGATCTGGTTTGTGCAGATCGTTCATTATCCGCTCTACAACAGGGTTGGCGTCGAAGGTTTTGTCGAATATGAGCGTCAGCATTGTGCCCTGACGACCATGGTTGTGGCACCAGTTATGGTGGTGGAGCTGTTGACGGCGATACTTTTGGTGGTGGCAAGGCCAAAGGCCGTCGGTTTGGCTGAAACCCTTATTGGCGTTGCTCTTCTGGGTGTCATCTGGATCTCGACTTTGTTTATTGCCGATAATTTGCACGGTGCGCTCTCGGCCGGCTTTAATTTTGAGCCTTACCGGCAATTGTTGGCTTCAAACTGGTTGCGCACGGCCTGTTGGACCCTCCGGGGCTTGCTCGTTTTGTATATGTGCTATCGCTCAATGCAGTCATAAGTGCCGATGCTGGCGTGGCTGCGCTATGAGTGCCTCTTGGCAAGCCCCGCCCGCTCCCTGGGCAGGGCTCCATATTCTTAAGCTATTCAAAAGCAATCTAGTTAGAAAGCCATAGTTTTTTGAATCAAGCAATCAGTAGGGTCAAGGCTCTTATCTTTCGCACGCCCCAAAACTCTCTCTCAGTCACCTCTAAGTAACAACAAAAACTCAATCTCCACGCTCACGCAATCCCCAACGACGGTCTGTCGCGGTGGATCGGGTGAGAGCGCGTCTTTGAGCGATTTTTTGGAGATATTTATGCTCGAACAACTGCTAGAACTGCTGTTTTCATTGCCCGGACGGATAAGCGGTAACTTGAGGCAGACTTTTAAGTCCTTGAGTGACCGCAATTTCCGCGTCTACAACCTG
>JAFEAV010000063.1 GCA_018266215.1 Cyanobacteria bacterium SZAS LIN-3 | reverse complement strand
AGCTACTTACACTGGCGCTTCTCTTCATCTATTCCACCTGCATTTTTGGTTTCATAACCCCATACATTTTTGGCTATGTGCGTTACATGTATCCAATAGCAGGTACCGGCTGGGTGCTTCTTGCCTTTGCTCTGGTCAAAATGGCCGCCATGCTGGACCGGAGCAGCGTTCTAAAAAACTGGAGCAAACAGTCAAAAGTGGCCCTCGTCGCCGCCATTGCCACAGGCACCGTGGCCTGGAGCGCCTTCGAAGTCAGGGCCATTGCAGCACAGGACCGCTCGGGTCTGCGCCGACTGGCGGCGGAAATGGCCGCCAATAAATTCGGCCAGGCCGCTTATCTGACCACACCGGATTTTGTCGGCATCATCCTCGTCTATTATTTAAAATACGAATGCGGCATCAAGGCGGACAAATTGCCTGTGCTTCTGGGCTTCGCCGATCCCGACAGCGGACGACTGCCGCCCCGGCACCAGGGTCGCGCCGGCTGGTGGCAGGATCCTCAGTTGATAGAAAAATACGAGAAACATGTCCGGGACATCGGCCAGACGGGCGTACAAGAGCTTGTCCTGGTGCGGGATACATACACCCCGACCTCAAAACTGGAACCGACCAGAGAAAAAACCGATCTACTTGAGGCCATGCTCAAAACGAAGCTGGTGCAGGAAGGACCGACCGAAACATACGCCGGACGGGCAAGCAGCTACCTGGTCACCCGTTTTGCCTTTCCCAATGCAGCCAAAGACCGCGAAAAGGCACTAAAATAGAGCGATGTCTACCGAACCCAGCCCACCGGTCTATTCGATTGTCACGACCTGCTACAACGAAGAAGCCAATATCGAAAACCTAGTGGCCAATTTGCTCAATTGTTTCAATGAGCACTGCCCGGGAGAAGACTTTGAGCTGGTTGTCGTTCTCAACGGTCCCACCGACAATACCCCGGCGCTGGCCCACGAGCTGGCCGCAAAGCACCCGCAGTTGCGCCTGGTCGAACTGGCCCAGAATCAGGGCTACGGCGGCGGAATACGCGCCGGTCTGGCGGCGGCAAAGGGACAATTTATCGGCTATATCGACGGCGATGAACAGATTCTCGCACCGGACGTGGCCCGGGTCTTCAAAGCGGCCAGGGCGTCCTCCGCCGATATTGTCAAAGTCGTGCGCATAATCCGCGAAGACGGACTGCAAAGGCGCGTCCTGACCCGGGTCTACAATACTCTCTTCAAAGCCATGTTTGGTTTTATTTGCCATGACGTCAACGGCAAGCCCAAAGTCCTCAAGCCCGAAGCCCTGCGCAAACTCTCCCTCTCCTCCAGCGACTGGTTCATCGACGCCGAGCTGATGCTGAGCGCGCACAAAAACGGCATGACGGTGGAAGAAGTGCCGGTGACTTTTCACAAAAGGCCGGGTGGAGCGTCAAACGTACGCTTGTCAACAATCTTCGAATTTCTGCGCAATATGTACAACTATCGAACCGGCCGCTGATTTACTGAATAGGCAGTGCCCTGGGCCCGGGTATGATCTAAATGATCCGCCTCGAGTCTATTGCAATGACAAGTCCCAGCCAATTTGACCCTCGCCTGAGCGCTTACTACGCGGGCAAATCCGTTTTGATCACCGGCGGCGGGGGCTTCATCGGCCGGCATCTGGCATCCTGTCTGACGGACCTTGGCGCCGACGTCCTGATTACGGTGCACGACAAATCGCAATTTTTAGAACTGCACACTGACTCCATACGGCCGGAATCGGTCCAGGAACTGGATGTAACCGATCTGGCGGCGGTGCGCGAGGTGATCAATAAAAAGCATTTTGCCGTGGTCTTTCATCTGGCCGCCAAAGCGGCAGGGGATCGCAGCAAAGATCAGATGGTGGACCAGGCCAGGATAACCCTGGGCGGCACGGTCAATCTGGCCACCGCTCTGCTCGACAGCAAGGACACCCTGCTTGTGCATATCGGCTCCTCCGAAGAATACGGCACCGGTGCTGTACCCTTTGAAGAGAGTCAGCCCCTCGCGCCGGTCTCACCCTACAGCGCCGCCAAGGCGGCTGCCACCCAGTTTCTCACCATGGCCCGTGTGAGCTTTGGACTGAGTGTGATCGTGGCGCGCCCCTCGGTTGTCTTTGGCCCGGGCCAAAAAACCGGCATGGTCATCCCCTATTTATTTGACTGCTACAAAAAAAAGGTGCCGGCGCAAATCAGTCCCGGCGAGCAGACCCGCGATTTTGTCTATGTCGATGACTGCATTGAAGGGCTCCTCATGCTGGGCGCCAGGCCGGATCTGGCTGGGGAATGCTTCAATCTTGGCTCCGGACGCGAAGTTAAGCTCAAGGAAGTAGCGGCTGAAATTGCCAGGCTGAGCCAGTACGACGGCGACCTCGGCCTGGGCTCAAGACCTTATCGCCCGGCGGAAGTTATGCACCACCGCGAGTCGGTGGAGAAGGCCAGGGAAAAATTTGGCTGGCAGGCCAGGACACCGCTCAATGACGGTCTCAGCAGCACCTGGCACTGGTGGCAAAAAGAAGAACAGAATGTGCAAACCCAGAGTGGTTCGCAGCGATGAAATTGTCGGCGAGCAGATGCCTGGACGGCATCAATCTCATCTATATTTCGCTGGCGGCAATTCTCTTCCTCACCCTGGCCGGCTCGGCCTTTGTCGGCCACACTTTCACCGAGCAGCGCAAAACAGCGCGACTCTTTTACTGCGACTTCGCCAAATACTATGTCTGCGGCAAAATCGCCGCCTCCCCGGACCGACTCAAAGCCTATGACGCTAAGGTGCAGGCTGATTATCTGGTGAAAGATGCCCTCGGCGATCCCTCGGCGCCGGAGGAATTTATCCACTATCCGCCCATGGATTTTCCACTGATGGCGCCCCTGGCGACACTGCCGATTGAGCAATGTTTCCTGGTCTTTTGCCTTTCGGGCAGCCTGATTTTCCTCAGCGGGACATTCTTCCTCAGTCGTGCGGCAGCGGGAGCCGGAGCCGGTTTTAACAGTATCAACGCCCTGCTCTTTTTCTGGCTGGCGGTCTTCGGCTCGGTGCCGATGCTGAGGGCGTTCGCCCTCGGTCAGACAAGTCTCTTTCTCGCCGGCATCACCGCCGTCTACATCTTTGCCTGGATGCGCAAACGGTCATTTCTAGCCGGCCTGGCCCTGGCCTTAACCTCGATAAAACCGCAGTACAGCGTCTTTTTAGTGGTGCCGGCCCTGGCCTGCAGACGCTACAAATTAGTGCTCTGGGCTGCTCTTTGTGAGCTGGTCATGGTACTTGCCGCGGTGGCAACGATTGGACCGCAAAACGTAATCAACTATCCGCAAATTGTCCTGCACGCGGAGCAGACGGCCAATCTGGCCGGTGGTTTTGTCTCTGAAATGGTCAATGTCCGGGGCCTTCTGGCAATTTTTGTGGCCGACAGTGTGGCGGTGAAAATCGCCGGGGGTCTGGCCCTTATCGCCTGGTTCTACCTGGCCAGTCTCTGGTGGAAGTTTGGCGGCCTGCAAAAGGGTGAGCCGACCAGAGCCAGGCCGCATACCGTCGCACTGCTGCTGGCCACCACTGTTTTATATTGTTTGACTTTCAGCCCCCACACTCACCTCTATGACCTGGTCATACTGTCGGTGGTCGCTCCGGCGGCGGCGCAGAGTTCGATCAAATCCGCATGGAGCGGTGAAGAACCCCGGGCGGAAAAATTATTTTCCCTGCTTCTGCTCGTTTATCCGGCCGCAGGCTGGCTCTTTTTACTCATGCCCGGGGGCATAGGAGCCTGTCGCACAGCGCCTTTCGCCCTGTACAATCTGGCGCTCTGCGCCCTGGCCACCATCTCACTCTATCAACAGTCGCCTGCCGCCATCACCGACGGCACCACACCCGGCTCCAATCAGGAGCCCCGGATGTGGATTTAGGCCAGACAGATTATGCGCTCGCGGCCTCAACAGAAAGCACATCACCTACGACGGTGCCCGTGGCGCTGATTGTGCCAACCGGTAATTCCAGGCAGGTCTTAGCCGTCTTATAGACTTTGGAAACTGCCCAGGGAGGTAGTTTCTCCACCAGGGCGACGACCTGTAACTGCTCGTCGATAAAAACGGCATCGATGGCATAGGTCATCCAGAACATGTGGATGCCGTTGCAGGGATCAAGAAACATGCCCTCTCCGGCGGGCAAATTGCTTGTGCCGAGCAGGCCGCGAAAGCGCGTGAACAGGTTGTTGGCGTTGAATGCGCGTTCAGCCAATACCTTATCGCGCGTGCTGTTCACGAAGCGCAGATAACGCGATTTGATTTTTGGTTGGGGCACTGCTTACTTTGAACCGGCCATGATCGGGCCTACGGCCTGGATGATCGTGACGACGGCGGGACCAAGCATGGGGCAGAGGATGAGAGGCATAACGAAGATCATGATGACGGGCACCATTTTTACCGGTACTTTACCGGCTTCTTCTTCTTTCTTACGCTTGAGGCGGTCACGCAGGGCGTCCGCTTGCTGTCTCAAGGGATAGCTGATGTCCGAACCTTTCGATTCTGCGGCAATCAGGGCTGATGCCATGTTAATCAACTCGTCTACTCCGCAGCGCTCACCCATTTCGCGCATGGCGTGGGGCACGGACTTAGCGAATACTTTTACGTCGGCAATCAGCTGCTGCAGTTCAACAGCCAGTACCGGGCAGGAAATCATAACTTCCTTGGACACTTTGTCTACGGCGAGCATCAAACCAAGACCGGCTTGGGCGCATACAATCATCAAGTCCAGGATGATGGGCAGTTCTTTCAAAACCTGGGCCTGTCTGCTCTTCGCACGGCTGGCCAGGAAGAAGTTGGGGAGGATCCAGGTGGGGATGGCGCCGACCAGTCCACCAAGGAGCATGATCGGGTTGGAAGCGGCGGCCAGGAAGGTCATAACCAGAACCACACCGACCATCAGGGTTTTGATACCGATGAAGATGGCCATGTGCTGAGGGGTACGGTAATTAGCCATGGTCAGCAGTTGCACCGTACGTTTGTCGGCCAGAGCCGGCATCAGTGACAGGGCAAATTGACCGACAAACTCGGCCAGCTTGAGGATGACAGAATCCCTGGGTTTTTCAGCGGAGCTGTCTTCCGTCTCCTTACGAGGACGAATGCGCACTCCGTAGTTGTCCACGTAGGTGCCGAATACCGGCCTCAGGACTAGTACGCAGCTTGCAACTACGCAGGAGAAAACTAAAACTGCAAGGACTGGCATTGGCATGGGAACTGAATTCCTCAAACAATAAAGAGAACGGAATTAAACTTCGAAAGTAACCATTTTGCGGAGGATCCAGAAGCCGAAGAGCTCCCAGCAAACAAGGCCTATCATTACGATTCTAGCAACCGGATGGTTCAAGAAGGGCGTCATGTAAGCGGGTGTCAAGAAGTAAGTACCAACTGTAATGAGATAAGGCAGACAGCCGATGAATGATGCCGTTGCTTTACCCTGCGAAGTGAGAGCGTTCAAGAAGTCGCGCAATTTGAATCTTTCACGGATAGCTTCAGCGATTGTGGCCACAACCTCGGCGAGGTTGCCCCCTACGTCCTGACTGATGAAGATCGCCTGGGTGAGAAGCTTGAAGTCAGGCGCTTTGATACGGGTCGACATTTCGAGCATAACGTCTCTGAATGGCTTACCGAGCTGGAGCGAAACCAGACCGCGCTTGAATTCGGATTTGATCGGGTCCTGACCTGTGTCGGCTATAACACGGAAGACTTCCATAACCGGCGAACCGGCTCTCAGTGCCGACACCATTGTTTCCAGAACCTGGGGCAGTTGTTCGGTCATCTTAATCTGTCTGCGCTTGGCCACTTCACCAAGCCAGAATACGAAACCGGCAGCTCCGACGGGCAGACCGACGAAGAAACCGATCGGTGACATTTCAGGAATGCCGCCGACAACGAAACCGATAGCCATGACTACGCCCATGCCGATTGCCGACATGATCCAGTAACCCTTCATCTTGTCGTACTGAGCTTCCATACCAGCCAGAGCCAGGAGGCGGGTGAGGTAGTCAGTGCGCTGCGTCACGAAAATGCTGTCGTCGCCTGTGCGCTCGTGCATTTTTTCGGACATGCGGCGTGAGTGCTTGGCCAGACGACCCAGCTGATCGGCGCTGTCGCGACGCATGAGTGTCATCAGCAAAAGGCCGATAACCACGATTGAGCCAAATAATAATGGTCCTTGCATATTTTCGATTTCTCAACGAGATGGAAGCGGAAAACTCACCTGGAACCTCGGAACTGCCCACCTCGCCGAGCGCGATGAGCAGTCCTGATTCATACCTCTTTTTATCTGAGCCACTCGAGCTTGAATGGCACAGCTTCCTGTTCCAATTGCTCGAGGAACTTAGGCGGCAAGCCGGAGCCGACGTGACGGCATTTGAAGAATCCTCTCGGGTCGCGGCCTTCGCGCTCCAGGGTAAACATACTGGAGATAGCGATGGTGTCACCTTCCATCCCGGTTATTTCCGAAATTTCGGTGCATCGACGTGTACCGTCTTCAAGACGCTTGATCTGCACAATAACCTGAATAGCTGAGGCGATCAGTTCGCGGGCAGCTTTCTGAGGCATTTCCAGACCGGACATGAGGATCATGTTTTCCAGACGCTTTGTGCAGTCACGAGGATTGTTGGCGTGGATTGTGGTCATGGAGCCGGAGTGACCGGTGTTCATGGCCTGCAACATGTCGAACGCTTCTTCACCGCGGCACTCACCAAGGATGATTCGGTCGGGTCGCATACGCAGACAGTTGATAACAAGCATGCGCTGTGTGATCTGACCCTTACCTTCCGTGTTGGGCGGACGGGTTTCCATACGTACCCAGTGCTCGTGTTGCAAACGCAGTTCGGCTGCGTCTTCAATCGTGATGATGCGTTCTCTGGGGTTGATGTGAGAAGAAAGAGCGTTCAGCAGAGTCGTTTTACCGGAACCTGTACCACCGGAGATGATCAGGTTGATTCTGCCCTTAACGCATGCCTTCAGCACTTCAGCCATCTGCACGCTCATGGCGCCTTTTTCTACCAGTTGTCCCAGGGACATGATTGACGTACCGAAACACCGGATGGTGATTGTCGGACCGTCGATTGTGACCGGGGGAATCGTGGCGTTTACACGTGAACCGTTTGGAAGACGGGCGTCAACCATGGGTGAGTTTTCATCGAGACGTCTGCCCAGGGGCTGAATGATCTTGTCGATCGTCTGTCTCAAGTGGCGGTCGTTTTCGAAAACAACGTTTGTCTTTTCCAGTCGGCCGTGACGCTCTACATAGATTGAACCAATGCTGTTGACGCAAATGTCGCCTACGCTGGGGTCTCTCAGAAGCGGACCAAGGGGACCGAAACCGAATACTTCGTCCAGGACGTTTTGCAGGAGAATACCTTTCTCCATCATCGTCAGAGGAGCCGGGTCAGAGTTTACGATTTCTCTGATACGGGCTCGGACTTGCGCCTGAGTGTCTTCCGAAATATTGGTCAAACGTGAAGTATCGAGCTCCCTTCTCAGTTGCTCGATAATGAACTTTTCTCTTTCTCTGATCAGTTGCTGGTTAGCTGAGAACTTGCCACCAATATCGGTAGCAGCGGTTTCGGCAGCACCCATGCCCTGATGTCCGGAAGTTGACTCATCACGGGCATCGATACGCTCGATGTCATTGCGTGATGGACCTTCGGTAGCCGGTACGCCACCACCACCGGGTCGCTGAGCCGCCATGCCTGTGCCGCCACCCTGGGCGCCAGCCGGACGAGCCATACCGCTCTGTCCCGGTGCAGGACCGGAACCAGGACGTGCACCAACTGCGCTACCCGCAGCCTGGCCTTGCAGCCCGGTATTTTGCTGTTGAGCAGGCACCACTTCTGATGCCTGCCGCTGACGGACTAACTGTCCCATTAATGAAGATGTCGGTCTCGCCGGTAGATTTTGATCCTTTCTCTCGTCACCCATTTAGGCTCACCACCCTTATTTACGTTTACCGAAGATTGCCGGCAGCTTGAATCCGCCTGCCTTGTCCCCGTCTTTTTGTGTCAGTAATAGCTGTTCGCCACCAGCCAATCGTCTGGCGAGAGAATCTAGCGCTTTGCCTAACGGAGTATGGCCAGGAGCGATTTGTCCCTGGTTGTTGACCCATTTTGCCGTTTTGGTATCGTTGGGAATCTCGTGGAATACAGGATAGTTCAAGTTTGCGCGACATTCGCTCAAAACGTCCTGCGGGAGCCATTCAGAGCGGTTCACAACGAGGAGCAATTTCTCCTGGTTGTAGTGCGCTTTAAAGGTATCGAGGCACTTGCGGGCGTTCAAGATGGCAGCCCAGTTGTACTCAGTAATAACGAGCACGTGGTCGGCCAGGTCGAGGGTCGCGATAGCGCGCTCGTCGAGCAGGTTTTTGGGAAGGTCAACTACAGTGAAACGAAACTCTTGTTTCGATGTGTAGAGAATTTCCTGTACTTGCGCAGCGTAAATGTCACCGATGTCTTCAAGCTCTGGTGGCGCTGCAAGAATGCTCAGCTTATCGTCGTAACGAGTCATCAGGTTACGCAAATAAGTGGCGTCGAAGTTTGTATGTGAAAAGTCGATGGTGCTCAAGCTGAATGACGGCTCAAGGTTCAGATAGTGAGAAATCATGCCGAACTGCAAGTCGAGGTCGACTATGCAGGTCTCACCGTACTTGCCGAGATAGCCGGCCAGGTTTGTACAGATGGTTGTCGCACCAATGCCACCTGTGGGACTGAATATACCAATCACCTTACCTGCGGCGGTGGATACGGACTCGGACTGGTGCTTGAGCTGAATGCTCTGCACGGCAGCCGGCAAGTCAGTACGCCAGCGCTCTGCGTCGAGGAAGTCCGAGGCCCCGAGTCGATACGCGGTGCGGATCAACTCGGGGTCTGGAACCTCGTAACTGACGAAGAAGTAGAGCTGCGGGAAGGTTTCACGCAACTCAGCTAAGAGGGAGAGGCCACGCACGGGTGCGGGGCTGAGCTCGATCCAGACCAGTTTTGGATGTAAGCTGCCGATTTGCTCGCGCGCCATACTACCAGAGACGGTGCTAACGAGAGCCAGTGATGGTTGGCTGTGGATCAAATCTTCAATGGTTTGGCGTTTATCCAAACCAGCATCACAAACGAGAAGTGTGGTCAGTTTCATAGCTTCAGCTTTCTCCCCCTTTGGCTACAGCCTTATCCTGGTTTTACCCAATCGATTGGCTGAAGTCACTTAGACATTTAACGGATATCGAAAGGAATTAGGATTTCGGTACCGAAAGAACGTCTTTCTTAGAGCCGGTCCAAATTTCAATTTCGTGTAGTGGCGGCGGCGGTGGGGCCGCTGCGGGCATAGCAGGTCCACCCATTGGCATCGGGCCAGCATCAGGCGCGTTGGGCAATGGAGGCGGAGGCAGAGCAGACGGAGGCGGGAGAGCCGCTGTGAGGTCGCCCTTCGGAGCCTGGGGCTTTACGAAGAGAGAAGTCACATCTACTGTTGCTACCGGGGTGTGGTCCTTGTCGTTTCTGAGAGTCAGATACATTTTGCTCGCAGTCACAGCCTTAATCAGCTTGTTAGCATCTTCAGGGGACAACGAAACAGTTACCGAGCTGGCTGGTACAGCGGCAGTGCCGCCGGGAGCCTTCTGGTACATCTGACCAACAGCAATGACTTCGACGTCAGACAAAATAGGAGCAACTTTGGTGTCACCACCAGCTCCTACCATTGCAATGATGTCGACGTGGCTCTCAGGAGTTACGAAACCGGCGACTCCAGAGTTGCTGTCAACAGCGAAGGTGACAGCTCTCATACCTTCTTTGAGTCGGGCTTCGAAACCGAGCGAGATACCTTGCGGAGCAAGGTCATGCTGGGAAACGATCTGTCCGGTCTGGATGCCATACTTGGCAACGCGACCGGCTGCTAGCGAAGCAGAAGTGAGGGCGTCTTGCGGGATTTTGGCCTGCTCGATTTCCTTTTCTTCCAATGCTTCCACTGGAATCGTAGAGCCTTCAGGAATGTCCTTAATGGCATAAACGACTTTACCTTTCGCGCTCATCTTCGCTACTAGGTCTTGCTCTTTTGCCTTCAGCGCAGCTTCTTGGGCTTGCTGATTGCTCGTCACCGTCATGGTAATCAGAACAGCCAGACCGATGATCAAAACGAGCATCAGTGCTGGAGGCATTCGAGACAGTTGTAGAAATAACGCTCGTAATGGGTTCATTACAATTCCCCTTCTTTCCAATGAGAAAGATTAACCACTTACTATTAACGCACATCGAGGGTACAAGGACAACGCCTGCCCTTGCCCGCACCTAAAAAGTTCATACCCTCCAGCGCGGCAATTTAACCATTGCAGTCTACAGGGATTAACCCCGGGATGGTTTCCGAGAGGTGGTTGAAACCCTGATTGTGTCAAGTTTTGTATTGTCCTGACATCGGCTTTGGGAACATTGTTATGACCACGTAAAACTGCTTCCGATAATGGTTGCAGCCGAAAAAATCTTTTTCTTGGCAAGGTGCACAAACGTAACATAGCTGCGGGCTACAAGAGGCTTGGAAAGCCATTTGTCTGATTTATCAGACCGGGCAAAATAAAATGTGCCACCATGTCACGAGGAAGAGACCGATAATTGCAGTCTCTTTCATGCGAAGCAGAAACGGCAACTCCATGCGAGTTGCAGAGCATGCCAGTAGTAAAACCTGAAGCGCTTTCGCCCGGACCTACGAACCTGAAGCCGACGAAGCTGTGGCAGCCATAGAATTTAGTTGCTGTGCCACAGCAGAGAAAGCCAACGAAATAGCCGGCATCAATGAACCGCTGGTGATGCCAAAGGTAAGGGCCACCAACAAACTAACAAATGCAATTATCGCGCCATACTCGGTAATACCCTGAGCCTGCTCGTCATCAAAGAACTGCTTTAGCCATAATTGAACACGAGACACTTCTGTTCCCCCTAACACGACTTGTTTTAAATGGCATCGCGTCACCATCAAAGAAAAGAACCGGTAGCCAATCGGTGTAGTAAAAGAAAATGGTGGCAGGTGGGAGAACCACCTGCCACCACATTTTCAACTTCGAATACTTGCCGGGATTAGCCGGCATCTAGCATTCTTGCCCAGTTAGGACGATGCAGCCGCAGCAGCAGTAGACAAGGCGTTCAGCTGGCTAACTACAGCGCTGAATGCTTTGGAAATTGCTGACGACAATGCGCCCTGAGTGATCGAGAACACAACAGCTACGAGGATGGCAACGAAAGCCAAGATAGCGCCGTATTCTGTAATACCTTGTCCTGACTCGTCATTAATAAATTTGCTGATCATTTGTACCTCCAACAACGGATTCGAGGGCTCAATCTTACACGCAAGATTGGAACCTTTAAAGGTTTCATCGTGAAAAACTAATTGCCCACAAAAACGCCGGATATGAAATCTTAGTAACTCTTAAACTGAAAAGCTGACTGAAGCCTACTCTATAAAACCACCTCCATCATATTGTCTTGTCCGGTTATGCCCTTGTATTCCAGTTATCTAACACCCGACTAGGAAAACGGTGAGGGTCTGGTAAAAATTCGGATTTCGAATCATTGGTTCGCCGAAAGTTCCGACTCCTTCCATTTCAATTCTAACTTGACAACCCGATCTCGCCTAGTCCTTTTCTGGACATTTTTTGTATCCCAGCCAACACAAATTGGGGACTGTGCCAGGGGGGCCATGATTCGCAAAGGTTAAAACATTGGGCGCACCCCCTTTACAAAGAGAGACACCCTATTGTGGGCACGCTTCAGCGGTGGTCGCGGGCGATTAAACTAGTTCATAGATAGTGAGGCATCTCTTTGAAATCTCAGACGGCAGTTCTACAAGAAGCGCGGGCCAGGGCCCTGAACTTCCTTCTGGCGACCAGGACGGGAGCCGACCAGCAGTGGTTTCCCTACAGTGCCGGTGGGGACTGCTCCCTGGAAGCGACGGCCTGGTCCCTCATTGCCCTGCGACAAAACAAAGAAGTAGGAGCAGCCGGCCTCGATTATCTGGCCTCCTGCCAGAATCAAAGCGACGGGGGCTGGTCTACCCGACCGGGCGCCGGAAAATCAGACTGGAATTCCGGACCGGTGCTGCTTTGCCTGCGAATTCTGCATTCTATTTACGGCGACGGCGACGGCGACGGCTCAAGCAAAACCTCGATCGCTCGCCGAAACGCGCTCAAAGCCGGCATGTCGCATTTACTCGATAGCCGCGTGGAATTTTTCGGACCGACGGCCAGACTCTTGCTGCTCATTTCAAAAGGCAGACAGGGACTTGAGTACGGCCGGGGCTGGCCCTGGGATCCCAAATGTTTCCACTGGCTGGAGCCGACCGCCTACTGTTTGCTCGCACTTAAACTGCCGACCGGGCCGGAAAAAGACGTGCATAAAGAGGTGGTGAAATTCGCCGACAAATTCATCACCGACCATGCCTGTCAGGGGGGCGGTTGGAATCATGGCAACGACACAAGCCTTGGTGCCTTTCTGCCACCATACAGACTGACCACCGCCGAGGCTTTGCTGGCGCTGCAGGATTATCCGCAGGATGCCAGAGTAAAGCAGGGGCAAAAATATTTGCAGTCCCAGGCTTCGCAAGACTCGTCCAGTCTCTCGCTTGCTTTCAGCATCCTGGCACTGAATGCCTTTGCCCTGGGCCATGAGCAGGAGTTGCAATACCTGCTGCAGAGGCAGGCAGCAAACGGCAGCTTCGGCCCCACTACTATGAGCACGGCAATGGCGGCGCTGGCGCTGGAAGCGGCGGCCGGTACAAATATATTGAAAGCCGCAACGGCAGGAGGTACCCGGTGAGTGACGAATGCGATGACGACGGCCTCAAGCGTCGTGATTTTCTCAAGGTGGCGGCGGCGGCATCCCTCGTCGGCGCTGCGGCTGAAGCCCTGAGCGGATGCGGTAAATCAGATGGCGATTCGGCGGCCAAGCTCACCCGAGAGGTACCGGAACATGTCACTGAAGCACAGAGCAAAAGGCGCAAGCAGGGCCGCTCCGCCGTGGCCATCGTGCCGGTGGAATCATACGAAGACGATATTTTTGCTGCGGTCAAGGGACAACTAAAAGATTTCACCGTCCCGGACCTCAAGGGTCAAACCGTAGTGCTCAAGCCAAACATGGTGGAATATCGCCAGGGCAAACCGGTGACGACCAATCCTGCCCTCCTGCGCGCCGCCATCCTGCTCGTCCAGGACTGGGGGGCGAAAAACATAATCGTGGCCGAAGGCCCGGGCCACATGCGCGACACCGAATATCTGCTGGAAGTGACCGGCCTGGGACCAATGTGCAAAAAAATGGGCGTGCCCTTTGTCGATCTCAATCTCGATGAGATCGAAGAAGTCGATAACACCGACGGATTCACCAATCTGGAAAAGTTTTTCCTGCCGCGCACGATTGTCCAGGCCGACAGAGTAATCAGCGTGCCCAAGCTCAAAACGCACCACTGGGTCGGCGTCACCTGCTCGATGAAAAATCTGTTCGGCACGGTACCGGGACGCAAGTACGGCTGGCCCAAAAATCTCCTGCACATCAAGGGCATCCCGCACTCAATCATCGACTTGCAACATCTGGTCAAGCCATGTTTTGCCATAGTCGATGCCATCACATCTATGGAAGGCGACGGCCCCATCAACGGTGTCGCCAAACATCTGGGGTATGTCGTACTGGGTAGCGATCTTGCCGCAGTCGACGCCACCTGTGTGCGCATGCTCCAGCTTGATCCCCAGGAGTTTCCATACATAAGATTGGCCGGCAAAGTGGTGGGCAATATAGAAGAATCAATGATCGACATTAACGGGCCGGCGGTAGCAGGCATCTCGCAGAAGTTTGCAATGCCGATAACTTTCACCAATAAATCACTCCTCTCCCAGGCAGCACAACAAGGCAGTTGAGAACATGCAGGGCAAATTTACGGACTGGCTTTATCTAGATGAAGGGCTTATCCCGATCCTTTCCCGTCTGGTCGGCTTGATCAGTTTACCGATAGCAGCCGTGGTCTGGTTTTTCGCCCACTCGGGCTGCGGCCTCGAGCCCTATCCCCAACCGTTCAATGTCCCGGCCTGGCGCTTCGGCACCTACCTTGTGCCGGTGCCCCTGCCGCCCGAACCGCTCAATTTAGTCGTTTTCGGACTCTTTGCCCTGGCAGCCGTGGCCCTGATAGCAGGTAAAGCCTATCGTCCCTTATACATATATATGGCGGCGGTGCTGGCTTACTATTGCTCACGTGATTTCTTTGTCTGCATGCTGCACTGGATCCTTCTCGATTTCTTGTTTTTAGTGGCACTGGCATTCAGAACCCCGGGGCGGCCCTCCCCCGCGCGACGACTGATTCAACTGACCATTTGCAGCTGCTACATTTTTGCTGTCATACAAAAAATCTTCTATCCCGATTTCTGGCTGGGACTCTCACTGGAAGCCAATTTCTACGATGGCTTCGCCGTCACCAGTCCCTTCAAGGCCTTTTTCATCCAGCATCAGCTGCCCATGAGCTTCTGGCAGGCCAGCTCCATCCTGCTCCTGGTCCTCGAAACATTCGTCGCCATCGCACTATTCTTCAAACAAACCCGCATCGCCGCCTGCATCCTCGGTATTTTCCTGCACGGCGGCATCCTCATGATGATGGATCCGATCCTCTCACTCTTCAGTCTGGAGATGTGGCTTGGCTATCTGGCCTTCTTCCCGGGCAAGACAAAAGTGGAAAACACCACGGATGGTACTGCCCGCCCACCGCTGCAAATGGCCTTCAGTCTTGTTTACATCGCGACACTTATTATAATGCCCATGCGCATTTACTTCCTGGGCGGCCCGCCGCCCGAGCTGCTCACATTGTTTGAGCGCACGCCCTGGACCTTTGGCATGTTTCTGATGCGCCAGAAACAAGAACAAATAGAAATGGCCTTTGAGGACGAAAAGGGTCAAAGACACAGTCTGGAGGCCACAGGCCGCATGAAAACGGCTTCCAATGACAATGAGCTGATCTCGATTGCTCAATACATATTGAAGAACAATCCGGGAGCGAAGGAAATCTCGATCAATGACTCGATTATAGTCAATGAGCGACGCCGGGTTTTGCGCACCCTGGTCTGGCGCAACCCCGGCCAGGCAGGCAGTGATCCGCAAATTTCAGTGACTAATGCCGGGGAGTACTGTCGCGGCGCGGCAAATAGAAATCCTGAGCCCGACCATCATCCTTGAGAAAAACCGTGGGCTGATAGTTTTGTTTGAGTAACTTGACGAAGGCCCGGTCCCAGTAATGGGGCGGCTCAAGCAAACAACCATCGCGACTGTTGATCACCACCGCACCATACTTTTTCTCGGCGATGCGCTGGCACAACTCCCGCATCTGGGGCGAGTCTTTAGGCCAGACCGCCATAAAGACCGAGAGATCGACAAATTCACTTTCCGCCCCCAGCTCAATCGGCAGGCCACAATCCTCGGCCAGCATCAGGTTTTTATCGAAGTTGGTGCTGAGCATCTGAGTGTGAGCGCTCTCCATGATACTGTCGCCCTGAGCCATATCGGTGACCAGAGAATTCATCACATAAAATCCGGCGCCGAAGGCCAGGAAGAGCAAGAGCAAAAGTCGCCTCCGCATGTAGTCGCTGGCCAGAGCCACCAGCCATGAGGCGGCAAACATAGGCACAATCGCCTCGCTGACGCTGGCGGTGGGCTTACCCATGAGGAAAAGTGCCGCCACCATGGAGAGGCTGAGCAGCACCGTGGCCAGTACCAGAGAAGCCAGCTGTTGCCGATACGGCCCATCACGCTCCTCCTGTCGCTTGAAATAGCCGACAACAAAAATAGGCACGGCCAGAAGAGCCAGCGGCAAAATAATGGCGTCCGGACCGAGCCAGCTCAGGTGCTTTTGCAAATCATGCCAGGTAAACAGAGTCTGCCAGACAAACATCTGATGAGCAAAAAAGCCGCCGGCGGTGACGTTATTTATCAGCCAGAGCGAGGACAAAATGAGAAAGGTCGAAAGCCACATAAAGGTCAGGGACAGGCGCCACTGCCGACCGACAATCAAGGCGGCGGCGATGGCCGGGACAACGACCATGGCACCTTGCTTGGTGACGGCGGCCAGGGTGGCGAGAGTGGCGATGACAATCAGCCGCGGGAAGCGAAAGATATTGTCGTCCTTGGGCTTGCGCGCCAGGACAAGATACTGCTCGATGGCCAGGATCAAAAGGCAGAGCGAAACCATGTCGACCCTGGCCTTGTAGGAGAATGACCAGACAGTCCAGAAACAGGCCATCGTCGTCAGACCCAGAATACGGGCAAAGCGCGAGCAACCGCTGAGGCTGAAAATGCGATAAGCGGCCAACTGCCCGATGACGAAAGCGCCCATGGAAAGCCAGCGCAGGCTGTAGAAATGTGGTCCGGTAATCTTAAAGAACCAGGAGCCGAAATAGAAAAAGAGCGGCGGATAGGTGACGACCCGCCAGGGATGGTGCGTCAGGTGCTCGATGATGTAGGGATTGCCGCCGGTGGAAAGCACCTGTGCTGCCCAGAGGGCCGGACCTTCCTCGCCGAGCGAATAAGGAGCTTGCAGGGCCAGTGACCAACCCTGATAGTAGTAATAGCTGAGAAGAGCAGCGGCAATGCCCAACAGCAGCCAGAGGAGCCTTTGATCTAGCCTGCGATTGGAAGCCGTCAGCACCCTAAAATTTCACCCTCCCAGCGCCTTCCTATTATCACCGCTTGGGCTGCAAAATGTCCCTGCCTTTTTGCAAAGATTCGATTTGCAGCCTCAGGTCAGCGGCCTGTTCATTGAGCCGGTAGATTTGCTCGGTCAGTCGTTTATTCTCATCGTAGAGCTCCTGCTTGCGGTCGGCAACTCGCTCGGTGACGGCATCGACCAGCCCCAGCCTGGCCTTTTTCACCCAGCCCTCGACCTGGTCACGGTCCAGATCGTTTTCTATGGCCACCTGATCAACCGTTCTTTCGCCGGCCAGGACCGATATCACGAGCTTCTCGCGCAGACTGGTGCCGGCATCGGCAAAGACTTCCATGTTGCCGGTGTATTTGTAAATGCTGTGCTCGGCGGTCTTTCCGATCTTCTTATAGCCCTGCATATACTTTTCAAAAAAATTGAAGCGCGCCAGAATGTATTCCATCGGCATATCCTGGACCATGATCAAGACGGGCCGGTTGCGGGCGATATCGGCGCCGTAATTGGCCACCACCAGCTCCTCCAGCTCCTCAAAAACCGGACTGGCACTTTTTTCCCGGGCAAATTCCAACCAGACGAGGAAGCAGTAGAGATAGCGTGAGGCAGGACGCCGACCGCTCTGCAAAATAGCGGGAAATCCGGGCTCAATCGGCGTACCCAGATGCAAAACATAGTCGTTGGGCCGGGTGTGTTCGACGATGCAAAAGAAAAGCGGTGAAAGATATCCCCGCGCATTGCTGCCCAGATATCCCAGCTGCAACTGGGTCAAATCAAAGCGATCATTATCGCGGGCCTGGTCCAGAGTTTCGCGCACCGAAAAATAACTGCCGGCCGAAAGCCCCAACAAAAGGGCGATTGCCAGTAGCTGGCGGAGAAAAAGCCATTGCTCAAAGCGCTGCAAAAGATACTGCAGCACCAGACCCAGCTCGATGCCGTAGAGCATAAAAGCGCCGTAGGCCATCGGCAGCATGCGATAAGTCCAGGACTGACCGCCCTGAAAATAATTGAAAAAAGCGCCGCAGGTAAAAAGAGCCAGGGGCAAAATCCAGGCACTGTGCCGCCGCAGGACAAAGGCCAGAAGCATGGCGCTGATGAAATTGATGAAAGGCTGCAGGCCGTACATGGCCGAGCAAATCATATGGATGAGACATTTGGCGCTCCAGAGATTGCCCCAGGCGTAGACAGGAATGGCCTGGTACAAAAAGATGTCGCGCGCCGCTTGCGGCAGCAGAAAAAATCCCAGCAAATACGCGAGAAAAACACCCAGCACGGCGTAGTTTTCCGGTCGCAAAAAGAGCGCGGGTCGGCGGAACTGGAAAAAGAAACCCAGCTCGGCCAGCAGGGCGCAGAGGACAAAATGAGGCTTGAGAGCCAGACCCAGGCCGGCCAGAATACCAATCGCAACAGCCTCGCCCCGGCGCAGCGCACCGCCGGTCCAGACCAGGCCCCGACCGACGAAAAACGGCAGATAGAGCAGCATAAAGAGATGTTCGCGCTGGCCCATATCGGTATCCAGGCCCTGCCCATAGAGGGCAAAGAAAAAGATAAGTGCCACCAGGGGCAGGGGCCGGCAGATATGTCTGTTGCGATAAACCAGCCAGGCGGCGGCCATACAGGAAAAGGCATTGAGGAGGATGACGGAAAGAGAGAGCCCGAGCGCATCGGTGACGCGCAGAAGCTTTGCCACCATAACCGGCACCACGTTCAGATACATAATGAGCGGCGGATTGAAATCAAAAACGTCCAGATACGGTACTTTGCCGCGCAAAATCATCTCAGCCGTTTCCAGATAAACCGATTGATCGGTCCAGACAAAGAGGGGATGATAGATCCAGAAAACCAGGCGATTGAAGACCAGCAGTAAAAAACTGACGGCCAGAGCTATGACTACAAGCCGATCGCCCA
Organism: Cyanobacteria bacterium SZAS LIN-3; assembly: GCA_018266215.1. Taxonomy (GTDB): domain Bacteria; phylum Cyanobacteriota; class Vampirovibrionia; order Obscuribacterales; family Obscuribacteraceae; genus REEB67. The sequence goes on along the minus strand of JAFEAV010000063.1, from coordinate 18,170 downwards.
GCCTGCCCTGCAATATATCGTGAGATGTGGCCTCAGACACTAGGGCTTCCTCGTGTATTCTTCGAATTCCCAGTGACCGACAAACTCGCGCGGCTGGCTGTTATTGCTGTAATAACGGCACTGCTGGCCGCTGACATAATTGCCTGTGAGCACAGTCCAAAGACCGGCGTGATCAAGCACATCCTTTTCAAAACTTTCGACAATAATCGTTCCCGCGCCCCGGCTTCTGAGATCGGCGCTCAATTTCTGAGAGATATAAGCGGAAAAATCCTTGAGCTCGGCGCTCATTAACTGGTGGTGTTTGAGCCAGTCCAGCACTCGCAGCGGCCGGGCCCAGAGCATATAGCCCGTTGGCTGAGCCCCCAGGCTGAGGAGCGCGGGGTAGGCGGCGGCGGGATAATCGCTTATCACCCAGACCGGATCTTTCCAGACCTGACGATCGTTGAAGACTGTAAGCAAATCTTTGTAGCCTTGCTCGGAGCGGTGGGAGACGTAGGTGTGCATACGGTTGCGATCGGCATTGAGCGAATTAGCGACGATTGTGGTCAGGGCGCCGGATAAGAGCAGCATTGATACGAGCGCAAAAGGAGCGAGCGCTTTCAGCTCGCGCTGCGGCAAAAGGAGCGGCCCAAACTTTTTCAGGGTATAGCCGACAAAGATAAGAAGACAAAAAAGACTGCCGAAAATGGTCGGTATCAAATCGCGTGAAAGGCCCTGTTTTTCAAGGATATAAAGGCCAAAACCAGAAAGAGAAATAGTGACTACGGGAAGCAAAAATGAGCTCTTGCGGCCGGCGAGAAAAGCCAGCCCCAGCGAAAGAGCCAGAGAATAAAGCACATCACGGCGGTCGGGACAGGAATCCGTGCCGTAAAGACTGCCGTCATAAATTTGATAATTAGCCAGCTTGAGCGGCATGGTCCATTTCCAGAAGGCCGTATGGACTGGCTCCTCCAGTCGCAACAGAGAGACGAAGTCGAGCCCGAGCACAAGCAGCAGAGCCAACCAGTCCGGACACCAGAGCTGTTTGATGCTGCCTTTTTCCAGGGCCAGGACCAGCTCCACTGCCAGGAAAAAAGCTATGAAGGGCAGATCACAGCAAGCCGCCAGGCCCGCCGCCAAGCCCAGGGGTACAGTCAGTCGGGGGCTCAGGACAATATCGCGGTAAGCCAGCCAGCGCATCAAGCTCCAGGGAGCCAGGGCCAGAACCAGAAGCTGCGGCAGGTCGCCAAAATCAAAACGGACAATCAGAGCTGTGAGGGCGGTTGCAAAAATCAGGGCCAGGGCATTATCGCGCAGCTCTCCCGAAAGCTCAGCGGATCCCTCGGGCAGGCGACGCAGCCCCTGCAACGCCACCGCCGCCGTGGCGGCGCAGGAGAGCAAAAGAAGCAACCAGACAGCCAGATGCACGGCCAGGTCGGCCGACAAAAAAACTCCCAGCTTCTCCAGTCCCTGACTGATCAGAAGCGGCAGACGCAGACACTCAAAAACAATCGGCTGCGTCCAGTCCCAGAAGTCGACATAGAGTTTTTGTTCACGCAGCAAGAGCTGCGCCCCGACTATGCGCATGGCCAGCCAGCTCGATATGTCATTTTTGCAATTGATCAGATCGTAGAGCAGATAAGCAATTGGCGGAAGAGCAACGGCGAGCGCGCTTGCGACAAGCTCTTTATTTACTGATAATGGCCGCGCTTCTTCACTCATTATCAGTGCTTTTCCGCGCTCTTATCCTCTTGTTTTTCTTCGTGGTATTCCATCTCGGTGTTCACGTCCCAGATATTTTCCTTGGTCGTGACGCCGTCGATAATGTTGTCCACGGCCACCATGGCCGTGAGCATGGAGTGGTCCTGATTATTGTATTTGTGCATGCCGTTGCGGCCGACCAGGAATAGATTTTCAAAAGTGTCGATGTGCTTGCGCATATCATCGAAGCGATCATAGGAGCCGAAGTAGCCGGGATATGTTTTGGGCATACGGATAACCATGGCATCAAGCACGTCTTTTTTATCGATGATGCCTATCTTATCGAGCTCCTGCGCGCCCAGCTCCTTCAGCTTCTCATCGGGCCAGCCCCAGAGTTCGTCGGTCTCATTGCAAAAATATTCCAGGCCCAGCCAGACGGTATTGGGATCCGCCACCATGCAATTGCCCCAGTTGTTGTAAATCTGCAGACGGCCGATAAGCACATCCGATTCCTGGATGTAGAGCCAGTTGTCGGCGATTATTTTGCGTCCGGCGGTAGAGCCGTCGGTGACTTTCAGCTCTTTTACTAGAAGGCCGACTTCAATAAAATCGCGATAGACAAGGCCCTCGGCAATCTCACGCACATCGGCCGGGATAGGCGCATCCAGCTTGCGCACAAGCTCTTTGATGGGCATGGTGGAAAAGAAAAAATCACCGCCCAAAGTTTTCTTTTCACCGCTGACACTGTCAATAATTTCTACAGCAGTGACCTTGCTGCCGCCCGCTCCCAGGGCCTCGGTGCTGAGCTTGAGCACTTCCTGATTGAGATGTATTTCGCCGCCTTTTTCCTTGATGCGACGGGCCACCTCCTCCCACATAGAGCCCGTGCCTTTTTTAGGATAGAGAAATTGCTCGACCAGCGAGGTCTCTGTGCTCTTCTGTCTGATGTCGGTAACCGGACCGAGAAACTTTTTGGCGGCGTGCAAAAGCACTTTCATTATCGAAAGGCCCTTCACCCGCTGTGCGCCCCAGGCGGCACTGATCTTGGAGCAGGAGATACCCCAGACCTTTTCGGTATAGTCTTTGAAAAATGTGAGATAGAGTTCGCGGCCGAAGCGATTGGTGAAAAAGTCTTCCAGGTTGCGCTCGGGCTTGATGGGCAGAAGAGCGCTCTTGATGTAGCTGAAGCCGATGCGAATTGTTCGGGGCAGACCAAGATTGGCGAAGGTCTGCACTTTGAGAGATATGGGATAGTCAAAGAATTTGCGCAGATAATAAATGCGCGTCTGTCGCTGCAACGTAATCAGGACATTTTCCTCCGCATCTACGTCGCTGGTAGCGGAGAGCGGAGTGATGTTACGTTTGGCATTGTGATAGGTGATTTCGGGTGTTTCGCCCGGCTTGGCCTGCACCGGCATCATCGTCATCCACCAGTCCATTACCCGGTCGGACTTGGAAAAAAATCGGTGCGGACCGATGTCTATAAAATTGCCCTTGTACTCAATGGTGCGAGCGAGACCGCCTATCACATCGGATTTTTCTATGATGATCGGTCGGATGTCCGAGCGCATCAAAAGCTCATAGGCAGCGGTAAGCCCCGCCGGACCGGCACCAATTATGATGGCTACACGCGACATGGCCAGATATCCTTAGTAAAAGAGGTCCTTAGTAAATCAGCTAACCAGTTAAAAACAGATCCTAATTGAATTTCAGGCAATTTACCACCTTCTTATCATCCCCGGGGAACTTGCCCTGCACCCTTGACAAATCTCACTTTGCCGCTGCTGTCCCTGATTCTTTCTTCCCGCTCTCCGTATCATCCTTACCGTCCTTATTGTCGGCATCTTTTTCCGCCGCCGCCTTCCTGGCCGCCTCTTCCGCCTCCACCCGTTCTTTTTCGAGCTTGATATCTCCCAGCTGGCGTTCAAGATCGGCAATATGTTCGCCCAGCCTGTGGTTTTCTTCCAGCAATTCCTGCAGCTTATCCGCCGGGCGGATAGTAAGGGCGTCGGCCAGGGCCTTTTTACTCCTGGTCACCCAGTCTTCCAAATTTTTCTTGTCGATATGGTTTTCCTGGCTGACCTGATCAATTGTCTTGGCGCCGGTGAGGATGGACAGTATCAACTGCTCCCGCCGCGCCAGCGGACTGTGGAGGAATGGTTTTTGACCGCCGATGCGCTTATAGATGGAGTGCTCGGCGGTCTGCCCCAGGCGTGTGTAACCGCTCATGTAGCGGTCGAAGAAATTGTATTTCTCCAGCACAGCGCCCATGGGAATGTCCTGAATCAAAATCAATTCCGGCTTCCTTGTCTTAATATCAGAGCCGTAGTTATCGACTATCTGGCGGGCCAGATTCTGAAAGAAAGTGCCACCGCGACGTTCCTGGCAAAATTCCACCATCACCAGGAAACTATAAAGGTATCGAGAGCCGGGCAGACGCTCCGACTGCAGCAGCGCCGGATGGCCGGGCTCGATGCCGCTGCCGATGTGGACAACAAGGTCCGTTGGTTTGGTATTGGCCAGGACGGAAAAGAAAAGCGGCGACAGATAGCCGCGGGGATTACTGAGACCGGGATAGCCCAGCTCGGTCAGGTCGCAGATGTGGGCGTTCTTCAACTCCTGGGTGGTGCTGTCGATATCGCTGTAAGCCATCGAGCCCACGGCGATCAAAGCGCCCAGACTGATAAGCAAACGCGGCGCCATGAAGTTTTCGTAGCGACGCAGGATCCAGTCAATGAGAATGCCGGCCTCGATGCCGTAAAGAATAAAGGAGCCGATAGCCATCGGCAAAAGTCTGTAGGTCCAGGCCTGGTCGCCCTGAAAATAATTGATAAAACCGGCGCAGGTAAAGACGGCGCAGGGTGTCAGCCAGGGGCTGCGATTGCGCAACAAACAAGCGATGCCTACGGCTATCAAAAAATTAGCGAAGGGCTTGGTGAAATACGTCGCACCGCGCACCATGTGAATAAGACATTTACTGCTCCAGTAGACGCCGTCGTTATAGACGGGAAAAGCCTGGTGGAAAAGGATATCCAGAGACTCGCGCGGCAAGAGCAAAAAGTGCAGGGCATAGAGCAAAACGACGCCGGCGGCGGCGAAATTTTCGGTCCGCAGCAGGCAGGACAACTTGCGATATTGATAGAGGAAAGCCAATTCGGTGGCGGCGGCGGCAAAAATAAAATGAGGCTTGAAACCCAGGCCGACACCGGCCATCAAGCCGGCGACGATGGACTCTACCCGGCCCACTTTACCGCCCATCCAGTGTGTGCCGCGCACCATCAAGAAAGGCAAATAGGTAAGCATAAAGATGTGTTCGCGCTGGCCCAGGTCCGTATCCAGACCCTGGGTGTAGAGGGCGAAGGTGAAGAACATGGGCACGAGCATCATGAAGCCCGTTACAGCCCGCGCTTTGTAGGCGATGTAAGCGGCAAAGGCAGTGCTGGCAAAAGTGAAAGTATGGACGGTAAGAGAAAGACCGAGAGTAGCGGGCACATGCAAAATGCGCGCCACCATCACCGGTATCATATTCACATACATGATCAGGGGCGGATTAAAATCGAAAAAATCTATGTACGGCCGCTTGCCCGCCCAGAGCAGCTTACCCATCTCCAGATAGACCGATTGATCGGCCCAGGTAACCAGCGGATGAGTAATCCAGAAATAGAAACGAAAGAAACAGAGCACAAAAAAAGCGAGGCCTAAAATGGCAATGCACAGGGTATTGCAAATGCGCCAGTTGACGCCGACTTTGCTCTCGCCGCCGCCCTCAGGCTGATTCATGGTCGGGACTTCACTCGATTGCATTTCAGTCCGGCCTCTGAAATACATTAAAGGCCCAGTTGAGGCCGACAAACTCACGCGGCTGCCAGTTGCCGGCACTGTAATTGATGCAATCGGGCACGAGAATATAGCCGCGATCAAACATGGGCATGATGTTTTCTTTGTCCATGATCTCCCGGGCGTAATAGTTGTGAATCAGTACCAGCTTGAGATCCGGTGAAGTCAAATCGGAGCGCAATTTGCTGTAGGTGTATTTATAAAAATCGCGCATCGGACCATCCAGTGTGCGATTCTTTTTTATCCACTCGAAGAGGCGCAGGGGCCGCGACCAGAGCATGTATCCGCCTGGAGAGCGGTCAAGCACAAGCAGCGCCGGATAGGCCGGACCGGGTATGTCAGCCAGAACCAGCACCCGATCTTTCCAGGCCGAATATTTATTGATGGTGGTCATGGTATCGCTCATGCCGCCTTTAGCCTGCGATGCTTGAAAATCCTTCAGACGATCGCGGTCCTTTTCCAGGCTCACGGCAAAGCCCAGAGCCACTACCAGCGCGGCGGAGAGTACCAGAGGATAGCGCCACCTAGCAAAAGAAAGGCGTTCTTTCTCGGAAATAAAACGCTGCACAAAATCGGTGCAGATAGACAGAGCCAGGATAGAAAGAATAGAGCAGCAAGCCATGATGCTCAAAATCAAATCATGCGAAAAGCCCTCGCCTTCGAGCATAAAGATACCGAAGCCGGCGAGCATAACAATAATGAGCGGAAAGACAACGGTGCTCCTTTTCTTGAAAATGAATGCCAGAGCCAGTGTAAGCGCCATCACATAGCAGACGTCACGGCGATCGGGTGAAGCCAGCGCGGCAAAAAGGGCCTCGTTCCAGACCTCATAGTTGAGCATGCGCAGACCCATAGTCCACTTCCAGAAAGCAGTACTGGAGGGCTCCTCGAGCTGGGTCATACGCACAAGACAGACAGCGGCCGCAATTAAAAAACCGAGCACTTCCGGGCGCGCCAGTATTTTCAAACTGCGCTGCTGTAAAACGAAATAGACTTCCAGTGCCGCAAAGACCAGGGCAAAAGGCACATCGAAACAGGCGGTGATACCGGCCACGGCACCGACGATCAAGCCCAACCAGGGACCGGCCGAAAGTCCGCGACAGGTGAGCCAGCGCAGGAGCAGATAGGGCCAGATGGCGAGCGCCAGCAGATGCTGCAAATCACCCATGTCGAAGCGCACCACCAGAGAGCCCAGGGAAATGGACGCCACAAACGGGATAGCAAGCAGCTTAAGCTCACTTTGTGTTTCCTGCCCCAGCTCAGCACCTATCTGAACATTTGCCTGTGAGGCCAGAGCTCTTTTGACGATCAGAGTCGTAACAAGAACCGAAACCAGAACCAGAACCCAGACAAAGACAATAATGAACAGATTGAGAGGCAGATACAAACCGCATTTCTCCAGGCCCAAACGCAGTGCGCACGGCATTTTGAGAAAATCGTAAACCGTCGGCAGGGTCCAGTCCCAAAAATCTATATAAGGCTTGCAGTCCTGCATCATCAGGCCGACGCCGCAGATGCGCATGGCCAGCCAGGAAGAAATTTCGCTTTTATTTAGCAGCAAATCGCGCAGCAAAATCAGCAAAACAGAAATGCCGGTAATCGCGCTCCACAGCGAGATACTGTCCATTTTGCCTGGCTTGGCCCGGTTCAGATCGACCTGGGACTCAGTCATTTAAAAAACTCTTGCCGCAATATTTCCCACCAGAGTCCGATAAAATCAGGGCGAAAACCGTTGGTCCGCTGAAAAACCCGAGTTAACCTCAGTCTGCTGCCAATCTACCACTTTATGCACGAGTCTTAATCCTGGCCGCTTCAGCCTCCAAAGTTAACCCAAATTTCCGCAATAAAGACAACTTTTTTCTCATACAATAGCCAAACCCGGGCATAACGAGAAGAGATGCAGCACAGGCATCATGGTGACCCAAAACGGGGATTTCAATGGGCGAGATAACCTCAGCCTCCAAACTCGTTGACCTGCTTTCTCAAGCCGGCTTGCTTAAACCCGAAGAACGCTCAGAAGCAGTGAATATGTCGAGGCAGACCGGCCTCGATATCACCAAGCTGCTGACGATGCACGGCTATGTTTCGGACAAAGTGATCAAACTGGGACAGGACGCCATCGCGCTTTTGCAACAAAAGGAAATCGATAACTTCATCGCCGTCAAGGCTATCGCCAAAGGCGCGGAAAAAAATCTCGATCTGGCTGAGGCCCTGGATTTGATTTATCAGCAGGGCGTGACACCGGTGCGAGCAGTGGCCGCGCCGAGTGTTATGAGCCTGGAAGAGTTGCTGCTCGAAGGTGGCTTCCTCGAAAGAGACGATCTCGAGCGGCACATTGCCACCGGCCGCGAGACCGGCTTGCCGCTGGGCAAGGTGCTCTTGATGCGCAATGCACTGGAAGGCGAAGCCCTTTTAGTGGCACTCACCGCCCAGGTCTACTCCTATCAATCGACCATGCGACGCGATGATATTATCAGCACCTTACGCCTGACCAGACAAAAATCGGTCAGTTTTGAAGAAGCCCTGACACGGCTCAACATCCCGGTGCAGAGCCCGGCGGTCGTAGCCAATATCAGACTGGGAGAATTGCTCAGCCGAGCAGGCATCGTTCAGATATCAAACGTTATCGGTGCACTGGAATCGAGCATCACCCAGGCAAAACTTCTGGGTGAAGAACTGATCGCCCACGGCCAGCTGGACAAGGCCACCCTTGACCTGGCACTGACAGTGCAAAACATGGTCGCCCGGGGCAAACTGCGGCCGGAGCACGCAGCCACTGTGCTCAAGCGGCTGCGCGAGCTAAATTATCGCTGGCCAGAGGTCCTGACCGAAGTCGTCCTCAGCTCACTGGTACCCGGAGATGTGCTTGATCTCGAGCAATTGCTGCGCTATTCGGGGCTCGTACCGGAAGAAATTTTGCAGCGCACCAGAGCCACTTTTGATCGCCGCGGCAATATGGGCGTCACCGAATATTGCGGCATACTGGCACAGAGCGGTGCCGTCGACGACCTCCTGCTGCGCACCGCGGTGCGGCTCGTCTACCTGCTCAAGCTAAACTTCCTCAGCCCCCAGCAGGCCATCCTCACGATACAGCACGCACGCACACGCAAGCTCTATGCCGACGAAGCCATCCACGAACTGAGCGGTCTTTAAGCCGGTCCTTCCTTTTGCAAAAAGAGACGACAGGCCAGGAACAAAAGCAGGGAGTTGATAGCTAGAAACAGCATGCCCTCAAGCTCGCGCTGACCGCCGGGCAAAAAATTTATCGGCCAGCTGATAAGGGGATAAGAGATAAGTATTGCGCACCACCAGCGGTACCATTGCCGACCAGCATCATTGTCTTGCTTCTTAAAAATTTCAGTCAGATCAAGAGTTTGCAATGTCAGAGCGGCGGGGACCGCCAGCAGCAAACAATCGAAGTAATGACTGTGCGGGCTGACGATAAGAGCGACCAGGAAAGTAATGCAAATTAGCCAGCGGGTCTTCTCCGGGGCGGCGCTTTGCCGCGAGCGCGCCGCCATAAACAGGGGTCCCAGCGCCAGGACCAGCGCGGCGACAGTGATGATCATGGCGCTGCGATGAGGCAAAAAAGTGCTGAGCAGACCGCGAATACTGACCATATAGTGCGGATTGACACCAATGAAATGGCTGCTGGACTCGGCATGAGCAAGCACGGCGGGATAGCCCAGGATATTGCCCGGTCCAATAAAAAGAGCCGCCACAGCCATGAGTATTGACTCGGCCACAAGCAAGCCGATGATCACGCGCGGCCGACGCAGACCGGCTGCCATGGCCATAAAGGGAAACAAATACTGGGGCTTGAAAGTAGTCAGAGCCAGTGCCGCCCCGGCCATAAGATCGCGCCGCAGGATCAGCGCCAGAGCATAAACGGCAAAAGCGGCGGTGAGCAAAAATGCGGTCTGTCCGTGCCAGATCGTCAAGTATGCCGGCAGCGAGGCCAAAACACCGGCCAGGAAAAGAAATCTTGCCCGGCCTCGCAGATAACCGGCCTTCGCCAGCAAGGCGTAAAGAGCCGCCAGCGCCAACACCATAGTGACCAGGCACCAGGCGATATAGGCCTGGTTGTAGGGGAGCAAACCGAAGGGCACAAGCAGCACATAAAGGAAAGGCACTGATTGATTGTAGAAAATCTTGTCCGGCACACAGGGAGCAATCAGATGTGCAGCCCATTGTTGCTGCACCTGCGCGTCGTAAACCTCATGCGCGCTGGGTGAAACCGCCAGTTGCCCGGCTTGATAAAACTGGGAAAAATCAATGAGCTGGTAGGCCGCCGGGGCACAATGAAGATACCAGAGCGGGTCAATCAGCGGCCGCCGCAGGAGCATCAGCGAAGCCAGTGCGCTTACGGTAAATAGGGCCACCCAGGCGGCTGCAATCAAAAACCTCAGGGCTCGCATTTACTTTGCATCTGTTCTTCCCGACCTCAGCCACACATCATGCTAGCATTGTCCCGCCGTGCCGTGAATTAGCCAAGCAGCGCATAAGCACATAAATGAATCAGTGAATCAGTAAATGACCGAAGAGCCGCCTCCGCCACAATCAGAAGGCGCCCCCACCCGGCCGCGCCAGGTAAGCCCGGCCGCGGTCACGACCGCTCTTCTGGCCATCGTCCTGGCGGCGCTGACTGTGCGCTGGTATGTCGGGCTGGAAGCGCCCTGTTACTGGTCCGACTTCAATTACTATGAGTGGGCCACTCGCTTCAGCATCAGCCAGCTGGGACAGAGCCCGCTGACTTATCCGATCCTTTTACTGACCTCGGTCAGTCTGCAACACAATCTCTACTTTACTGTCCCCCTGGTCCCGCTCATGGCCGTCCTCGGCGGCGATCGAGCGGCCTTTGTCACCAGTATCGCCCTGGTCTACTTCCTGCCCCTGGCCCTGGCTGTGGCGCTTCTGGCCAACCGCCTGAGCGGCGACGCCCCGAACGGCGCAAGCAAAGCCCCCGTCAGCGCCACCATCAAATCTTTTGCCGTGGCCCTGCTCATCCCGGTGCTCTGGGCGCCCACCCTGCGCGGCTATCCGGACAGCGGCGCGGCCTTGCTTCTGCTCATAACCCTGCTGCTCTATTTTGACGGGCGCTCCTTCGCCAGTGCTCGGCGCGGAGCATTGATAGGCTTTCTCCTGGCCCTGACCGTGCTGCTGCGGCGCTATATGGCCTTTGCCGGAGTCTCGCTGGTTGTCTGCATTGCCGTCGATCAGATACTGGCCAGCCGACGCTCAGCCGCCGGCACCCCGACAAAAACGCGCATCAAAACAATGCTCGCCCTCATCGGCGGTGGTGCCGCCGGTATGGTATGCCTGGGTTTCCCTTTCCTGCTCAATCTCACCCGCCTCAATCTAGGCGTTCTCTACGAGTCCTACCATGTCTCCCCGGCTGCAAGCGTGGCCTACTTCTTCAGCTGCTTCGGTCTAATCACCCTGGCTCTGGCGGCGGCCGGTCTGCTCCTCACCTGGCGCCACAGTCCACAGAGCCGCGATCAATTACTTTTTACCGTGGCCTTCTACGTCATCGCTCAATGCTTATGGATACTGATACCAGGCGAACTGGGCACCCATTACACGCTCTATTTTTCACCGCTTGTGACACTGGGCGTGGTGCTCTTCTACAAAGCCATGAGCAAAAATGTTGCGGCGCTTGCGGCCACGACTCTCTTTCTCGCGTTCAATCTCTTTTGCTCCCTGGCCCCGGCAAAAACCACAGAACAACTAGGCCTGAAGCTGTTTCGCCCGGGCATGCTCTCCTTCGCCGACCAGGAAGGGGCCGGACCGGCCCTGCTTCTGAGCGCCGCCTACCCGCCCAATGTCCGCGGCGACGTGGACAGACTCAAATTAATCGTCAATCAATTACGGGCGCACTACGAGGAGGCGGCTCAGCCGGGACAGGCCGCCGACAGCGAAAACTTCTTCGCCAAACGCGGTCACGTTGGCGTAATCGGCTGCTCCAATGTGCTCAATCATGAAATCCTGCGCAACGTCGAGCGCTCTATCTATGGCCTCAACAAAGACAAAATCGATTGGCTGGAACTGCCCGTGGTCGACTCCAAGGACAGCTACCCACTGGAGCGCCTCCTGGCCTGCCAGTACGTGGTCGTGCCCTCGGTCAATCAATACTTCATCGCCCCCGCCGGTCAGTCAATCATGGCCGGGAGCAAGGCCTGCTTTGATGAAAAATGGCCGCTGGCGAATGATTTCAAACTATTGCCCGGGGCCCTCACCATCGACGACGGCGTGACCGTCTCGGTCTATGAGCGCACCCGAGCCACCACAGCCGCCACCGCCGCTCTCACACTGACCAGGATGAAGGCGTTCACCCCGCAGGAACCGGGCAGTCAGCCAAACTGGATTACCACCGGCCGCATGAGTCAAATTTGCTATGACAAAAAGCGCAATCAGTGGGAATTCAAGCCGGAACTCTACCGCCCGGGCTTCTTCTGCGAAGAGGATCGCTACCTTTTATACAGTCATGATCTGCCGGCCAGCTTCTCCCTCTCGGGCAAACTGGACAGCACACCGGGTGTGCCGCCCACCATCCTGCGGGCGCAGCTCCTGGGTGCCGACGGGCAATTGCTGCAGCAGGTCGACCTGGGCCAAACAAAGGAAGGCGTGCGCGCTTTTGATTTCATCCACGACTTTGGCCAGGTGCCGATGACTGGAGCAGCCGCCCCCAAATATCTGGTCATCGTCATCGACCTGGCCCCACAGGCCATGGCCCCGGGCACGACAATCACAATATCCGATCTAAAACTCGAAGCGCGGCACTGACTGATCGCCCGGCCGATAAACTAGGGCTTGAGCTGTTCGTACTTGTATTCCATTTGCCACTGCGGCTCAATCGGTACAAAGCGCACATTGAAATTTTCCCCGGTCTTTGACTGCCAGACCGGACCTTTAAAATCATCCTTGTCGAAGATAAGCGCTTTGCGGCGGAAATGATCGCGGGTCAGATCCTCAAAAAATATAAAATTGATCAGTACGCCGTCGCGGCGAATCAGGAGACAGAAGGTTCGGCTCATAATCTGCTGACAAGCTCTTCTGGCTTTCAAACTGACTTCCGGCTTATCGGTGCCAAAATATTTGACATTGCCGTTGCGATCCACCGAAAACTTCTGATTAGCTTCTTTGAGCAGGATTTCAGCCACTTCATCGTAGCTTTTGCGGTTGTCGCGGTAAGTCTTGATAATGCTGTCGTCATCGGGCACAATCGGCGCCTTGCAGCCGACTGTGGCGAGGGCGGCAAACATTGTCGCACCGGCGATCAGAACATAAGACAATTTGCGGGAATTTGCCATGGTCCAATTATATCGGTTAAATTAACAGCTGCCACAGGAGAATCCAGCCATGAGTCTTAAAGACAAAGTCCTCTTTATCACCGGAGCTTCAAGGGGAATTGGTCTGGCAATAGCCCTCAAGGCCGCCGCTGACGGGGCCCGCATCGCTATAGCAGCAAAAACGACCGTCGAACACGCAAAACTGCCGGGCACAATTTTTAGTGCCGCCAGAGACATTGAGACAGTCGGGGGCCAGGCCCTGCCCATCGAATGCGATATCCGCAGCGAAGAACAGGTACAGGCGGCGATTGCCAAGTGCGTCAGCCAGTTTGGCGGTCTGGACATACTGGTCAACAATGCCAGCGCCATCAGTCTTACCCCCACCGATAAAACAGAAATGAAGCGCTATGACCTGATGCATCAAGTCAATGCCCGTGGCACCTTCATGTGCTCCAAGCTGGCGATCGAACATCTGGAGAAGGCCGCCAATCCGCATATTCTCACCCTTTCACCGCCGCTCAATCTCAATCCGCGCTGGTTTGGCCCCCACGTCGCCTACACCATGGCAAAATACGGCATGAGCATGTGCACACTGGGTATGGCCGCCGAATTGAAAAGCAGAGGCATCGCCGTCAACTCTCTCTGGCCGGAGACGGCCATTGCTACAGCCGCAGTGCAAAACCTTCTGGGCGGCGACAAAGCCATGCAGGCCTGCCGCACACCGGATATAGTGGCAGATGCCGCCTACTGGATTTTGAATCAACCAGCCAGGGAATGCAGCGGCAATTTCTTCATCGACAGTGAAGTATTGACTGGGGCCGGGGTAAAAGACCTGGACCGTTACGCCGTCACCCCCGGGGTCAAATTGATAGCCGACTTCTTCCTCGATTGAATTGCAAAGCTTGTGTTAACTGGCGAAAGCCTCACAAATTCCTCACACTCTCTCGCTTAAATAAAGAGTGTGAGGTCGCACTGCAGCACATCAATAACTGAAGCGACAGCAAAATAATTGGGCTGGGGCAGGCCGCCCTTGAAGCCGCCAACTAGCGAAGCCACGGGCTTCGCTTTTGAGCATAGATGCAGAAAGAGGCAAGTCGCCTTGCCTCCTCCTCTTCCATCCCCCGATGAAACTTTCAATTTTTATTGAATCGCTGCGGGCCTTGCGCCGCCCTCGCTTTCCATGACTGAAGTATGCAAAAACAAAATGACATTCAGATAACAGGAAAAAAGAAAAATGCCGACCGTATATAAAGGATTGCACGCGGCAAATCGACGTCCTGAAGGCTGTTTTCAACACTGTTATGTGAATGTTGTTTTCACCACTTAGCATCACGGCATTGATAGACAGTTCTCCAGGAGGAGACATCAAATGCCAAACTTCCCCCCAGATGCAGGTCACCAGCCGTCGCCAGCCGACAAGGCCGATATGCTCTACAACGACTATCTCGCCGGCGGTCCCGACGCTGCTTACAAAAGCCTGAAGCAGGACTATGACAATTCAGTCGGCATGCGCAACAGGGATGAATATTTCGGCCAGGTAGCCAATCAGCTCCTCGACGCCGGCCACATGTCCAATATCGCCATCAGCTGGGTGCGCGACAACAAGGACAGACTGGATACAGACGGTGACGGCGCCATCAACCGCCGCGAGATGCAGGATGCCGCAAACGGCAACGGTCTCGACGCAATTTTCGGACGTGTGGTACTGACCAGAGTACCGTCGCCGGATGACAACAAAACGTTTTTTGATCAAATAGCCCACACTAAAAAAGTCTGGAATGTAGATCCCGACTCCATCGAAGACGCAGACCTGCGCAAGTACGGCAGACAGATGCACCGGGCCGAGCGTCGCGACTACGATCAAGAAGAGACCATCAAAGCCGCGGCCCCACTGCTGGCCAACCACGGCGAGCTGCTGGCGGTGCTGGATACCGGTCCCAACGGCGAACGCAATAATTTCATCAGCGGCAGAGAGATGAATAAATTTCTCAACGACTACCGCGAAAATATGGGCAAAGGCGTTTACACCGCCGCCAACGCCGAGTATGTGAGCGAACTGTTGCACGGCACAGTCGGCCGGGTAAGCTCGCATCCATTTCATGGCTTCAGCGTCAATGCTCTCATGCGCCGCGCCGGACTGAGCGAGGAAGACCTTGCCGACAGCCGCTTCGACGCCCCGCAGGAGCAGACAAAACCGGCACCAAAAGCAGAAAAAGACCAGTCACCTGATTCAGCCGGCGATAAACAGCAGGGCAAAACGGAAGGATCCCAGGCCGAAAAATTCCCCAACCTGGAATTGGAGTTGCGCAAGCACGTCGACAATCTCGCCCGGGTCCAACCAGGCGAGGGCTACAATGCAGTGGCGGCGAGACTCCTCAACATCTTCCCCGGACACCCGCGCACCCCGGAAGAAATAAAGCAAATCACCATACTCGGCCGACAGATACAGAAGCTCAACGGCGACCACAGCACCTACAAACTGCATGCCGGCGTAATCCTGCCGGTCAGCTCCAACTTCGATCTATTGATGGATGAAAATCCGGCATTTAAGAAAGCGATGGAAGTGAAAAAGCAGACGTATATGGAGAATGTCAGCCGCCGTCAGGCACAAGCAAGCAGAGCCAGTCAGGCTCCG
This sequence comes from Cyanobacteria bacterium SZAS LIN-3, assembly GCA_018266215.1. Classification (GTDB taxonomy): domain Bacteria; phylum Cyanobacteriota; class Vampirovibrionia; order Obscuribacterales; family Obscuribacteraceae; genus REEB67. The sequence goes on along the minus strand of JAFEAV010000063.1, from coordinate 2,729 downwards.
GAATCGCACGAATACGACGACTGAATCCACACCCCACGACTGAGCGCCCGGCCCGGCACCACATCTGGTGACAAAGCCGGGCGCTTTGCCGTGTCATTACTGCGTATAAATTATGGTTCCAGCCTGTAACCGACACCACGGATTGTGCGAATCAAGGGATTCTCGGCATCGTTTTCCACCTTCTGCCGCAGTCTGAGAATGGTCGTCCTCGCCGTCTCGATGGAAGCATCGGAATCGGTCGGCCAGACCTTGGCCAAAAGGTCGTCGGCGGAAAAAACCCTTTGCGGATTGCGCATAAACAGCTCGAGCAATGAAAATTCCTTGGGATAGAGCTTGATCTCGGCACCGGCCATGGTCACAACGTGGTTGACGGGATCGAGCTCGATATTGCGCACTTTCAGTGTTTTGTACGTAACGCTGGGAGGGCGGCGTAAGAGAGCCCGCACCCGGGACAATAATTCGCGCACATCGAAGGGCTTGGTCAAATAATCGTCGGCGCCGCTGTCAAGACCAACAATGCGGTCAGGCACGGCATTTCGCCCGGTCAGGAAGAGCACCGGCGAGGCACCGCCGGCGGCCCTGTACTCGTTGCACAATTCAATCCCCGAGCAATCGGGCAGTTGCCAGTCAAAAATGATCAAATCATAGGTGACAGAGCGCAGATAGGCCCGGGCGTCTTCCCCGCGGTGGACCATATCGACGGTGTATTTGGAATCCGAAAGGGCGTCTTTAACCACCTGGGCAATGGACTGGTCATCCTCGACTATCAATACCTTGGACAATCGCTTCCCCCCACTGGGCAGACAAAAACCAACCAGATTATAGCCCTGCCGAGCTGTTATGTGAATGTTATCTGGGCTTTCTACAGTGCAATTGTGGGGAACCACAGAGTAATTGCACCCCGGAACGGTAACAGCATGCCAGACCACATCTTTGCCCTAGAATCGAGCGAATATGCCGCCGCCTCAGCCGGCATTGCAGGCCATTATGTCGCACCGGTCGTGACTCCACCGCTCAGCAGCAGCCTGGGCCAGCTCTCCCTGGCCATTGAGGCCCGGCCGGTCATCATCGATCAGCAGGAGCTCTCCGCCGAAGAAAGATTGCAGATGTATCTGACCGTCGCCCGACGCAGTCAACATCCCACTGTCATGGAAAATGCCTTTACCCTGGCCCTGCGCACCCAGCGCATGATCGTCGCCTCTTCGCTCTCGGGAACGATGCCCACTGCCCTCAAAATAAAGACCTGTGAAATTCCTCTGCTCAAACTCTTCCTTGAATTTGGCCTGCGCTCAGCCGACTGGCGCGCCCTGGTGGTGCGCATGCTCTGCGACAACGTCGAAACAGGCAGCGGACATCTGACCGTCAACCGCGCCAAGCAGGTGCTGAAAGAACTGGCGAAAAAAGCGGGAGCGAAGGTACTGGCTCTGGAACTCAAAGCAGAGACGGCGGAAAGGCGCATAGCGGCGGTGATTCTACTGGGCTGGCTCAAGCACGAACGGGCGATAGAACCACTGGTCAGCGCCTATGATACCGCCGACAGTACCGAGAAAAAGCTCATCCTCGACACGCTGGAAACACACTACCGCCCCAAACTGGCCTATCATTTAAAATGGCAGCGTCAGGACAAGGAAGTAGTGGCCGAGCCACTGCTGGCTCTGCTCGAAAGCGCCTGATCCTCAGGCCGCCTGCACCCGGAACCAGAAAACACTGCCATTGCCCGGCTCGCTTTGCACGCCGATTTCACCGCCGTGCAAGTCTATAATCTGCTTGCAAATCGTCAGGCCCAGACCAAAGCCGCTGGTTTTGTCGCGCCGATCATCAACCTGTTTGAAGCGCTCAAAAATAACGCGCTGCATCTCCGGCGAAATACCCGGCCCCTGATCGGCAACACTGATCTCGACAAAGTTGCCGCGCGGCAATATAACCTCATGCGCCCAGACTTTTACCGTGCCGCCGCGGCTGGAATACTTGATGGCATTGGCCACCAGATTGGTCAACACCTGGATCAAGTAATGCTTATCGGCATTGACCGATAGATTGCTGGGAGCAAAATCCAGCTTGATGTCTTTTTCCTCTCTCTGCCTCAAGACCGATTTGGCCGTCTCCTCCATCAGGATATTGACGGCCACATCCTCACGACTGACATCGACCGATCCCTGATCAAGCTTGTCCAGGTCGAGCAAACGACTGACCATCTCAAGCAAGCGATGGGTGTTATCCTCGGCCGTTACCAGGCGTCCGCCCAGATCGGGAGAGACCGGGCCATATTTACCCAGTCTGGATAATTGCAAAATGCCACTAATGGTGGTGAGCGGTGTGCGGATATCATGACTGACCATGCTGTAAAAATCGCGCTTCAGCTGTTCCAGTTTATAGCGCTCAGTCACATCAATTACAGTGGCGAGAACGCGCTCACCATCAGGACCTTCAAAAGCGGTAGCCGTGACCTCCACCGGAATCGCTTCTTGCTGCGATGAAAGCGCTTCCAGAGCCAGTGGACGCTCGGCACTCTCCTGCAGAAGCTTCTTGACGAAGTCACCTTCGAGCCTGCTGTTCTTGATGAAGAAGCGCTCCAGGGGCCGACCGGCGCAGGCGGCACTGGAATATTCCAGCAGTGCTTCAGCCGAGGGATTGAGTGACTCCACGCGTCCCTGTAGATCGACCACGATCAGGGCCGCCGGCACATTGCGGATAACAAGCTCAAGGCGTTCCTTGCCTTCCTCAAGCCG
>JAFEAV010000062.1 GCA_018266215.1 Cyanobacteria bacterium SZAS LIN-3 | reverse complement strand
CATAGAGGGAGAGTGGAATGAATAAGCCCCAGTTGAGCTTAGCTTTGAGCCTATCTGTAGTGCTGCTACAAGCTAACATGCTCTCGGCGCAGTCCGCAGAGCCGCAAGGAGCAATCTGGCAACGAATGGCCAGCTCCGGCAATGCTGTGTCGAAGCCAGCTCATAAGGTGACGAAGTCTGGCGTTGTCGCCAACAAGTCATCAGTTGCGCAGTCGAATGTTTTAGATGATAGTCACGCGATGCTCTTCTTGTCCGGCAAAGGCAAGAGTATCGGTGCCGGCGCTTCTGCTCCTGCAGCGGCCCTGACACTGCATCCAAGTTTGCCCCTGGAGAGCGCCGATGCCGCAGCGGTAGAACCCGCCGAGGAAGCCGCTCCCAAGTTGGCCACCCTGCCGTCCGCCAGTCTTACTGGTGCCAGCAAACCGGTCGCAGCTCAGACTGCTCCCGAGCTCCTGGCCCAGGCTGCAGCCGACCAGAGCTTCTATGTTTCAGCCCAACCGATTCCTCCGGTCGTAACCGGTACAGTTGAGCTCGAGGAGTTCAAGACAACGAACGCAATTGATTTGAAAGTTTCGCAATCGCGTACCTTCAAATTCAAGAACAAAATTGTTCGTACCTCCATTTCTGATCCCGGTATCGCTGAACCAGTAGTTGTTGCTGAGAATCAGATGGTTCTGCTCGGCAAGGCCCCTGGTACCTGCACCATGCTCCTCTGGGATGATGCCGGCAATTCCATCAGCGTTGATCTCCGTGTCAGCAAAGACTACTCCCAGTTGCAAGCCACCTTGCGCGAAATCGATCCCCGTATTATCGTCAAGGCTTTCAACGTTGGTGGTTCCGACCGCGTACTCCTGACCGGTGACGTTGATCATCCGGAATCAATCATCAAGGCTTTCGCTGCATCCAACGTATTTATGGATGACCGCGGTATGAACATCCAGGTCGCCAACGGACGCATTCTTGCGGGTCGTCTCGGTGAGCAGGGCGGTACCGGCGGCGCTGGCGGCGGCAACACCGGACAATTGGCTCAGCTCAACTCCGTTGACCGTTATACCTTCTTCAGCAACCTGACCAACAATGTCGGCAAGTCGCAAGTAATGACCTCGGACGGTGGACGCGTAACCAGTCTGGTTAAAGTTCGCAAAGTGCCTCTCATTGCTCTGCACATTACCTTCATGGAAATGAACACAGCGGCAACCAGAGAACTTGCAGTTTCGATGGGCGTCAACGTTCAAGCTAAGAGCTTCTCCTTCGGTGTTGGCGGTCTTGCTCCTCAGAACGTCGGTAATACCGGCGGTTACCTGGGGACGAACGGCGCTACCTGGACCCAGGCTCTCGCTAACAGCAACAATCAATATCAGTTGTATGCCAATAACTACACGAACCCTGCAACCGGTTTCAACATCGCTCCTACCGGTATCGGTGTTGGTTCGACAGTTGCTCCCGTGACCTTCCTCAATCCGGTCGGCGTGACCTCAATCGGTCAGGCTGCAATTCTGCAGTCACCCTCCTTGCTCGCTCAGCAGATTCTGCTCGGCGCTCCTGGTGGTGCGACTCTCAGTACAGCACTCGCCAACCTTTTCACCGGCGTTTCTAACTGGGGCGGTGGTAAAGGCAACATCTCCTTCAATCCACAGATTGCTGGCTTGATTGCTAATTCCCGCGCCAGAGTACTTGCCGAGCCCACACTGGTCACCATATCCGGTGAACGTGCTGCCTTCCTGGCTGGTGGAGAAATCCCCATCATTCAGCAGATCGCAACCGCTGGTACCGCTCTGGCATCCGTTACTTTCGAACCGTTCGGTTTGAGATTGAACATGATTCCTATCTTGCAAGAGAACGGAACAATCAACCTCGAAATCTCTCCTGAAGAACGTATCCTTGCACCGAACCTCAACTTCACCTTCGGTACTGCCACCATCCCTGGTTTCACCACCAGAAAGACACAGACGATTGTTGAGTTGAAGCCCGGACAAGAATTGTTCATCGCCGGTTTGGTCACCGCCACCACTGGCCGTCAGCTCAACAAACAGCCTCTTCTCGGTGAAGTACCCGTTCTCGGCGCTCTCTACCGTTCGAAAGCGTTCTCGAAAGACGAGAGCGAACTGGTTGTTGCTGTCAGACCGGAAATCATCCTGCCCGGTACTCCCGGTCAGCTGAAGCTTCCCGAAGAAATCGGCCGTGTGGAAGGTCCTCGTGACACCAACCTCTTCCAGGTTGAACCCACCGTACTTGATGAACGTCACTACACCAGCGGTCGCGCAGAGCGTCACCAGAAGACCTCTCCCACACTGCCGGAAGGTGCCGCAATCCCAGACAGCGAATAATCAAAACATTTGCTGAATCGGAAATCCAAGAAACTAGAGAGGGCCAGCGAAAGCTGGTCCTCTTCTTTTATGGCGCGATATTGTGCCGTCGCTCTGTAAAGCATTCACATCAAATGCTCATACTAGCTTTACACCCATGGAGTTTGATCAGACCACGTGCGCTGTCGGTTGCAGACAACAGTTGCACTGTCTTGAAAGCAGCAGCTCCAGGTGTCTCCGTATATGCGCATGTTTGGGCAGTTTTTATTGGTTTTGATACTGGCCATCGCAGTGCTTGAGGGGTTTTTCGCCTGGGCCGGTGTGGGAGAGCAGAACTTCCTCAAACCGGACAGGGAACTAGGCACGGTTCATATTCCCGGGAAACGCATAACCTGGCGTCTTGAAGGTTATTCGAGCGATCGCCTCTCCGTTGACGGTTGGCGAGACAGGGACCGGTCAAAGGCAAAGCCTGCGAAAGTGTTTCGTATAGCCCTCCTTGGCGATTCTCAGACTGAGTCTCTCCAGGTGCCACTGGATAAGGATTGGGCCAGCCTGACGGAACAGAGACTGAATCAGGTATTTCATTCTCACCTTCCGCAATTTGGTTATGACAGTGCCGAGGTATTGAACTTTGGTGTGTCCGGATACTCCACCGGGCAGGAATTGCTCCTGCTCAAGCGCAGCGTACTCGCTTATAAGCCGGACCTGGTCGTGCTTTTCTACAACCAGGGTGATAGCGCCGAAAATGTCTTCAGTCTTCAGAACTATCGGGATTCAGCCCCCCGACCGTATTTCTATCTGGATGAGCATGACGTTTTAAGGCAGGACAGCAGAGTGCTCATCTCCAGTAAGGCCAGGCTTGAGTCTGATTCTCTTATCGAGTATCTCCGCAGTCACAGTCGAATTTTCGGAGTCTGGCAGCAAGCGATTTTTCTTCTCAATTTGAATGACAAACTGTTCATTCGTCTTCGTCATTTTGTCGAGAACCTATTTTCGCGGCGCAGCAATCTTGAGACGGGGGGACGCTTGCGGCAGGATGACCGCAAGGTCACTAGGGCCCTGCTGGAGGAAATGGCAGCCGTATGCAAAAGCAATCATATTCGTTTCATGGTTATGACTTTTCCCAACCTCGGCAATGGCAACGGATCGTACGAAGTCCAGCTGTCGCAACTTCGAGATATGAGTCTCAAAGATGGTTTTGATGTCCTGGAATTGAGCAACGCTTTCAGGGATTACAGCGCTAAAGAGCCTTTGTTCTTCCAGGTCCATTTCGCTCCGGCCGGACACAGAGTCACGGCGCAGGCACTGTCTCAGCGAATAGTACGGTTTCTGACCGGGAGTCTTATTAGCTTTTAAATGCGCCTTGTTAAGCCCCGCTTACAAAGATCCGATCGCCCATACCGCAGGCACCAGATCGCCGCGCTCTTGCTGGTGATGACCGCATTGCTCATCGCTTACATTTTTCTGAGTCTTGATCGCAATTCGCATGACTCGCCTTCACCAATAGAGGCGGCCGCCCTGGTGGCAGCCAGAGATATTGCATCGATTGTGATATATGACCGGCAGTTTGGTTTGGTGGGACTGGGGGACATGCGCGCTCCCCTGACCGCCTGGTATCGTGCGATGCATCCAAAATTGTTGGGCGCTCTGCGAGATGCTTGCGCTCCGGGCGGCAAAGGTATTACCGCCGAAGGGGAAATCGTCCGTCCAACACAAGATGCCGTTGATGCCTATCGCGCCAGACTGAAATTTCCCGGGATCTGGACGACGCGCACTCTGGTCCCGGGCTCTCTCAAAATTTCACTTATCTATAGATCGGAGGAAAAGGCTCTCAGTGAGCCGCTTTTTATACAGGTGGAGGCTGTTGAGCAGGAAAAGCAAACGATTGTCACCGCTCTTGAGTCCGCCGGACCGAAGGTGATCAGAAAATCTATAGCTGAAATCAGAAAATAAGCTTGAAAGAGCCAGCGCAGACGACACTGTCAAGAGTTATGCTTGCCGCTCGCTTCTTGACTACAGCCGATTTTATTTCTTGCGCTGGGCCTTGCGGGCTTGCTTGGCCTGATAGGCTTCAAAAAACTCTTGCGATTCGCGCGGGAACTGGCTGCTGAATATCTCAAGCACCATCTTCACGGCTGTGGCGATGAATTCCTCGCGGTCATAGGCCGGCATATAGCAGTTGGCCAGACCGACCTTGTCGACGATTTTTAGCAGACCTTTTTCCGATAGCCTGACCATGGTCGTCATCACGGTCGTATAGGCAATCTGACGCTCATGGCGCAGAGAGTCAAAGACCTCGCGAACGGTGACCGTAGGATTGGCCAGCTTCCAGACGAGTTCCATTATTTCGCACTCCAGGTCGCCCAGGAATTTGCGCAGACCCTTCTGATTGAACCTAAATGAGGCGTTGTCGTCGTTTAATCTCATTTGCTATCTAGTCTGGTAAAGAAACTACAGACAATCGTAACATATTCGCTGACTTACAATAGTATGGTTTTAGCGGATTTTTGGCTTATTTAAAAGGGGTGTGTGCGGTGCCCAGTACCAATGCGCGGCCAGTCGTCTTTTTCGATCGGGATGGGACCATCAATGTAGAGGCCGGCTATATACGCCGTGTGGAGGACCTCAACCTTATCGAAGGGGCGGGGGAGGCTATCGCCAGGCTAAATAAGGCCGGCGTGCTCTGCGTCCTGACCACCAATCAGACGGGGGCGGCCCGGGGCTACTATCCTGAGTCCCATATCCACGACCTGCACGCCCGTTTAACCAGCCTTCTGGCCGGTCATGGGGCAAAGCTCGACGCCATCTACTATTGTCCGCATTTGAGCCCGGAGGAGGGCGGTGAAGTGGCGCCTTACAATATCGCCTGCAACTGTCGCAAGCCGATGCCCGGCATGATTGAGCAGGCTGTCGCCGAAATCCCCGATCTCGACATGAGCCGTGCCTTTGTCGTCGGCGATAAGTCTACCGATGTGGAGCTGGCCAGAAACAGCAAGGTCAAGGGCGTGCTGGTCGAGACCGGCTACGGCCAGAGGGTGCAGGCCGGCGAATATCAGTGGCCGGTGCAACCCGATTTTCAGGCTTCATCGATTGTCCAGGCCGCCGAGTGGATTTTGCAGCAGCTCAAAAACTAACTGCGCGAGCGCAGAAGTAAGTTGACTTCGTTCAGCAGGGACGGCATATCGAAAGGCTTGGGCAGGTAAAGGTCGGCGCCGGCTTCGAGGGCCAGTGACTGGTCCGGATGCGAGGTAGCCATGACGATCCAGATGCGGCTCAGTTCTTCGTCCGATTTCAGCTCGCGGCATAGCTTCCAGCCGTCCATTTTGCGGCCGGTAAGATTGGATTCCAGCAAAATCAGATCCGGGCGAGGCTCATAGCGAGCCAATTCCAGTGCGTCGTCGGCCGAGCTTGTCACCTGGACAAAGTAGCCTTCCAGGGCCAATGTCTCTTGCAAGAGACAGGCCATGGCGCCGTCGGGCTCTACCACGAGGATGCGTGTGATTTCAGCCAGTCTGTCTTTGCCGGCCGGTTTGGGCGGCTCCGGCAGCGGATGGGCGGAGCCGGAGCGGTCTGAAACCCAGAACGATCCCTGGGATTGTTTGGCCAGATAGCGGTAGTCGCGGGCCGTCGTCAGCACGTCGACGTAGGACTGGAATTTTCTGACGGTACTGTTGACGATACCAATTGCTATCGAGATCAAGGGAACGCGGCGGCGAATGCCACCACGGCCGGTGGAGATCAAATAGCCTCTGGCGATGTCACCTTTGGGATAAAAACGAGAGCTGATGCTGTCAAATTGCTGACAGATGAGCTCCGCTTTGCGCTCGGCCACTTCCGGCCTGGTCACCATCAAAAAGTCGTCGGCTTCGATGTGACCGACAAATTCATTGTCATCGGCGCAATCAACAAGAATGGCTGCCAGGGCCTTAATCAGTTGATCGCCGGCCAGGTCGCCGTAGGTTTCGTTGTAGACGCGGATCTTGTTTAAGTCAACCGAAAGAGCCGCCCATTGTTTATCCGAGATCAGGCACTGATCGAGCATGCGGCGGATCAAGTTGGGCCCGGGCAATTGAGTCAGCTGGCTGGAAAATTCTTCCTGGCGGCGGCGCAGGTGCGCTATGACGCGCACCGCCAATTCGTTTTTGTCGATCGGATCGCCGAGCACGTCGTCGGCGCCATATCTGAAAGCATTGATGCGTTCGGTCACATCGGTGGACGGATGCAATAAAACCAGCACCGGTCGGGGCGGAGCCAGGGTGGCTCGGATTTGCTGGCAGTAGAGACGGCCGTCGCCGGCATTGGCACCACCCAGCTCATTGGGCAAAATGATGATGTCCGGATGCAGGAATGAGAGCAGTTCATTGGCTTCTTCAAAGGAAGTGACGGCATGCACTTTGCTGCCGGTTTTTTCCAGGACCGAAGCAAACTCCGCTGCCTGTCTTGGTTGATTGATGATCAAAATAACTGGGGTAGGCAGAAGCATCAGTCCCTCCCCCTGGCCGCTTGTTGTTCCAGTGTGGAGGCGGGCAGCTTGACTGTAAAAGTAGTATTGCCCGGTTGACTGGAGACCGAGATCTGACCGCCCAGGGCCAGCACGAGCGAGCGCGTGATGTAGAGCCCGAGGCCGGTGCCTTCTGTCTGGCGCACCAGCGGATTGTCCAGGCGGCCAAATTTAGAAAATACTTGAGGGATGTGCTCTTCCGGAATGCCGACGCCCTGGTCGCTTACCGAAAACTCGACCAGCTCGGGGTCTCCCTGAATGCCTTTGGCTGTTACAGTGACCGTCGTCCCGGCCGGACTGTATTTGATGGCGTTGTCTATGAGATTGGTGAGAATCTGCTCCAGTCGGTCCGAGTCGCCCCAGACGGGCGTCAGGCCCGCCGGCACCTGCACCAGGAGCTTGTGATTTTTGCCCTTGTCGGAAAGATTTTGAATCACCCTTTCGATTGCTTCTTTGATATCGATGGCGCGGATGGTCAACTGCAGTTTTTTCGATTCCAATCGCGAGACGGCGAGAATGTCTTCCACCAGCCTGGTAAGCCGGTCTGCCTGATCTTTGATGATGCCGACATAGCGTCTTTGTTGATTGACGTCGAGTCTGTCCCCGGCTCGCAGTATGGTATCGGCGAAGCCCTTGATGCTGGTAAGCGGTGTGCGCAATTCGTGGCTGACTGTACTGACAAATTCAGTCTGGGCCTGTTGCAGGGAGTTAGCCTGGATTACATAAACAATCGTCAGGTGCGAGCAGTTTTTTCCGTCACCGTTTTTTTGATTGATTGGAAACTGCGCGGCAGGCATGACAAATTCGCTGCCGGCGCGCGTCAAAACCGTCACCGGGCGGGGTTCCAATTCGTCATCCGGGGCCGGTTCGGCAGGGGGGATGGGATGTTTACCGGCGGCGTTTTCTTCCTGGTTGCTCATGTCGATAAAGGAGCTGAGCGGTTGACCGAGGAGGTCCTTCTCTTCTGCTCCAATGAGGCGGCTGAAGGAGGGATTGACCGTTGTTATAAGGCCTGCCTTGTCGGTCACGATGACCGCGTCGGCAGAGTTAAGCAGAAGTGTGCGGTAAATTTCTTCTGTCATGGTTAGGTGCGCAAATACAACTGGAGCGGGGACGACCGCCTAGAGGGTAACTTAGCACCAGATACAAAGGCTTCCGGGCATTACAAGCTATCTTTAAGGTTTAGTGTCCATTTTTGTCGCGCTCATTAATGGAGCTGAGTCCCAATAGCCTTATTCGGCTTGGCTTTCGGCCGCTTCGTCCGTTTTGGTTAAGAGTTCTTGCAATCTCTTTTCGTCGGTCAAATATAAATATCCGATCAAGGCTTCAAAAGCCGTTGCCTGGCGCAGAACCGCCTGTTCGACATTGCGGCGAAAGCTGCTGGGTTTGAGATTGCGAGCCCGTCTTACGATGTCCTGTTCGCTTTCGCTCAGCGTTGGTTTGAGCAGATGCAGCAGTCGCGCCTGTTCTTTGCTGTTTACCCGGGAGACGACTTGCTTGTGCATGCGCTCTACATCAGCGGCGGAGATGGTTTCCTTTTCTCTTTCGTAGAGTTCGAAAACGGCGTCACCCAGGTGAGCCAGATTTTTTAAGGGCAGATCGCGCACCAGGCGGAGCCTTTCCGCTTCATCGGCGCCGGCCATAAATGCTTTGTTAAAGAGCATTGTTATCCTTGTTTTTGGCCCGGTCAAGCAGGACCTGGATGGCGAAATTAGGCAGTGAGCCGGCCATGCGTTTGAAGCGCCAGGGTTCCTTCAGCAGCCTGTAGAGCCACTCCAGGTGAAAACGCTGAAAAAACTGCGGTGCCCTGGCGACGAATCCGGTCCAGACATCGAAGCTTCCGCCCACGCCGACGAGGACTGAATGGGGGAATAAATGCTTGTTGCGGTCAATGAAAAATTCCTGGCGCGGCACACCGAGAGCGACCAGAACCAGCTTGGGCTTCCTGGCGGAAATGGCCTCCAGCAGAGCTTTTTCCTCCTCCGCTTTGAAAAAGCCGTTTTGATGTGCGCAAATTTTCAGACCGGGATGCATGGTCGGCAATACCTGTACAAGTTTGTCCATTACCTCCGGCCGTCCGCCAATCAGAGCCACTTCCTGTCCGGCTCCGGCGGCCCGGGCCAGGGCTCCGTGAGCCAGTTCGATGCCGGGCAGGCGATTGACCTGCGAGCCTTTCAAACGCAGGGCGAAGACTACGCCGGCTCCATCCGGTACGACAAGATTGGCGTTGCGCACAACCCGGTCCAGTTCTTTATCTTTTTGCGATGCCACCACCATCTCGGCGTTCAGGGTGACTACATGCATATAAGCACCCTGGCCATTTTCCTTGTGCCAGGCCGATTCTATTTTATCGAGAGCGCTCTGCTCATCCAGCAGGTCAACCGGATAACCGAGCACCTTTTGTCGATTGTTGGCGCTCGGAGATGTTTGCGGAGCGTGGGTAGCTTGATTATCTTGGGACAAAATAAATTTCCATTGGTACTGGATATGGTGCGGACATACAGGTTGCAATTTCTATATTAAGCAAGCATTTTAGCGATAATAAGAGGATTCTGACAAGCCAGCTCCTTACATCTCTTCGCTTCTTCCAGCGCTTTCTGTCGATATGTATGGTTTTCTTTGACCGCGGCCGTCAAATTCTTAAGCCATTCGTCCTTTTTCTCGCCGGACAGCTGTTCTTCCCCTTTTGTGTAGGCCAGTGCCGGTTGTTCAAACTGGGTCAGTACCCGGGCAACTTTGGGATCATAGGCGATGCCCACTACCGGTACGCCGCTGCTCAGGGCCATGATCAGCGAATGTAGCCTCATCCCCACAACCATGTCCAGGGAGCCAATCAGGCTCAGCCACTGGCTGGGCAGGGTCAGGTCATCGAGGGTGGGCCGGTGGCAGACCCGGCCCAGGGCGCGGAAATCCTCGGCAAATTGATCCAGCACCTGCTCATCCTGCTGTCTCTGCAGGGGCAGCCCGACAACAGCAGCGTCGGCAGGTAGGGTCTTATCCAGACTGCGGGCCAGTTCGCTTATGTGTGCCGGGGTGAAGCCGCCGCCTTCGCGCAGAGAGAGACCAATAAGCTTTTTATGGTCCTTTCTCAGAGCCTTCATCTGCACGGCAGTTGTTTCGGGCAGTTGACCGGGTTTGAGCAACCAGACCGGATCCTCGGTCAGGCTGCCCTTGATGCCCCATTGATTGAGCATGGCCATCGATTTGTCGTCGCGCAGGGTGATGGCATCGGCCAGGTTGAAAACGGCGCGGGTGCAAAATTGACTGACCGATCGGCGCAGCGGTCCCAGGCCCTGCGCATATACAAGAGTGGGTGTGCCGAGGGCCTTGGCCATACAGATCAGACCGCCATAGTAAATCACCGAGCCGGCCGAGCCTGTGTCCTGGAAAAGGCCACCGCCGCCGCTGATGAAGAGTTTGGCCCGGCGCATGAGAGGCATTATTTCGGAGAGCTGCCAGCGATTGGCACTGGCCACGCCAAATTTTTGAGTGGTGCTGTCAGGAGCATTGGAGAGGACTACGATCTGGTCGCGGGAGGCAATTTCGGTCAATTCGCCCAGCAATTCCTCAAGTATCGCTTCGTCACCGAGGTTATCAAAGCCGTAGTAGCCGGATACGATGATAAGGTTGCGCGCCATCGGTGAAATTCCTTTATACTCTTGTTCTAGAGATTTTATTGAAGATTTTTGGTCAGGCCAAGGGTACTACAAGAAGCTATACGAATGTTGATAAGTGAGCAAAATAGGCTCGTAGTTAAGCCTGAAGATTCCAGTCAGCTCCTTGATCTGCTCAAGAATAATTATCGTCAGGATGCGGCCATATTTTGCGGAGAGCCGCAGTCGCTGGATTTTGGTCGCGAGCACAATGTGTTTTTTGACCTTTCGGCCCTCGATAAAGTGCGGGAGCATGTCGTCTCAGACATGGTCATCGCCGTGGAGACAGGCATCAAAATGGGCACCCTGTCCAATATTCTGGCCGAACACAATCAGTTTTTTCCGGTAGATACCAGCGCTCAAAATCTATCTCTAATCGATGTCATCGCCGCCGGCGACGGCGGTTATCTCGAGCAGGGCTTCGGCTATTTGCGCTCGCAGGTGCTCGGTCTGGAGCTTGCTTATGAAGGCGGCAAGTGCGCCAAGATGGGTGGACGGGTCGTCAAAAATGTGACCGGTTTTGATTTGACCAAGCTGGTTGTCGGTGGGCGCGGCGTTTTTGGCCTGCCCTATCTGGCGCATCTGCGGCTCTCCGCCACTCCGGCCGAGCGTCTCAACTTTGTCGTCGCTTCCAAAAGTGCGGCCGAGCTCTTGTTTGTCGCGGTCAAACTGGCGGCCTCTGGGTTGCCCCTGGGCGCCCTGGAGCTTCTGGAATCGGCTTCCCGGGCCGAGGCTGGAGATGAGGCCTACAGTCTGGTTATCCAGGCCCTGGGGACGAAGGCGCTGGTGGCGGATGTCTCCGCCCAGGTGGCGGAACATTTGAAAGCTCAGGGCCTGACGGCGCGTGAGCTGTCCTATGACGGTCTTGTCTCGACCTTCCCCGGCCTGGTCAACCCCGCCGCAGCCGGCATAGAATTGTCGCTTTCGAGGGCTTCAGCAGCCGCTTTGATCGATCATCTGGCTGCGGTCGGCGAGCGCGGGCAATTGCGCTATCGGCCGGCTATGGGACGTTTGTTCCTGGATTGCCCTGACGCTGCCAGTGCCGAAAAAGCCTTTGCCGTCGTTTCGGATTTTCTCTCCAATACCAGACTTAAGACCGGCGGCAACGCCCTGGCTGAATTTGATCAGACAATCATATCCCGGTCAAATCCGCCCTATCGCTTCAGCTCGCACAGTCCCCGGGCCAACGACGCCGCTTTTGGCCATCTGGTTTCGCGTTTGCGGGATACATTTGATCCGCTCCGATGCTTCAATCCCGGGGTGACATTCCATGACCGCTGAAGACCGAGTTATTGCTATTGATACTGCATCCGGTGCCGCTCGCATCTCCAAGAGTTTGCTGGAGAGCTGCATTCACTGCGGTCTTTGTCTGCCCGCCTGTCCTACTTATCTGGCCACCGGCCGGGAGATGGAGTCGCCGCGAGGTCGCATTTATCTAATCAATCAATGGCAGGAATCGGGTCGACCGATGGACGAACGTGCCGCAGAGCATATCGATACCTGCCTCGGTTGTCTTGGCTGTCAGACTGCCTGTCCCTCAGGGGTGAATTATGAGGAGTTGCTCAATACAACCAGGGCTCTGAGCACTGACAGACTCAGTCCTCTGGCTCGTTCCTTTATGCGCTTTTCCTTTACCCAGCTGCTGCCTCATTACGGTCGACTGCTGGTGCTTGGTTCTTTGTTGCGCTTTGTGCAGCGTATGGGGCTGGACGAGCTCTTTGTCAAAGTTACCAGGGCCCTGGGCTCACCGTCTCTGCTTGGTCGGCTGGCCAGCTGGCAGATGTTTGTGCCGCGGGTGCCGGTGCATGTCAGCCTGCCGCGCAAGTCCTGGAAGTCCGGGGCAAAAGTAGGTCAGGTAGCGCTTTTTGCCGGATGTGTCATGGATGTCTTTTACAATCATGTCAATCTTGCGGCGATCAAATTATTGAAAAAACGCTCGCTCGTGGTGGAAGTACCTCCCCAGACATGCTGCGGCGCGCTGGCTTTTCATGCCGGTTTTGTCGATATTGCCAGAGACCTGGCGCGCAAAAATATCGACTTGCTCAAAGGCAACGATCCTGTTGTTGTCACCGCCGCCGGTTGCGGCGCCATGCTTAAGGACTACGGTCATCTGCTGGCTGAGGACCCCGCTTACAGTCAGGCGGCCAGGGATTTCAGCGCCAGGGTGCAGGACCTTTCGCAGACACTCTACAAGTTTGAATTGCTGGCCGGATCCGATGGCGATGAGCAGCCGAAAAATGTCCATTCATCGGAAAAAATTGTTTATCATGCCGCCTGCCATCTGGCCCATGCTCAGGGTGTGAGGATGGAGCCGGCCGCCCTTTTGTCCGACCGGGCGGCCCTCACCGGTGCTCATCTCTATGACCTTCCCGAGGCCGAGCACTGTTGTGGATCGGCTGGTATATACAACTTGTTGAATACCGAGATGAGCCTGGCCGTGCTCGAGCGCAAAATGAAGTTTATCGAAGAGTCCGGCGCCGACGTTGTCGTCACCTCCAATCCCGGATGCATGCTGCAAATTGAAGCCGGGGCAAAAGCCCGGGGGCTCAATGTCAAGGTGAAGCATCTAGCCGAAGCTCTTGCAGACTCGCTGCCCGAAGAATAAAAGTTTCAGTAATATCGCCGCATAAGCGCTACAAATTGCATTAGAAGCCGGATATCTTTGTCGCTGCCGTGCTCTCAAGAGCTTATAATTTGGCCAGATCGCACCCGCTGACCAGATTGCATCTGTTGAAAGGACTCGCCGTGACCGCTGACATGTTAGTCAAGCACCGCAAACCGGAGCTTTTTGAAGGAGACTTGAGTGATGAAAGGCTCAAGTACTATCTCTCCAAACAGGTAATTGCCGTCGACACCGAGACCCGCGGCTTGATCCTGCGCCGCGACCGTCTCTGTCTGGTGCAGATATGTGACCACGACGGTGTGGTTTCTTTTGTTCGGTATAAGGGTGGTGCTGAGTTTGATACCACTGCCCAGAGCAATGTAAAAACGCTTCTGGAAGCCCCCAACGTCCTCAAACTGTTTCATTTCGCCAGATTTGATGTGGGCGTACTTAAGTACTATCTGGGTGCCGATACCAATCCGATTTTCTGCACCAAAATAGCCTCCAAGCTGGTGCGCACCTATACTGACCGCCACAGTCTCAAGGACCTGGTCAAAGAGCTGCTCAGGATCGAGCTGGACAAGGCTGATCAGACAAGCGATTGGGCTCATCCCGACCTGACCGATTCGCAACTGGAGTATGCGGCCAATGATGTGCGCGTGCTCTTGCCTATTTACGACAGGATCAAAGCATTGTTGCAGCGCGAGGGAAGGCTGGAACTGGCGCAGAAATTGTATAAAGCATTGCCGACCGTTTGTGAGCTCGACATAAACGGTTTCAAGGACATATTTGAGCACTAAAGCAGGGCAGAGGCTGAGGAAAATGGAAAAACTAATTTACGACAAATCTACCGCCGGCCGCCGGGCTCAGGTGCTGCCCCGCGTGGGAGTACCGCAGAAGCCTCTGAGCGAGATGATTCCCGCAGCTTACCTGCGGCAGGTGCCCGCCGCACTGCCCGAGGTCAGTGAGCTGGATCTGATGCGGCACTTTGTGCGCCTTTCCCATCTCAATCACTGCATCGAGACCGGTTTCTATCCCCTGGGCTCCTGCACGATGAAGTACAACCCCAAGGTCAACGATGCTATGGCCGCTCTGGAAGGATTCCGCGAAATCCATCCGCATCAGCCGGAAGATCAGGTGCAGGGTGCGCTGGAGCTAATCTATAAACTGGAGCAGTCGATTTCAGCAATCGTCGGTCTGCCGGCTGTGACGCTGCAACCGGCCGCCGGTGCTCACGGTGAAATGACCGGTTTGCTTCTGATCAAGGCTTATTTTGAGGCCAAAGGCGACACCAAGCGCAAGAAGGTAATCGTCCCTGACACCGCCCACGGTACCAACCCCGCCACCGCCGCTATGGTCGGTTTTGAGGTTGTGGAAATTAAGAGTAACGAGCGCGGTCTGGTCGATCTCGAGGCCCTCAAGGCCGCCCTTGGACCGGACACCGCGGCCATC
Source organism: Cyanobacteria bacterium SZAS LIN-3 (assembly GCA_018266215.1). Classification (GTDB taxonomy): domain Bacteria; phylum Cyanobacteriota; class Vampirovibrionia; order Obscuribacterales; family Obscuribacteraceae; genus REEB67. The sequence goes on along the minus strand of JAFEAV010000062.1, from coordinate 22,267 downwards.
ATGCTTACAAATCCCAATACTCTGGGATTGTTTGAAGAAGAAATCATGCAGGTGCAGCAACTGGTGCATGCCGCCGGCGGATTGATTTATTACGACGGCGCCAATCTCAACGCCATCATGGGTCTGGTGCGTCCGGGCGACATGGGCTTTGACGTCTGCCATCTGAACTTGCACAAAACTTTCTCGACCCCCCACGGCGGCGGTGGACCCGGCGCCTGCGCCGTTGCCTGTCGTGATATCCTCGAGCCTTTCCTGCCCAAGCCGACTGTTGTAAAACACGGTGATACCTATGCTTTTGATTGGGACAGACCCAAATCAATCGGCAAGATCAAAGGTTTCTACGGCAATTTCGGCATCCTTGTACGGGCCTACACTTATATTGCCGCCCACGGCCGGGACGGTCTCTGTCAGGTATCGCGTGATGCCATCCTCAACGCCAATTATCTGAAAAACAAACTGAGCCGCAATTTTGTCGTTGCCTATCCGCAAAATTGTATGCACGAATTTGTCCTCTCCGGCGTCAAGCAGAAGGAGCGCGGAGTATCCACCGCTCATATGGCTAAACGTCTTCTGGACTTCGGCGTCCATGCTCCGACCGTTTACTTCCCGCTGCTCGTGCCGGAAGCAATGATGATCGAACCGACTGAAACCGAATCAATGGAAACTCTCGATCGTTTTGCCGACATAATGCTCGGCATCGATAAGGAGACCATCGAGGACCCTGACACCGTGCGCAATGCACCGTTCAAGACCCCGGTCGGTAAGCTCGATGAAGCCATGGCCGCGCGCAAACCAAACCTGCGCTGGACACCGTCTCAGCAATAGGTCCTGAGCGGACAAACTAATTAGATAATGCTGTCGAATTCGAGGCGCAGCTTGAGATTGGTCATGCGATCCTTGAGGCGGGCAATCTCGCCCTTTGTGCCTTTGATCGGCACCAGGCAGCACAGTGCTACCAGGTTGATGAACAACAGCGGTGTTGTGGCGATCATTGTTCTGGTCACATCATCACCGATGTATTCGGCATAACATTTGATGGCCATGGCAAAACCAATCAGGTTGGTCACCAGAAAGACGCTGTAGTGAAAAATCAGGAAGAAGCGCTCTCTCAGCATAGTGGCGTTGATGCTGGCCATTTCCTCCCTGATCTCGGGGGGGATGGGCTTATTTTTGCGCTTGGGGACTGCAAAGCTGGGGGTGGACGGCTGATGTGAACTGTAGAAGTCTTCCGCCTGCTTGTTGGCCAGGTTGGAGGCCATGAAAGCACCGGTCTGACCCTGGGCCTGTCTTTCCAGCTGCAGCTGCATTTGCTGCATCTGACTCTGGTGATTGAAAGTCGATTGCAGCTGGGTATGGGAGCGGGACATCATCGCCGCCGGTTCACCACAGTTGCCGCAAAACTTGGAAGGCGTCTCAATAAAATGATTGCAGCGGGCGCAGGCAAAGCCGGCCACTGCTATTTGAGGGCGTTCGAGTGTGCTCGATCTTGAAACCACTAAAGTTGCTTCCTCCCGATGCCAAGGCGCCTGCCTACATGTATTTTGCAGGCAGAATGCCTTTCCTGGAGAATCTGTAGAAAATATTTATAAAGACAGCGGCTCTCAGGGGGAAATACCGTAGGAATAAGACCTTTTATTGCCAGAAGTGTTAAGTAAGCAGCCGGGGCTTTAAAATGGTTTAGCCCGTCAGAGATGCCCCGGGTCGCAGTTTATTGTCTTCTTGGCAGCCGTCGAATTATTTGAGGAGTCCATTTGTTAGTCAAACGTTTGAGCCATCTGGTGCTGCATCCATTCCTTCTGGCGGCCGTCTCGGTGCTTTCGGCCAGGGTGCAGGTGAAGCTGGAGGTTTTGCCCGAGGAAGTGGTGGCTCCTCTGATTTTGATGGAAGCCTGGGCCCTTTTTGTTTTTGCCCTCTTCTGTATCTTCCTGAGAAATCCGCTCAAAGCCGGCATAGCCAGCTCATTTGTGGTCGGGCTCAGTCTCTGTTTTGACCAGTTTCGCCTCTATCTCAATCTAGGCAGTCAGATTCTTTTCCACACCCAGGTCGAAGACATCATTACCTTCGTCTTATTTTTCCTTATTCTCGTCGGTCTGCTTTCCCTTCTTTTCCGCACCCCGAAGGCCCGCGAGGGAGAAGAGGTCAAGCCGGTCGATTTCGGTCGCATGAATATTGCATTCAATATTATGTGCACGATTTTATTGCTCATGAATCTGGTACCGCTGATGGTGAGTGACTCGGAGCAGAGCAAAGTTCAAGCGCACTTTATCGATCTCTTCAGCGGCCCTTGCAAGAATTTTTCTCCCCCGGCCGCCACCACCGCAAAAACAGTGGAAAAGCCTGATGTTTACTACATTATCCTTGATGCTTATGCCAGTCCTTATACCTTGAAAAATCAGGGCAATTTTGACGATCATGAATTTCTGGACTTTCTCAAACAGCACGGCTTTTATGTGGTGCCAAAAGCGGCGTCCAATTACGACCGCACTCCTTTTTCCATGGCTTCATCGCTCAATATGGACTATATATCAGCGATTCCGAAGGAGATGGGTGACAACTTTCAGGCCGACAATATTTATTATCGCTTGATGCAAAACAGTGCTGTTGCCTGCATCTTTAAAAAGCTTGGCTATAAGTTCATCAATGTTTCATCCGGTGCCTTTGCCACCGATGATATTCCCTCCGCCGACATGAATATCAAAACTGACTTCGGCAGCCATTTTACGACGGCCATGATGATGCTCACTCCCATGACCGGACTGGAAAAATATCTGCATGTCATGCGCGATAGTTACTGCGATCGGCGTATCGCTCCCGGCAAATGTCTGGACAAAGTCCTATCCATTGCCGGTCCCAAGTTTGTTCTTATTCATTCGGATCTTTCCCATCCGCCGGCCATTTTTGACAAGGACGGAAAGCGTAAAGATCTGCCCCGTGAGCTCCTCAACGATCACAGCACCGACTTCAACGCCTATGTTGAGCAGATCAAATATTGCAACAGCGAAGTGCAAAAGTGGATTGAGAAAATCGACTCCCGGGGGACAAAACCTGTGATTATCATCCAGGCCGACCACGGCACTTACTATCCGATGAAAGATGACAATGCCTACTACAACGAGGTGATGCGCATTCTCAATGCTTATCGCTTCCCCGGTGATGCCTCACCCAGCTATTATCCGACCATTACTCCGGTGAATACCTTCAGGGTTTTGTTCAATGATTATTTTGGCGCCCGGCTGCCCTTGCTCAAAGACCAGTCCTGGTGCTCCCCGGTGCGGGTCAGACCGTACAGCTGGAGTGATGTGACGCCCAGGCTGGTTTTCCCCGGTGCTGACGAGCAACCAGGCGCCTCAGGCGAGCATTCTAAACCTTTAGAGCAGTGAGCTGGTGAGCGAAGCGGCAGTCTTGATCAGCTTCATCGCTGCGTGGCGGTTAAACTTGCCGTCGGTGAAGACTTCTTTGAAGACAGCCCGACCCAGGACCTGATTGTTTTTCAAAACCAGTCGGTGGGCAAAAGGCATAGCCGCGTCGACGAAGTTGAAGTCGGGATTGATTGAAAGGGCGATGCCTTCCAGGGTGAGAAGGGCGCGCATAACGTAGGTGAATTCCGAAGGCAGTCTGAATGGGTAGTTGAAGCAGACTTCGGAGAAATCAAAAAGCATCTTGCGGAAGCGCACGCGGGACATACCATCGGCGAAGCGAGCATCGATGATGGGAGTCAGGTCGCGGCAGAGACCTTCGCGGTCGGCGTCCGGTTTGAGGAAGCCCATACCGACAAAGTCATCGACCAGGTCGCGGTACTCGCGCTGGATGGTGTGCATGAATGCGTTGACCAGATGCTGTTTAAGCTCCGGTGATATGCGGCCAACCATGCCGAAATCAAAGATACCGACACGGCCGTCGGCCATGATGCGCATATTGCCCGGGTGCGGATCGGCGTGGAAGAAGCCGTCCTCAAGCAACTGGCGCAGATAGAAATTGGCTCCCACTCTCGTTATTTCAGCGGGATCGAGGCCGGCAGCTTTGATGCCGTCCAGGTCGTTGATGCGCACACCGTCTACGTATTCGATTGTCAAAACGCGGCGACCGGTGAGCTTCCAGTAAATACGAGGTATGTGGATGCGATCGAAATTGCGGTAATTGGAACGGAAGGTATCGGCATTGCGGCCTTCGCGAATGTAGTCGATTTCTTCAAATATCGTCCGGGCAAACTCTTCCACCACGCCCGGCCAATCGGTATGGCGGCAGAGGCTGGGGTATTGCATGACTTCGTCGGCGACGGCGGCAAGAATCTGCACATCGACTACGACTATTTTTGAGAGATCCGGGCGTTGCACTTTGACCACGACATCGCGACCGTCATGGAGGGTGGCGCGGTAGGCCTGGGACAAGCTGGCGGCGGCTATGGGCGTGCTGTTGAATTCTTTATAGAGAACTTCGGGGGTGCCGCCCAGTTCGCGCTCAATCACGGCGCGGGCCGTTTCCAGGGGAAACTGATCGACGTTTTCTTGAAGCTGGGCCAGCTCAAGCATGGCCGGGAGCGGCAAGAGGTCGGCACGGGTCGAGAGAGTCTGGCCGATTTTGACGAAAGTGGGTCCGAGGTTGTTCAGCCGGCGGCAGAGCCAGCGGCCAAGCACCCGGTATTCTTCATACTCTTCGCTGGTGAGAGCGGCTTCTTCCATGTCCGGGGCGTCGCCGCCCTCAAGAGATGTCCGGCGGGCCCGCTCAAACTCCTGGGCGTGGAATTTAGAGAATCCTTTAACCGACCAGATGATGGTCCAGACAATGGGGATGACGCGTACTGCTGCTTTGTAGCCCTGGAGGCGATAAATGCGCTCCATTACCCGGCAGGTCGAGACAAAAAGACCCCACGCGGTCACATCCTTGAAGGATTCGCGAATAGGGTTGAAATCTTGAATATCTTCTATGGTCAAAAAAGCTGCCGTTTGAAGCCGGGAGTAACAACGTGAGACCTTTAGTTTATATCTATATCTGTCGTTGTCACGAGGGCATGCCCTAAATTTAAGAATGCTGTATTAGTTCTTTAAGCTTTTCTCGAATCAGCGCTTATTCAATACGTCGTATTGCAGGCTGATGATTTCCTTGATGCCTTTGTTGGCCAGGCTCATCAAATCTGCGAGCTTGTTGGGGTCGTAGGGCTTAGTCTCCGAGGTCATCTGCAATTCCAGGATTTTGCCCGATTCGGTCAGGACTATGTTGGAGTCCATTTCGGCCTGGGAATCTTCGCTGTAATTGGGGTCGAGTAAGAGCTGGCCATTTATTTGTACTACCGAAACCGCTGCCATATGCTCGGTAATCGGCAGGTCATCAAAGACTCCGGATTTGCGCAATTTGCTCAATGCGTCGTGCAGGGCAACAAAACCGGCACAGATACTGGCTACGCGTGTGCCTGCATCGGCCTGGAGGACGTCGCAGTCGATAGTAATTGTTCGTTCGCCCAGCGCTCGGCGGTCGATTACGGCTCTGAGGCAGCGGCCAATAAGCCTCTGAATTTCGCTCATGCGGCCTGATGGCTGCCCCCGGACCACTTCTCGGGCTGACCGTACAAGGGTCGAGCCCGGCAGCATCGAGTACTCGGCGGTCACCCAGCCCTCGCCCTTGCCTATAAGAAAGGCCGGCACGCGCTCTTCGATTTTTGCCGTGGCAAAAACCTTGGTGTCGCCAAACTCGATCAAGACCGAGCCGTCAGCGTTTTTGGTGAAATTTCTTGTGAACTTAACCGGCCGTAATTGGTCCCATTGCCGATTGTCGCGCCGCTTGAGCATTAATATCCCGCTTTCTAGGTCGTGGCAAGCGACTGAAAGACGTTAGTATATAACCTTTCAGCCAGTCTCTCTAGCCCGCCCGACCAAAGCGCAGGCGGTTTATTTGCGCCGTGCCGCTGACCACGAGCCCGCGACCCGGAGTCACTTTAAGATCGGTAAAGGCGAAGTGGATGTCGTCCGAGCGGTGACCTAAATTGGAAAGATTGTTTATTTTCTTGACCAGGATTTCGGAGAGCTGAGGGGATATTTCCTGACCGGCGGTTTTGAGTTTGGTATCGCCCACCTGGACCCAGCCGTCACGCAGGAAGAGCTGGCTCTCCAGTTCGGCCGAAAGTGGCACGGCCAGCTGCGATACGCCTACTTTGCCGTCGGCGGAAATATTGACGTGATTGGATTTACCCAGGACTATGGCCGCGTTTGAAATGGTCAGACCAAATCCGCCGCCGCCGACTGAGCCCAGGAGATTGGCCAGGACTCCGCCTTTCTTGGTGGCGGTGATGGAGAGACGCTCCAGGGTTGTCGGTGCTTTGAGAAATTTGTTCAGACTATCTTGGCTGATGATGGCCGTTACCTGGGCCTGAGCCGGATTGTTGAACTGCAGCATTTTCTGGTTGAAGAGCAGCCCGGTGTCGAAATTGAGGGCACCCTGGGTGGTGAAGGTCATTTTGTCGACGATGAAGTCCTGGAGATGCGCTCCTTTTACTTCAATATCTAAGGACTTGAGCTCACCTTGATTGAGATCCATGTTGCGGGCGATGAGGTGCAGATTGTCGGCGGCGCCGGCGAGAAACTGACCGTCCTGCAGATCGATTTCTAATTTGCCGAAGCGTCCGGAGTTGATATCAACGAAGGAGACGGTCGGTGCGGCCAGGGCTCCGGGCGTCTCGGCCTGGGGCATGGGAATGGTGCCGATGGTGGGCTGCGGAACCGGAGTAGCTTGGGGCGGAGTAACCGGCTGTACAGCAGTTTGAGGAAGGGTTTGTTGTGGTGCAGCGGCGTTGTTTTGAGCAGAGGCTGCGCCGCTCAGAGCGCAGATTGATGAGCCGACCACAAGCGGAATCATTGCCGCTTGTAACAAGGTCGTCTGAAATTTCAGTCGACCTCTGCTTTTCAAAATACATTTCTCGATTGCCATAGCTCTTTTTTAAACCTGTGTAATTTTGTGCGCCGGGACATTTCAGCTGAATGTTTCAAGACTGATAAATGATCCGGTATGTTCCGTCAGTATGATGCGTCGCCGTCAACATAGACATGTTCGTAATTATATTTTTGCTCAAACAAAAACCCTCTCAGCTGCCTGAGAGGGTTTCCATACTTCTAAGGCCAGTCTCTTACTAGTGAGATTCGCCGGTAGTTGTGGTGGTCGTTGTAGCTGTGCTAGCAGCATCTCCGGCAGGCGCAGTACCAGTTGAGGTGGTAGTTGTGGTGTCGGTAGTTGTAGCTGTTGTAGCACTGGTGCTCGTAGCTGTGCTGGCTGCATCGGTTGTAGCTGCAGTTCCAGCGCCAGAGGTGCTGGGGGTGCTGCTATCGCCGCTGCCGCTGCAAGCAGCGAGGGAAGCCACAAGAGCGACGCTAGCGCCGGCAAGGGCCAAGTTTCTAAGATTCAACATAAGATCGATTCGTCTCCTTCTAATCCCTGATGAGTTTGTGCCTTTGTCGGCTCTCTCAGACTGATAAATTGGAGGCAAAGTTAGTAAGTTTTGCCCACCTGAAATCGCCTGAATTATACAAGTATTTATTGCCTAGTGAAACCACTTGACTTTAGTAGCTTTTGGAAAGCTACGCGGTTTTTACATGTTTAACAGATTTCGATAAGCCTTGTCTATGCCTTGCATATAAGACTGTGCCCTGTCATCTCTATTGGCTTGTCCAGCCCCATGATGGCAAGTAACGTTGGCGCAACATCTGCTAAACCTCCGGGCTCAAGAATTTTCTTGTTGCCGTTGGCAAGACCGAGAGGATCATTTTGCGGCGTCTGGAAGCTTGCCACTATAAGTGGTACCGGGTTTGTGGTGTGGGCCGTATGTGGTTCGCCGGTGCGCAGATCTATTAATTGTTCGATATTGCCGTGATCTGCCGTTACAACCAGAGTGCCGTTTGCCTCTTGAATTGCCGTAAGTAGTTGACCGAAGGCTTTATCGACCGTCTCGACCGCGTGCACGGCCGCTTCCATCATGCCGGTGTGGCCGACCATATCCGGATTGGCAAAGTTAAGGACAATGAAGGGATACTGGCCCGACTTGATCGCTTGACAAACCAGATCGCAAACCATGGGTGTCTGCATAGAGGGGGCGAGGTCGTAGGTTGCCACTTTGAGTGATGGCACCATTTCTCTTTTCTCGCCGTCCAGCGCTGCTTCCTTGCCGCCATTTAAGAAGTATGTGACGTGCGCATATTTTTCGGTCTCGGCTACGTGCAGTTGACCGGTGTGGTGGCAGGCAAAGACCTCGGGCAGGGTGTTATGCAGGTCCTGCGAGGGCAAAACTTCGGGTGAGAAAGCCACGGGTAAATTTAGCGAGGTATCGTATTCGGTGAGACAGGCGTAATAAATCTTCGACACCTTGGGTCGGACGAAGCCGTCAAATTCTTTTTGCGTCAGTATGCGGCTGATCTGGCGCACCCGGTCGGGACGGAAATTGAAACAAATGACCGAATCGCCATCCTCTATAGGTATGTCTTCGACGATGAAGGGGACGACAAATTCGTCGCCGACATTTTCGGCATAGCTCTGCTCGACGGCGTCTACGGCTGAGCTGCAATGGCGCCCTTCTGACAACACCAGGGCGCGGTAGTAGAGTTCGTTGCGCTCCCAGCGTTTGTCGCGGTCCATGGCGTAGTAGCGTCCGCAGACTACTCCGATATGACCGCTGTTGGGTAGTTGCTCCTTGAGCTTGGCCGTCAACTCGCGCATAAATCTCACCGCCGAACGCGGTGGCGTATCGCGGCCGTCCAGAATCGGGTGGACAACCAGGCGTTTGACATCATTGCGTCTGGCCAGCTCAATCAGGCCGTCCAGATGGTCGGGGCTGCTGTGTACGCAGCCGTCGGAGACCAGACCGATGTAGTGCAGCGTGCCGCCAGATTGTTTGACGCGTTCGACCGCCTCCACCAGCACCGGGTTTTTATAAAAGGTACCGTCGGCCATTGTGTTGGAGATAAGAGTCAACTTCTGGGTCACTATCCGGCCGGAACCTATAGTCAAATGGCCTACTTCCGAGTTGCCCATGAGGCCTTTGGGCAGGCCGACAAACTCACCGGAAGCCTGCAATTTTGTGAATAAATAGCGGGATTTCAGGAGGTCGTAGTTGACTGTTTTGGCCTGCAGGATTGCATTGCCGCGTTTCTCGTCCGTGATGCCCCAGCCGTCAAGGATTGCCAGTACTACAGGTCCCATTTTCAATTCCGCCTCGTATGTTGATGCCCTAAGGTTTTCAAATCTAATTTCAGTAAGAGTCTAAGTTGAGTAAGATTCTAGATTGAGTAAGATTCTAATGCATGGCGACAGTTTCAAGGTGCCGGCAGATTGACCCGGCCCCCGCTGATCATGCACCGCATATAGTGACTGGCAATTGCCCATGAGTGAAGACAAGGACAACTTTATCGCTGAAGTCTCTCATGAGCTGCGTTTGCCCCTGGCCAACATCAAGCTCCTGGTGGAAACTCTCCTCGATGGGGCGGTGGAAGATCCGGTCATGGCAAGGCATATGCTTGGCCGGGCCAGGGAAGAAGTGCAGCGTTTGCAATATCTCGTCACCGATTTGCTTTCGCATGAAAAACTCAAAGGACCGCGTCTGGACATGTCTTTTGAGCGGGTCAAGATTTATGAGCGCGCCTCATATGCCATCGAGACCACCCGCGAGCTGGCTCAGGCCCGCTCGGTTTGCGTCAAACTGGATGTGCCGGAGGCACTGGAGCTGCTCTGCGATTCCGACCAGATTAACCAGGTCTTCGTTAACCTGGTGGAAAACGCCATAAAATTCACCCCCGAAGGCGGCCTGGTAACAATCAGGGCCGGTGGTTCTCCGCCTTTTCTGGAAGTTGAGGACAGCGGAATCGGCATTGCCGAGGCTGAAATCCCCAAGATTTTCCAGCGCTTTTATCGGGTAGATCGCGGTCGTACCAGGGGAAGCACCGGGCTTGGCCTGTCTATCGTCAAACATATCGTTGATCTTCACGGTGCTAAGATCGGCGTCACATCTAAAGAAGGCGTGGGTACTAAATTCACTATAGAATTTCCGGAAGTACCGGAAAGCGGGGGTAACCGAGAGTGACAAGCAAGATCAAAATCATGATTGTCGATGACGACGAGACCATCGTCGAGACTTTGACTTATAACCTCACCCGCAATAATTTCACGGTCTACTCGTTCAATAACGGTGCCCTGGCCCTGCAAAAGTTCACCGAAGTGATACCGGATCTGGTGATACTGGACTGGATGCTTCCCGATATGAAAGGCCCCGATATCTGCGCTCTCCTGCGAGAGCAAAACGCTGACCTGCCGGTGCTCATGCTCACCGGTCGCTCGACGCCTCAGGATATCGCCTTTGGACTGTCCAAAGGGGCCGATGATTATCTGGTCAAACCATTTTCTATGGTCGAACTCCTGGCTCGGCTGGAAGCGCTGATTCGCCGTTCTCTTAAGGACAAGGCTCGCTCCCATAAAGGCCGGATCGAGCTGGGCTCGCTCATCCTGGATGAGGACGCTCGCAGAGTTTCATTCAACGGTAAAAATATTGAGCTTTCACCCAGAGAATTTTCACTGCTGAAAGTGTTGATGCAAAATGTCGGTCGGGCGCTCTCCACCGAGGCGCTGCTCGATAGAGTCTGGGGCTCCGATTTTGACGGCGATGTTAAGACGGTGGCCGTGCATGTGCGCTGGCTCAGGCAAAAACTGGAAGCCGATCCCAAAAATCCCACTTTGCTGGAAACGGTTCATCGCTCCGGCTATCGGCTCAACATGCCGGAAGCCGTGGCCAAGGAAAATTAAGGAGAAAGTCGTGACGGTAGAGTCGATAACGCTCATCAAGGAAGAAGTGCTGACGCTCGGCCGCATGGTCGAGACAACGGTCTACGAAGTGACACGATTGCTCAAGGGTGACCGGAGAGCCGACCTGGCCTTTATTGAAAAACAGGAAGAAGAAATCAATCGCCACAGTCTGGAAATCGAAGAGAAGTGCGTGGACCTGCTTTGCGAGCGGGACAATTTTGGACCCAAGGAAATTCGCGCCCTGGTGAGCATTCCTCTTATCTCGGCCAAGCTGGAGCGCCTCGCCGATCATGCCAACCGCGTGGCGCGCTTCGCCACCTGGGCCATCGAGGATCAGATCGAGATCCCGGAAGAATTGCCAAAAATGGCCGCCAGCGTCTATCACATGGTGCAGGAGCTTTTGCTCTGCTTTCTTACCGATTCGCCCTCCAAAGCTCAGGAGATCATGGAGAGCGATAACAATGTCGACTATCTCCATGACGTGCTCTCCAAGCGATTGCTCTCGGATCTCGGGGAACAGGAGAGCGCCAAGGCTCAGATGCGAGCCCAATTTCTCTTTTGTGCCAGATTTTTGGAGCGTATGGGTGATGCCTGTGCTTCAATAGCTAAGAGAGTATATTTTCTCTCCACCGGAGAACGCATCAGCCGACACCCGCGCTGAGTCGAGCTGATCTAAGTCGAGCTGAGCTGAGTCGAGCTGATCTGGGAGGATTCAAGAAATTGCCGGTAATTGTCTTAGCAGGAGAGGAAGATTTTGAGCTCTACCGTCATCTGGAGGGGCTCAAAACCAAGTTGCTCGATCCGGCCTGGGCCAGTTTCAATTATTCTCGCCACGACAATCCTAATCCTCAGGAAGTAATCGATCTCGCTTCAGCCCTGCCTTTTGGTCCCGGCAATAAAGTGATTGTGCTGGATCGCATGGATTGGTTCGCTAAAAAGCGCAGCGCCAAGGGCGACGACTCGGCCAAAAAGGCCAAGAAAGAATCGGCCAAGGCGGCCGCCAAAAACGCCTCGAAAGACTCGGTTGATGAAGACGTCCTGGGTGAGGCGCTGTCCTCGGTGCATCCCAATACATATTTGATTTTTACCGCCACAAGCAATTTTGACAGTACGCTCAGGCTCTCGAAGCTGGTGGCTAAATCGGCTGAGTTGAAAGAGTTTAAAAAGGAAAAGGTCTGGGCCGGATCGCCCAACGCCAATCTGGAAAACTGGTGCCGAAAGGAAGCCAAACATTTTGGTGCCACCATCGATGATGACGCTGTCTCCTATTTAATTGACGGTCTGGACGCCAATTTGCGTCAGATATCTTCTGAAATCTACAAAGCTTCCATATATGTTTTGCCGGCAACTCATATCACCCTCAATCATGTGAAAAATCTTTCGCCGCATCACTCGGGCATATTTGCCCTGGCCGATCTCTGGCTGGCCGGCAAAGTGGCCGAGGCCTATAGTGCGCTCAAAGAATTGCAGGCCAAGCAAAACAATATGGCGACCGTTGCCACCATGCAGACATTTATGAGTAAGTGGGTTGAAATCAAAGCCCTCTGTCAGTATCACAATGAAAAAGCGGCTTTTGGGCCCGGCGTCCAGAGACGCGAATTGCCCGAAGGAGAGCTTGTCAAGAAAATTGCTCCCGAGTTGAAGATTCACCCCTTTGTGCTGGAAAAGGACATCAAAAAGCTGCGCCTGGTCTCCCTTGACTTTCTCAAAAGCAAAAGAATGGAGCTGACCCACCTTGAGCATCTTGTGAAAACCGGTCAAATGCCCGACACTCATGCTCTGGAATTGTTTCTTCTTAAGGATGCAAAAGTCCCGTCCAAGAAATAGCAAATCGGTTCGTCAGGGATCAGGGGGAGTTAAAGCGGCATGTCGGATACCAGATACGTCATCGATGAGATGAGCGTTAAAGATACTTGGCGAGTTTTCAGAATGATGGCCGAGTTAGTTGAGGGCTTTGACGAACTTTCCAAAATCGGTCCCGCCGTATCCATATTTGGTACTGCCCGCGCCACTCCATCGGACCCTGTTTACATCCTGGCCGAGACCATTGCTAAAAAACTTGCCGAAAAAGGATTCGCCGTCATCACCGGCGGTGGACCGGGCGTGATGGAAGCCGGTAACAAAGGGGCTCTTGCCGCCGGCGGCACCTCGGTTGGATTGAACATTATTTTGCCTAACGAGCAGGGGCCCAATCCATTTCAGACCAAGTCCCTGGATTTTCGTTATTTCTTTTTGCGCAAGCTGATGTTTGTCAAGTATGCCGTCGCCTTTGTCATTTTGCCCGGCGGCTTCGGCTCTCTTGATGAGCTTTTTGAAGCCTTGACTCTGATTCAGACAAAAAAGATTCAACGCTTTCCTTTGTTTCTGGTCGACTCAAAGTTCTGGACACCGATGATCGACTGGTTGAAAGCCGAGGTTGTCACCCGTGGTTATCTGTCTCTCGACGAATTGAATCTCTTGACGATAATCGATGATCCCGATGAACTCGTCGATCACATCGCCTGGTGTGAAAACGAGAAGTGCTATCTCAGCCCCGAGGGCCTTATGGGCCGCTCCAAACAAAAGGGTGAAGAACCGATGATTTAGCGCGCTCTCATACGTTCGGGAGCGGCGGATTAAGGAATCTGGTAAAAATCAAGGTCTGTAAATTTTCGGGGCCTATAATCGGTGGCTTGAAGGGTTGCCTGCCGTAAGGAGATTAGGCCTTGAAGATTGCCGTATGCGTTAAAGCCGTGCCGGACACGGAAACCAAAATTGCATTAGCCGCCGATAAGAAAAATATCGATTTTGCCGGTGTGCGATTTATCGCCAGTCCGTACGATGAGTTTGCAATTGAAGAAGCGCTCAAGACAAAGGAAAAACTTGGCGGTGAGACGACCGTGTTTTCTCTCGGTGGCCCTGAGTGCACCGATGTCCTGCGCGACGCACTTGCCCGCGGCATCGATAGTGCCGTCCACTTGAGCGACCCTGATTTCGCCAACCTCGACACACTCTCCTCGGCCAAGGTTCTGGCTGCTGCCATCAAAGATGGTGGCTTTGATCTGGTATTCGTCGGCCATACCGGCTCCGGCGGCGACAATTCCCAGGTGCCGTCCATGCTGGCCGAACTGCTTGGTTGGGCTCAAACGACAATGGTTGTGAAATTCGAAACCGACGGTACTACTTTTAAGGCCGAACGTGAAATCGAAGGCGCTCACGAAATCGTGCAGGGTTCGCTGCCGGTTTTGATTTCAGCGCAAAAAGGCTTGAACGAGCCGCGTTACCCCGGCATCAAAGGTGTTATGGCCGCCCGACGCAAAGAAATTGCCGTCAAAGACGCTGCCGCTCTTGGTGTCAAAGGTACCGTTGGTGGTGCCAATGTCAAAGTCAAAATCAAAGAAATGCTCATGCCGCCGGAACGTCCCCAGGGCAAGAAGATCGAAGGCGATCCCGATGCCCAGGTGAAGGAGCTTGTCAGCCTGCTGCGCTCCGAAGCCCACGTTCTTTAACTGAAGTTTTGAGTTTTCGTTTTCCACCTATTGAGTTTGGAGAAAAATAAATGTCTACAGGTTATCTGGTATTTGTCGAAAGCCGCGGCGGTCAGCTGAGAAAAGCTTCGCTGGAAGCTTTGAGTGAAGCGGTGAGAAAGGCAAATGGCCAATCGGTAACGGCGCTTTTGATCGGCAGCGGCGTCAAGTCTCTGGCTGAAGGCGTCGGCAAATACGGTGCCGCCAAGGTGCTCGTGGCCGACAGCGCTGCTTTTGCCAGCTATTCCACCGAGGCTTATGCCGACGCCCTTGTGGCCGCCGTCAAAGCCTGCTCACCGCGTTTTGTATTTGCGGCTCACACCGCTATGGCCCGTGACTTCGTACCGCGGGTAGCGGCTCGTCTCGACGCTCCCTGTGTTGCCGACGTGATGGAAATCAAATCGGAAGGCGACAATCTTCTCCCCGTGCGCCCGATGTACTCGGGCAAATGCTTCGGCGTTTACGAAATTTGCTCCGACCTATCCTTCATCACCCTGCGTCCCAACGTCTTTGCCCTGGCGGAGAGCGCCGGCGCCGGTGCTGTTGAAGATCTGGCCGTCAGCCCCGCTGAAGTAAAAGCCAAGGTAGCCGATGTGCAGGCCTCGCAAGGCAGCAAAATGGAACTGAGCGAAGCATCGATCATTGTCTCGGGCGGTCGTGGTATCAAAGGACCGGAAAACTGGCCCGTACTGCAATCCCTCTGTGATGCCCTGGGAGCAGCTCTCGGTGCGTCGCGCGCCGTTGTCGACGCCGGTTGGATTGATCACCAGTTTCAAGTCGGTCAGACCGGTAAGACGGTCAGCCCGCAGCTCTACATCGCCTGTGGCATATCCGGTGCGATTCAGCATCTGGCCGGTATGTCCTCTTCTAAAGTGATCGTGGCCATCAATAAAGATCCCGATGCTCCTATTTTTAAGCATGCCACCTACGGTATCGTCGGCGATGTGCTGGAAATAGTGCCCAAGCTCACCGAAGAAGTGCGCAAGCTGCACGAGCACAACTAATTGGCGCTGGAAGAGAGTCCGTATTACACCGAGCAGGAGAAGTTCAACTATTTCGTTGAGCGTATCTCCAGCCGCGTGCGTGGCAAGATCTACAAGTCCTTTAACGAACTGGTCAGACCCACGGCCGAGACTACTATCCTGGATGTCGGCGTGACCTGCAATCGGCGCGCCGACTCCAATTTTTTTGAGGCTCGCTATCCTTACAGCAATAAGATTACCGCCGTCGGATTGGAAGACGCGTCCTTTCTGGAAGAGATGTATCCCGGCCTGCGTTATCTAAAAGCCGATGCTCAGGAGCTTCCCTTCGCCGACAATGCCTTCGATGTGGCTGTCAGTTGGGCCGTTATAGAACACGTCGGCTCGCGCGAGAAGCAAAGAAGTTTTCTCGCCGAAGTCAGTCGGGTGAGCAAGGCTATTTTTATCACCACGCCAAACCGCTGGTATCCGGTGGAATTTCACACTGTTTTGCCTCTCTTGCACTGGTTGCCCCCGGAAACATTTCGCTCCATCCTGACCAAGATAGGCAAGGACTATTTTGCTCAGGAAGAAAATCTCAACTTGCTGGACGAGAAGGAATTTTTCTCCTTGCTGCCTTCCAACATGCGTCCCCGGGCTGTTCATGCCCGTTTATTCGGTCCGGTTTCCAATCTGGTCCTGTACGCGACAAAAGAATAGTCGCTTTTTTTTATTGCAATAGCTTGAACATAAATGTCGAGCGCCGCTCTTTTTCCTCCGGTACGGGGACCGGCCTGTCCTGTCCATCGCTGGAATTTGTCAGCCAGCCCCGGGCCTTATTTGCGTCCGGCAGTTCGTCTCTTTTCAGTTCGTAGGGTACTTGCTTCAGGTACGGTTCCTGGATGATGGCCCGGGCGCCCAGGGCTTTGAGCTGTCTGTATATGTCCTCGCGCTCTGCTTCCGATAATTTCCAGAAGTCGCGGGCGCTGGGGATATCGGCAATAATTTGCAGCCTGGCCAGTTTGGCAAAATAGTATCGGGCATTGCCTATCTGTGCCACCTGGTCGCCGGCATTGATGCCCGCCTGACTGAGGGTCCTGGGTATGTGTCTTTCGATGTCGCTGAAGCCTTCTCCCAGTGAAGCTTGATCATAGAAAAGACGGCTGTAGTTTGCGGCGACAAGAAGCATGCGTCCGGTCATAAAGAGACTCATCAGCACCATAATGACCGTCATCAGACGCCTCTGCCAGTCGCTGGGGGCGGCGGCAAAGGCGAGGAAGAGTGCGGCATAGAGCGGCACGACATAAGGGGTGTAGTACCGGTCCGAATTGATCGTCAGGTCTATGCCTACCATCATAAAGCCAAGTCCGGCCAGCGAGGGCAAAAGTATAGGCAGGGCGGCCAGGACCGATTGGCGATTGAAGCGATCGCGCATGCTGGCCAGTATCAAAGTCAAAAAGAGAAGAAAGCCGCCGGCAAAATGGAAGAGGTAACGCACGACATTACCTGCTACCCGGGGTAAGTACTCATGCCAGATTATTTTGATTGGCACACCTTCGTACCAGTAATATGGCGCGTACCAGGCGGCATAGGTGCTGCCTTTGAATTCTTTGCCGAATTCATATATTTCCGGCTTGTCGCGGATCAAGCGCGTGGGGTGGACAAATTCTTTGCCCCGGGCATGGAGAATGGGACTGGTCCAGAATATATTCCAGCTCTGTCCAACCCTCCAGATGTCGCTAATCGTGAAGTGTCCGGCCTTAATGGAGATGGCCGCTACAAACGGTGCAACTGTAATTAGAAGGGTGGCCAGTGCGGCAAGCAAATGCCTGGGCCTGAGTGCGTGTGGTGCTCGGGCCTGAGGTATAAGTGTGACAAGCAGCAGGATGCTGAAAAACAAGATGGGCGATTTACTGAAATAGCCCAGGGCGCAGACGATACCCAGGATAATAGCGAGCACTATGGATGGTGCCATGATCAGTTTGAGGGCCAGGGCGCAGGCCAGAAAAGACAGCGCGCTCGAGAGCAGATCCGGTGTGCCGTAGATTGTCTGTCCCAGCACCAGCGCTGAATAAACAAAGAGTGTGCACAGGAAGGGCATGATTACGGCAATGAAGGCTTTGCCGCCTTCTTCATGACCGGCCAGGCGAAAATTGTCCAGCATTTTGAGGGCCAGTTGTCTGGCAAAATAACAAAAGGAACCGGTCAACAGCAAATAGATAAAGACATTGGTCAGCCGCACAACCAGCAATTGTTCGCTGGCTTCGGGCTGGACCAGCTTCAGGACTGAGGCCACGATGATGCCGTAGAGCGGCGCCCAGTAGGGATTGACAAAAAGTGGCCAGTTGCCGGAGATGAAGGCATCGCCGTTATCGAGATAAGAAACCAGATCCGAGTCCCAGAGCGTCGCCAGCCGCGACCAGGCCAGGGCCTCTTCCAGTGCCAGAGCGCAGCCGAGGATGAGAATCAGGACGCACGCAAGCAGGCTCAGGCGGGAGAGTCGCACTAAGGCTCTCCCTTGCTCATCGACATCGCTGAAATGAAGAGCGATGAAAAAATACAGGAGAGGCCAATGATGATAAGTGTACTGGCGAAGGCGGCGAATTCCGGGCGCGGCAGCGGCATCAGCCCGAGATGGAACCATTTGAGGACCAGGACGCCCATGATGACCGTGCCGATCAGGGTAAGGAGGAAGCCTGCCATCAAGCCGGTTTCCAGTTTAAACAGCTTGTAAAAGCCAAGCACAAAAGTATTGTTGCGATCGAATCTTCGGCTCCATGAGTATGTCTTGGCGTGCAACCATAAACTCAAGACCTGGAAGCCGGTTACCGACATTGTCAGTGCCATCATGGCCGATACCACTCCCAGGGCCCGGCCGTCCGATTGAATCAGGCGCAGCATCACAACGAGGTGCAGCAGCATACCGCTGATGAAGAGGAAGAGACCGGGAATGAGAAAGACTTTGTTGGGGGCGTAAATGAGCATCATGCGCAGACTGCGCCAGCCGTCCGAAAAAGTATTGAGTTTGGATTCACCCAGGCGCGGTCCCAGGATGATCGGTATTTCTTTGATGCGCAGGCCGGAGAGTGATGCGTTGATAGCCAACTCCAGGTTGAATTCCATACCCGGGCTGACCGGACGTATCTTATCGAAAGCCTCGCGGGTAAAGGCCCGGTAGCCGCAATAGACATCGGAATATCTGGTGCCGAAAAAGATATTGAGAAGCATCGTCAAAATGGGATTGCCGACATAGCGGTGCAGCCAGGTGATGTGCTTTTCGCCCTTGCCCAGGTAGCGACTGCCTGTGACAAAATCATAGTTGCCGCTTTGCAGTTCGCTGAGAAATTGCGGAATCATGGTCAGATCATAGGTGTCATCCGCGTCGGCCATGATCAGATATTTGCCGCGGGCGTGTTCAAAGCCCTTGAGGTAGGCATTGCCGTAGCCTCGCAGCGGCTGATGGCAGACCCTTGTGCCCATGCTGGTGGCTATTTCCACCGAGCGGTCGGTGGAGCCGTTATCGCTGACGACTATCTCGCCGTCTATGTTGTTTTCGGTCAGTGTCTTGCGGATTTTTTCTATGCAGATGCCCAGGGCCTTTTCTTCATTGAGACATGGCATCACCACTGATACCAGTGGTTGTGTTTCATTCTCTTGAGGCGACAGCGTCATTTGGCTTCCCACTATCCGCGTGTTTTCGGGATTATTCCCGGGCCGTGAGTATCATCTGCACATTCGAGGTTTTAAAGCCAAGCCTGACACGGACAATATCAAAACTAGTAAAGAGGACCAATAATAACAGATTTTGAAATGGATCAAACAGTCTTGTTAGCCAGTCGCATTGGAATTTGTCCTTGACTAGATTGTGCAGCGAATAGATCCAAAATGTCTGGGCCGGCAGAAAATTTATGGCCCGCACTTCCAGATTGAAATCATCGGCCAGGCGTTTGAGACTCTCGGTGTGAAAGAGGTTCCAGTGGCGCGGGAAGTGGTAGCCGCCCCAGTAGCGCTTCTTAAACAAGGAGGCATCCAGGCTGGCGGTATTGGGGGTCTCAATTACGAGCACGCCGCCCGGCGCCAGGAGTCCGGCCAGGCAAGCCATAACCGCTCTGGGATCCGATACGTGCTCCAGTACCTGCAAAATTACAATCAGGTCAAAGGAGCCCTGGGGCAACTCGGCGGCCGCGTTTTCGATCATGCCGTAGACGCCGTTATAGCCCTCCGCCTTCAGTCTGGAAATTACTTCGCGGCTGACTTCCACCCCCCAGAGTTTTTCCCTGGGCACGCCCAACTTGTGCATGATGGCCAGATTGCGACCGTTGCCGCAGCCGACGTCGAGGAAGCGCGGCTCTTTCACTTTGACGTAACTGAGCCATTTTTTGCTCTTTGAGGCATCGAGGAAATCTTTGGCCTTTACCGCCAGAGGATTGATGCGGGTAGCGTAGTTGTAAGAGTAATAATTGGGCGGATAAATGCGCTCAAGCTCTTCAACAGTCGGTCTTGGGCAGAGATAGACGGTGGAGCAACGGCCGCAGCGACGCATATTGAAGGTATCGCC
This sequence comes from Cyanobacteria bacterium SZAS LIN-3, assembly GCA_018266215.1. Lineage (GTDB taxonomy): Bacteria > Cyanobacteriota > Vampirovibrionia > Obscuribacterales > Obscuribacteraceae > REEB67. The sequence goes on along the minus strand of JAFEAV010000062.1, from coordinate 2,474 downwards.
TGTGGTGTCATACTCAAAATCCTTGCCGCTGGCAAAGTTTTCACCTTCGCTTGCCAGGCAAACGCCGCAGCATACGTCTTCGACCTTGAGGGGCGCAATCTGGGTCATCGCTTCAGTCAGTCTTCAGGGGCAGTGCGGCAAAGAGTCTGGTCATAAATGCCACATAGCTTTTCCTGATTGTTATCTCCGGTTGGTCTTTCAGCTGTTGATGCACTTTTAAGCGATTGTAGTAGGGCACGCGGGGAAAGAGATGATGTTCAGCGTGCAGATGCATGGAGTGCGGGGCAAAGGCTATTTTTTCCGCCAGATTTGGTGTAAATGTCACCAGTCTCTGATAATCAACCGCCTCGTCCGGCAACTGCGGGATGGCATGATCGCAAAAGGCGCGAATTTCATCGGCCAGGAAGACGCAAAAGTAAATAGTGGCGATCCAGTGGGTTAGATAAAGCCACCAGGGCAACTTGAGGACAAAAAGAAGCAGGCCGATTATGGTCAGCTGCCAGAGCGCCACCGGCAGTCTTGAGACGACGTATGTCTTCAAAACCGAGCCTGTCTGTGTTCTCACTATCGGCAGGTCATGGTAGCTGGCCTGCTCTGGATTTTCAGGCGCAGCGCTCTCAATTTCAGGCACGGCGGCCGGGGCCGCGGCCCTGGCCTGCTGTCTGCTCAGCGCTTTTTCCCGCTCGGCGCGCAGGGCGCCTACGGGCGAGACTTTAATTACTGTCTTGAGAAAGGTCTTGATGCCAAGGCAAAAGGCCAGCAGGGAGAGAAAACTGTTTTTGTCCGACATGCGATGCAAATATCTGTCCGGATCGTCCTCGTGTCCCAGTCGCTTATGGTGCTCAAGGTGATTGCGCCGGCCGTCTTCAAAACCCATGAGCATGGGCGAATAGATGAGCCAGCGGCAGATGCGATCGTTCTGGGGCAGTTTGGGATGAAGGCAACCGTGGAGGCCGTCATGACCGAGAATAAAGAGCCCGTACTGACCGAAACCAATCAGGAAAAAAGCGGCAGTCAGGGTCAGGGCATTGAGGCCAAAAAGCGCAAGACAGGCCCAGCCAAGGACGATTGAGAGCCAGTTGACGCCTATATCTAAATAGGAGCGGCTCGTCCTTATCGTCAGCCATTCTTTCAGGTCTGCTGAGCTGACGGACTGGCGCAAACGACTTTGAACGACATTGATGTCCTTCGAAGGGTCTTGCTGCTGCAGTGTGGAGGAGTCGGTCATGCCACTAATTTTAGCCGATTTAGCGGTCCTCTAGCCCCTGGTACTTTTCAGCCGTCACGTCACCGTCACGCCGGGGTCACACCGCAGACATGGCTACTGGCGTAATTTGCAGATAGGCCGTTTTCTTCCGAGTATTTACCAGTGGAAAAATTCGAATATATCAAGGGTCCTGGGCAGGCGGCGCCGGATGAAGTGCATGCAGCTCTTCTTGCGGCCAGTCAAGGTACGGTTAATGAGAAACCCTTTTCGGTGCTGCCTGCCGCCACTAATCCACTGCGGCTGTCGGAGCCGGGCTATCTTCATATCCCCGACGCCTTTGTTAAAGAGCCCCAGGCTAAACCACCTGAGACCAAACCACAGGATTGGTTTCATGATGCCTGCAGCTGGGTGTCCGGTGCCACGGATGTGGCTGCTCAGGTTGTGGTCGGCGCCGCCTCCAGGGTTTATCAGGCTGTCACCGAGCATCCTCTCGATACGGCCATTATGGTGGCCGAGGGTGCCGCCGTTGGCGTGGCCGTAGTTGGAGCCGCACCTCTGGCCGCCGCCCTGGGAGCCGGTGCTGTGGTTGTCGGCGGGGTGGCGGTGGCCGCCGACGCTACCCTGGTCGGACTGAGCGCCCTGGGCGTCGCCGCTGCCGGCCGCGATACCATTGAAGCCGTTGGTCAATCCGCTGCTTCGGCTGACATTTTGATGCATAAATCGGCTCATACTGAAGCCGAATTGTTATCCGCGCGCCGCGACCTGCAGGCTAAAACCGGCCAGGCGGCCATCGAAGTCGTGGCCGCTGCCGCCATGACCGCCGGTACCTGGGGCTCCGGGGTGCGGTTGGTCGAGGGGGCGGGCAAATCATTCGGCAAAATCGGCGGTAGTCTGGACCGTGTCCTTGCGCCGGAACTGCCGGATCAAATTGCCCCCGACAGCGCCAGGGCACTGATGGAAAAGTTTGACCAGGTCATTGCCCAGCGTCAGGAACAGGTCAATGTCGCTGATTTGTACACGCGCATGGGACAGTTGCGAGCTGATGGCTACAATCAAATCTGGGTGCGCGAGGCCGGCCAGGAGCCCCGTCTTCTGACCAGTCAGGAACTCTACAGCGAGAAGAAAACCAGGGCATTTTTACAGGACAAGCCCAGCGAACTGGCTGCTTTTGAAACATATTTGAGCCGCGAAAATGAGTTCTGGTCGATGAACTCACGTGTCAACGCCGAACTCAATCGGCGCGCCGGACTTGTCTACCAGGTGATCA
>JAFEAV010000061.1 GCA_018266215.1 Cyanobacteria bacterium SZAS LIN-3 | reverse complement strand
CGATCCAGCGGCGCATTTGCTTGACCTTCGAGCCGTCGGCCATTTTATTGGCGATCAGAAGCGACGCTATGACGGCGCCGATTTCGGAGGCGAAGATGAGGAAGCCGTTGGTCAGAGCGCTGCCGTGTCTCATGGCGGTGAAGGCCGGCATCAGCTGGATGTAGACGCCGAAGAAGGTGGTGACTGCCAGAAGCACCATCACCTGTCGCCGCCTGGCATTGCCGTAGGCGAAGGCAAAGGCTTCCTTCAGTCCCGCTTTCGGCTCCCGTCCCGGGCTGCTTCCCTGTGTCCGAGCCGGTTTCAGCTGAGACAGGAAGCACAGCTCCAGGACATAGCTCAGGGCATTGACGGCAAAGCCCCAGGCGGGATTACCGGTGACCAGGAAAAGCGCTCCCACAGCCGGACCGCACAGGCGGCAGGCGTAGAAGATGAGCGAATCCAGGGCAAAGGCATTGCCAATGTGTCTGGGGTCGTCGACGAGGCTGGGCAGCATGGCCATGCGCGAGGCCATTTCGAAGGCCACGGTCACACCAAGCAGGGCCGAGAGCAGGTAAATGACGCTCATGGACAGCGTGCCCAGCGCGGCCATGGCCACGTAGGACAGCGCTATCGCCAGAGCAATCGCCTGCGTCGCCATGACGATCTTTTTGCGGTTGCCGCTGAAGCGGTCGGCGAGCCAACCTCCGGGGATGCTGGCCAGGATCATGGGCAGCATGTAGCAGGACATGACTGTGCCCAGCACAGCCGTTGAGCCGGTCAGCTTGTAGGCCACCCAGGCGATCATCGATTCCTGCATCATCGAGCCGAAGAGTGAGATCACCGCTCCGGCGCAATAGAGCTTGATGTTGCGGTACTGGAGAGAAGTGGAGGCTTCTCTCAGAAATTGCATGAATGCATTTTTCATAGCTAAACCTCCCTTTTCGGGTTAGAGAATCTGGCGAAGCCTGCGCAGGGCGTTGCGGACCGCCCTTTTCAGGCCGGTTTCGGCGCCTGTGGCGGACAGATACGGGGCGTGGCAGTCGGGGTTGATGTAGGCGAGCAGGTCGTCTTCGCTGGCAGTCACCGTCAGTGTGGCTCCCCGCGGGAAGTCATACTCGATGTGGTCGCCGTCGATGAAGAGCTTGCCGTCCTGCATCTGCGAGACGATGCTGATTTTGTCACCGGCGTCGACCACACCGCTCTTCATCGCCGGCGTTTCGCCGATCTTGAGGAAGGGTGCGCGTTCCACGAAGGTGAACTGGCGGGCGGTGATGGGCAGGACGATGCCGCCTTCGGAGCGCAGGAAACCGGTGGAACCGGCTGGGGCCGCGATCAAAAGTCCCGAGCACTTATGCTGGATCACCTGTCCGGCCACGGTCAGATGGTAGCGGCTGGTGCCGGCCGGATGCTTGTGCGCCACGAGCACTTCGTTCAGGACCGGTTCGGCGATGTTGACGCCGTCGATGGCCAGGTTGAGGCGCAGCAGGCGCGACGGCCGGAAAGAGCCGTCGAGGATGCGTTGCAGGACGGAGGCGAAGCCCGGCCCATCGCAGCAGCAGTAGTGACCGAAGCTGGTGATGGGAGCGGAATTGACGCCGACCACGGTCACGTCGCTGCCCAGTTCATGGGAAGCTCGCAGGAAAGTACCGTCACCGCCAACGGTGACCACCAGGTCGATTTCGCTGAAGCAGTCCTGCAACTTTTCCTTCAGACCTTCGGAGTTGCGGTGGATGGTGTCGATCTTGATGCCGTGGGCCGTGAGGGCTTCGGTCACGAGGACGATGCAGCGTTCGTGCTGTCGGTGCGACTCCTGAACAGACTCCAGACCAGGGGCGCCGGCGGCGATTTCAGCGAGAAGATGCTTGTCGCCGGCAGCCCTGACTTGATCCAGATAGGTTTCTTTCACAACGATGACTGCCCGTTTGATTGTCCGGGGCGGCATCGGCGGTATTACCGCTGGGATAGCGCTGTTATTCATGGGAATCCTTGGTTTTGGTTATAACAAGAGAACAGGCGCATCGGCCGTAAGGGGCGATGGCTTGTCCAGACAGGCGCGTCGGAGTTGCTCAAACACCTGCACAATGTCAACGCTCAGACTGAGTCGCTCCCAAGACGAGGGGGGCAGTGGTCTTAGGGTGCTGGCGTTGTGGGCGTGTCTGAGGTATTTGCTTCGGGTTATATAGAAGAAGATGAGGACCTAGAAACTATGAGATTCCAAGCAGATGAAGCAAGGAAAGTTATTGGCCCTGTGAATAATCTTGATTTCACGAAGTACAGATAAGTGGTAACTGTTACTTTCTGGCTCTTAACTCCAGCCGACTCGCTCAGCTGGCAGAGGTTCTGGCGGCGAAAGGCTGAAGAGGGTCTAATCTAGCGGGGCTTGCGCGGTAGGCCGGATATTTCGCCCCGCTTCAGGGCACCAGGTGGGAGCCCAGCGGGGAGAGTTTGGCTTTCTCAAGGGACGACAGAGCAAGATCGCGATAGTCGGCCTGCATAAGCTCCAGGCTCATACCGCATATATCGGCTGATAATGCCGGAGGGGTGGGCGTCGGCCTGCAACGCAATCGCTCATCTTCACTGCTGCGCAGTGCCTTTTCGGCGGCCAGCAATTTGTGCAGGGTGGGGAAGGTAAAAATCAGACGCATGAGAGTAATTATCTCTGGTCTCACCACCTAAGTTTCCGCCCGGATTGGTAGTGACTTGTATGCGCAGGAGATTGAGGTCATCAAAGAGCTTTCCCTGGGCTTGTCAGCAGGTTTGGTTGGGAGAAAACCGGGGAAAGTAAGGAGCAGGTAAAAAGTTGACTAAAACCTTTGCCTGGAATCCCTGAAGTGGCAGCCTCACTTGATTTCCTGTGATATACTGCTTTGTAGAAAGAGAGGGATCTATGCAATATTTTCTTTGCCCAAGATGCCAGTTCCGGGTGCCGGCAAACAAGCACAGCTGTCAGACATGCGGTTATAAAATACCGTCGACTAGTGGCACCAGTGGTGGCACTAAGCCTGAGGAGCGGACGGGCAAATTGACAAATCCCTTTGCCAAGCTTCTGGGTTTCACCGGTAACGATAAACAGAAAGAAACCGGCAGCGAAAAGCCCGCTCTCGGTTAGTTGCCCCACCTTCATTTTTTAGCGTAAGATAACGGCTTTTATGCAAAAAGCCAGTTACTAAATGTCATCCGTTTCTGCCGCCGGTACTTTGAAGTCTCGCTTTGCCGCCTTTTTCGGCGCCGGGGTGCCTGCCGCTTTTTCCAATAAAGTTGCCCTCGGGGCAATTGCACTCTTCTTTTGTGCCGTTTTCGCCGTGGCGACTTTTGGCGGTGACTTCCCGCTAAACGATGACTGGAGTTACGGCGAGACTACCCGCACATTTTTGAATACCGGGCGTCTCTATATGCCGACGGCCTGCGCGGTTGGTTTTGCTCACATTGGCTGGGGCCTGATCTTCGCCAAGCTTCTCGGTTTCTCTTATGTCACTCTGCGCATTTCATCCATCGTTGCCGGTCTTGTCGGTGCATTCTTCGCCTATCTTGCTCTGCTGGAAATAGGCTTGCACCGCCGCGAAAGCCTCTTTTGTGCCCTGGTCTACGCCGCCAATCCCATCGGCGTCAATCTCTATCTGGGCTTTATGAGCGATGGTCCGGCCCTGGCTCTGGCTGCCGCTTATTGCTACTACCTGCTGGCCGCGCTCCGGCGCAAGTCTTTCAAGCTGGGGGCGGTGGCATTGCTGGTATTGCTCCTGGCCATAACCATTCGCCAGTCGATTGTGATTCTGGCGCTGGCGGCACCCGCTTTTCTCTTTGTGCGCATGGGCAGCCTGAAACAGCGGCTGCTCTTTGCCGCCCTCTTTTTGCTTGCGCCGCTTCTTTCCTTCTGGGCGATTGATGCCTGGCTGCTGATGCGCGATGCTTCCGGTCATTCCCTGGTCGATCATTACGCCGCCGCGCGCGCCGGTCACGGCTCATATCTGTCCGCTTTTCTAAAAACGCCTCTGGAACAGCTTTTTAAAACCACCGCCGCTCTGGGGGTGGTTGGTTGCTATCTGGGACTCTTTCTTTCTCCCATGCTCATTTCTTTACTGGCGGTTTCTCTTCTTAAGATCAAGAGGTCCGGTGCGGCTCTCTCCCGTTATCGACCTTCGGCCGGACGCCTCGTCTGGCTCTCTCTGGCGCTTGCTCTTTTTGTCTGCGGTCTTTCCGCTTATTACGAGCTCTCGCTGCAACATGCGCTCATGCCTTTTTGTGAAAATGTCCTGCGCATAACCAGTGTCGGCGCGCAGGGCATCATGGGCATAGCCAATCCAATTTTGACGCCCAGGCAAAAGATGCGCTTGACCATTGTCTCTTATTGGCTGGCGGTGGTGCTTTTGACTCAGTTGTTTGCCCTTCTGTTTATCACCGGTGACAGTGTGCGCAGTCGCCTGGCCGCTGCCGGTAAGTCGCTAAAAGCGGCATTGACAGGCGATCCTGAGCGATTCTGTTCGCCGCAACTTCTGGCCGTTTTGATCTGCTGCTTTGCCGCCATCGGATTTATTACGGTGGAAACCCTGGTGCGCTGTACGGATAGATACTATCTGATTGCTCTTCTGCCGACTGTTCTGGCCCTGGCGTATTTCGCCAAAATCAGTAAAATGCGCTTTGCCAGTCCTTTTGCCTGGATTGTGCTTGGTCTCTTTCTCTGGTACTCGCTGGCGGCAGCCCAGGACTATTTGAGCTCAAATGCCGCTCGCTGGCGCGGTCTGGTTAAGCTGGAAGCGCAGGGATTGAAATCTTCCAGTATCGACGGTGGTGCCGAATACAACATCATGCGTGACCTGCCCATTTATGCCAGCCACTATCGCGGTGCGCCCCCGCGTGACAGTTGGCGCTGGTGGCCGATCCGCGGTGAGGAATATATTGTCAGCTTTTCTCCTATCCCCGAATATGACGATCTCTGGCAGGAAAAGTACTACAGCTTTTTGACTATGTCCGAGCACAGTGTGCATGTGCTTAAACAGATGAAACTGAATAAATAATTAGAGCTTCCGTGCAACCGACCTTGCCAAGAGTCATAATGCAATTAAGGGAATACCAAAGCGCAGATTAAATGCCCTGGATGGTCCCATTTGCTTGTTGGGGTCGAATATGAAGGCTAATCCAACCGAAAAGAAGCTCACATGGTGGTCCGGCAGTTTTTTACTTGTGAAGCTCATTGTTTTACTTCTTGTAATTCCATTGTCTGTACCCGCCGCCGGTTGGCTGACCGAGGCACTGGTCTGGCGCTATTTGCTCTGTTCAATCGACGGCATCAACTTGATGGGTGGTTTGCTGGAAGCGTTTGCCCTTTCGATGGCTCTGGGCGGATTTTCCGCCTGCGTCAATTTGCTGGTGGCCGTGGCTATTGATGCTTATCGCAAGTGGAAAAAATTGCCACTGCAAAAACTGGATGGTCGCAAACCTCTGGAAATTAAGTCCTGGGGCGACATCTATAAAAATCTGCCCGGTCTGCGCGCGGTCAGTCAGCACTTTGTCATTGTCACGCTCGGATTGATGTTGCTCAGCGGCGTGCAACCGGTGCGGCTCAATTTTGCCGGTCCCTTCGAATTGCTGCTGTCGGCCGGTGTGCTCAGTGCTTGCTGGATCTTTTGCATGAGCGTCTTTAGTGTCGGTTTTTGTTTTTACCTGCTCAAAAACAAGGACAAAATCCAGGCCGCTGAAGCCACCGCCGCAAAATAGCTACTGGTAGATAAGTTCATAGGTCCAGTAGGAACCAAATACTTTTCGGACGTAGTCCCTGGTTTCGCGGAAGGGAATGTTTTCCACAAAGATGTCCCAGTCATTGCCGCCTTTGGCATGGAAGACGTCGACCCAGTGTTTGACTGCGTTGGGGCCGCCGTTGTAGCTGGCGACAGCGAGCATGGCCTGTCCGTCAAAACGGCTCAGAGTGTAGGCAAGATAGGCGGTGCCCATTTTGATATTGTTGTCCGGGATGAAAATTTCATCCTTGCTCGAAATGGGTAGGCCTATGCGTTTGGCCACGCCGAAAGCCGTGCCGGGCAGTAGTTGCATCAGGCCTATGGCATTGGAACGACTGAGGGCCATGGGAAAATACCGTGATTCTTCGCGAATGAGTGCGTGCACGAGATAGGGATCGACGCCGTTTTTGCGTGCCGCTTCGTTGATCTGACCGGCATAGGCCCAGGGATAATTTATTTGCCAGCGCGGTGCTTTGCTGGGATGGCCGTCGAGATCGCGAGCGGCTGCGCGAATGCCTTCCATGGGCATGCACTGACTGAGGTAAAGCCAGGATCTGAGGCAGTCTATATTCAAGCGCTGCTCACCGGATTCGGCTTTTGCCGCCGGCACAGTGTCGATTTTACTGAGGCATTCGTCGGCCTGGTGCGTCACCGCCAGAACCATTGCCTGTGACCCTACCAGCGGTGCCACTTTATCGAAGCTGAAAAGATGCGGCGGCTGTGGCCAGTTCCAGGTGTCCGGGCTGAGCTGGCGGTTGGGGCTGGTGGCAAAAGCACGGTCGTGCTTTTTGTCCTGGGCCGCCATTAAGTAATGCAGTCGATAGCGTGCTCTGGCGCCATAATAGTTTGTCGGCCACTTGTCTCTGGCCAGTTCATACTCGTGTTTTGCTTCTTCAGGCTGGCCTAATTTTTCATAGATTTTCCCTGCCCAGAATGCCAGGCGGGCCGCCACTCGGTGCTGCGGATAACGGGTAACTCCCTGCTGCGCCAGTTTGATCAAGGCCAGACTTTTTGCCGGGTCCTTCGCCACGGCACTCGGATAAATGGCTTTGGCCTGGTGCCAGAAGAGCCACCAGAGGCTCTCCGGAGCGTGTTCGGAGGTGGGGAACTGATTGAGCAGGCGGGCAAAAAGAGGCAGTGCTTCAGTTTCTTCTACCCGGGTGGCCAGATTGTAAATGGCATGGTCAGCGTGTTTGGGGTTGAGCTTGAGAATGTTGCGCCATAGGTCGGTGGCCTCCGCTTTGGTTAAAGGCACGCAGATTGTGGCGGCGTAGTCATCATATGTGGTGCTGGTCGGATCTTGTTTGACCGCGGTCAAAAGGGTTGAAACCGCCTCGGCTTTGCGCCCCAGTTTGCTGTAGCACTGCGCTCTCTGTAGTAATTTGGCATCGGGGCCGAGCCGATCGTAAACGGCAAGGGCTCTGGTGAGATCTCCGCGCTTGTAAAATACGCTGGCGATCTGTTCCAGATCGCTAGTGGACAGTGTCACCGCCGCGGCCTCAGTGCTTGTCGGCGCTACGGCTGACGTTTGACCCAGTGCCCAGAGCTTGTCGGCGACCTCGGAAGAGAAGCGGCCGTTGGTTGTCCATTTGAGATATTCTTTTAAGTATGATACCGCCGCTGGTGTTGCTGTTCCGCCGGCTTCATTGATTGCCGCCTGGGCCAGGTAGTAGCAGGCACCCTTGGCATATTCGGTGCTGGGATATTTTTCGCGAATATCCAGGAGCAGAGCCTGTCCCGAGGTTGCTTCGGCCGGATTGCGCAGATAGGACTGGGCCAGTTCGTACTGGGCTCGGGCACGATCAAGATCGCTTGCGCTGCTTTCGTCTTTTATTTTATTCAGTGTGGCGCGATTGGTCGTTTCATCCCCGCTTACTGCGGCTATTTCCGCCGTGTGCCAGAGGCTGGGCAGGCGCAAACAAGCGAGGTCGGCGGCGTTGGCAAAGAGGGCCAGAGCTTCTTTCCGTTCGTCGGTGCTGGGCTGCGACCGATTTTTTGTCAGCATGCGGGCCAGAGCGTATGAAGCTGCCTGTTTTTCGGCCGAGTTGCCCTGGCCCAGGTTGATGCCGAACACTCCATCCTGTCCCGAATTCAGAAATTTGCGCAGCTTGTCAATCGATACGTCTCTTGGTTCCTCACCAAGATGGGCAAAGGTGGCGGAAAAAGCACTGGAGGGCGAACGCCAGAGGGCGGCAATTTCCTGACTGATTTCATGCTCGCTTGACTGGCCGGCGGGGGAGCGGTTGGAAGACGTTCTGGCTGAGTTTTTACCGGGCTGGCCCTTGGCCGGGGGCAGCAAAAAGTTGCCGGCACTGCCCGCTAAGAGTGGCACTGTAGCCGATGCTGCAAGCCCAAGAAGGGCAATTTTTTGAAATTTAGTAAGGGTCATTGTTATTTGGACGGAAGGAGCGTCGAAATGTTGCCGACGATGAAAATGCAGCCTGTTGATAGAAAATGCTAGCATGGCCAGGCCTATGCAAAGTACGCCAATTTATTTTGACAACGCCGCCACCTCCTTCCCCAAACCGGAGGCGGTATATCTGGCCTGTGACATGGCCCTGCGCACTATGGGTAATCCCGGTCGCGGCGCGCATCAAATGGCTCTCAATGCCGCTCGGGTAATGTTTGAAGGGCGCGAAGCCCTGGGGGCATTTCTCAAATTGCCCTCGGAACGATTGGCTTTTACAAATGGTTGCACCGCCTCCATCAATCTTGTGCTCAATGGTCTGATCGGCTGCGGTCGGCTTGAGTCCGGGGACACTATTTTGTGTTCCAGTTTTGAGCATAATGCGGTGATGCGACCGCTGCAGTGGTTGGCCGAGCATCGCGGTGTGAGGATTGTCAAAGTGGCGCCGGCGGCTGGTAACAGCGGTATCTTTGATGGCGATAGTTTTGAGCGTCTGGTGGCAGAGTGCGCGCCGAAGCTTTGTGTCCTTACTCTGGCCAGCAATGTCACCGGAGCGGTGCTTGATCTGGGGCTGGCCAACAGTCTCTGCCTCAGTCACGGCATCCCCCTGTTGATTGATGGCGCCCAGGGTAGCGGAACGCTGGCACTGGATCTGTCGCAGTATGGCGGCATTGCCTTTTTTGCCGCTTCGGCCCACAAAGGCCTGCTCGGTCCTGCCGGGCTGGGCTTCCTCTATGTGGCTGAGGGACAGAACCTGGACCCGCTCTATTGCGGTGGCACCGGTTCGCGCTCCGAGAGTTTGCAGATGCCGCAGTTTATGCCCGACCGCCTGGAGCCTGGCTCCCCAGCCGTTCACCTGGTGGCGGGGCTGACAGCCGCCCTGGCCTATCTGGAGCAACATGGCGCCGCCCTGCGCTTGCATGAAAGTGCGCTGGGGGATTACTTTGAGGGCAAACTGCAGAAGCTCGCCGGTATCAAGGTCCATGGCAGAGCGGCGCACGGGCAGTTTCTACCCACCTTCGCCCTCTCTCTGGAAGGACTGGGAGCCGATGTTGCGGCCGACAGACTGGACCAGAAATACAATATTGCTGTGCGCCCCGGGCTGCATTGCGCCGTCAGTGCCCATGAAACACTTGGTACCGCATCCGGTGGCCTGGTACGGGTGAGTTTTGGCTACGCCAATCAGATTGCTGAAATAGACCTGCTCTGTCAGGCCCTGAGCGAGCTGCTCTCTTAAACAAAAGAGCCGACTGCTACAGTCGGCCCTCTCTAATTTTGATGTCTGTGGAGCTGGTTTGTCTGACCGCCCTTTTGCTTCTTGCTTAACGGTGGTGTCTGCCGCCGTTGAACAGTCTATCGGCTGCACCCAGTCCGATGCCCAGACCAAATCCGTCTATGGCTCTGTCGATGATGCGCTCACCGAGGTCGCCGCCACGAGGGCGGTAGATGGGACCTTGATCGATGATTACCGGTGGCTGCTGGATAACTACTGGTGGTCTTTCGTCCCAGATTGGTCTCTGGGGTGGCACGTCATAGCCATAATCATTGTCATGGCGAATCTGTTTGAGCACTTCGCGGCGACCGTCATAAGGATCGTTGAGGACCAGGACGTCATTGCCGGTCGGGCAGGGATTGCCGTATCTGTCGCGCACCACTTCGGGCACTTCTCTCAGCGGTGACCGACCTTGCATGTCACGGTTGAGGATAGCTGTAAATCTTTCTGCTTCGCGCGGACGCATGTTATAGACTTCGTCGCGGATATCCTGGATGCCGTGGGCCCGCATGCGCGGATCCGGTGAAAAAAGTTCTCGGGCGATTGCATGAGCGGCTTGCTCAGCATGATCGACTCGGTAGCCTGGTTGGGGGACTCCACAGGTTCTAAAATCTTCGCAGCCCATGTTTGGTAGCCTCTTCGCTGATGCAGGGGGATTTGTCAGACAGCATCATTATTAGACTTGCCAGGGGGACTGTACAGGGGAGAACTACGAAGTCCAAGATTAAAGGCGTCTTCCCGTATAAATTGATGTGGCGTAGTGCATGGTCACGACCGCCGGCTTGCCGTCTTGGCTGGCATCCGGCTCGGCAAAGGCGTGAAACAATGTCCGAAGCGAGGCCTCGAAGCGCGAGCGGCGCGGTTCGTCCCTGGGAGCATACGAGGCGGAAAAGGCCCGCCCGACCAGGCCGTCCTCATCTAAAACCTGGCTCGATATAAACAGGTCCCGTTGTCGATTTTCAAAAAGTTCGCTTTCCAGAAGGGCGTGGCCGGCTTTTCCTCGGGGCATTTCCACCGCTTCGGTCTCGGGCAGGGTGCGGAACAGGTCACCGTACATTTGTGTGAAGGGGTCATTTTCATCGCGCTCATTCCACATCAGCGCCACCCAACCCCCCGGCTTTAAGATGCGTTTGAATTCAGCCAGGGCCGCCGTCGGTTCAAACCAGTGAAAGGCCTGAGCACAGACAATCAGGTCAACGCTCTCGCCTTCAAGGGTTGTTTTTTCGGCGGTGCCCTTGAGGTAATGCAGGGAGGCTATTTTTTCCTCGGCTTCGGCCCTCTCTCTCATATCGTCATTTGGCTCTATGCCCAGCACTTTGAGGCCGCGCTCGGCAAAGAGTCTGGATGAAATGCCGGTACCGCAGCCGATGTCGGCAATGAGCGAATCATTGTCGACGCCGCTCAGGGCGATGATGAAATCAATGGCGTCGGAGGGATAGCTTGGCCGGCAGCGCGCGTAGGTCTCAGCCAGTCCTGAAAATCTGCCGGTGGGATTTTTGTCCATGCGATAAAGATACCTGTGTTTAACGGAAGGGAGCAAATTTTATGGCATCGACGGCGGCTGCATTTGAGCGCTTCATGTCGCGTTCGGCCAGGGCCGTTTGCCCCGTCTTTTTGTAGCATTCTGCGCGCAATTTCAGGTATCTCGATGTGCTGTCCGAGAAGAGCGTTTTTTCAAAGTTTGTGTGGCGAGTCTTGGCGCATTTGATCGCGCGACTGAGATCATCAATCGCCGGATTGTACTGACCCAGCTTCATCCGCGCTTCAGCGCGAATGCAGAGTGAGTCGTCGTCTCGCAAGCGGTGGTTGACCTCGAGTGAATCGACATCGGCGATGCATTCCTTATATTTCCCCAGACCAAAATATGCCTGAGCTCTTTCCCTTACCGATAGATGTTTGGCATGAGGCAGTTCCCAGTTGATGGCCTGGGTCAGTGTTTTGACGGCATCGGCGTAGGCGTGCAATTTGAGCTGTGCCCGGCCGGCATTGCGGTAGGCCTGACCTTTCTTTTCCGGCGGAGCCAGAGAGCCTGCTTTCAGCAGGTCGGCGATGGCCAGCTTGTACTCTTCCTGGCGCATATGCTGCATGCCGCGTCGGTCATAGGTTTCGCTGTATTTGGGATCCAGTGCCAGGGCGTGGTCGAAATCTTTGGCTGCCTCCTCGTCCATCATGGCCAGGCAGTAGAATTCGGCCCGGTCGACATAAGCCTGCGGTGAGCGCGGATGCGCGATGATAGCGGCGTTCAGGGCCTTGAGTTTGTCCCTGGACCTTTCGCCCAGACTGTCTATTTCGCCTGCCTGTGCCGCTGTTAATGAAATTGACGCCAGGGCGGTTATGACCAGGCTGGAAACTGATGGACGAGGGAGTCTGGGAAGGCGCATATAAAACTCGATTGCCGCGATCAATGTGCTTTTTGAGAGAGGACCATTGTAACTCTCCGTATGACCTTCCGGAAGTCAAGACAAAATGAAGCTTCCGGCGTGATAAATATCGATTGCGGCTGCAGCAATCGGGCCGGAGATACATCTGGAGGCGACGTGAAAAACATAGGGATCATCACATCTGGTGGGGACTGCGGCGGCCTGAACGGCGTCATCAAGGGCGCGGCCCTGATGGCTCTGAGCAAGGGCATGAAGGCATTCATCATACCTAACGGCTATGCCGGCCTTTACAATCTCGTCGACCTGCCCAAGCTGACCGAGCTTACCGCCGAGCGCATCGAAAAAATTCACGTCTATATGGCCGGCAGCGAAGCGGGTAATTCCCGCGTCAAAGTCTCCAAGATCAAGGACGACAAAAAATATGATCGCATCAAAGAAGGTCTGAAAAAGTTTGGTCTGGACGCTCTGGTCATCGCCGGTGGCGACGATACCGGCAGCGTGGTGGTAGACCTTTCCGCCCAGGGCATCCCCTGTGTGCATGCTCCCAAAACGATGGACCTGGACTTGATGCCCTACAGTGTCGGCGGCGACTCGACAATCAATCGCATTGCCGAACAATTGCGCGATATTAAAACCACCGGCCGCACTCACAATCGCATCATTGTTATGGAAGTCTTCGGCCGCTATGCCGGGCACACAGCCTTCCGCGGTGGTGTTGCCGCCGACGCCGACGCAATTTTGATCCCCGAAATCCCTGTTGATTTCGACGTGCTGTATACGACTATTCGCGACAAATTTATCAAACGCGTGGAATCAAGCGATGTGCATGAAGGCACAGCCACTATCGTTGTGGCCGAAGGTCTGCGCGATGCTTCCGGTAATGAGCTTGTCGATATGAGTTCGGAGCCGGATTCTTTTGGTCATCGCAAGCTGATTGGTGCCGGTAAATATGTGGTCAAACAGATTGAGGACCGCATCAAAGCCGATCCCGAAATCAAAGCCTTCATGAAGCGTACAGGCCAGTTTGTCGCCGGTGTTTATGAAATACCGGAAGTGCGCGATCTGCGTCCGGGCCATCTTGTGCGCTGTGGCTTTGCCACCGCGGTTGATGCCAACTTCGGTCTGGAAGTGGGAGCCGGTGCCGTCGAGCTTATCTCGCAGGGTGTGTTTGGTGTGACCATGGTTTCTTTCCAGACAGGTAAGATTCAATACATGGATGTTAAAGAAGCCATCGTCCAGCGGCTTGTTTCGCCGGCCGATGTGGAGCTCTACGAGACACTGGGCGTAAGTTTCGGTCGCAAACCGGAAGCGGCTAAAGTGGAATCGACCAAGGTTACCGGCGTGCCGGTGCGGGTTTATTAGGCCTCCAAGCCGCCCTCCAGAACACATCGATATCGTCACGCCGTCGTCACGTGGCGGTCACACCATGGCTATGGTGGCAGAAGTATGCTCGCTCATGTAATCCCCCAGATTTTCTTGAGCTTTTACTATGGATCATCTTTCTAAATCAAATGAAAGCGCACACGCAAATCCTCTCTCCCTGCCCAACATCGATGTCTTACAGCTTCTAGGCGACAGCCACGGCCGGGCAAAAGTGCTGCAGGGTGCGCAGAATCTGTCCTGTGATCTGGCCCAGGGTGCGGGCAATGAAATCGCCCACAACCAGGTCAAAGTCGCCGGTTGTTTTACCGCCGGTCTGGCCGCCGCAGGCCTGGCCGTGGCCCTGCCCGAGGTGGCCTTTGTCGTTGGCGTGGGCGGAGCGGCTATCGGGGCATACGAGATTTATAAGCATTCGGGAGAGTGGTTGCACTCGGCCCAGGTCGTAGCTGATCCCAGCCGGGCCTGTTCTGTTGCCGAGAGCCGGCTGGCGCATAAACAGGTTCAGGCTATGGGAGCTGAAGCCGTTGATCTGGCAGCCGGTGCCGCCGGTGGTCTGTGCGGAGGTTTGCTTGCTTCCGCTCGCAGGCAGGCGATCGAAAATGCTTCCACTAAAGCCTTCCCCAGGCTGGCCCATGTCCTTGAAGAAAAATGCAAACCCGTCGACGGTCACATCAAAGTCGAGCGGACACCCATTAAAGACGCTCTGAACACGGTTAAAACAGTGGCCGTGCAAACCTACAGACTGGTGCAGTCGACCCTGGAAGCGGGTCAGAGTTTTGCCGCCGCCACAGGAAGCACCGGTGACACACTTGTTTCCAATTCGGCCATGGGACGCCCGGCCTGAAAAATTTTTGTAATTCTGCCTTAAATGTGCGCCGAACTTTTTAAGCGGATAATATGAGGTACGCCTGCCTTAAATGCTCATTTGCGGCCGGGTGCATATTAGTTCTATTGCCGAGAGGTCTTGGGTGGCTGGGAGAAAGGTTATTGTGCCGCGGATTTGCGCGGGGCTGACACTTTGCATCAGTACCTTTTCAATGGCTGCCGGTGCCGATAGCGGACCGGCCCTTTTGCCCGCAGAGCCCGTCCTGGACACAAGCACGCCGGCGAAGGCTCCGGATTCAAAACCTGAACCGATATCGGTTCAGGGTGATCCCGTACCAAAACTTCCGCAGCGGGTATTAAACGGCGGCGTCACTCACTCTGATAAGCTCAAAGTTCAATCAAATCAAGTTAATCAGGCCGGTCCTTCGGTACACTTTGAGAATCTGCCGCAGCTTTCGAGCGATGAATATCGCAAGCTGGAATACGGCATTATCGGCTTTAATGCCGAATTGCGCTTCAACGTCAAAGGCCCGGTTGTGACCAGTGTTTTTCCATCCTGTCCGGCTGCCAACGCCGGTATTTTGCCCGGAGACGTGCTGGTTCAGGCCGGCGATCATGTATTTCAAAACGGTGAAGGTCAGGATGTGCTCTGGAAGGTGGTCGGAGGCAAGGCCGATACGCCGCTTGATGTGGTCGTAATGCGCGGTCTTGAGCCCCTTTCCTTTCATCTGACGCGTATGAACATTGAGGACATCAAAGATGCAAACATCCGTGGCTATTATGAAAAGCTGCTTGGTTCCTACGGTCCGCCCGGGGAGTCGCAACGCTGATGCTTGAAGAACATTTCTTCCAGTGCCCATACTGCTGGCAGCAGATCTCTATGCTCCTGGATTTTAGCGGTGGCAGCCAGTCTTATGTAGAAGATTGCGAGGTTTGCTGCAATCCCATTACTGTGTCTTATGAGGCCGAAGACGGCGCGTTGATATCCTTTGCAGCGGAGGCGCTGCAGCAGTAATCGCCGTTCTGATTGAGCTCAACTATGTGGTTTAGCGATCGAGCAAGGGGCTGCGCAGACGCTTGCCTTGTGTGGTGGCACCGTCGATTTCTTCTTCCACGGCCACCGGTCTGGCGGTCTGTTCTTCGTAGGGGCTGAGCACATGCTGCAGCACCGAAGCGACGATCTCGATTGCCGTTTCCAGCTGATGAAGCTTGTCTACGACGCCGTCATGCTGGTAGGACACAGCGTGATATTTCGAGGGAGCTGCTTTTTTGTCTTCGCCCTTGACCGATTTGGTTTCGATCGAAAGGCGCGATGGGGGCTGCAAGAGCACCAGTTCGCGCAGATTGACATTGTCAAAAAGATCACAAACCCGGGCGGGATGATTGCCCTGGATAATAAATTTGCTGTCAAAGAGCTGGTCCATGACTTTGATGTCCTGCATGCCGACAGCTTTGCTGATCTGATGTCCCAGATTTTCGGGGAAAATGCAAAATACGAAATCATCCACGGGCTCAAAGGGCGCGACAACTTTGATGCCGGTGCTCTTCTTGCCGTGTTGGGAAGCCGGGGCTATGAGGAGGGTGGCTGTTTTGCCCGTTTCACCGAGAGGGACCGAAATAGTCATCGATACCAGGGGCGAATCTTCCGCGGCCGATTCTGTGTTGATTGTGCCGCCTTTAGCGTCGGCAAAATTTCTCCAGACATATTCCCAGCCAAAAAGATCGCTGTGAAATTTCATGCTCATTCCTCCGCCGGCGGTCACGCCGGGCTCACCCGTTGAAGGGGAGAGAATACACAAGACCCGGCTTCTTTGCAAGCTGAAGGCTTTAATGCTTTAATGCAGCTGTTGCTGTGGGCGCAAAATCGGCTGGTTCGGGCATGTCGCAAAACGAAAAGCTTAACGGGAGTGGACGGCCGGGGCCCGGCGCCGGTGAGTACCCGGCTTGTTTCAGGGCGCTGCGATATACGGCCAGTGAGGGATTTCCGGTTATGAGTGGCGGTACCGCCAGGGTGAGCGATGTGGCCGTGAAGCGGCTGCTTGATCTCGATGAAAAGCTGCTTTCCTTCGGCTATTTGCCCAGGTCTTACTACTTTGCTCTCAGTGAGGCCTTTCTTGTCCAACTCATGATTCTGCTATTTTTCACGCACTACTGGCTGCTTTCGGTTTTTCTTCCCCTCAGTCTCCTTCTCAGTCTGTTCAGCATCAAGCGCACAGCCTACGCGCTCACCGATCGGCGCCTGATTCGCTTCGGTCAATATACTGCCACCTTTGACCTGGCTCAATTTGAGCGTGCGGACTTGCATAGAGGGGCCGGCGGTGAAAGTTTTCTTGAGTTCTGGAGAGCGGGCGCCGACGGGCCAAGTGTAGTGCTTGAGTTGGTCGAGGGCGTCGATGAGGTTGCTGTCCAGCCCTTGCTATCCCAGCTCAATCGAAAATCACCATTAACACTTGGGCCGGATTGATTAACCGCAGCATATAATCCCCCAATACGTTCCCGCCAGGTCAGTACTCACTGGAGGTCTCAATGAGCTATTTGGTTCGTTTTTTCATGATTTGGGGCATTCTGGATAGTGTCCTCCTGGCACTCAGACCCAACAAGTGGAGCCGTCTGTGGGGCAACGGCGTTGTCATGATCGGCCGTAAGCCCGGCGTCGCCAAGGGCTTTGCTGCATTGCAGATGGTCATGTGTCTCTATCTTCTGCAAAAAATGTGTCGCAGCTCCAGCAACTAATTGCTGCATTGACCATGTTTTACCAGTGCAGCTGATCGAAGCGCACTGAATAGCCTGCGCCGACGAAGGCGGAGGGAGCCGATTCATTGAGGCCGAAGCCGAACTGGCAGTCTAATTGCTGACAGTGGCTTATTTTGTACACGCCGCCGAAGTGGATCAAATTGATTGAATTGTGGTTCTGGGCAAAGGAGCCGCCGTACTCTATAAAAGCGCCGCTGCGTGAGCCTATGCTGCGACACAGAAGCACGTCCGGCTGCCATTCGACATTGCGCCACTGGTCGCGGATCAGCAGCGATTGCATGCCGCCCAGGCCCCATTTGCTGTTGAGCGCGTAAATATAGGGCGCTCTAAGAGCTGGGATTGTACCCGGTCCGTTTATCTGCGGCGAGCCTGTCGGGGCCGATACCGCGGCAATGACAGCCATGTCTAATTTGGGTGCGACGGCGATGTGCTGCTTGATTCCTATTTCGCTTAAATTGGACACACGGCCGGCGGTGCTGTTGTTGTCCCGCATCAAGAAGAAATCGGGCACAAACATCTGTAATTCGGTGTTCTTGAGGGCGCCGATGCGCACCTCGGTCTTGGGTAGATCGTAGCTCCACTGCCCGTGTCGCAAACCGGAAAAGAGCGTCCCGTTTTCCAGCTGCAGGCTGCCGCGTGGTACCACCAGCGGTGAGGCCATGAAACTCGGTCTATTGGTTTCGATGGCCGCCGTCGTATCGATGGCGACCGCCGCGCCGCTCGTCGGGCCTGCGAGCAAGCCCGCGGCCAGGCCCAGGAGAAGACTGGTTTTTGCAATTATTGGGCCGAACTTCAGGCTGGTTTCCTCTTGCGCGCGCAGATAAATGTAGCATTACTGGCGCGTGGATTCTGCCCGGACGCATATTCCCCGTCAAAATTTAAATTTCAGTTGTGCCCCGATTACCGCCGAGAGGTCTCCGATTGGAGGCATGGCCATTATATTTACGCCGAAGTTTTTGTTTTCTATTGTGGCAAAGGGCATCACTATCGGTATCGGTTTACCGTGCAGCGGCCTGTAGCCGTCGATGATGCCGAACATCCCTCCGGCGCTCACCGGGCCAAAGTGCCAGGGCAGATAAGTGATGCCGCCATAATGTGATTCGTTATTGATGCTGTTGCGATACTGTCCCAGGACAATTGATCGATCGCTGTCGAGCTTTATTTCCAGCCCCAGGCCCCAGTTTTTTTGATTGGGATGATTTTCTTGCTTGAGGTGATAGGAGGCGCCGCTCACGACCAGCCACATGTCATCGCGGTGTTTTTCCAGCCAGGTGACTGCGTCTGTGACAATTGTTTTATTCTGGGCCGCCTGACTTTCAAGGGATAAATTGAGCGAGGCCTGCGCCGCCGCGTCGCCCTGCGCTGTTCCTAATTTGTCTTGCTTTTCGCTTGGAGCATGCACCTGTACATCAGTCATTCAAAGACCTCTTCTGTGATTATTCGCTTAGCCAGATAAAAGAAAAAGTCTGCGCCGCCAGGCTGCAGCTAGCGCATACTATGGCGCTGATAGTGTCAGACCCGGGCCACGCACATTAAACGGGAAGGGATGTGGTTTCAGTGCTTTCTCGGCAATAATTCCTTGATGGCATCCAGCAGGCCCTGTTCACTGGTGCGTGATTTGATCAGATGCCGGGTGGGACCGAGAGTCAGTCGCGCGCGTTCTTCTTCCAGCAGGTCTCTGCTTGTGTAGATGACCAGCGGTGTTGCACTGGCCGGGCTTTCGCGCAAATTTTTGATCACTTCGAAGCCGTCGGTTTTGGGCACGCCGACATCCAGGACAATCAGGTCCGGATGTTTGCTGCGGGTAATTTCAATGGCAGCGTCACCGTCGGAGGCCACCAGGCAGTCCAGCCCGAGCGATTTGAGCTGGTGGATGATAAGTTCGCGGGTGGAGAGATCGTCTTCCACAACCAGGACTTTCAGCGGCCCGCCTTGTTTGCGTGAACCGCTCGTGCTCATGTCGGCGATGCGCATGCGCGTACCGGTAATATCCTGTTCTCTTTCGCCGGTGGCGGCCTGCGGGAGCTCAAACCAGAAGGTTGATCCCTCCCCCGGCTGGCTGTCGATGCCGATTTTGCCCCCATGCAAATCAATTATGGCCTTGGAAATAGCCAGGCCCAGACCGGTGCCGCCCTTGCTGCGACTGTCGGAGGCGTCCAGTTGCTGGAAGAGACCGAAGAGTTTGCTCTGTTCGGCCGGCGGGATTCCCGGTCCTCTATCCATGACGCTGAAGCGATAGGTGCCCCCGCCCATGTGGGCAAATTTGATTATTACAGTCTGGTTGATGGAGGAAAATTTGATGGCATTGGAGACCAGGTTGGTCAGCACCTGGGTGATGCGGTCGCGGTCGCAGTGCAGCTTGACGTCGGTGCGAACGGTGTTGTCCAGATAAACGTTGGCGGTCTCGGCCATGCCCTTGAGGCTTTCGGCAACCGTTGCGGCCAGCTCTTCGGCGGAGGTGGCGCGCAGTTTTAGCTCCAATTTGCCGGCTTCGATTTTGCGGATATCGAGGATTTCGTTGATCAATCTAATCAATCTGTCCGATTCGGCCCTGGCTATCTGGATGAATTGCAGGGTTTTTTCCGATAGCGGCCCGGTCAGACCGCCTTCGATCAGGCCCAGAGAGCCGCGGATGGATGTGAGCGGCGTGCGCAGTTCGTGGGAGACTGTGGAATAAAATTCCGATACGCGTCTTTCCGCCTGTTTCTTTTCGGTGACATCGCGGGCGATACCGCAGATGCGGGTGCATTTGCCGTTTTCATCAAAGACGCCGGTGGTGCGGGCTGCGATATTGCGGATTGTGCCGTCCGGGCGGACGATGTCGTATTCGATTTCCAGGCCGGTCTGCGAGCGGCGGACGGCTTTGACGTGCTCCTGCACTTTGACGCGATCCTGCTCGGCAACAAAGGTGAGGAAAGCCGGTGCGTCCTCGTAGAGCTCTTTGACGCTGCGCCCCCAGATGGTCTCATAGGCGGGCGAAGCGTAGTAGAGCGTGTGGAAAGTGGGCGAGGCGATCCAGAACACTTCCGGCACGTTTTCGGCCAGCTGCATCAGCAGGTGTTCGCTTTCTTGCAACAGCCGCTCGGTTGTTACTCTTGTGACGAACTGCCCGATTTGACTTCCTAGAGTCTCCCAGGTGAGGAGCATTTCTTGATCCAGGGCGTCGGTTTTGCAGGAAAATATTTCGATAAGCCCGATCAGTTCACCGTTATTGCCGCGCACCGGGAAGGCCAGAGCCGATCGGATGTCGCTCCCCGTCACCTGGTTCAGGAAGTCCTCGTCCTTGTGCTTGGCGGTGAGACTGGTCCAGCGGGCCTCATTGCTCGCCCAGACCTTGCCCAGCAGGCCCTTGTTCTCCTCTACGGCGGTCCCTTCGATGCCGGCTATTAGTTTCTCCAGACCTTCGCAATCGCCGTTTATTTGCGCACTTTTGAGCAGCATGCTTCCGTCTTGTTTCAGCCACAGACCCAGGGCCGTCCAGCGCGAGTCTTTGCTCAAGACTTGCAGTATTTTTGCCGCCGCTTCGGTTATGCCGGATGACTCGGCCAGGACTTTTGTGATGTTGTACTGAATGTGCAGGCGCTCGTCCGCTCGCTTGCGGTCGGTGACATCGCGGGCGATACCGGTGATGATCTGGCGGTTGCCCAGGGAGAGAACGCTGAGCGCCAGTTCAATCGGGATTATTGAGCCGTCTTTTCGCCGCCCGTCCAGGTCTCGGCCGGCACCGAATATTTTGCCCTGCCAGGTGGTGAGCTGGTCCTTCAAGAATGAGGCTTCAAAAAAATTAGGCAGCAGATCAAATATGTGTTTCCCCGGCAACTGGCCCGAGCTGTAGCCAAACATGCGATGCATCTTTTCACTGGCCGACTCGATCGTGCCGTCGCCGCCGACTGTAAAAATACCATCGGGTGCGGTGTCTACAATCACGCGCATGCGAGCTTCCCGCTCGGCCAGGGCCTGGTTGGAAGCGTTCAATTTTTGCTGTGATTCGATCCGCTCCGAAATGTCGCGGTGTGAACCGGCCATGCGCACCGGTTTGCCCTCAGCATTCCAGACCGCTTGACCGCGGGAGTGCAGCCATTTGTATTCGCCGCTTTTAGTGCGGGCGCGGTACTCGACATCGAAGGGCACCTTGTTTTGCAGGTGATTTTTGACGGCATTGTAGAGACGATCCGTGTCATCGGGATGAAGCAGGCTCTTCATCAAGACCATGTCGTTTTCGTCGATTTCATCGGGGGCGTAGCCGAGCTGACTTTTACAGCGGTCGGAATAAAAGCAGGTATTGCTTACCAGATCCCAGTCCCAGATGCCGTCGTGGGAACCTTCAATGGCCAGGTTGTAGCGCTCCTCCGAGCGCCGCAGCTCCTCGGCT
Organism: Cyanobacteria bacterium SZAS LIN-3; assembly: GCA_018266215.1. GTDB lineage: Bacteria > Cyanobacteriota > Vampirovibrionia > Obscuribacterales > Obscuribacteraceae > REEB67. The sequence continues at coordinate 15,957 of JAFEAV010000061.1, read as the reverse complement.
TTCTGGGCCAGCAAGGAGGCGATCTCGCGTTCTTTCTGGGCCTCCATTTCCTTGCGCACCAGCTCTTCGCGTACTTTGTAATTTTCGGCTTCCAGAGCCCTTTCTTTTTCCTGTTGCTTCGCTTCCAGCTCGCGTTGACTGGCCCTGGCATAGTCTTCAAAGGTCGAGATCAGGAAGTCCATCACCTGTGCGCTGGAGACGTCGATGGCGATGGCGTCGTGTTCGCTCTGGACCTGAATGGGCACGCCGCCGGTTATGGCGCCGGTGCTGCGCAATCGCTGATTGCGTACTATGTGACGCACGCGGTTGAGCAGATGCTCGCGGTCGTACGGTTTGGCGACAAAGTTGCTGGCTCCGCATTCCAGGCCGCGCACAATGTCGCTGGGATTGTTGAGCGTGGTCAACAGTACGACCGGCACATCGGCGCGTCGTGCCTTCAGGCGTTTGCACAGCTCATAACCGGAGAGGCCCGGCATATTGATGTCGGTCAGGACAATGTCGTAGATTTTGTGGCTGAAGAGTTCCAGCGCCTGGTTGGCATCGGTGGCAATTTCGGAGACGATTTCGGCGGACTGCAAAATCGACCGCAGCTGATCCGCTTGAGTGGAGTTCTTTTCGACGATCAGGGCTGTAATTAGCTGGTTCACTAAATATTTGGACCGATTAAAAATAGATGTCGGGGGTCACATTATACAGGGCTGCCGCCTTTCTTGATCAGTCGGCGATCTCTCGGTGTTGCATGAAGATAACGGTCAGGGCGCGCAGGTACAGGGCAAACATAATTGCCACCATAAATAGTGGCGAGGCCAGCCTGGTATTTGTCACCAGAATCAGGCAGTAGATCGTTATACACAGCCAGAGCAGGCCGAGGATGATTTTAAACCGACGTTGCAGAGCGGGAGCGTTTTTGTCCGGCTCAAAAAACAAAATCAGGGCGGCGGGTGCGAGCGCCCCGAGGTCGTACAAAAATAGATGCGGCACAACCGAGGGCAGCGCCAGTGCTCCCAGGATGAAGCTGTATTTGATTTTGGCTGGATCGCTGAGTGTAGTGTTTCTGGCTATTTTGACCACCGCCGCCAGGCCGGCCAGGAGCAGGAGACCGGCGAGGGCATAAAGGGCTGGTTTCAAGACGGGCTGCATGCTCACCGGCTGACTGAGCAAAATAGCCCGGGGCAAGCTTGTAGCCAGATGCACGGCCACGCCCTTAGCCGGATCCGAATAGATGCGGTCGGACAGCGCCAGACAGCGCAACCAGTCCTGGCAAAGAGCGGGACCGGCAATCAGATAATTGAGCGCGCCAATAAATAGTGTGCCTCCTGCCAGTCCCAGGGCCGTTTTGTAGTGCTTGAGACCGAGGGTGAGGACGGTTAAAAAAAGTGCCGGGACCAGCATCTGCGGCTTGAGCACAACGAGAGAGAGGGTGATACCGGCGGCCAGGTAGCGGCCGGAGCGGATCAGGTGATAGCCGGCGGCCAGCGGCAGCAGGGCAAATACCAGTCCCACCTGACCGATCCAGAGCGTAAATACCAGGGGGATAAATGTGAAAGCGGCGCAGGTGGCAATCAGGGCGCGGTTGAGGCGGGTGATTGTAAGCAGGTTGCCGGCCGTGAGGGCGGCGATGGATGTCAGCTGCCAGGCCAGCATGGAAGCGCCGGTGGGTAGGAGGCTGAAGGGGGCAAAAATGTAGGCGCTGAGCGGCATGTACATGTATTCGGCCACCGACCAGGAGGGCATGTGGGGAAGAAGGGCGTGGGCCTGCTTGTCAAAGGGGGCTCCGGCAAAGGTCAGGGCCTCGGGCGGCGGATAGAGCGACGGCCAGAGACCATGGGCGGCAATATAGCCGGCACAGTGAAAGGTCATCAGGTAATCCGACTGGGCCAGAAGGTCCGGCAACTTCAGATCGGTATACAAGATGAGCAGGATGCAGAGTATGGTCCAGAAAATAAAGACCTGATACAGCAGTGGTGGCAGTTTCAAAGCTTGCGACCTTCCCAGCGGCGGGCGGACTTCTCCAGATTAACGAATTCGCGGTGGAATCCAAGGGCGCACATTTCTTCAAAGGCCTGCTGGTATTCAAAGCCGTGCACCACCATGCGGTAGATGCCGACCATCATGCCGGTCCGGTCCTGGCCGTGGAGACAGTGGACAAAGCTGGGCGAATTTTTTGTATCTGTGACGACTTTGAGAAACTTCTCAATTTTTTCATCCGGGGCGGGCAAAAACGGGTCCATGTCTATGGATACGTAGGTCATACCCAGGCTGCGGATTATTTCGGCCTCGTCGATGCGCATGGGCTGTTCGTCTCGCAGGTTTATGACGGTTTTAAGACCCTGGTCGCGCAGTATCTCGAAGCCCCGGGGCGTTGGTTGCGCACCCCGGTGCAGGCCTTCGTCTACGACGAAATAATGAGGCAAATCAGGCACGGTAAATTTTCTAGATGTCAAAGGCGGTGTCCTAAAAAATGATGGCGATAATGACTTTGCTCAAGAGATAATAGACCCCTGAGTACTAGAGCGGAAGTCCGGGAGAACAAAGATGACAACAAGTCAGGCAGCAAAATCCAAAGAACAGGCCCCTGATAATGCCTTGCAGGACTCGATTGCCATTCTTGATTTCGGATCGCAATTTTCACAGCTGATTGCCCGCCGGGTTCGAGAAAACAATGTCTACTCCGAGCTTATTCCACATTCTATAAGTGCCGCCGAGCTGAAGCGACTCAATCCCAAGGGCATTATTCTGTCGGGCGGACCTTCCAGTTGCTACGAGGAACACGCTCCGCAGCTTGATCCCGATGTCTGGAAGATGGGTATCCCCGTCATGGGTGTCTGCTACGGCATGCAGCTGATGGCACGTGACCTCGGTGGTCATGTCGAACCCTCGACGGTGCGCGAATACGGCCGCGCACTTTTTACGGTCGTGCATCACGGCAAACTTTTTGACGGTCTGGATCCGGCTATCGAAAGCTGGATGAGTCATGGCGACAGCGTCACCACGCTGCCCGAAGGCTTCCAGGTTATTGGCCGCACCGCCGATACGCCGGTGGCTGCAATAGCCGACGAAGAGCGCAATTTTTTCGGCGTTCAGTTTCACCCCGAGGTCGTCCACACCCGCGGCGGTAAGCAGGTAATTACCAACTTTGTGCAAAACATCTGCGGCTGCACCAAGAGCTGGACCATGGCTAAATATATTGAAGAAGCCATCGACGAAGTGAAGCGCCGGGTCGGTGAGCGCCGCGTATTGCTTGCTCTTTCCGGCGGTGTCGACAGTTCTACTCTGGCTTTTCTCCTGCACCGCGCCATAGGCGATCAACTCACCTGCATGTTTATCGATCAGGGCTTCATGCGCAAAAACGAGCCCGAGTGGCTGGTTGACACCTTTGAAAATCAATTTAAAATCCATGTTCATTTTGTCAAAGCGCGTGAACGCTTCCTGGAAAAGCTGGTCGGAGTGACTGATCCCGAGGCCAAGCGCAAAGCTATTGGGGCTGAATTCATCCGCGTTTTCGAAGAAGAATCGAAGCGACTGGGGCCCTTTGATTTCCTGGCCCAGGGCACGCTGTATCCCGATGTGATCGAGTCGGCCGGTACCAAGATTGATCCCAAGACCGGCAAAAAGGTGGCGGTAAAAATCAAGTCGCACCACAATGTCGGCGGTCTACCGGATGATTTGAAATTTGAGTTGATTGAGCCTTTCGACAAGCTTTTCAAAGACGAAGTACGGGTGCTCGGTCGTGAGATTGGTGTACCCGATGGCATTATTGAGCGCCATCCCTTCCCCGGTCCGGGTCTGGCAATTCGTGTGCTTGGTGAAGTGACCAAGCCGCGGCTGAAAACTCTGCGCGAGGCCGATTGGATCATTCGCGAGGAGATCAAGGCTCATGGCCTCTATCGCCAGGTCTGGCAGGTATTCGGCGTGCTCTTGCCGACGCTCTCTGTGGGTGTGATGGGCGATCAGCGCACCTATCAAAACCAGATAGTAATCAGAGCCGTGACTTCGGAAGACGGCATGACTGCTGACTGGGCTCGCCTGCCTTATGACCTGCTCTCCACCATAAGTTCACGCATCGTCAACGAAGTACCGGGCATCAACCGGGTCGTATACGACGTAACATCGAAGCCGCCGGCCACGATCGAGTGGGAGTAGGCCCGTGGACCTGGATCCCGAAGACTTTAATCCCCACAAAAAAAAGGATGAGAGCCGGGGTGAAGACCAGGGCGCAGGCCAGGGTGCCGATAATACCGATACAGCCGAGCGCGTAAAAAAAGTTGTGCCGCTGGATGAGCTTCTGGCCACAACCGGTTCGCGCCTGGTGCTGGGTTTCTTGCTCTTCTGCGGCTTCCTCGTCGGTGTCTGGGTGGCCGGGGTGGCCCTGCACGACCCGGATACCTGCTGGCTTTTAGCCCTCGGCCGCTATATCGTGCAGAATCATCAGCTGCCGACAACCGATCCTTTCTCCTGGACCTTTGCCGCACAGGCGGCTCAGGGTCAGCATTTTATCCTTTATCAGTGGTTGTCTGAGGTGCTTTTCTATCTGGCTACTTTGCCGGCCGGACTGGTCACCCTGCTGCTGCTCTGCGCCGTCACCATCAGCACGGCCTTCCTTTCCATCCCCATGAGTTTTGTCGTGCGCCGTGAGGCGCCCTTCGTAAAATCGGCTCTGGTTGTTATCCTCGGTATGCTCTCGGCTTCTTTCCATACCCTGGCGCGCCCGGAGATATTTTCCTATCTCTTCACCGCCCTCTTCCTGCAGGTTGTACACAGCGCCCGGGCGGCAACGCTTTCCGGTGAGAAGAAAACCTTCCCGCTGGTGCTGGTCCTGGCACCGCTGATGGTGCTGTGGGCTAATATGCATACGGGCTTCATATCGGGGATGGGCATACTGGGTGCGCTTGGTCTGGGCAGTTTGCTGGCGCTGATTATCTTCAAAGCACCGGTGAAAAATTTATTTCTGTCCGCTTTGATCGCTCTGCTTGGCTGCGCTGTGGCCGCTCTCATAAATCCCTACGGATTTGGTCTCTATGCCTATATCCCGCAGCTCTTTAATATGCCGGTCAATAAGTACATTATTGAGCTGCAGCCTGTCTTCAGCCCTGGTGTGATGCCTACACCGGACCTCTATCCTTTTCTCCTGCTCTGTCTCGTCTATCTTTTTCTAATAGCCCGCGAGGGCCTGGCCTTTGTCCGGCCTCCCAGGCCCTTCACCGCCGAGCGTAAACTGCTTGCCTGCGAATTGCTGATTTGTCTTATTGCCGGTCAGGTGGGTATCTACAATGCTCTGGTGCACAGGCGAGTGGCCAGTTTTGTCACACTCATTCTGGTTGCTGAAATTATTGCCCTGCTTTCGCTTGGCAAGGCCCGGCGAGAGGAGCGCGCCGCCGAAACCCCGGCTGTGAAAAACCGCTTCTGGACCTTGCTCGACAGTCACAGCCTCGATCTCTGGCGGGCCGGCGGGATCTATGAAATGGCCATCATTGCCCTCTGCGCTCTGGCGGGGGTGACTCTTGTCAGTTTCCGCATCGCCAAGCCGGAATTGCCTGCCTCCAGCAATGTTTTCCAGGCCCCATTCGCTGCGGTGGAATACATAGGTAAGAATCAGCCCCCCGGCAAACTCTACAACGATCAACAATTTGGGGACCTGCTTGTCTATTATTTGCCGGGCAAGCCGAAAGTCTTTGTTGATACGCGTTTTGACATGTATGGTTCGCGTCTGGTTGAAGACTATCGTTTGATCCACGAGTGCGAGCCCGGTTGGCAAAAGTTGCTCGCACAATACGATGTCGACTGGGTCTTTCTCCTGCCTGATTCTCTTCTGGCCGAGCAACTGAAGAAAGACAGCTCCTGGAAGTGTTTGTACAAAGACAAATACTCTTTGATTTTGGCCCGTCAAAAATAATGCAGTAGAATATTGCCAGCCACCGAGACCGGTGGACAAGTGAGGAGCCCGGGGTGAATTTGAATTTCGGCAAACTAAATATCGCTGCACCGACGGCATTGGCTCTGCCTCTCTGTCTCGCACTCTGGTCGGGGGCAGCCCGCGTCTTGCCTGCCCTGGCCGAGAAGCCCGCCGCGCCGAAGGCTGCGCCTTCTCCTTCCACCGGGATGGCCGGACCGGGCAAATGGGTGCCCGCCGACCTGACCATCAGCGGCCACGGCTGCACCGTGCTGGTGCCGGGAGACTACTCTCTGAGCGAGTTTCTACCACCGACAGGCAAACTTTTTTGCTTCAAGGGACCGGCCCATCCGGATAATAAAACCGCGGTCTTCAATGTCACCATTGCCCCCTGCCAGAAGGGCAGCGACATACCGAGCGAGCGCACGGTTATGGACGTGATGCTCAACCCGCATCGCAAGCTGAACGGCTACAAAGAGCAGAAAGAACCGATCTTCACCAATGAAGGACACAGTTTCAAAGGCATGTCCTTCAGCGGCAAGGGCAAGGACGGCAAGCAGACCAGCGGTTTTGTTTACCTGACCCAGGACAAGGACACCTATTACATCCTCTTTGCCCAGGATGAAGAGCCTTTCGCTTCCAAGTCATTGCCCCTTTTGCTCAAAACGGCCAGAGGCTGTCAGATCAAGAAACAGTAGTACCCTAAAGAAATCTCGTGAGAATAGTATGTCGCTCAAAACCATCAAAGACGCCATCGAAAACAAAAAAATGATTTGCCCCGAGTGCAAAAAGCCGATTCAACAGTTTTCTAAATATGCTGAGACGATCGATGCCGTGCGCGACGGCTTCAATGTTATTGAAATCGACTCCAACGCCTCCCGCGTCACCCTCACCTGCGGCAATGATGGCTGTGACTGGAGCGAGCGCACCGAATACTGGTTGGAATACATCGTCAATTAGTAAGCGCCGGATTTAAACTTCAGGCATTCGCCCTGACTGGTACAACTACGTATTGACCCGGAGCGGCCCCCTACTTAGTGTAGAGACTACCAGCCCCCTCATAGCAGTCGTCTCCCAGTCGGGACGGGTGCCAACTCAGGTTGCTGTGTGGTCAGAAGCGTCAGTCATCGCATGGGTATAAACCATGGCAGAACTACAAGGGCGTCCCCAGCAAAGAGAGTTTGAGTCTGTTGCGCCGAGCGCAGCGGAGACCGACGGCAATTGGGCGGATCTCGCCGCCGGGCTCTGGCACAGGGATAGCGCCGGCGTTTTGCTTGCCGACAACAGCAGCGGGCGCGCTCCCTATCCCAGTTTTGACAGCACCGCCGCTACCGCCGCCGACACTGCTTTTATGACGGCCCAGGGCGCGGTGCGCTCGGATGCCGAAATCGTCAACATCAAAACCCAGATCGCCGCCGGTGCTCAGGACCCGGAAGCGGCACTGCTGGCCGCTACGCGCTCCAGCCGTGTGGTTGGCTTCGGCGATATCCACGGGCCGCTCGGGCCGCATATGACCTTGCTTGCCGAGGAAATGCCCAAGTTGCAAAAGGCCGGCATGACTCATCTGGCTGTAGAAATCCCGGCGGTCTATCAGTCGCACATTGATCAGTGGACGCCTGCCGATCAGGAGTTTTTGCGCGTTCGCTTGAAGGACAAGAGCAGTCTGATTAATGTCATCGACGCCGCTAAAAAGGCCGGTGTTACTGTTGTTGGGGTTGATGAACTGTACGGTGCCAACGGTGAAAAACTGGCCAGTCGCGACCAGATAATGGCCAGAAATATCCAGAAAATTCTCAAGGACGAAAATGCTAAGGTGGGATTTTTTGTCGGAGCCGAGCATTTGCAAAATGGCTTCCGGCAGGATTCTTTTGGTCCCTCGGCCGTGGAGCTCCTGCGCAAACAGCAGGTGCCGGTGACTACCTTCTTACAGCAATTGTCCAGTTCGGAAGATTCACTCATGCCCATTGCCCGCGATCTAAAGACGGCGGTGTCTGTGGCTAAGGGCGATGTCCCAGCAATTGGAGGCTTGAAAAATTCGGCCGGGACTACTTACGACAAATGGGACAATACTGTCTTTTATCCGCCGCACTATAAAATGGAAGCGGTGGAAGCGGAGCTGCGGCAATTTGGCAAGGACCCGGCTGCGGCATTGACTGATGCCGTCGCTTCCAACAAGGTTGTGGTGCTGGGCGAAATGACGCAGGCCGAGCCGGAAGAACAGGTCAGCGCCCATCGCACTTTTATGACGCAGCAAATGCCGGCACTTAAGAAAGCTGGTCTCACCGACCTGGCTGTTGATATGCCCTCCAGTTATCAAAAGGCTGTGGATGAATTCAACCGCAGCGGCATCTGGTCCGGCCCATTGCCGGACAGCTACGACAAGGATGACTTTAAGCAAATGCTTGATGCCGCCCGTGGTGCCGGTATAAAACTGCACGCCGTCGGCATACAAAATGAAAGTCTGGCTACCATGGAGCAAATTATTGATGGCCTGACCGACTCCGTCGGTAACATTGCCGGCTCTTCGCCAGACGCTAAGGTGCTCTTGTGGTGCCGGGAAGAGAAAATGGCCAACTTCAAAGACGACCAAAATCGCAATGTCAGCGTGGCCAGCAAACTCATGGATCGCCATACTTCGGTGCAGGCTTTCGCTGCTTTCAATCAGGATTTTACCGACACGTCTCTGGGACTGGTGACCGAAATAACTCCCAGGCCCCTCACCTTTGATCCATCTAAAACCCGCTTGCTGGGCGAAGTCCCCAATACCTACGGTTTGCAGATGAACCGCTTTGATAATGTTATTGTCTATCCCAGCCCGGGGGCCAGGCCTTGAGCGACAGGCTGGATGATGGGAAAGCAGTAAAAGGCGGAGCCGCAGATGATCTGGCGGGCTTTTCGCAGTGCGACAGTGTGCCGCCGGTCTGGCAACACTTTTATCACAGCGGCTTCGAGGAAGTGAAGGAGAAGTATTTTGATCCCCGCGCCCTGAAAGACTTTGATCAGTACGAACATAAATACGACGACCGTCTCTGCACCCCGGCCGATCTGGATCTGGCGCTCAAGCGCATGGCCGAAAGTTTGCACAATCCCTGGACCAAGTACGTAAGCCGCGCGGAGCAGGAAGCTATAGCCGACCGCGAGCGCCTCGGTCTGGTGCCGGCTGGTTTTGAACTGGCCCCCACCGGCGACGGTAAGTACAAAATTGAATTCATTCACTACGGCTCTCCTGCCCAGAAGTCTCCACTGCGGGAAGGAGACATTGTCCGCTCCATCAATGGCACCGATCTCTCGAGTCTTTCGCTGCAGCAGGCCAAAGCTCTGCAAAATGCCCGGGCCGGCGAGCAGATGCAGGTCGAGGCTGTGGACGCTGTGCCCCAGGGGGCGCCGGATAAAGTTGTCAGCCTGCCGCTTGCCCCGACGCCTCCCGAGCAAGTCGAGTCGCGCATGCTCGATGGTGGGGTGGGCTATGTGCGCCTGCCTGATTTTAAAAGTGAGGGTCGCCTGGGTGAGATGCTGAAACAAATAAGTCAGCTCAATCAGGCTCAGGTCGGTGGTCTCAAAGGCCTTGTGCTGGACCTGCGCAATGATCCCGGCGGAGATTTGCCTGTGGCCGTGACCGCCGCATCGCTCTTTTTGCCTTCTGAAAAAATGGTCGTGGCCAAGCAATATGTGCGCTCGCATGATCCTGCCGATGTTGATGGTGTGCGTGAGAATGACCTGCATGTCCTGCCCGCCGATCAACTGACGGTGGGCGGCCGACCTGTGGATCCGCAACTGCTGGAGACCCTGCGGCGGCTGCCGATGACCGTTCTGGTTAACGGCTCTTCCGCCAGTGCCGCTGAAGTTTTGACCGGTGCCCTCAAGGACAATCATCGGGCCACGGTGCTGGGCACCCATACTTTTGGTAAAGCTGTCGGTTACCGCACGGCACATTTTGCCGGCGGCGGCGAGCTGCGCATAGCCGGTATGAAATACCTCACGCCATCCGGTTATGACCTGTCGGGCCGGGGTGTCATCCCTGACCGAGAATTGCCCTTAAAACCACAGGATACTGAAGACGAGCAACTCAAGGCGGCCCTGAAATTACTTTTGGAACAGCACTAGCAGAGGCAAAGTTATGGATTCGAGAAAACCATCCGCCGGAGACGCTAACTCCCCAAACGGGGATCAGGCCAATGATTTCTTCGGCCGGGCCTGTCCTGTACAACCAGGCGCTAACGAACTGCTGGTCCTGTCACGCAATCCCCGCAGCAGCGGCTGCGAAATGCAAAGTTTCGCTCCTCCAACCGGGGCTGATGAGCTCAACGTCTTGCAGCTCTACCGAGACCTGCGGCCCAGTGTCAGTTATTTCAAAATGCACGGCAAAAGCGACGATCAGGCGCAGGATGCGGCCGGTACGCCAAAAGAATGGGGCGGCAGCGGCGTTACAGTGGCCCGGGAGGCCGACAGTTGCCTGGTCATAACCGATGATCATGTGCCCAAAGGTACGCCGCAGCAGCACGTCATCCCCACCGGTGCCGAGGTGGTTATGGCCAACGGCAAAGCTTATTCGGCCCGCGTCGTCACCAGCGACCCGGCCCATGATCTGGCTCTGGTCAAAGTCGACACCGGGGCCGACACTGAGCAGGTGTGCAAGCCGGCAAAGGTGATCGATAAGCCTGTGGCGGCAGACGGCTCGGTCAATGTCATAACCATGGGGCAGCCCTACACCTCGCACGCCATCTATACATCAACGGGTGTCATCGATGGCTCGCAGACGCGCGACGCTATCAATTACATGATCAAGCCCTTGCCCGGCGAGGACCCGCAGCGTCAGATATTGAACCAGACAGTGCCTATCCGCGAGGGCTTCTCCGGCGGTGCCGTCTTTAATAAAGACGGCAAGGTCGTGGGTATCAACGATCTGCAAACCAGCCCCTTCACCTCGGTATCGACGCCTCTGACGAAAGCCATGGTGGACGACCTGATTGCTCGCCGCAGCGATAAGAACAAATAGCCATATTTCTATGTATGGCGCTGGATTTTTTCAATTCGGGGCAGATTGTCTTAAGATAGCCCATGGCTAGAAGGTAATCTGCCGGATTGGAGATTTGATGTTAGCGGAAAAGAAAGTGCTGGTAACCGGGTGCGCGGGTTTTTTGGGTCCGTGGGTCTGTGAGCTCTTGCTTGAGCTGGGAGTGAGTGTTGTCGGTCTGGATAGGGTTTATCCGGAGGGCTCGCGTATACACGCCCTCAAGGACCGCGTAGCGCTCAGACAGGTCGATATTGAAAGTTTTGAAGGCTGTCGCCAGGTAATTGCCGAGGACGGCATCAATGTCATTTTCCATCTGGCGGCGCAGGCCATAGTCGGCGTGGCCAATGAAAATCCGCTGCCGACCTTTGCTTCCAACATTATGGGCACCTGGAACTTGATGGAAGCGGCTCGTTTGCAGAGAAACGGCGGCCAGAAAATCGAGGCCATAGTGGTGGCTTCCTCGGACAAGGCCTACGGTGACCAGGAGAATCTTCCCTACCTGGAAGACGCGCCGATGCAGGGGCGTTTCCCCTATGACGTGTCGAAGAGCTGTACCGATTTGATTGCCCGCTCATACTTTCACTCATATGGTTTGCCTGTTTGCATTACTCGCTGCGGCAATCTCTACGGCGGCGGCGACCTGCATTTGAGCCGCATCGTGCCCGGTACGATATTGAGCGTGCTCAAGGGTGAAAGGCCGGTGGTGCGTTCGGACGGTTCGCCGGTGCGCGATTATATCTATGTGCAGGATGCGGCCCGGGCTAATATAGCCATCGCTTCGCGCATGCTTGAGGACTGTGGCCTGCACGGCCAGGCTTTTAACATCAGCAATGATGCGCCGGTCTCGGTGCTGGAAATAGTGGAGCTGATTTGCAAACTAATGGGACGCGCTGATCTCAAGCCAATTGTCGAAGGGCAGGCGAGCCGAGAGATTCAGGCGCAGTATCTGAGCTCGGAAAAAATCCGCGCACTGCTTGGCTGGGCGCCGGAGTTTGAACTCGAGGACGGCCTCGGTCGAGCCATCAGCTGGTATCGCGAGTGGTGCGGGGTGGCTGAGCGAACGGGCGTGGTTTGAGTTGGAAAAGGAACCTCAAACGAGTCTTCAGTCATTGAAGAGGTGGCTAAACTTGTTTTTGAGGTCAGTAGCTTGCTTGTCTAATTCAGATCTGGTCAGGCTATCGTGGGAAACAAGAAAGGCCACCCAATCTTTGCGAAACTGCTCCAGACCTGGGTTGTCGAGATTTTTTGCTGATAGCAAAAGGATATTTTCCTTCCTTCGTATATCATTCTCGTCAATAATTCCAGGATATCTCTGGACTGCCGATCTCGGTATCAAATGAAGCTTTAAAATTTTGGCATCACTGCTTACCAAGTCTATGTCTGGACATCCACCCCGCCTGATATCTCCACTGAATTCGCAGTATCCGTCGCAAATATCAAACATCTTGGGCAGTGGGTAGGCCTCCCAAACCGCCTGCTTACAGTAAAAAATGTCTTCGGGGATGGCTCGTGTTGTTGAAACGACTGTAATTGTTGGTCCCTCATGTAATGGATTAACTTTCAAAAGAATGACTGTTTCTGTTGACGAAAGGCAATTAGGCTCAAAGGAGGACCTGAGCTTTTGTTGATAAAGCTTGAATAGCTGATCTCCCAAAAGCTTCGATCTTGACTCTGAGGGCTGAACAATTGAAAACAGCAGCAAAACAACACCAAGCAAGATTTTCAGGTTGTTCATTGTTCTCAATTTCCCACTTATTCTGAACAGCTTTTTTAGGTAAAACCTTATTTGAGGGAGACGCTTACTGTTGTTGGCTTAAAAATAGCCTCGTGCTTGGAGGTGTCTCAGTGAGCGCACAGAATAAAAACCCTATCTATTCATGGTGTCATTCCTTTGAAGGGGAAAACTTCTTCCATCCTACTCAAATAGAATCGCGAAAAGTCTGGAAATTAATCGCGGATCTGTTCTGCTGGTCTTTTGTATTTGAACGGACAGAGTCTGCTCCGTCAAATTGATTTCGCCAGCTATTTCAAATTCACCCCTTCACGTGATTTTCACAAGGCGGGTCTTATCTTGTTTTCGTCGTCCCCCGACTGAGCTGCACTTTCACCAGCGACTTCCTTGCATCATCTGAGGCAACTTACTAATGAGCGCAACTGCAATAACCCTTCCTGTCAGCGAATCTCAGGCTGTTTACAGAGCCTTCGGACAACTAATAGCGGATGTCTCCGCCGTGCGCACAGCGCCCGTCGTACGCAGCATCCGGGCGGTGCAAAACGTCTCGCCGCTGCGAGCGGAAGCTCGTCGGCTGGAAGCTGAGTTTCGCGCCCGCTATGCCGCCAACGAAGCGGCACTCAACGCCGTCAGCTCCCTGTCGACCGTCGTCAGCCTGGCGCTCTGCGGACCGATAACGAAGGATAGTCTGGCGCTGGCCCTGGCCGAGGCCCAGAGCCCACCGGCCGGTGATGATGAGCGTCTGCAACATTTTGTGCGCGGCGCCGAGTATTTGCTGCAGCACTGGAATAGCTTTTCACTGTCGCCCTATAAAAATGTCAGCGGTGCTATTGATGCTGCTTCTGCCCGAGCCGGACGTGAGCGCATGGCGGCCGAGCAGGTGGCGATCGCCAGGCAGATACAGTCCATTGAGCTCAATGTTTCCGCTCTCGACCGGGCCCAGGCCGAGCAGGAGCTGGCTCAGGCGCAGGCGGAAGAGATTGTGGTAGTGCCTGTCACCGTGACCGAGGTTATCGCTCGTCAGGCGGAGACCCGCCCCGGAGAAGGGCCGCATCAGGTGGCTGCAAGAGTGCTGGGATCCGACGGCCGAGTTATCGAGGAAGCGCAGGTGCTGGCCCTGACGGCGGCTCTGAAACGGACCTACGAAGACGAGTGTCGGGCAAATCCTGAAATGCGTGATGAAATGGGTGTGCCGGTCGGTCACAAATTCATTACCAGCGACAACATCAATGCCGTCCTGGGCTATGTGGATGATGCCGCAGTCAAGGAACGTCTGACCCGAATCGTCGCTCAGAATGTGGCTTATTGCCCGCCGGTGATTTCGCCCATACCGCCGCGCGTGCCGCAGTTAATGCGCTAATTGCGCAGTCAATCGTACAATCACGTATTTTTCACGACTTAAGTACTATTAATATACTCACGAATTTTCTACACCCCGTGCGTGAGCTCTTACTATGGCAATCGAACATAACCACGAAGTGGCGCAACGCCCCCTCGATCAGACGTCCTTCCGTTCGGTCGAATCGCAAGCGAACAATGCTTTCCAGCACCAGGTCCAGCAGACATCCCTGGCTGATCATCGCGCGGCCGGTGCGCACAAACCAGCCGATCTGGGATTGCCTAAGCTTGACCTTTTCGATTCCACAGCTCAGTTCGGCAAGGCGACAATGCCTTCAGACCGTGGTGCGGCTCCCTCCGACAAAGCGCAGGCTCCGTCGGAGCGCAATGCCGCAGCGGCAAATAACGGCAGCGATGGCGGTCCGCACATCGGCAATGATCTCAAAGGTCGCATAGTAAAAGCTATTGGCGCTAACGAAGGCGATCTCGACCACATTACTAAGAACGACGCCGGTCACGGTATCAGTGTCGGCATCAGACAGTGGAATCAAAAGCGCGGCGAGCTGCCGGACCTGCTCAAGTCTTTTCATGACAAAAATCCGGAAAAATTTGACCAGACTTTTGGCCCCTATGCCAAAAATCTGCAGAACGAACACTGGGTTCGTCACGCCAACATGGCCGGCAATCCCGATCTTATGAAGCGCATGCAGACCGCTTTGAGGGATCCCGAATATCAAAATGTACAAATCGATAAGGCCCGCGGTTTTGCTCAGAAGTCCATCGAAACAGCTCAGCGTTACGGCCTTAATACCGAGCAGGGAGCCGCCCTGGTGGCCGACATTACCAATCAAATGGGTGAAGGCGGTGCGCGCCGCGTTCTCTCCCGTGCTGGTCTGCATCCCGGCGGTACCGTGCAAAACGAAGCCGAAACCCTCAAGAGAATTGAACACTACACGCACCGGCCCAATTCTCACGATCGCTTCAACATGATCGCTTCCAGCTTCAGCCCCTCTGACAGAATTCAAAAACGGATAATTGTCGATTCCATGACCAATATGGCCTAGCTTCGGGCTGGTTGGTATTTTCTTGCTGTCGAATCCGTGCTAGATGGATGCGCCCATGTGTTATTGTCTGGGGCGGAATCCTGGGGCATCTGACGCGTCTTTTTTTCGGCCCCCCTAATTTCAAAATCATGGGGGTAGAGGGTGACATGGCGCGTTAATAGGATAAATGCTCCTTTCGTTACTTCTTGCTTTCCGGACCCTTTTGGAGGATTAACCTAGATGAAAGCTACTGGCCTTTTGATGGCAGGTGTTCTATCCCTTGTAAGTGCAGCCGCAGCTTTTGCCGCTGATATTCCACCGGCTTATGATGCGACCTATTCCATTACCGATAACCACGGCAATGCAGCGACCACGCATAAGCTCTCCGACGGCGCCGGTCGCACCCGCACCGAAACGACTATCAATGGTGGCAAGACGATAACGATTGTGGACTTGAATACGATGATGGTTTATACGATTCTGGAATCGCAAAAAATCATCACCAGAGGCCATTACAAGGCCGACTCCGAGAGCGAAGGCGCTACCCTTATGCAAGATCTCGGTGTGAGAAATATTAGCGGTCACCTTTGCCTGGGCAAGGTGGAGGCCGTTAAGGGTGGTCTGAAAGAGACCTGGACGGATAAGATCCAGAAAATTATGGTGCAGTCGATTTTTAGCGGCGGCTCGCTCAAGCGGACCACCAATTTGACGGCACTGACAATGGGCGCGCCGTCGGCCGACAACTTCACGTTGCCGACCAGCGGATACACCATGATGGACCGTCCCTAGTTCTCGTGCAGCACTATTTGGTATATACTAGTACCGGTAGTAAGTTTGAGCAAAACTTACCTCCCCTGATTACGCAGTTTGGCTGCAGGATGCGGGGGGGCGCAAAAACGATTTCGGCAGTGGAAAGACTACCAGCGGCGGTGCCAGTGCT
>JAFEAV010000060.1 GCA_018266215.1 Cyanobacteria bacterium SZAS LIN-3 | reverse complement strand
GAGTTGTGTAAGGACTTTCACCTCCAGTCGTTGAACATGCCCGGCACACAATAAAAAAAAGGGCCCCCGATGGGAGCCCTTTTGATTGATTGGACTTGCTTTACGCAGGAACGTTGAAGCTGCCTTCGCCGATCGGAGGATAGATATCCTCTTCTTCCTCTTCCTCTTCCGCGGGCATTGCATGGCCCTGGAAGCCGGTACCGGCAGGGATGAGGCGACCGATGATGACGTTTTCCTTGAGACCGCGGAGCCAGTCTTTCTTCCCTTCGACAGCCGCTTCGGTGAGAATACGGGTTGTTTCCTGGAAGGAAGCGGCGGAGATGAAGCTCTCGGTGTTCAGTGATGCTTTGGTGATACCAAGCAAGACGTCGGTGTAAGTAGCTCCCTCAGCGCCTGTCTGAGCGGTCTTTTCATTTTCGCTGTCGATGTGATAGCGCTCCATCAGCTCGCCCGGCAGAAGGATCGTGTCTTTGGGATCATCAACACGGACCTTGCGGGTCATCTGACGCACGATTACTTCGATGTGTTTGTCGGCGATTTCCACACCCTGCGAGCGGTATACCGACTGTACTTCGTCTACGAGGTACTTCTGCGAAGCTTCTATGCCGCGCAGGCGGACGATATCGTGCGGGTTGGGCGGGCCGTCGGTGAGAGGCTTACCGAGGGTGATTTCCTCACCGTCTTCAACGATGATGTTGAGACCGGCGGGGATAACGATTTCCTCTTCGGTGCCGTCGCCGAATACCAGATAGAGACGGGTATTGTCGTCTTCGGTAACCAGCTTGGCGCGGCCTTCGCGCTCGGACAGGATGGCGGCTTCTTTGGGTTTTCTTGCTTCCAGAAGTTCTTCAACTCTGGGAAGACCCTGTACGATGTCCCCGGTTTTCTGTCTTTCGTAAACCAGGGTGGCGAGCAAGTCGCCTCTCTGTACAAGCGCTCCGTCTTCGCACTGCAGCTGCGTGTTGTTGGAGATCAGGTAAGGACGTCCGCGTCTGAGCACCACATCGGCACCATCTACGGAGACAACCTGACCGGATACCGAGGCGGTGGACGCTTTGGTGAGCGCGTCGCCGGTGCGGATCAAATCGCCTTCTTTAAGCGAGGATGTGCCTTTGACTTTCTGGTGCACTTGCTGCTCTTCGGTGATGAGCAAGATACGGCGTTCGTCGGTCTTGGACAACTGCACGCGGGCCGAGGTGCGGGTGAGCACCTGGGTGGTGGCCACGGGGAATTTGCCTTCGATGATTTGACCGTGCTCAACCGAGAGAAGCGTGACGTTGAGATCCTGTTCGCGGCGCAGGAGAATGTTTTCCTGGACAACGATGTTCAGGTCTTCGCCCATTTCGACGATACCCTTGAGACCTTGCAGGTGGCCTTGCATCTGCAGAACCAGGGAGGTTCTGGTGAGCTGAGCGCCCTGCAGGTGACGTACTTTTTCGCGGTCGCGGAAGAGCAACTGGGTGACCGAACGCAGAGAAATTTTCTCGTCGGTGGCCTTGTGCTTGAACTTCGTTTCGCGCGGCTCGATCCAGTATTCTTCCACCGGTCTGACGAGCAAGTAGCAGGAACCGTCTTCTTTTTCAAAGATGTTGACCAGCTTGCGGTCTTTGAAGGTGGTGCCGTCCAGCACTTCGGTGCCGGGCTCGACGAGCTGACCTTCGGGTACTTTGCACTCGGAGGGATCGCCAATCGGGATCAATTCACCGGGTCGGACGATTACTTCGTGGATGATGTCGTTATCAGCGATGATTTCGACGATACCTTCCATGTGGGCAAATACGTCTTTGACCACTTCCTGACCGGCGGCAACGGTGTCACCGGTTTCGGACATCTTCAAGGAGCTGTCCTTGGAGATAAAGTGTACTTCTTCGGGGACGAAGAGCACTTTACCGGCCTTGGTGACTACGCGACGATCGTCGATTTCAACACCGTCATAGATGATCTCGCCGCCGCAGCTGACGACGTTTGTACCGTCATCAACGAGTTCGGCGATAATCTTGCCGTTTTCCACAACTTCGTCATTGACGACTTTGATGGCGAAGGCTTCTTTTTGTTTGGAAACTTTCCAGATGTGGCCTTTCTGGCCGGGTTCGAGCTTGGCATTGTTGGCGCCGACGGAGGCGATGATGACGTTTATCTCTTTACCTTTTACAAGGCGTACCTGAGACTTGGTCTTGCTCACCTTCACGGTTTCGGTTTCGATTTCCGGACCGAAACGCACTTCCCCGCCGTGTTCGCTCATGATCTGGATTTCGGCCAGAACATCGAGGGCGTTCACATCCTGGCCGTCTTTGACCACTACATGCGCGCCGGAGGGCAGGTTGTAAACGTCGCCTTCCAGTACCCAGATGATACCGGCACGGCTGGCTGTTCTTGAGATGTTACCCTGACGGTCTCTCTTTTCATCAGCCTGGAAGCCCTGGAACATAATACGTCCGGAGATATCGGCGGTGATGTCCTTGGAGGCGCGCTCGGTGAGGTTCTTCTTGGAACCGGGCGGATCGTATTCGCAGAGGATCTGTCCGGCGACAACTTCTTCGCCGCTCTTGAGGAACATCAGTGCGCCCACAGGAATGGGGAATGAATGTTCTTTTTCACCGGCCACAACTTTGACCACACCTTCTCTGGTGGTCTGTTCCATAACGTCACCATAGGCGGTTCTGATTGAACGGCTCTGGATCTTGTAGGAGATTGTGCCTTTCTGCGGAGCTTTAACCTGGGTACGGCTCTTACCACCGGATACGGCACCACCGGTGTGGAACGTACGCATGGTGAGCTGTGTTCCGGGCTCCCCGATTGACTGGGCGGCGATAATACCGATAGCTTCACCCTGGTCCACAACTCTGTGATTGGTGAGCGACCAGCCGTAGCATTTCTGGCAAACACCGTACTGGCTTTCGCAGGTGAGCGGTGAACGGACTTTGACGACCTTGGGCTTCTTCAATGTGGAATCGATATGGGCCGCCATCTTGCGGTCCAGTATCTGACCGGCCTTGGCCAGGAGTTCGCCGGTCTCGGGATCGACGATGTCTTCGGCCGCGGAGCGTCCGAAGATACGTTCCTGCAATTTGACCAGGTCCTTGTCGCCTTCAAGAATAGGCTGCATGAAGATACCGCGCTGGGTCTTACAGTCGACTTCACGCACGATAACGTCCTGAGCAACGTCAACGAGACGTCTGGTCAGATATCCGGAGTCGGCCGTTTTCAGAGCTGTATCTACAAGGCCCTTTCTGGCGCCGTAGGAGGAGATGATGTACTCGGTAACGTTCAGACCTTCACGGAAGTTGGCCTTAATCGGCAAGTCGATGATCTGACCTTGAGAGTCAGCCATGAGGCCGCGCATACCAACCAGCTGACGGACCTGGGAGATGTTACCTCTAGCTCCGGAGAAGGCCATCATGTACACGGGGTTGAGTCGGTCGAAGTTGTCGACCACTTCCTTGGTGAGCATGTCGGTGGTGGCGGACCAGGTGTCGATAACCTTGTTGTAGCGTTCTACTTCAGTGATATCGCCCCGTTCGTAACGACGCTGCGCTTCTTCGATTTCTTTTTCAGCGGAGGAAATCAGCCCTTTCTTGGCCTCAGGCACATCCAGGTCACTGATTGAGATCGTGACGCCGGCCTTGGTGGCATATTTAAATCCGAGATTTTTGAGAGCGTTGGCGAGTTCAGCCGTACGGGCCGTGCCGAAGCGCTCATAAACTTCGGAGAGCAAATTGCCGAGCTTTTTCTTATCAACGACTGCGTTGATAAATTCCATTGTTTCTTCTTTTCTGCTGGTGACCATTGGGCCCTCGTTATTTATTGTGAAACCAAGCTAGATTGTGGCTTTTAGCTAGTTAACTGAAGCGAGCGCTTCGCGCAATACTTCGTTGAAGATGATTCTTCCCGGGGTGGTGCTTATCATCTGACCGTCAAAGTCACGCACTGAGATGCGGGCATGGAGATCAACCACACCGGCTTCAAAAGCGGATCTGGCGTCGGCCAGCGAGACAAAGCGCATACCGGCACCGCGGCAAACCTTAGGATCATCATTGCCTGGCTTTTCAATAGTCAGGTAATAGATACCGAGCACCATGTCCTGGGTGGGAGTGATGGTCGGGCGTCCGGTAGCCGGCAGCAGGGTATTGTTGGAAGCGAGCATGAGCATGTGGCACTCAGCCTGCGCTTCAACCGAGAGAGGAACGTGAACGGCCATCTGGTCACCGTCGAAGTCGGCGTTGAAGGCCGAACATACAAGCGGGTGAAGCTGAATGGCGCGACCTTCAACAAGGACGGGCTCAAAAGCTTGAATACCGAGGCGGTGAAGCGTAGGTGCGCGGTTCAGCAGTACCGGGTGACCCTGGATTACTTCTTCCAGAATTTCCCAGACGATGGCCGAGCCTTTTTCAATCTGCTTCTTGGCTGATTTGATGTTCTGAACGATCTGGCGCTCAATCAGTTTGTTGATTACAAACGGCTTGAAGAGTTCCAGAGCCATTTCGCGAGGCAGACCGCACTGATGGAGTTTCAGTGTCGGGCCGACGACGATGACGGATCGTCCGGAGTAGTCAACACGTTTACCGAGAAGGTTCTGACGGAAACGACCTTGCTTACCTTCGATAATGTTGGAAAGAGACTTGAGGGGACGGTTGTTGGGACCGACTACCACACGGCCTCTTCTGCCGTTATCGATAAGAGCGTCAACAGCTTCCTGCAACATACGCTTTTCGTTGCGCACGATGATTTCGGGCGCGCCCATTTCGAGCAGACGAGCAAGACGGTTGTTGCGGTTGATAACGCGGCGATAGAGATCGTTCAAGTCGGAGGTGGCGAAGCGGCCGCCGTCGAGCTGTACCATGGGGCGCAGGTCGGGGGGTGTCACCGGCAGATTGTCGAGCACTACCCAGGTGGGGTCGGTGTGCGACGAGAGCAGGGCTTCAACCAGTCTCAGGCGCTTGATGATTTTGGCGCGCTTCTGCTGCGAACCGCCGGCTCCGGCAAGTTCTTCACGCAGGGCTTTGGAGATTTCTTTGAGACCGGGCAGATCGAGCAGGCGACCGCGATCGTCCTTATTGTCGGGACGTTCGTAGGCCGGTCTGGCCAGATCGAAAAGCAACTGTTTAACAGCTTCAGCGCCGATGCCGACGTCGAACTGCATGTTGGGGTCTTCCAGGAGCTTTTCGTATTCGTCTTCGGCCAGAAGCTGATTTCTGTGCAGGTCAGGCGAATTGCCCGGGTTGGTTACGGCATAGGCGTTGAAATAAACAACCTGCTCCAGATCACGCAGGGGCAGATCGAGAAGCAAACCGATGTACGAAGGAATACCCTTCAAGAACCAGATATGTGTAACGGGCGAAGCCAGTTTGATGTGGCCCATTCTGTGGCGACGCACTTTGGAGTCGGTTACTTCCACACCGCAACGTTCGCAGGTGATGCCGCGGTGACGTACACGCTTGTACTTGCCGCAATAGCATTCCCAGTCTTTGGATGGTCCAAAGATACGCTCGCAAAAGAGACCGTCTTTTTCGGGCTTGAGTGTACGGTAGTTGATGGTCTCAGGCTTGGTGACTTCGCCGTGGGACCAACTCAGTATGCGCTCCGGGGAAGCGATACCAATTTTGATGTAGTCAAACCGGTCAATACTTGTAGGCATCTTAGCTGACAGTCCTCCACCCTTTTTACGGGATCAAATCCATGTAATCGGAGCGGCGCAAGCCCGTTAAAAGGCGCGCCGCCCCTGTCGTTTATTTCTTATGCGTCAACATCCGGTTCGTCACCGAGATCGTCGTCGAGGCCAAATTCAGCTTCGTCAGCTTCCACTACACCACCAACGGCACCCACTACGGGAGCGGCAGGGACGAGCGAAGCGGGATCAACGGCAATTGACTCGCCGTCGTACGAATCGGTTTCACCCACGACTTCATCAGCCAGATCATCGTCACCATCGGCCACGGCTACAGCCGAAGCGGGAACGGCGGTGTGTCTGGAGAGCTCAGCCAGTTCGGACTCGAGGCCAATTTCGCCGAAGGGCGACAGGCGTCTCAAACCGCGTGGACGTACTTCTTCGACTTCGGTCATGAGGTCGACTTCCACTTCGGTGCCTTCTCTGGTGCGCTTCGCTACAGAGACATCGAGACCGATGGACTGCAGTTCGCGTACGAGCACTTTGAAGGATTCGGGGATACCGGGACGTCTCAGGTTTTCGCCTTTGACGATAGATTCGTAAGCCTTGGAGCGGCCGTTAACGTCATCTGATTTGATGGTCAACATTTCCTGCAAGGAATAACCGGCACCGAAAGCTTCCAGGGCCCAGCATTCCATTTCTCCCAGACGCTGTCCGCCGAATTGAGCCTTACCACCGAGGGGCTGCTGGGTGACCAGCGAGTAAGGACCGGTTGAACGAGCGTGAATCTTGTCGTCCACAAGGTGGACCAGTTTCATCATGTAGATCTTGCCGACTGCAACAGCGTTATCGAAAGGCTCACCGTTGCGGCCGTCGTAGAGGGTGACTTTACCGTCGTCACCAACCCAGTCGCATCCGGAGATCTTCTTGCCCTTCTTCACTTCGGAGTGCACAGTGTGCGAAGAAGCTTCCTTCTGATACATTTCGTCGAAGGGCGGCACTTCGTATCTGTGTCCGGTGAGCATGGCAGCCAGACCGAGAAGTGTTTCAAATGTCTGACCCACGTTCATACGGCTGGGCACGCCCAGGGGATTGAGAACGATGTCTACCGGTGTACCGTCGGGCAGGAAGGGCATATCTTCGGTCGGCAATATTTTGGCGACGATACCCTTGTTGCCGTGACGTCCTGCAACCTTGTCTCCAACTGAGATTTTGCGTTTCTGAGCAATGTAGACACGCACTACTTTGTTGGCGACGGGAGGAAGTTCATCACCCTTTTCGCGGTCGAAGACTTTGACGTCTACAACACGTCCGCCTTCACCGTGCGGGACGCGCAGTGAATTGTCGCGAACGTCGCGGGCTTTTTCACCGAAGATTGCACGCAGCAATTTTTCTTCCGGCGGATGTTCGGATTCACCCTTGGGAGTGATCTTACCGACCAGAATGTCATCGGGATAAACACGCGAACCAATTCTGACGATGCCGGTTTCATCGAGGTGGCGCAACGATTCTTCCGAAACGTTGGGTACTTCTCTGGTGATTTCTTCCGGACCGAGTTTGGTGGAACGGGCGTCGATTTCCAGTTTTTCGATGTGGATTGAGGTCAATACATCATCAAAAACCAGACGCTGTGAGATCAAGATGGCGTCTTCAAAGTTGTAGCCTTCCCAGGGCATGAAAGCAACGAGAAGGTTGCGTCCGACGGCGAGCTCACCGGTATTGGTGGCGGCACCATCGGCGATTACATCACCAACTTTGACATTGTCGCCGGGTCTGACAATAGGCTTCTGGTTCAAGCAGGTGTCCTGGTTGGAACGCTGGAATTTAGCCAGTTTGTATTTGACCAGGCGCTTGTCTTTGGTGCGCACGTGGATCGATGTGGCGGAAGCGTATTCGCACTTACCGTCAACGTCGGCCACAATCACCATCCCCGAGTCACGGGCGGATTGCTTTTCAATACCGGTGGTGACATAGGCGCGCTCGGTCTTGACCAGGGGCACCGATTGACGTTGCATGTTCGAACCCATCAGGGCGCGGTTAGCGTCGTCGTGCTCAAGGAAAGGAATGAGAGCGGTTCCAACCGATACGATCTGAATCGGGCTGACGCCGACATAGTCGACTTGCTCGGGCGGAGTTTCGATAAACTCGGCCTTGTAGCGTACCGGCACCAGCGGATTGACGAAGGTACCGTCTTCGTTGACCGGCACGTCGCCGGGAGCAACTCTGTAGCGATCTTCTTCATCGGCTGTGAGGTAGTGAATGGCATCGGTCATGATGCCGTTGACGATGTGGCGATACGGCGTTTCGATGAAGCCATAAGCGTTCACACGGGCATGGGTAGCCAGTGAACCGATAAGACCGGCGTTGGGACCTTCAGGAGTCTCTACCGGGCAGATACGGCCGTAGTGGCTGGGGTGAATGTCTCGAACGGCGAAACCGGCTCTTTCTCTGGACAGACCACCGGGTCCCAGGGCTGACAGTCTGCGTTTGTGGGTCAATTCAGCCAGAGGGTTGGTTTGATCCATAAACTGCGACAACTGCGAGGAGCCGAAGAATTCTCTTATAGCGGCTACCAGGGGCTTGGTGTTGAGCAGGTTAGCGGGGGTGAGGGTATCAGCGTCCTGCAAGGTCATGCGCTCACGCACAATACGCTCCAGACGGGTGAGACCGATACGGAACTGGTTTTGCAGCAGTTCACCGACCGAACGGATACGGCGGTTGCCCAGGTGGTCGATATCGTCAACCTGGCCTTCGTCGTAGTGCAGGCCGATCAGGTAGTCAACAGCAGCCACGATGTCTTCGCGAGAGAGCGTGCGCTGGGTCTCGGGAATGGACAGGGTGAGTTTCTTATTCAACTTATAGCGACCGACGCGACCGAGGTCATAGCGTTTGTCGTCGAAGAAACGGCTGTCGAGGATGCTCTGGCCGCCGGCGACCGAGGGCGGGTCGCCTGGACGCAGTTTGCGATATACCTCTATAAGGGAATCTTCGCGGGTCTTGTTTGAATCCTTATCAAGAGTCTTCTTGAGGAACTCTTTGTGACGGAACAAACTTTCCATTTCGCTGTCGGAATAGCCCAGCGCCCTAAGTAAGGTAGTGGCGGGAAGTTTTCTGTTCTTGTCGATCTTGACGTAGATGATGTCATTGACGTCGGTTTCGAACTTGAGCCAGGCGCCCCGGTTGGGGATAAGAGTGGCGGAGAATGTACGTTTGCCGTTGGTGTCTACTTCACGCTTGTAGTAGATGCCGGGGCTTCTGACAATCTGCGAAACGATAACCCGCTCGGCGCCATTAATAATGAATGTGCCGCGGTCGGTCATCATCGGGATGTCGCCGACGTAAATTTCCTGCTCCTTGATTTCGCCCATTTCGCGATTGACAAGGCGCATTTGGATACGCAGTTTTTTGGTGAAGCTTGAATCAAGAGCCCGCGCCTCTTCCGGCGTCTTGGGTTTGTTCGGTTCAGTATGGTCCTCGAACGTGTAGTTCGTCAGGAAGTGCAGTTCCAGCCTTCCTGTGTAGTCCTTGACAGGACTGAAGGCGCGCAGTTCCTCTGCCAAACCTTCATCAATGAACCACTTGAACGATGCTTTTTGGATCTCAGCGAGATCGGGCAGATCCGCAATACGCGTACTGCCCGCCCCGAAGGTCTTGACGCGCTCAGACAACTCTAAGGTCATCGGTTACCTCTGGTGATATGACTTGCCACTCGTGCACGAACTCGGCAGTTGCCCAGGCCCCTGCAAGTACAGGGGAGCAACTATACGTATCACTCTAATTTATTGTCAATACAAATGTAGGGAAACGTGACGGACTGCGAACTTCCGACCGTCTCATTAGAAGTTTTACACGATCTTCAAATCCTGCCGGTGACGATGTAAGCAGGACTTGATTAATTCTCGCTAATGACTTATCAATTTCTTAATGACTATGAGACTTCGATAAGCGACCGAAAACAATCATTAAGATATCAATTGAAAAGCGCATAGGCAAGCCACTATTTTTCTGCCTGCTACTTCCTATAAAATAACGATCTGATCTTTAACCCGCATTCCATGGGGATGGAGCGTTGCTGGTGTGACGTGCGGTCTTCAAAACCGTCGTTGGGTAGACTAGCGCTATCCAGGGTGGGTTCGATTCCCACGCATCCCCGAAATTTATTTGCTCACTGACAATTGCCAGCCGATTTTTGAAAAATTGGGGCAAATTTGACTTATCAGAAGCGCGTTATCAGCCCCATGACTTCTAAGTCCGGCACTGGTGGGGGCTTTACAAACCTTTCAAAGTTTTCATAATTATCAGTAGCAGCGAAGTTGTTAGTTGTTTGTGTAGTCAATTACTAGAAAGTCGGTAAAAAGTGAGTTCGCAAAATCAAGGCCAGGGAGCGCTAGCTAATGGCGTGCCTAATGGTCAGGAAGCGTGGTTAAACCAGTTTGCTGGATACCTGGAAGTGGAGCGGAATTATTCTTCTCATACAATCCGCGCCTACTTGAATGATTTAAGACAGTTGATCGGTTGCGATTTAAGCCAGATCGCAGAAGCGGAAACCCCTCAGAACCCCTCCGCCATCGGCGGAGAATCAGCCCCCGAAACACTGGCGGCAGTCGGTCTGGAAGAAGTCACAACCATCCCTGGTGGCAATGGCGGATCCGGCTGGCTGGAAGCGGAAGGTCTCAGGACCTACATTCGCCAGATCCAGGAACAGTACTCAAGACCAACCGTAGCCAGAAAAATTTCTGCCATCAGAAGTTTCTACCGCTACTTGAGAAGAGAAGAGTTGATCCAGGACGATCCCTCGAAGCAAGTGCGTGGCCCGAAGCTCACGCGCAGACTCCCGGCCTGCCTGGACAAAGAAGAGATTGTCAAACTGCTCATGTCACCCGACACCGCCACGGTGCTCGGCGTGCGCGACAGAGCCCTGATGGAAGTGCTCTACGCCACCGGCATGCGCGTCAGTGAACTGTGCGGACTGCGCGTGCAGGACTACAACCAGGAAGCCATGGAAATGCGCGTCCTCGGTAAAGGCGGCAAGGAACGCATAGTCCTCCTCAACCAGAGCGCCCAGGGTTGGCTGAGCAAGTACCTGGCCGAATACTGGACCAAGCTGGCCGAAGGCCGCACTCCCCAGGCCGAGCACCCGCTCTTTGTCAGTCGCCAGGCTACGCGTCTCTCTTCACGTTCGGTGCACCGCATCGTCATGAAGCACGCCATCAAGGCCGGCATCAACAAGACGATCACCCCCCACACCCTGCGTCATACTTTCGCCACTCATTTGCTCGAAGGCGGAGCCGATCTCAGAGTAGTACAGGATCTTCTTGGACACACCACGATCAACACCACCCAGATTTACACCCATGTCAGCCTCGAGCGCTTGAGAAGGGTTTACATCAATACACACCCCAGAGCGTAAGCAAGGGCAAAGTAAAAATCTGGTTTGACCAGCAATAGAGACAGGTAAAACGGGGTGGTGACGCCCCGTTTTCGTTTGTCGGGGATAAACATTGTTAGGTAAAGCTCACCAAATTTGCGCAGCAGCGGGGCGATTGGGCCTTAAGCTATAATGTCATGGGCATGGACAGGGCCGTAAGCAAATACACCAAGAGCTAGAAAAAGACAGCAGTGGCAAGACGCAGATCCGAAGCAAGAAGAAAGAACCAGGGACCACTGGCCTCAGTCGGTCACGCCTCAAGGGCTGTGATGATGGTGCTCCTGGCAGTGGCGGCGATTGCGGCCGGTTACGGCGGAAGTTTGCTCTATGTGCAATTGAAGGAAATCCCCGACGTCACCATGGTGGAGCGCTTCGAACCGATTGAGGCGATTCAAATTTTCGACCGCCAGGACAAATTGATCTGCACCGTGGAAGGTGACGAGGACCGGCGCGTGGTACCTCTCAATCAAGTCTCCACGCCGATGCAGCAGGCCATGCTGGCGGCCGAAGATCACCACTTCTACGAACACAACGGCATCAATTTTTTCAGTATCATTCGTGCCACTTTTGCCAACATGCAGGCCGGACATGTGGTGGAAGGCGGCTCGACCATCACCCAGCAGCTGGCCAAAAACCTCTTCTTTAAAGACGCCGGCCGCACCTTCGATCGCAAAATCAGGGAAGCCTATGTGGCCTGGGACCTGGAGCGCCGCTATTCCAAAGAGCGCATCCTCAATATGTATCTCAACCAGGTCTACTTCGGCAATAACGCCTACGGCATCGAGCGCGCCGCCTCCCGCTACTTCGACAAGAGTGCAGCCGGACTGACTATTGCCGAGTCGGCCTTTATCGCCGGACTGGTCAAGGCACCCTCCGAACTGGGCACCGTACAGAACCGCCAGGCGGCCATCGACCGCCAGCGCGAAATCATCGACAAAATGGTCGAATACGGCTACATCACCGAAAACCAGGCTAAATCAGCCAAAGCGCAGAAGCTGGCCTTCAAGAAAGGGACCAACCCACTGCAAAAGTATCCTTATTACATAACCTATGTACTGGAAACTTTGCGTGAGCGATTCAGCCAGGCCGAGATGCGCACCCAGGGTCTCAAGGTCTACACAAACCTCGATCCCGTAGCTCAGGAGCTGGCCGAAAAGACTCTGGCCGAGGGCATCAAGAAAGCACCCAAGGGCGTGACCCAGGGGGCACTGGTATCAATATCGGTGCGCGACGGTGAAGTCATGGCCATGGTCGGCGGCGTCGGCGACTTCATCAAGCACCAGTTTAATCGCGCCACCAATCCGCATACTGTGGGCAGTTCTTTCAAGCCCTTTGTCTATCTCACTGCCTTCACCAAAGGTGTACTCACCCCCGACAGCATCATCGACGACAGTCCCCTGGTTATCCATTCCCCCTGGGGCCAGGCCGATTATGCGCCGAAAAACTTCGACCACAAATTTTATGGCCGCATACCGGTGCGCCGGGCCCTGGCCCTTTCGCGCAACATCCCCTCGGTCAAAGTCGGTCAGATGGTGGGCATGGACAGCGTTATCGAAACGGCCCGCCTGGCCGGCATAACCGCCAAGCTCGATCCCAACCTTTCGCTGGCCCTGGGCAGCTCGGCGATTTCTCCCCTGGACATGGCCGGAGCCTATTCAACTTTTGCCCGGGCCGGTGTGGTGATCAAGCCGCAGGTCCTGCGCAAAATTGAAAATAACCGCGGCCGCGTAATAGAAGTATTCGAGCCCAAGCAAGACAGACCCTTCCAGTTGGAACCAATCGCCCGGCTGGTGGACTGCATGCAGGACGTAGTGCGCTGGGGCACGGGCACCCAGGCCAAGCTGGCCGACCGACCGGTAGCCGGTAAGACAGGCACCGCCGATGAAGGCAAGGACATCTGGTTTATAGGCTTCACACCGGATATGGTGACAGCCGTCTGGGCCGGTAATGATGAAAACAAACCGATCTCAGGACACAACGTAACCGGGGGCGTGGTCATGGCCAAGATCTGGCACGACTACAACGAAGCATTTTATAAAGCCCGTCCCACCCCTCCAGGATCGTTCATGGTGCCCTCGCCCGTCACCCCCGAGGAGCTCGCCGCCAAAAATAAGGGCACAGCCGCCGGCGGTGATGAAAACAAGGACAGCGTCTCGCCTGCTTCCATCAGCGCCGCCGTCGGTGACGCGGCAAAAACCGGTGACAATGTCACCCTCAAACCCATGGAAGGCCGCCTGGACGACACCAAAGAAACAAGCGGAGCAGCTCTGGCACCGAGTTCTAACGGCACAGGCAGCGCTCCCACTCCCGGACAATCAGGATCAACCTCCAGCACCGCCAGTGGTGGCACCTCCGGCAGCGGCGCCTCTACATCATCTGGTGCGGCCCTGGCCGGCACATCCGAGAGCGCCCCACCAATTGCGCCACAGATAGCCAATCCCGAGTCCAGCAAGACCCCCGAGCTGGCGGCGCCCAAGGCCCAGAGTTTGTGGTCCAATTCGCCGATGGACAGCAACAAATCGACAAAAGAATTAATCGCCAACCCCAAGCGACTTTACCCTTACAACTCGCCCACTATCTGGATGCCGGTCAACGGCCAGGGCAAAAATTGAGCATTAAAGCAAGCTAGCGTCATGCGGCGCAGGCAGGCGATAGACAGGGAAAATCAGCGGCAAATATTAGCTGCTTATTAGACACACTTGATATCTCGCCGGCCAATCCTGCTGTAAGCTTGGGCAATGACTATCGCACAACCAACCAGCAAAACCGCAACGGCCAATCCGGCCCAGGGCAAAGAGCCCGAAACGTTCGACGCGCAAGAGATGAGCGCAGAGCTCATGCAAGCCGCCGCCGACAACGACACGGCCACTGACAGCGCCGGCGAGGCCAGAACCGGCTCGCAGTGGCAGTCTCCCTACGGCAAATCCCTGACCAACAATATGTGGTACTTCGCCGTACCCGGCGATTCGCTCAAACCAGGTCAGATGGTGAGCAAAACCATGCTCAACGAACCGGTCCTGGTAGGTCGCGATCAGGACGGCAAAGTATTTGCCATGCGCGATATCTGCCCGCACCAGGCAGTCAAACTCAGTGCCGGCACCTTCGACGGCAAAGAAGTCGCCTGCCCCTTCCACGGCTGGCGCTTCGACACCGCCGGTGTTTGCACCGATGTGCCTTCACTGTGCAGCAACCAGCAAATCAACCTGGGCAAAATCTGCACCCGCTCTTTCCACTGTCGCGAAGTGCTCGGCAGTGTCTGGGTCTATTTCGGCAGCGTCAAAAGCGTCGACGATCTGCCCGAAGTACCCTACGCCCCCGGTCTTGAAGGTGCCAGCTACCACAAAACAACGACCACCTTATTGCTTCCGACCCATATAGATTATGCCGTCGCCGCACTCATAGACACGGCCCATGTGCCTTTTGTGCATAAATCCTGGTGGTGGCGCTCGCAACGCTCGATGAAAGAAAAAGCCAAGACTTACGTGCCCTCGGGCACCGGCTGGACCATGGTCAAGCACAAACCATCGCAGCATTCGATTGTCTTCAAGCTCATAGGCAAATATATCGAGACCGAAATCAGCTTCCGTCTGCCCGGCTGCCGCCGCGAATACATCAGCTTCCACGACAAAACAATGATCTCGGGCATCACCACCCTCACTCCTATCGACGATACTCATACCGAACTCAATCACACCACCTACTGGACACCGGCTGTAATCAAGCCATTTCGTCCGCTGGTGACACCAATCGTCGACTACTTTGTCACCACCTTTTTGAAGCAGGACCAGACCCTGGCCATCATGCAGTCTGAGATCCTGGGCAAGTACAATCCGCGCCTGATCATGACGATCAAAGACGCCGGCACCCCCGGTCACTGGTATTTCCTGCTCAAGAAAGAGTGGAACGAGGCCACCGCCAAGGGTCGCCCCTTCGTCAATCCCATTCGCGAATCCATACTGCGCTGGCGTACTTAATCTAATAGATTAAAGCTAAGTGGGATTTTCCCCCTTTGCTTATCCTGCTTATATTTTCATACTCTTGACATCCATCACCCAAAAAGGCGGGTTTGAAATATGTCAGACAGACTGTCAGTCCTACCAGCCGTGAGCTTGGAAGCAGCTCCAAATCCCCTGCAAGCCGAATTTATCGAAGTCAAAAACCCGGGCCAGAAAGGCCCTAAACCACCGGAAGGAGACAAAGGCAAAGAAGCGACGCCTCAAGTCGACGTTGGAGACAAACTCTTCAACCAGGTACTGTCGATCAAACCAAATGAGATCGGACAGGGCTTCCGCGACGCCCAGGCGGCCGCTCAAAAATTTATGACCGTAGCCGATAAGGGAGAGGCCCTGAAGCAGGGTGCACCGGCCTTCGAAGCGGCAATCGCCAAATCGGACTCCGAGTACATTTCAGCCATCGCCAAATATTCACCCGACTACAATGAAAAACGCAGCACCGTGCGCGAGACGCAGACCAGGCTCGTGATGAGTATGGAAGGGCTGAAACAAGCAGTCGGCTCAGTACCGGAAGACAAAAAAGAATCGGTCAGCCACCTCATTGCCCTGGCCAGCGACGACACTATAAGCCCGGCTCTCAAGGCCAATCTGCGCAAGGAGCTGGACAAATATCCGGGCCTGCTCAAGAGCTTTGACAGCGCCGAAACCGCCATCAACGCCGAAGCAAAAGCGGAAGAAGCCATGGTAAAAGCGGCGGCCCCTCTGATGCAGGCGGCTCGCGAACAGGCGGCGACAAGATACATCTATGCCCATGCCATGGAGCTGGCCGGAGAAGGAGCCAAAGCGTACCTGCTCAAGCAAGAGGGCAAAACCAAAATGAACGATGCCGCCTTCGAATTTCTCGATGCGCCCAAGCCGCCGAGCCACATACTCAAGGCCTGAGCAATTTTATTCCAGCGGGAAAAGTTAGAACGAAATAAGAAGACGACCCAATCCAAAATCCAAATCGCCCAGGCGATTAGGTTATAGTGACTCGCGTAAACGCCGCCGATTTCACCTAGACCAAGGGGAGTCAGCTCGATGCTGTGTCAGGCATGTTAGATTGCAAATGGATGGGTCTGGTTGGCTTCGTGGTCATCCTCGGACTGGCTTTCCTGATGTCCAACAATCGCAAGCGGATTAACTACCGCCTTGTGATATCCGGGCTTATCCTGCAATTTCTTCTGGCCGTCTTCGTGCTCAAGGTACCTTTTGGTCAGGAGCTTTTCCGCAATCTTGGTGCCGGCATTACCGCCCTGCTTGGCTGCAGCGATGCAGGCGCCGCCATGGTTTTCGGCCCGCTGGTGAACCAGCCCGAGACCCTGCAAAAACTCTTCGGTCCCGGTGCCGACTATATATTTGCCTTCCGCGTCATTCCCACAATCATCTTCGTCTCCTCCCTGGTGAGCATCTCCTACTACCTGGGCATCATGCAGAGAGTGGTGCAGGTGGTGGCCAAAGTGGTCTCCACGATCATGGGTGCCAGTGGCGCCGAAGCGCTCTCCAACGCCGGCTCGGTCTTTGTCGGCCAGGTGGAGGCCCAGCTTCTGATCAAACCCTATGTGCCGACCATGACCATGTCCGAGCTTCTGGCCTCGATGGCCGGCTCGATGGCCTGTGTCTCGGGCGGCGTTCTGGCCGTCTATATAGGACTGGGCATCAAGGCCTCCTATCTGCTCACAGCCAGCATCATGGCCGCCCCGGGTGCTCTGGTCATAGCCAAAATTATGTATCCCGAAACCGAAGAATCATCAACAAAAGGCAGCGTCAAAATCGAAGTAAAAAAGACCAACGCCAATGTCATTGATGCCGCCGCCCATGGTGCCTCGGAAGGGCTGCGCATCGGTCTCAATGTAGTCGGCATGCTGATTGCCTTCATCGCCATCATTGCCCTCTGCAACGGCATCACGGGCCAGGTCGGGCTGCTCATGGCCAAGCTGGGGATGAATCTCAGCTTCCTCAATCTCGACGTCAATCATTTAAAACTGGCCGATGTCTTCGGCGCACTCTTTGCTCCGGTGGCCTTTGTCCTGGGGGTCCCCTGGAGCGATGCCACCATCGTCGGACGCCTCATGGGCGAAAAAATCATCATCAATGAATTTGTCGCCTTCACCGATCTGGCCGCCATGCTCAAAGATCCGGCCCAGCATCAACAAATCTCGGCCCATGCCGAAACTATCGCCACATTCGCCCTCTGCGGCTTTGCCAATCTCAGCTCCATCGCCATGCAAATCGGCGGCATCGGAGAAATCGCCCCATCGCGGCGAGAAGACCTTGCCAGACTCGGGGTCAAAGCCCTAATTTGCGGCACCATGGCCAGCTACTTATCGGCTACCGTAGCCGGTTTACTCACTTAGGAAGGAAAATCAGGGATCAATTATGGCCGCCGGAAAACATTTGAAAGACCTCCTCATCTGGGGACCCATCGCCGCCATCGCCCTCTTTTCACTCTATGTACTGGCCATAGTCAGGGGCGAACACGTTAACGCCGTCTGGCTGATACTCGCCGCTTCCTGTACTTTTGCCACGGCCTATCGCTTCTACAGCAAATTTATCGCCGACAAAATTTTTGCTCTCTCCGATACGGACGAGACACCTTCCGAAAAAATCAACGACGGCAAAGACTATGTGCCGACACACAAATGGGTGCTCTTCGGCCACCACTTTGCCGCCATCGCCGGAGCCGGCCCCCTGGTGGGACCGATACTGGCCTCACAATTTGGCTTTTTGCCGGGCACGCTCTGGATCATAATTGGTGTCTGCCTGGCCGGTGCCGTGCAGGATTTTATCGTCCTCTGCGCCTCCATGCGCCGCGGCGGCAGATCGCTTGGACAGATGGCCAAGGATGAAATCAGTCCGCTCGCCGGTTATGTAGCGCTCTCGGCCATACTGCTCATTATGATGATACTGATGGCGGTGCTGGCCCTGGTTATCGTCAACGCCCTCAAATCCAGCCCCTGGGGCACGTTCACCCTGCTGGCGACGGTGCCTATCGCCATGCTGGTCGGCGTCTACATGAAAATGCTCCGCCCCCACAAAATCATGGAAGGCTCCACAATCGGCGTCATACTGACGATACTGGCGGTGGTGGCAGGCAAATGGGTGGCACAAGATCCTTTCTGGGGTCCAATCTTCACCCTGAGCGGCACACAACTGGCAATCTCAGTCATGATCTACGGCTTTGTCGCCTCGGTTTTACCGGTCTGGATCCTGCTTGCTCCCCGCGACTATCTCTCAGCCTTTCTCAAAATAGGCATAATCGGTCTTCTGGCCATGGGCATAGTCTTCCTGCGCCCGGATCTGCAAATGCCGGCCCTGACAATATTTATTGACGGCCATGGCCCGCTTTTCAGCGGCACAATATTTCCCTTCTGTTTCATCACCATCGCCTGCGGCGCCATATCCGGCTTCCATGCCCTGGTCTCCTCCGGCACCACCCCCAAGATGATCTGGCGCGAAAGTCATGCTCGGCCCATAGGTTATGCCAGCATGCTCTGTGAAGCGGCCGTGGCCATCATGGCCATTATCTCGGCCTGCGTCCTGGATCCCGGCGTCTACTTCGCCATCAATTCACCCAAAGGTGTGGTCGGCGCCGAGCACGCCCAGGCCGCGCAGATGATTTCATCCTGGGGTTATCCGGTAAGCGAACAACAAATGACCACCCTGGCCCGGGACGTGGGCGAGGAAAATCTCTGGGGCCGCACCGGAGGCGGACCGACCCTGGCTGTCGGTATGGCCCACATCTTCTCCCAGGTGCTCTCTAAAGTGCCGGTCAAAGGACTATCGGAGACGACGATATCATTCTGGTATCACTTCGCCATCATGTTTGAGGCTCTCTTTATCCTCACCTGTCTCGATGCCGGCACGCGCGTAGGGAGATTTCTTCTACAGGACTTTCTCGGCCTGCTCTATAAACCGCTCGGACGCACCGACTGGTACCCGGCTGTTGTGCTCTCTTCCGCTGTCGTAGTGGCCGGCTGGGGCTACTTCCTCTACCAGGGTGTGATCGACCCCCTGGGAGGCATCAACAGCCTCTGGCCGCTTTTCGGCATTTCCAACCAGCTACTGGCGGTGGTGGCACTCTGTGTTGCTACATCCTGCATCGTCTCGATGGGTAAAAAGCGCTATGCCTGGGTCACTATCGCTCCGCTCATGTGGCTTTTAAGCGTCACACTGACGGCCGGCTATCTCAAAATATTTTCGCCCGATCCCAAACTGGGCTTCCTTGCCCACGCCCAGACCCTGGCGGCAAAAATGGCCCCCGGAGCCGTCCCGCAACTGACGGCCACTGAACTGGCCACAAACAAAGTGCTGCTCTTTAATGATTATCTCGATGCCGCTCTCGGCTCCCTGTTTATCGTTCTGGTATTGATCATTCTGGTTGAAGCCATCCGCAGCTGGTTCCGCCCGGCCCGCGGAGAACAGGTCAGGGCCGGCGAGGCAACTGCACAGGCAGCCGCCGGAGCAACCGGTGAAGGCCTGACGGCCTGCACTCCAGCTGGAGCGGACGCTTGCGAATCCGAAGCCGGACTCAAGAGCTTCAACACACCCCTGCGCTGCTGCTGATCCCGGCCAAGATTAATTTGAGGGAACCGCCTTAACAAAGGGTCCGTCGACTCCTTTATCTGGGCAAGTGTGCTCTAGAAGCATAATTTCAAGCACGCCCCGACACTCTCGCAAGAGAAAGGGAGGCCATGATGAAAGAAGAACTCTGTGACGATCGAGTCGAGATCAAGCGCTCGGGCTCTAATGTCACCTGGATTTTCAAAAACAAAGAACGCGAATCCGTCGAATTCGACATGTCCTTCATCAGAGCCGACACGATAACAGCCCTGCTCAAGCGCTCGCGTAACATGGGTCAGGGTGCGGGTGTGGCGCCGAGACTATTGCAGGGCACAATGACCCAGCTCTATGTCTTCCCTGACCACTATGCCATTGTCTTCGACAACAATCCGAAGTTGAGCCTGGTACGCAGCCATGACCAGGTGGCTGAGTTGATTCACAACCTGGAAGAACTGTCGGCTTAACGGTCACCTAGATTTTGTGATTGATTTCTAGACTGGGAAATCCATTGTCGTTGACGCAATCTTTGGGATTGGTCACAACAGTGCCGTCCTTGCACACATAGTATCGAGTCATAGCCTCATTCATCAGCTGCTGCTGAGCGGCGGTACTGACGTTTTCGGTGCCGTTCTGGGCGGGCACGTCGTGATGATTGTCCATGGCTTTATCCTCTTTTACGCGGTAACAGGCGGGCTCAATGCCTTGCCGAAACAAAAGATACGGCTCGAAGTATCAAATAAATGTCAAACGCCCGAAACGTCGAATACAGAAGAGAAAACGGCGCAATGATAGCTGGATAACACCTGCGCTTGACAACACCCTCTATCAGGGCCTTATATGTGTAAAACTCAGGCCACTACACTTACTACCGGACTACATAGCTATGACCTACACTCCGGCCCGTCCGCCAGGTATAAACGCCACCTGGCCCATTCTTGGACTGATCCTGATGACGGGCCTGACCGGGGCCGCCTGGCTCGACCTCATCCCCGGCCTGGAAGGGCCTCACCCCAGCTGCAGTATCGATCCCGACTACTTCGACAGACCCAGCACAACCCATCAGGCCGATCGACAGTCGGACAGAGCCGACTATCTCGAATATCACAATCAGTTCGAAGAAGCCGAGTCACTGAGAGAAGAGGCCCTGGATCAATATATCCACGTCTATGGTCCGGACTTTCGCAAAACCATCAGAGCCAATTATGCACTGGGCAACAACTTCTACATGCAGGGTAGATACGCCCTGGCCTGGGCACCGCTGATGTCGGCCTACTACGCCGCCGAGCGCACGCCTGAAGCTCAGCGGGATGAGCATCTTCAAGAAGTAACCTGTCGTACTCTATCGATTGTGCAAATGGAGCTCAACAATCTCGACGCCGCTGAGCTCATGGCGCAGCGCTCTTACAACCTTGCAGTCAAAAATCATCCGCACCACTGCCTGGTGCTGGCGCGGGCGCAAAATTGCCTGGCCAACGTTTATTTCGCCCAGGGCCGTTTTACAAAAGCCGCGGCGCTATTCGACCAGTGCCTGCCGCTGATGGTGGAATTTGACGACGACATAGTCTCGTCCACATTTTGCAATGCCGCCGACTGTCAGACATATTTGAAACACTACGCCCGCGCCGGCCAGTTGTTAGACGAGGCCCACAAAAAGCACAATCCCAACTGCCGCGACTACACCTTGCATGAAGTCTGGATTCAGAAGCATCGTGATTTTCTAAAACTCAAAATGGGCGAAGACTCAGCACCTTCGCATGCGCTGCCGCGCAAGAAAGGCACGGCATAGGTCATGAGCCAGGGCAACATACTGTTGCCCAGATGCATGCCTATATGCAGACGCTTGAGCATGGCCGGGCTCCATGGCACCTGCTCCAGCTTGTCGTATTCACGGTCAAAACCAATACAGCCTGCGCTGGCCCCCTTCACGCCATCGGAGGTGCCGAACACCGTCGTCCCCAGCCGCAGATACATCACATCCAGGCGCGAATAAAAGCAGAGCATTTTATTGTCCACCGCAGACAGAGCGCGGCTCAGGTCGTAGCCCGGCGAAATGGCCGGCGAGAGCAAAATGACATTATCAATTGAACCGGGATCAAGCCGCTCCAGAGCCTTGACGGCGATAATGCTGCCACCACTTTTGGCCACTATCTGCACCCTCGCACCCTCGTTCAAAAGTGACTGCAAAAGCTCATACAGCTCCAGACTGCGCTGCTCGATATTTTCACGATTGCACAAATCCTTGATTGGTTGCCCGATGCCATGAGTCCAGAAAAATTTGCGCACCTGATGGTCGGTGCCTGCCATTCGCATGGCCAGCGCCAGGGTCTGCGGCATTATGCCCGTGCCGCCTACTCCGTCCATAGCCACGATTACCTGCCTCGGGCGCAATGAAAACTGTGATGAAGGCTGTGATGAATGCTGTGATGAAGGCTGTGAAGAAGGCTCAGGGGACAGTTCTGCTGCCATTAAAAAACTCCAGAACAAAGGGTCAAACTCAGGCTGGGTTAAATCAACCCAATAAACAGCATATGACTCTTTTTAATACTTCGCCGGGCCGCTCCAACACTACAGAAACTGAAGGTAACGCCATCGTATATAAATATGTGCTCGGGCGTAAGTATTATTAAATATCCGCGCAGGGGTATTATCTCTTTGATACTGTAGAGACCGGAATCCGGAGCGCGGTTAAGACCTTTCATTGGGCAAATCCAGATGAGATTTAAGAAAGGCTTGGTATCTGTTTGCCTTCCCGTCTACAACGGGGAGCGCTACCTCGATGGTGCGATTGAAAGCGTCCTCAATCAGACCTATGACAATGTCGAGTTGATAATTTTCGACGATTTTTCCACTGACCATTCACTGGAGATAATCGAATCATACGCCCGGCAAGACAAACGCATAAACTACTGGCGCAACGGGCGGAGAATGGGTCTCTATGAGACTTTCAACCAGTGCTTGCAACAGGCCCAGGGCGAATACATCAAGCCATTTTCACAAGACGATCTGCTGCGTTCGCCGGCCCTGGCCAAGCTGGTCAGCAACTTAATAATTGAACCCAGCGCCGCACTCGTCACAGTCGGCCACGAGCTTATCGACGCTCGCAGCAATATTTTGAAGGGCGGCTCCAGGGATGTGGAAAACAAAATGTTTGCCACACGCACGCTCATTCCCTCCTCTGATGTTCTGCGCAAATGCTTGTTTCCCCTCACCAATCATCTCGGTGAAGTAAGCACCATCATGTTCCGCTCACAGTATCAGGGAACAGGCTTCGACAGCAGGCTCACCCAGTTTGCCGATCTCGATTACTGGCTGCGCATCATCATGCAGGGCGATTATGTCGCCATGCCCGAGACCTATGTTTTTGTCCGGCACCACCTGGGCAGCGCCGCCATCAGCAGTGCGCGCAATCTCATGGGAGCTTCGGATCTGATTAAGATAGCACGCAAGTTTCAACGGGTAATCGAGGCCTGCGGCGCCACATACCAGGAATTCCTGGACCTCTCGATTCCCGCTTATGTAGAACAGATTCAAGAAATGGTAGCGGACGGCACCATCGCCGCAGACCGCCTCAGTCAGGCCCAGGACCTGCGAGCGCAGGCCGCTCTCAACACAACTAATGAGACAGCCGCCTCGGCTACCGCAGCCTTTTCGGCCATGGCCACAGCCCTGGCCGGCGGCGACGTCTCCTGTCTGGCCTTTACACCGGAGCCGACCGAAACCGCCTCGGCAATGCTGCAGGATCTCATAGACTTCAGAGAATTTTCCTTCCACGCAATTCGTCTCATGGCTAAATCAATGCTTGAAGCCAGGACATTTGTAGTGAGCGGGGCCGGCCCGGAGACTGAGTTTATTGAAGAAAGCGAAGACGAACTCTATCAGGATATGGGCTTCGACGAAGAAGATGATGAATCCATGTCCACCGAAGATTTCGATCTCTGGTCGGACGAGCCGCCAAAAAGCGGCCGACTCAAACGCATTAATCATGCG
Source organism: Cyanobacteria bacterium SZAS LIN-3 (assembly GCA_018266215.1). Classification (GTDB taxonomy): domain Bacteria; phylum Cyanobacteriota; class Vampirovibrionia; order Obscuribacterales; family Obscuribacteraceae; genus REEB67. The sequence goes on along the minus strand of JAFEAV010000060.1, from coordinate 13,545 downwards.
CTGAGTAAGCCGCTCAAAGCTTTGAAGCAGTCGATAGGAGCCTGAGTTTAGCTGGCTTTCTCTTCCACTTTTTCGTCAACTTTTTGCTTCAGATCCGAAAAAGCTTCGGAGCCTTTTTGCTTCAATTCGTCGACTTTTTCATGCACTTTGTTCACCGCACCCTGGGCTTTTTCTTCCAGACCGCGAGCATCATCTTTTATAAGAGTGACAACAGGAGTCACTTTTTCATGTAGTCGCTCCTGGGCATTCTCCAGCACCTGCTTACCGTTCTCGATATTTTTATCGAGACAGGCCTGCACGTCCTGCACAAATTCCTTACCTTCATTCTTCAAGGTGCAGCCTTCTTCCTTGACCTGCGAAATCACAGGCAAGACTACTTCCTTTATCTGATTGCCCTTCTCTTTAGCAGAGGCCTTCAAATCATCCACTTTTCCACACAGTTCGCTGCGCAACTCGGAACCCTTTTTGGGAGCCAAAAATAATCCAGCCAGGAAACTGGCCAAACCGACGAACATAAAACCTCTCATACACACACTCCTTAGATACGGGCCTATAGAGACCGACATCCCGGAAGTAGAGAAGTTCCCTTTCAGTCCAGCCGCTCGCCAAGAGTACGTCCTTCGTACTCTTTAATAGTGGGATGCAGCCTGGTATCGACAGCAACCCGTTCATCGAAGACAAAACATTCGCCCTGCCAGTGATCGCCGCCGGCCTCTTCAAAATAGCGCAAAATGCCGCCATCGAGCTGGTAAATATGCGGGACATCAAGCTCCTGCATAAAAAGCGCGGCCTTTTCGCAGCGTATGCCGCCGGTGCAAAAGGAAACAATCGTCTTTTCCTTGAGCGCCAGCTCTTCATCACTCAGTACATTTTTGACGGCATCGGGAAACTCGCTGAAACGCTCAATGTCAAAGCGCACAGCCCCATCAAAAGTACCAATGGCAACCTCGAAGGCATTGCGCGTATCAAGCAGCACCACCGGACGACCCTCATCATCATGGCCCTGGTCCAACCAGCTCTTGAGCTTGCGCGCCTCCACGACAGGCGCCCGCGTCGCTTCCGGCCGGATAGTGGGATGGCGCATGGTGATGATTTCACGCGCCACGCGCACAACCATCTTTTTAAAAGGTTTGTTGCGCGATCGACTGTACTTGATGTCCATGTCGACGAAACGCCCGCCAAATATGGGCTCGGTGGAAAGATAGGTGACAAATGTATCAATACAGTCTTTGCTGCCGGCAAGGAATAAATTGATCCCTTCTTCGGCCAGGACGATCGTGCCGCGCAGGGCCAGCCTGTCGCAGACCTCCTTCAGAGGCGCAACCCAGTCCTGGGGCGCGGGAATCCCGACAAAGCGGTAGCTGGCTATATTGATCGTCTGCATAGCGACCAATTATATCAATTTACTTTTCCAGTGGATGATGGGCCACAGGTCGACGCTCCATCGACTCACCGGTAGAAGCGCCAGGGAAGTCATGTTCGGCGGTATGGGGAAATAGACGACGTCTATTTTTGTAAATGACCAGGGCCATAACAGGTGTGCCGATGGCAATGCCTACGGTCGATGCCACAACCGCAAACAGCACGGCAGTCAGCAGGGCACGCATATCGGCAAGCTCGGTGCGCACTTCTTCCAGAGGCTTGGCCACATTATTGAGCGGCGCCAGCAGTGAATGCAGCGGTGACTGCAAATCACTGAGATCGGTCCTCATCTTGGACAGGTCAGCTCGCACCCCACTCATCTGACGGCCGACGGCACTGACGTGCTCATCCATCGTCACAATGTGTCCATCCATGGATCCCAGTCGCGAGTCAACCTTATCCATCTTGCCGTGCAGACTGTTCATGGCCGGTTGAAGGGCGCCAATCGGGCCTTCCAGACGCATGATCTGCTGTTGCAACTGCACACTATTTTTTTCAAGTTGAATGATCGGCTGTAAGGCGCGTTTGATCGGATGGAATCCTTTAATAGGCGGGTCCTTCGCCGGCGGCGTCAGATCTGCGCCGGTGACTTTGATTCCGGGGATTTTATTGATCGCTTTGGCGGTGTCGGCATTCAGTTTTTCCTGGTGTTCACTAACTGGTTTAACCGGTACAGCAAATTGATTCTTTTCATTGGGTACGGCTGTGGCGGCCAGGCAGCTGATGCTGCATGCCAACAGACCGAGAACGGCTGTTCTTTTTGCTGGTATAGAAAATGACATGATAGCTCCTTTAGAGACTCCAGACGTATGTCTAATGAAATTTAGCTCGGGAAAGCTACAACCATTTTCGCAGCAAGCGAGGGAATAAAAACCCCGGCGCAATGGCAATGTAAGCCAGTTTCCCTCTATGACAAAAGCACCGCCGGTGGCGACAATAGAAGTCTCCGCCAGGAGTCTTTAGTGGGGTAGTCTTAGGTGATAACCCCTAAATTGAGCCGAGCAGGCCTATTTCCGGGAACAATCAGCCCCAGAAACTGTCGCCCCGTCGGGCGCCGCGGCTAATAGTCAAAACGAATCACACGTTCTGCTTGATCAACTGTGAAGGGCCGGGCAAAGATTTTCGGCCCTACCAGTGGATAACGCAGGCCGTTAGCGTAATAAACGGGCACATCCATTTTTATGATCGAGCCGATGACAACACGATCCGCACGATTCCCCCTGGGGTTAGCATGCTGAAGACCGGCCCGATCGACCATTGAAGGATGACAGACGATGCCGTCGGGAGCACACCCGGTATCAAAGGTGGCTTTGGTTTTATAGCCGTTTATTTCTATATCAATGAGCATTGTGTCATGGTCTTTCTCAAACGGTATCGTGTACCTGTCGTAAGTTTTCTTACCCGTAGACTGAGAGCCGGAGCCAACAAGAGCATTAGTGATAATGGGAATTTTCGCAGCGGCTGTGGTGACCGGAGCACTTTTGGGATTGGCACTAAATCCTGCCAAATTTTCCTCGGCGCTGTACGGTGCCTTGGTCAAACGCACATAAAAGTCGTCTACTTGATAGGTGTATTCTTTGAAAAAATTCTGACCGATGACACTGACACGCGGCTCGGTAATACACATAAACCGCACCTTGCGAGTCAGATCATTGAGCGAAACCTCGCCCTCGGTAATCTTACCCATGACCATGCCGTGCGGCCTGCTGATAGGAATTGAATGTGCCGCGTCAAGTTCAGCCCGACTGAATACGTCCGGATAATCACTGAGACTTATTCCGCACATACTGGCCCCGGTATCAAATGCCAGTTTGCAATATTTACCGTTGATTTTAGCCGTCACCATCAAATGCCCACGTTCACGGGTGATGGGGAAGCGCACTTTATTGGGCAGGGCTTCCCACTGAGCGCGACTGAGAGGCTTCTTCAATTCCCGGGCAAATTTCTCCTCCGGACTCATTTTCGCCTCGACGGCAGCCTTTTCCTGCTCGGCGGCAAGCTCATCCATCTTTTTGATGTAATCGGCGGAAAGGCGAGCTTCATCAGTGTCCGGATACAACTTAACTATGCGATCAAAGAGATCCATCGCCTGCCTGTGATATTTCAATTTTTCATAGGTCAAGGCAAGATAATAAGTCGCCGTGGGTCCGGGCTGTGCCCCGGCCACCTGGTACAGGGCTCTGGAGGCAGCCGGATAATTGCCGGCGTTATAGAGTGCTATCGCCTTGCTCAAGCTCTCATCGGCAATAACCCTCTGGTTCGACAGAAGCAAAGTCATAAAAGCCGGTAACAGGGCCCGAGACAAAGTCGATCTTCGGATTTTTCGATAACAGTCAAACATAACCAAACTCTACCTATTTAGTAAATTGTGACTGAAAGGGCACAGACTCTCCCATCGCCGGCAAGAGCGTCGGCATGCGTCCAACGTCACGGATGCAGCGGACTGCGGCTGCATCAACAGCGGGAAAGCCGCAGGAACTCTCCACCTTCAGGTTGCTTATGCGACCGTCTCGATGCAGGTTAAATCCAACCACCAGCATGCGCGGCAGACCGCCACCACCGATGATGCGACTGTTTTTTTGGTAATCGCTCCAGGCATCGCGCACCAGGGTATTGACCTTGGCTGTATATGCCAGGGCGTCTTTGCGATCAAGCTTGGGATAATCCAACCATTGAAAAGTCGTGTAAACAAAACCGACCCGTTTCTGCTTGTGCAAAAAGTCGGCGCGCAATTGATGATTAAAACCCGCGCGGTTTTCATCATACTCAATGCGCTTTTTCCATTTCCTGCGCTCGGCGCTGAGGCCAAGCTCCCGGGCTGCAGCTTCGTAGTAACGCCAGGCATCAAGGCTGTTTCGCTTTTTCTCGTGATAGGCGGCCAGGGCCTCCAGGGTCTGCACCAGACTGATGCGTACTTTCTCATTAGTAGGATCGGCATGCAGAGCCTGCTGCAAACGCCGCACGCTCCATTCGGCTTCCTGCACGCGAGCGGGATTGTGCTCGCCGGTATTGAATGTGGATGACACGCCTTTTTCGTAGTACGGCTGGGCCAGCGCCGCGGAAGCGCCATAGTGCGCGGCAAGCACGGACAGCAGAGCCAGAGAGAAAGTGCGCGGCCTCTTCATGCACTCAGCTCTGCGAAACCAGAACGTCTTCTTCCACTGCGACCAGGGGACCGCTCTTTTCACGCGTAAAATTGGTTTTGCAAGCGCTGCAGGTATGATGGCTGATATACGGGCCGGCATCGGCCTTTTCCACGGTCTCAAGCTTGCGCTTGCCGCACTTGGGGCACTTACCCTTGAGCAAAACCGGCAAAAATGGCGTGACCAGAATCGCCAGCAAGACAAATATCATGTAAGAGTCTTTCAATTGCTCCTCCCGGGTAGCGGCTACAGTCATCATATAATGGGGCCATGACCGCTTTCAAACTGATGAACAAAAAAATACCCACCCCTGTCGTCTGGATGGCAGCGTGGGTGGGGTTTATCATGGTACCGCTCTTTCTAATTTACAACGACGTGGAGAATCGTCGCTACGCCATTTACAAGAGGGTCGAAGACGTACCGGCGATGCCCGCCGCCATTGTCTTTGGCGCCGGCATACAATCGCGCGAGGCGCATGACAGGGTGGCGGTGGCTTCAGCTCTTTACAAGTCGGGCAAGGTCTCGAAGCTTCTGATGACCGGCGACAACGGCCACGTAAGTCACAACGAGCCCGAAGCCATGAAACGCGACGCCATGTCCCTGGGCGTACCGGCGGCGGACATCACCTGCGATTACGCAGGCTTCAGGACCTATGACAGCATCTACAGGGCTATCAACATTTTTGAGGTGCAGAGGGCAGTCCTGGTCACCCAGCGCTACCACCTGCCCCGGGCTATGTTTCTGGCCGAGCGGCTGGGGCTGGAGGCAGTCGGCATGGACGCCGGGGTGCGCTCCTACGGTATCTGGCAGCTCTGGTACGACCTGCGCGAAATCGGCGCCGCCGAAGCCGCCTGGCTGGATATCGCCACAGCTCGCAAATCGAAATATCTGGGCAAAAAAGAGCCCCTGTTCGGGGCTCACTGAAGTTCTACCAGATTTTTGCCCGCAACTCGGGGCTGCGCCACTGCGGCTCACCGGACTTTATACCGAAGGCATCATAGAACTCCTGGAAGTTCATCAAAGGTCCAACCGAACGAAAACGTCCGGGTGAATGCGGATCGACGGTAATCAATCGGCGCTGTTCCGCTTCGCGAATATTGGTGCGCCACAGTTGAGCAAAAGAGAGAAAGAAGCGCTGCTCCGGCGTGAAGCCGTCAATATTTTTGCGCTTCGATGGGTCCTTCTTCAGAGCCTTCTGCAGGGCGTCATAACCGATGCTGACGCCGCCGAGGTCGGCGATATTTTCACCCAGGGTGAGTTTGCCGTTTACATGCAAACCGGGAAGAGCTTCAAAAGCGTTGTACTCCTCCACGACTTTATTAGCGCGACTGTCAAACTCTTTTGTGTCCTTCTCGGTCCACCATTCGACAAGATTGCCATCAGCGTCGTAGTGGCGGCCTTCGTCGTCGTAGCCATGGGTGATTTCATGGCCGATCACTGCACCAATACCGCCGTAGTTAACGGCATCATCGGCGGTGACATCAAAGAAAGGCGGCTGCAAAATGCCGGCGGGAAAAACAATCTCATTCATAGTGGGATTGAAATAAGCATTCACTGTAGGCGGCGTCATGCCCCATTCAGTGCGGTCTACAGGCTTGCCGATGCGGGCAATCTGCCGATTGACCTCAAAGAGATCAGCTCTTTTGATGTTGCCCACATAGTCATCGCGGGCAATATCGATGGATGAATAATCACGGAATTTATCCGGATGACCGATCTTTTGCACAAATCTTTCAAACTTGAGCATCGCCTTCTGCCTGGTCTCATCGCTCATCCACTCAAGCTTTTGCAGGTGCTCTTTGAAGACTTCGCGCAGATTGGCGACCAGTTCGGTCATGCGTTGTTTGGCTTCCGCCGTAAAGTATTTCTCCACATAGAGCTGGCCCAGGGCCTCACCGATTTCACGGTCTATTACTTTAGAAGCGCGCTTCCAGCGGGGTTCTTGCTGCTCCTGACCGCTCAATGTCTTGCCGAAGAAATTGAAATTTTCAGTTTCGACCGCATTGTGCAAAAAGGGAGCTGCTTCATGCAGCACATGCCAGCGCAGATAAGTCTTCCACTCGTCTATAGAATGAGCCTTGACGGCCTTGTTGACGGCCTCAAAAAATTCCGGCTGACCGACTACGGCATAGGGGATTTTATCGATGCCGCGTTCGGAGAGATAGAGCTGCCACGGCATTGCCGGCGCCCCGGCGATCAGATCTGAAATTTTGACCTTGTTGTAGTTTTTGATCGGATCACGCAAGTCAACGCGTGAGCGGCTGGCCTGCGCCAGCTCGGTCTCCAGCTTCATCACAGTGTCGGCATGCTTGGCGGCATCAGCTTTGCTCTCACCAAGTAGGACAAACATTTTTTTCAAATGTTCGACATAGGCGGCACGCTGTTTGGCAAAACTGTCCTTGAGATAATAGTCGCGGTCGGGCAGACTCAAACCGCCCTGATAGAGCTGAAAGGCATAGATATTGCTGTCTTTGGCATCTTGATCGACGCTGGTGGCAAATATTCCGCCGGTACCTTCTTTATGGAAGTCGGCCAGCAATTTGACCAGGTCATCGGTTGATTTGATCTGATCGATGCGAGCCAGATCTCCTTTGATCGGATCAAACTTTTTCTTCTCCAGAAGATCCGTGTTCATGGCCGAGGCGAAGAAATCACCGACCTGCTTGCGCGGGCTGCGGGGAGCTGCGCTCGAGTCCTCGGCGGCACTCTTCAAAATACCGTGAATAAGATAATTGTTGCGCTCGGCCAGCTCGGAAAAGCTGCCCCATCGTGCCTTATCGGCGGGTACGGGGTTATTTTTCACCCAGCTGCCGGCGGCATAGCTGTAAAAGTCCTTGCCCGGCTTAACCGACTTGTCCATGTAATCGACTGAGAATTTGGGGATTTTGGGTTCCTTTTCAGTCTCTTTGGGAGCCGATACGGCGCTCGCCCCGCCCATCGAAGACATACATGACAAGATCGCCAAAGCGCCAAAAGCAACTCTTTTCATCGCAAAATCCTTATTAAACTCAGATTGGACAAGTGCCATCAGACTAGCATATGACGCTTTTATTTTCCGCTGAGGCACCGGGGCGCGGCGGCAAAGAAAGCGTTCACAAGTGGAACAGGCCGGACCTGCGTGCGTCGTACCACCTATGAACCAAACCCTGAAATTGTGGATCTGGAAAAACGCAGCCGCAGCGCTCTTTTGCTGCCTGATTTGTGGGCATCTGCTGAGCGCCTGGGCCGTAGCGCCGGATAAAGTGGTCTTGACCCGTGCCGAAAGCCTGAGCGCCATTCAAGAGCTGCGCGCCAAAAATCTTGTCTTTCCCATCGCGGGCATCGCTCCAGAAAGCGTTAAGGGCCAGTTTGACGAGTTGCGCGGCGAAAATCTTCACCACGCCATAGATATCGCCGCCCCGCGCAACACGCCGGTACTGGCTGCCGGCGATGGCAAAATCGCCCGACTGTGGCTGAGCAAGGCCGGCGGCAACACTATCTACGAAATTGATCCCAGCGGCAGATACGCATATTACTACGCACATCTGGAGCACTACGTCCCCACACTCAAAGACGGAGATACGGTTACGAAGGGACAGGTGATCGGTTATGTCGGCACCTCCGGCGATGCCCCACCAAACAGTCCCCATTTACACTTTTCCTTCTCAAAGCTCACCACACCCGGTGTCTGGTGGCCAGGCGGTTACATCGATCCGTATGAAGTTTTTAAACCACAATAAATCAGCAACAGGAAAATAAGCTCAATGAAACTTTCATACAAGACCTTAGCCGTCATGGCTATTGCCCTGACAACGGCTGTGGGAGCGGCTCTGGCCGAGATTCGCCACGGCGCCATCGACGGCTCCTTCACAGACGGCAAACTGATACTGGGCAAGACCATTCCTGTTAACGGCTTCCATCGCGGGGCACCAACACTGGTGCTGGTCGATATGGGCAGCCATACTACTTTTGTACTGCAGAGACAGGCCGACGATCGCATAGTCAAAGTGTATTCGGCCTCCGACTCGGTAGGCTCGGACAAAACGCCCACACCGCCGGGCCCTTACTGGGTAACCGTCAAACTGAAATGGCCGAGCTGGTTGCCCCCCAAAAGCATCGACAAGAGACAGCGCCCGGTGCAGCCCTATAACAAAGACCACAAAAATCCCCTCGGTGTCGCCCGCATCGGTCTGAACAAATGGGGCATTAATCTGCACGGCACCAACCAACCGGGGCAGATTCGTCACAGCGTAAGCCATGGTTGCATCCGCCATTCAAACGGCGACATCATGAAAATCTACGACATGGTCTCTCTCGGCACGCCGGTGATAATCGCGGATCAATTTGTCGGCACGGTTTTGACAAAAGACAGTTTCGAGAATCATTCGAAGAAAAAGAAGGCGTCCAAGGCCAAAAAATAGGCCAGGTCCAGATTTAATCTGAGTATTTTGAACTTTAAGGTCGGACGAAGCGTTAAGTTAATAGAATAGCGCGCTCGAGGTCCTTCCCGTTTATGAAAAAAGCCGCAATTGCCGCCGCAGCAATAGCTCTGGTCCTCTCATCCCTTTCCCTGCCCTCCTGGGCTAAAAAAATGCAAATCGTGCCCGGAGACGAAGCTCTGGAGCGGGTGCAGCAGCTGACCACCGAGATTAACTGGAACCATAATCTGGCCCAGGCAGAAGCCCAGGCCAGGAAGCAGGGCAAGATGATCTTCTGGGTGCAGATGCTGGGTGATTTAAACGGGGCCACTTGAAGCGCCGGCAATAGCCTGAGGGCCGTGTCGCTCTCACAAGAACCAGCATTTTCCGCACTGAAAGAAAACTTTGTCTGTGGGGTCCGCGATATAACCGATGAGCCGTACTGCGGCCTGTCCGGGCGGCATGAGACCGCCGGCAATGCGGTACGCACAACCAACGGCGCCGGCCCGCACAACGTACAGCTTTTCATGCTCTCCGCCGATGGCACTGTCCTGCACTGCCTGCCGGGCTACTGGAACGCCAACGATCTGGTCGAGGAGATGAAATTTGCCGAGGGACTGAATCAGGTCTGGACAAATCCGCATCTGACCACGGCACAGAAGAAGCAGAAGTTCAAGGAGTTGCAGCTGGCCCATGTGGAGCAGCATTCTCCGGCCATGGTCAAACGCAGCAAGATGCAGGGCTTCGACCAGCAATACGAGGCCAAACACCGCTGGGCCACGTCGGACACTATAGCCAACCGCAATCTCATAACCAGCGACATGCTGGAAAAAGGCGGACCAAAATTACCGCAGGAAGCGTTCAAAACAACCGATCGCATTATGCATGAACGCATGGCAACGCGGCCATTTCTGCCGATCAGCCGCTTTGACGTCGCTAACTATGTAGAGTACGGCAAACCCAAGTACGACAAAAAAGAAGATGCCCGAAATGCCGACGGCAGCGTCAATATGGAAATGGCAAAAGGTCTGCCCACCCTGGGCAGCAAAGAAAAAGTAGCGGAAGAACAGGCCATGAAGGACAAGCGTATGCGCATGCGCATGAACCGCATGGCCAGAGCAAAACGATCGGGCTCATCCTTCACGGCTTCAGGTACAGACACAGGCGCCGGCAGCCCCTACAATCGCACCTACTATGCGCACTATGCCACCACCAGCAAAGGCAATGCCCAGAACTCAGTCAAGAATTATGGAAACTGATGCTGGGCATCAAGCTCAAGCACGCAGCAGGGTAGCCACAAATATGTCCTCGGGGTAGAAATGCTCCAGCCCCTGGTATCGCTCGGCTTCTTTGAGCGCAACCTCAGCCTGGGCATACTCACCGCATTCGCGACAGATGTCGGCATATTTTTGCAGGCACTCAACGACGCGCATATAGTTTGAGCGTTGTCGAAATCCTTCGGAAGCGTCCTTGAGCAAGACCTTGGCCTCGTTATTATTTTTAGACATTACCTGAGCCAGTGCCATCTGGAAACGAAACTCCGAAACTGGTCCGAGGGGCGTATCAACGTATTTCATTGCCTTTTCGATCGTTTTTCTGGCGTCTTCCGGTCTATCCAGTTGGATATAAAGCTTGGCCAATTTATAAAAAGCACGCAGCGTGGCACGGTTTTCCATAGTCAGAGTATTAGTGTAAATTTCACTGGCACGGCGAAGAAGGGGCTCGGCCTCGGCAAATTTTCCGCGAGCGGCAAGTATATCGGCCTGCCTTTCACAGATGGGACCGAAGCACGAATGCCCGCTGTGATAGTGGCTCTCGAGAATGCGCTGCGCATCGCGCAGATTACTGTCCGCCTGGTCAAACTGCTCTTGCTTTATATAGATATCCGCGATCTTTCCCTGCACTTTGACTAAACTCAGATCATCCGGCCCAAACACTGCAATGCGCTTGAGCAAGACCTGCTGCAGCAGAGGCAGCGCTTCGGCGAAAGCCCCCTTTTCGCACAGCTTATCGGCGCGAGTTTCGATCACCCGGGCCTCGCTCAGGGCCTTGACCTCATCACCTTCAGCGCTGGCCGAAGGATCGGTTTCATGGTTGTTATTCATAGCTTTAAATGCCCCTGTTGCCTCGCCGGGCCATCCAATTAGGGATGGGCTTTCCTAAGCTGAGACTGTCATGACCCTCAATGGTTCCAAAGCCCGGGGTCAAAACCTTCATTTGATACTTATCATCTTCGCTTCGCCGGCTACCGGAGCGTATGGAGAGAAATAACAACCAGCACAAAATTTACCTCACGGCAATCTTTTAAAAGAAAAACATGCACTTGAAATGGGTAAAAGATGCATTCAAAAATGAGCCGGGATCGCCTACCATTGTGGACTTTATGGTCCACAACCTGAAGTGCGACCAGCGGATTTCAGTCCGCCTCCGGACCCATCCCTCCTAATTGGCAGGCAACGTCCGTAACTCCAGTGTCTAGTCGCGGGAATAATCAATGAATAAATCAACTTCCACTCCAAAGCTTGTGGTAACCCTTGCTCGCCCCAGCGTGCGTTCGTCTTATCTCAGTGCCAGTTTGGGCTTGATTTTCGCTTTCGTACCCACTGGAGCGTCAGCAAACGCACCGCAACATCCATTCAACTCGCACGCCCTGCCGATGGCGCCGCAGTCGGCCCCGGGGGGCGTCCAGTGGGGTCACTTTGCCGTTCATAACGCTGCGGCACAATCTTTCGGACAGACTCAAAATGCGACAAGCACAGCTGTCAATTCCTGGTCGGGAGGCGCGACAGATGCAAGCGTGGTCTCAAGAGCCGGTGCCGGCGGCCATCACCACAATCCATTTTTAAACCAACAGCACAAACCGACAATTCTAACTTTACCGGGAGCGCAAAAGGTCCTGGATCTCAGTTCCAACAATTCGGTCTTTGCCCTCAACAGTCTCGGCGATCTGCAAACACTGACAATAACCGTCGGCGGCAAAAGTGAAGTCGTCGATCTGCACAGCAAACTCACCGCAGCCGAGCTGGTTGCGGCGCAACAGGTGCAAGCCACGGGCAAGCAAACGTTGACAATCAACGCTAAAGGCGCAGCCACGGGTGGCGTATTTACCCTTTCCAACGAATCTCTCTCAGCAATAGACGCCGCCGTCGGCACCTTAAATGGCTTGACTGTATCGCGCAACGTCAAAGTAGTGGACACACTCTCAGTCTTCAATTTGAGCGGAGACCTGGTCAACCACGGACATATAGTGGTGCAACCGGTCGCCGGGGACTCTTCCACCATCCAGGCTTTTGACATCATCAATACGGCCGGGGCCTCAATCGGAGCCGGCGGCAATGTCACTCTCAATCTGGTGGCACAGAACCAGCTGCTCAACAGCGGTCTCATTTACGGCAACAACAATGTCAACATTTCGGCACCTGATGTGGTGAATAACGGCACAATCCAGTCGGCGAAAGGCAATATCAATTTTGACAGCAGCACCGCAGCCAGCATCAATAATACGGCCGGTACAATCAGCGCCATCAACGCCAACATCAATATAAACACCAGCGCCGGCAACGGTGATGTCGACATGCTGGGCGGCGACTATCTGTCCAAGCAACTCAATATCAATGCCGGCAAAGGCAAAGTAGACGTCGACGTGGATCAACTCACCGGCGTCGTCAATGTCGATGCCTGCGGCGCCCACGTCACTGCCAATACCGAAAATTTGCAACTGGGTACCCTCAATGTCAGTGGTGACCCGACCTATTTCAACCAGGGCAATATCACCATCACCGGTGCCATCGCACCAACGGGCGGTCAGGCCCTGGCCATTGTCGCCAGCGGCAATATCGTCAGCAATGGCGGTTCCCTCGATACATCCAGCGCCTCCGGTGCAGGGGGCGCATTGACGCTCATTGCCGGCGCCAACTTCACCACCTCACCCAACCTCAAAAATGGAAATAATGACTCCACCACCACTCTTACCCTGACACAGGGTCCAGGCTCCGGCGGCGGCTCAATAACGGGTGGTTTGATTGACCTGACCGGCAAAAACGGCGGCAAGGCACCTATCAGCTCCATCACCACAGCCGGTGGAGGACTCTTTGGAAACGCCGGCGATATAACAATGGTGGCGTTTGCTGGCAAAGGCAACAATACAGGCACGATCGCCCTGCCCAAAAACATGCCCCTGGACTCGGGCACCAATGCTCTGGGCAAAAGCGGCAACATCATCATACTTGCCGGAGCCACCAAAGGAGTGGGGGTATCCGTCGGCGACATCAATACCAGTGGTGGCAAGACAGGCCAGGGGGCAATAAACATACGCGCGGCAAATCCGCTGATCATGGCCCCAATTTCAATTCTTGACGGCGTGGTAACCGGCTCCTTTAACTCCAGCATCTCGGCAAATAAAGCAGCCGTGCAAATCGGCAACGTCTACACCGGCGGCGGCACCATCGATGTTTTGTCCGGAGACACGTTGACCTTCGGCACAATCGATACATCCGGCCGGGCAGGCTTAGCCAACCCTGTAGGCGCCGGTCAGGTCGGTGGCAATGCCGGGTCTGTGCAATTGAGGGCCTCGGGCAACATCT
>JAFEAV010000005.1 GCA_018266215.1 Cyanobacteria bacterium SZAS LIN-3 | reverse complement strand
GCAAGTAAACAGGTAAGGTCAGGTCTTTCGGCTTGCGCAAAATCCAGCCGAGACCCTCGCCTATAGCCGCACTCAGAGGCTGTTCCGGACTTTCATCCAGCTCGCATTGAAAAATCAAACGATAAGCGGAAATATTCTCTCCGTACCAGAGGAAGACTCGCTCCGACTTGCCGCGACCAAAATTGACCATCAGGTGATCAAGATCCTGCGGCGGCGAGACATCAAATTTGCGCAGATACTCGGTCACGGTATCTAGGCCGAAGGCCACATCCAGTCCGGCGCGCCACTTACCAAACATGCCGCTTTCCTTAAAGGCGCGACCGCGGCAGATAATGAGCTCACCATGCTGCCTGCGATAAGTGAGGAAACCCTTCCATTCAGGCGATACCGGGCCGGCCAATTCCGGCGCCAGCTCTCGCTCGAGATGCTCAAGTATGAGCTCACACTCGGCAGGCAGTGCGGTGTTGGCGGCGAGGCGTTGAGCCTCTTCCTTGGCAAGCAACTCGGCCTCAAGCTCTAGCAATCTGGCCCTTAACAAACGGAATTCCTTTAGTCTGCAATGCTTATCTAAGCGTCTATATAAACAGTTTAGAGATGGACATTTCCATCTGCTAGGCTCATATTAGAAATTGGCAAATTTTAACACGCTGAAAAAGGACCAATATGACCGGCAGTCAGCCCAACGACCATTCCACAGACCACTCCGGGGAGCATGCGGATCAGCAAGCCGATAGCCTCGTATCCGAGCGGGGGAAAGGCGTTTCCGGCGATCTGGCCGCCGATTTGCAGACCGGCAAACAGCCGCGCAGCGAGGCGGACGACACGCAAAAACACCCCAGGGACCTTGATCTGCGCGCCAATATTCATATAAAAGTTGAAACAACAAAGGACGAAGTCCTCAAGGAAAGCGCTAAAAGGGGCTTTCTCACCGGGCCGTACCGGGGGCAGGATGCACCGCTCAATAAGATAAGCCGCTCGCTTCATGACCAGAGTCAGGACAAAAGCCGTGAATTCACCCTGCCCAAAACCTCGGAGATGAGCGCCGCCGCCAATGCCGGGCTATTTTTCCCGATTGGCCTGCGCCAGCATTTTCAATTGCGAAAGGCCGAATTTAAGAGTCCGGGCGAAGATAAAAACTTAGAAAGTATTCGCCCGGGCATCCTGGATTTTCTCGCCAAAACACCTATTAAAGACGACAAAAACCTGACTAGCGCGGAAAAAGCGGGCTTGTTCGAAAGCCGCGATTGTTTGCTGGATTCGCAGGATATTGACGAAGTTCTCTCAAATGCGCTTCATCTAGCGAGACTCTATCAACATTTGCGCTATATTGAGGAAGCAAAGCGGGCGACATATCTGGCCCTTGGTATCGACCCCGACAACCAGCTAGGCAAGCAGTTACTAAAGGAATTGGAACGCGTGCATCCCGTTGATATCGGCATTCGCCAGAATGTACCCCAATCGCATATCCTGACCAAATCAGCCCTGAAGAATCGCATCTTGAATTTAAGCGGCGGCCGCGTCTGCGTCGTCGGCGATTTGCTCATCGACGAGCTGGTGGAAGGACGCCCGGAGCGAATTTCCAGAGAAGCGCCGGTGCTCATCCTGGAGCACGTCGACAGTGTGCTCATCCCGGGAGGGGCGGCCAATACCGCGCATAACGTGTCGGCTCTCAACGGCAAATGTCACGCTGTCGGTGTCTGCGGCCGTGACGACTACGCGCCGAGACTGGCCAGACTGCTGGAAGATCACGGCATAAGCCATGCCCTGGTGGAAGACGAAAGCCGCCCGACCACAATCAAGACCCGCATAGTCTCAAAGTCTCACGCGCTGATGCAACAGTTGCTGCGCATCGATCGCATTTCTCACCAGAAAGTTTCGGCCGAGATTGAAGCTCGTCTGATAGCCGCCATCGACCGGGCCGCCGAGTCCTACAAAGCGATTATTTTGAGCGACTACAAATCCGGTGTCATCACCGATGGTGTCATCGAAGCGGTGAGAAAAAGAGCGGAAAAACACGGAACGATGGTAATTGTTGATGCTCAGGGCAGTTTCGAGCGCTTCTCAGGCTGCACTCTGATGACGCCAAATCAACCCGATGCCGAAGCGGCCGCCGGATTTAAAATCACTTCCAGGGAATCACTGCAAAAGTTGGGCGAAGTGCTCCTGGCGAGATCGGCAGTGAAAGCTCTTCTTGTCACCCGCGGGGGCGACGGCATGGTTTTGTTTGAACAGGGTAAGCCGATGTTTGAACTGCCGGCCTTTAACCGGTCCGAAGTATTCGACGTCACGGGAGCCGGTGATACGGTTGTAGCAACAATGGCCCTGGCTCTGACTTCCGGAGCAAGCTTACCCGAGGCTATGGCGCTGGGAAATCTTGCCGCATCTATTGTGGTACGTAAACCGGGAACTGAAGTGACCAGCCAGAAAGAGATGCTGGAACACCTGGAACTATTGCACCTGCCAGATTAAGCGAAAACTGATATTTAGCAGGATGCGGTGCCTTCGCGCTGTTTATAGAGAGCGCTGTATACCGGGTCACTTTCGCTGAACTTGGGCACGCCGGCCCAGAAAGCCATTTGATGTTCGAGCGGCAGGGAGTTGACCGTCTTCAGCGCAGCGCTGGCGATGCGCTCGGCATGGGCGGCGATTTCTTCGGCCAGACGATCATGATTGCGGATGAGCTCAGAATGATCGGTCATATCATTGACGGTAAGAGCTTGTCTGTCACCGGGATTGAAAGCTTGGAATCTGAGAGCTTCGCTGTTGTCTTGGCTGCTTTCGGCTCTGTCGTTAGTAAACTCTAGTGTCATGAAAGTTGTCCTCTCGGGTATCTGGGGTAATCAGGGGCTTTGGCAACGCCATTTTGTTGCTCGCCGTTCGTTCGTGGTTATATCTACCGCCCGGGGTAATTTCTTTGACAGGGCTTTTCGTATAAACCGCATGCTAAATACAACATTTGTTTGGCCACAATCTGGCAGTAAAATTAGTAGGCCAAGTTTTTCCCCGGGAATCGAGTGCTCAATGGCAGAAAACACCGAAAAAATTGAACTCAGCCCCGATTTGACAACCAGTCAATTGCTCAAGATAGCCAACGACAATCATGTCGGCGTCATTACACTGACCGACCTGGAAAAAGGCCTGCTGCTGGAATTTTTGCGCGAAAAGGGCCGCGATGAGCTGGAACTGGGCCAGGAAATGGAGCACGACAAAGTGCGCCTGGTGCGGCGGGTGACCGGCGCAGTATCAATCTTTTTTGAAAAAGAAGACACCGGTACCAAGAAGAAATCCAAAGAGTGAGCTATTAATGCCCCGGGCAAGTAGTATCATTTTTGCTTTGGTCATGTAATTACCAGGTACTGGTGGGGTTTCTATAGTGAAAAGCAGGCGTTTGAATATACTCGACTACTCAATCTGCGTGGTCACACTTCTGTGCCTGCTTGGGTTTGGTCTGGCTCGGGCCGGTAAAGCCGGGGTCAACCAGGAGATAGAAGGCTCACCCAAAGTGGATATCGAGGTTTTCATCACCGGATTGAAAACAAAAGATCTCGACCTATTTAAGGTAGGCGATAAGTCTTCAATCACCATCCGCAACAACCCGGTCACCCCGCCCATGACCATCGTCAAAGTCGAGCATCAACAAAAACAAGTGGCCTTCCTCAGCCCCGACGGCAAAAAAGCGGTGGCCTTCCCCGACCCGGCCAACAGCATCGCCCATGACTTTCTCGTAACCGTTGAAGCCGATGCGGACAAAGCCTCCGACGGCTTCGTCATCCGCGGTCAGAAAATAAAACTGGGCAATCAGATTGAACTGGAAGCATTTAAATACAGAGTACAGGGTGTTGTAGTGGATATCAGGGCCGTAAGCGCCACATCCCCAGCACCGGCGGCAACGACCGGCGGCGCCACTCCCAGCCCCAGCAAGTAATGTCTAATCTGCAAAATCTGGCTCGCTTCTTTACCCTGTCAAATTTCGACCAGGCCTACAAAGGGGCCCTCGAAAATTCCCTGGTGATTTCACCGCTGCTGGGCATCTGGCAGGGACTGCGCGACAGCCTGGGCAAAATTACAGTCCTGAAGCAGGGCAAGATAGGCGGCCTCTTGCAGTGGGGCTCTTTTGCCCTCTTCGTCCTGCTCTTTGCCGTCCTCGCCCTGCCGCAATTCGCCAGCGATAAAGAGGGCCTGGCCCTTATATCTCTGGCATCGCTAATCCTTTTATGTCTGGGCCGACTGCTGGGCGGTGGCCGTGCCCGCGCGGTGCGAGCCAGCGACATGCTGGTCCTCGGTTACTTCGGAGCCAATATCGTAGCCACTTTTGCCTCACACTATCTGCCCGAGAGCGTCAAAGGTCTGAGCAAAGTTGCCATCTATATATTGAGCTATTTTCTCTTCACTGCCTCACTGCAGGAAAATGACGCCCGGCAAGACGCAGGTCTCATGCGACACAAGCGCCTTTTGATGGTGCTCTCGGCCATGCTTGTCAGCGGCTTGCTGGTCAGCCTCTATGGCCTCTACCAGTACAAGATCGGCGTCGCCCCCCTGGCCACCTGGGAAGATCCGACCGTTGAATCGAGCGGCACCCGCATTTTTTCCACCCTGGGCAATCCCAATTTGCTCGCCGGTTATCTGATTCCCCTTGCTCCCATAGCCTTCAGCCTTGGGCTGGCGGTGCTCAGCACGTCCAGTAAATGGAAATGGCCGGCAGGGGCGCTATCTATTGGCGTAGCTGGAATTATTGCCGTGGCCACCGTCCTCACCGGCAGCCGCGGCGGCTTCCTGGCCCTGGGCTCGATGGCGGCGGTTTTTGTAGTGGTGGCCCTGGCCAGCCTCTTCACCAGAAAGGCCAATGCCAAATTTATATTGCCATCCTTTATAGGTGTTATTTTGCTGGCCGGTGCCGCTGCCCTGGCCGTGCATTTCCTCGCCCCCAGCCTGGAACAGCGCGTCCTGTCCATCTTTGACGGTACAAAGCATTCGTCCAACGCCTACCGCATGTATGTCTGGATTGCCTCGCTCAAAATGTTTGCCGACAACTGGTGGTTTGGCGTCGGGCCCGGTAATACGGCCTTCTGTCTGGCCTACGGCCTATATATGAAGAGCGGTTTTGACGCCCTGGGCACCTATTGCGTGCCCCTGGAAGTGGGAGTGGAGTGCGGCATAGGCGGCATCGCCTTTTTCTTCGCCCTTCTGGCCAATGCCATGGCCTGCGGGCATGTCACCTTCTGGCGCGCCGGTGACAGGGCCGGGAGCCTATTGGCTCTGGGGCTGACCGTGGCACTCGTGGGCCTGATGGTGCAGGGCTTTGTGGACACCGTTTTTTACAGGCCGCAGGTGCATTTCATCTTCTGGCTGGTGATAGCGGCCCTGATTGAACTTCATGCCGAGAAAAAAGACTGACCAGTCAGACCCTCATTAATGAGCGAATTCTCAGAGTCTGATACCCTTATGCGATATACAGCCGGGAAAGCCCGTCTATATTGATGCTGAATTCTTAACGCCTGCTCATTTATTTAATATTGAATTTGTTTAGGCCGTGGAATATTAACAACATCTAAAGCTAGGAGATACAGAAGGGACCTGGAATACCGGCAAATTCCCCGAAAAGGCCACTGCCCTTGACGACCCGAGAAGATTAGACGATAATCATAAAAGAGTCGTTTACCAAAGTTTTTCCTAATCTAACTAATTAGCCCGGAGTTTTACTCCCAAGGCGAAATACAAAGGCCGTGAAGACGGCATTCGGAGGACCGCAATATATGAAAGCACGACGACAAGGAGGGGCAACGCTGGGGCTAGTAGCTGCATGCGTTTTGCTCGTAATTGTAATCGGCGTCGGCTTCTACTTCTTATCCAAAATCATCGGTGGCGGCAGAGAAGTAGCGAACGCAACAGACGCAGGTGCCCTGAACGTAGCCAAACAAGCACTCAAGAGAGGTACAGTTCCTATTGCCAGTATCGCTGGCGCTTCTGCCGAATTCGGAGCTCTAACCGATCCTCCTGGTTCACCAGATGTCACTCTTATTTCGTACAACCGTATCGTTGCACAAGCGATGATGGTTGCCAGAAACGCTGAAATAGAGGGCACGGCAACAGCTAAAGCGAATGCTATCGCGACCGCCGGTGTAGCCAAAGCCATCGGTGCCGCTCTCAAAGCCAGCCTTGCCGGTGCTGCAACCGGTAGCTTGCCCGGTGACTTCAATGCCATCGCCGGTATCAACAATACCAAGATGTGGAACGGCAATACCGTTTCATGCACGGCGATTGCTCAAGGTTACTTGAAAGCAAAAGGCAGCACGAACGTCATTTTCGACAACAACACTGCTACAGCACTGGGTGGTTGGACTCCCAACGACACTACCAATGCTTCCAGCCCTTCGTACACAAACAAACCGAATTCGACAGACACCCTTGGTGCCAGCGTCGGAGGCGGTGCTCAGTACATGCCTGGTTATGACAACAACTCCTTCCTCGGTGGAGCTGTCGTACTGACCGGCGTTCCTGTATTCCCTAACACCAAACCCCACTTGGTCGACATTGGTACATTCAATGCTGACCTCGCTACAAATGCCGGCTTCGTAGCCGACGCCAATACGGCCGCAAACTGCTTCAAAGCAAATGCACAAGCCGTTGAAGCAAAATCCGGCAACATGGGTGGTTCACTTGCTTGCGCTGTAGTTGGTGTCTTGAACAAAGACTTCAAAGCCAGCCTGCCCCGCGGCTTCGTCCGCATCAGCAACGGCCCCGACGCCGTAGCTGCTAACGGTTCATTCGGTGTTCCGATCTCTGACGGTACCAACGACATTTTCAACAACCAGTTGTTTAATGGTAGTGGTATCACCCAGGATGGCTCCGGTGTATTCACAACTACACCCAGCTATCTCTCTGACTGGGCCGCCTTCAACAACAGAACAGGTGCATACGACAACTCTGCCACCTATCCTCTTGTGATGGCTGCTGCCAGCGCTACCGGTCCTGCCTGGGTTGCCTTCAACGTCAATCCTGCTGGTACGGTTTATCCGCCCCACACCACAGTGCCCATCGCTGACCTGCCCACCTCACCGACCAACCTGCAAGACATGGCTGCCAATCCCGGCAACTATGACGCCGGCGAAGGCGGTCTGCGGTCCGGCAACAACTGCGCCACCCCTTATGCCACCAATACTGAATTGCAGGCAATCGGATGGAGCGGCGGTAACTTCAACTGCATCTACACCATGTATGATAATGGCCTCACTGGCCCCTGCGCCTCTGTGACCAACATCAACAACTGGCAGAACAACTATTCATGCACCGGCATGACTACCGGCGGTGCTATCGCTGGTGGCAACAACCAGGGCGTGACCAACGTTGAGTACATGAAGGCCGAACTCCTCGCTAAAATCGCTGGACGTTTGGGTGGTAGCTTCTGCGCTGATGTCAGCATCCCGACTGGTCAACCTTCAGGCGTCAAATACTTCTCTCGGGGAGTACCTGGCACCGCCGGATCCGCTATTCCTTATGATCCGGGCAGAGGCCACACCATGGTCAACTTCGAAACAGTAGGCACCCCGTACGACTACCTCAACCAGATCTCCAACAACATGGGCGCTTGTGCCACCGGTTCCAGTACCGCAATTCTGGAGCAGATCACAGCTCGCATGCAGCAGATCGAATCGTCCGTAACCCAGGGTCAAGTAGTGACCGCCCTTCAGTCTCAGAAACTCCACCTCAAAGGTGGCGCCTTCTCGACCGATAACGGTACTCTCTATCTCTACGTTGATCCTTCCAGCAGAACAGTGAAAATGGCTGCCACCCTCCCTGCAGGCTGGGCCGACACCACTGTTGGTCAGGCTAACTTCCCGGATGGCCCCGCTCCTGCGGTAGGTGCCGGTGAGTGCACCGAGAACTATCCTCTCAACGGATGGGTAGTTGACACCACTGCTGGTCTCAGCCCCACTGGTAAAGGTGACGCCGGCTACCACGCTGAACCATTCACTCAGCCTGGTTTCGCCTCCGGCCCTCCCAGCTACGGCAGTCCTGATATGGGTGGTTCCAACGACAACGGCGGAGTTGCTCCTATCACTGGACAAGACGCTGCGATCTTCAAAGCTTCTTCGGGTTCGCAAAACATTCTCGGAGAGCTGAAGTTCCAGGAAAATACTCAGGGCACCACGTTCTGCAAACCTAACTAGTTCGCAAGACCGGTATCTGAGATGAAAAGCGAGAGACCGCCCCTTCAACCGGGCGGTCTTTCAATTTGTAAAAGACAAAACGCTCTATAATTGAAATATAGTTTTCTTCGCGAGGGTCGTAAAGTGCGCTATTCAAGTAGGTCCAGGAAACATCAATCGGCAACATTATGTCTTTCGCTGGCGCTACTAAGCTTCGGTCAGGTTGCCATCGCCCAACAGAGCAATGTCGCAGGCGGCACCAGTGGCCAGCCTAAGAAAGCTACTAACGCACCACCGCTCAAGCCCGATGTTCGAGTGCCTGCTCGCAGGGCGAGCAGCGGCCCGGTAAACGACACTTTGAGCAAGCCGGAAATCCTGCCGGCGGACAAAGTTGTCTTCGACGACATCCCGCAATACACAGGGAAAGCTAAATATCAGACGGGCATGGTTTATCAGCAAAACGACGCGCACAATTCCACTCTGATGCTTGTCACATTCACGGCGTCCGAGCCGCGTGAGCAAGTCAAAGAATGGTACGTCAACGCCCTGCGCATGTACGGCTGGAATATCACCTTTCAGTCGGACACCGTAGTCAACGCCACCAACAGTAAGACAGGCAATACCGTAGCCCTACAGCTCTCGGATCCGCCCAAACCTGTTAAGCCGGACACCCGCAGCCTTTTCCAGATTGACTATCACAAGCAAGGCAAGCAATAGCAATCTAAAGAGCCCGAGAAAGATAACTTATCAAGATGCAGTTGGCCGACAATGCCGACTGCATCTCTGTTTATCCGCCCCTGACAATTGCTAAAAAAGGATAGTTCAGGAAAAACCCTATAGTCAGAGTGGGATGCAAATAGATAATCTATGTATACCAGGCCGCCGTCTCGATTCATCACGAGAGAGATTAACCAAAGCCTCACGGCGGCACTTCTTATAACTGAAAAGCCTTGAGCCTGATGCGAGACGCACCAGGCTCTTGAAGCATGTTATTTTCGGTCGAAGGATCAGTCGACGAAGGCCACGACCCGAGCCGGAGCAGCGCTGGCACCCTTGATCTTGAGCGGGAAGAAGGAGACCTTAAATCCTTTCGCCGGCAACTTATCCAGATTGGCCAGTTGCTGCACCACATAAAAGCGATACTGACGCAGTGCATAGTGCGCGTCCCAGATTTTGTTTTTATCCTTAGTTGTTTGATATTCCTGCACCATGACGTGAAACGGTCTGTCCCAGCCCAGGGCATCGGTACCACCGACGGTGGCACCCTGCGCGGCAATGTATGTAGCCGATTCGGCGGTCAAGCCGGGATAGTTATAACGCAGCGGATCGGTCAAAGCAAACTTATCGTGATCGGTGCGAAGAAGCACGGCGTCGCGCTCCTTGATTTTATAATCAATCCTGGCCAGAGCCGCTTTCAAATCATCAACCGTGATGGCCTTGCCGCTGCCTTTCAAATGACTGAGGTCGAGCACCACGCCATCGAGATAAAGCTCATCCAGAGGTATCTGGTCGACCGTTATAGCCGCCTCTTCCCCGGTTTTGCTGCCGTAGTGCCAGGGGGCGTCGACATGGGTGCCCAGATGGGTGGAGAAGGTCACATTCTCTTCGGCCCAGCCTTCACCCTCGGGCAGGTCGGCTTTCTGGCAACCAAAAATGGCCTGCATAATGCCCGCGCCCTGGCCGTGCTCCACATACTCGATTTCCGGCGAAATGATGCGGTAAAGAGGCTTCAAGGCATCGGGGAAAGCCTCGATCGGTATATGCTCAAGAGGTCTACTGAGATCTATCAAAGTGGGCATAAACAGCTCCGGGAAGAGTAATCAAGGTGATCATTAAGACAAGCTTATCCAACCAGCTGGCAGTGGTAGAAACTGCTTAAATGGAATTGTAGGCCACCTTACATTTTATCCCTTTCAATCTATCAGCAAATTACCGCCAGATGTCCCTCGGACTATTTTGGCGGGGTTTCCAATGGAGTCTGATATGCAAGCCCTCACCACAAACATGCTCTCGTCCACGCCCTTCGATGGTCCTGCAAAAGACCCTGTCATCAGCGGCAAGGAGTCTTTTGACGAGCTCTTCATCTTCGACGATGAAACCGAGGTGACCGGCGGGCAGTACATTTATCCCCAGGAGTCGACCGATGATGCCCTGGCAAACTACCTCAAGAGTCTGGGCAAATACAAGCTGCTCACCGCCGAACAGGAAAAAGAACTCGCGCTCAAGGCCCGTGCCGGCTGCGAATTGTCCAAACGCAAATTGATTCAATCAAATTTGCGACTGGTCGTGAGCATTGCCAAACGCTACATCAATCGCGGCTTGCCGATGCTCGACCTGATTCAGGAGGGCAACCTGGGCCTGATGCGGGCAGTGGAAAAATTCGATCCCGATAAAGGATTTCGTTTTTCAACCTACGCTACCTGGTGGATTCGCCAGGCAGTGAGCCGCGGTCTGGCCGAAAAAGGCAGAGCCATACGCATTCCCGTGCATATGGGTGAAAATGTCCAGAAAATCGGCCGGGTAGCCAGACAATTTTTCCTGCGCGAAGGTCGCAAGCCGAGCGCAGCGGAACTGGCCCATGAAACGGGTCTGGCCCAGGCAAAAATCAATCAACTGATGTTATCCATCCAGGAGCCGGTATCGCTTGATGTCGGCAGTGGAAGCGACGACGACAATTCATTGATGGACCAGCTCGCCGATGATCATCCGACCACCGACGAAGCGGCTACAATCAGCCTCTGCCGTCAGGATATCGCTGCCACGCTGCAACGCCTGATACCCAGAGAAGCGGAACTGATTCGTCTGCGCTACGGCCTCGACACCGGCTCGCCGGTAAGCCTGGCCCAGGCGGCACGGGTGCTCGGCATCGGTGAAGAACGCGCCAGACACATGGAAAGCCGCGCTCTGACAAAGTTGCGGAACAATGACAAAACAAATAGTCTGCGCGACTATCTCAAATAAACCGTCGTGTCTGAGGCAAAGTCAAATTGATTCGACCGAAGGGGCGCCTCATGGGGTGCCCCTTCTCGTCTGACAAATGCAGAGCGAAAGCTAGTTTTGCACTATCTTACGGGGCGTGCCGTCGTTAGTGAGTACGATCGATATCTCCGGCAGATCGATCGTGCTCAACTGCGCTTTACCATCCAGATAATAGCTCCAGGCCGTGACGGGCTTGCCTGAGCACATATAAGTAGTGTTGCTAATCATGGGCGTGGGCACAGGATTGTCCGCCTCCAGTCTCAATACTTCCGTTCGGCCGGTTTCTTCCAAAACAATAGTATTGGCAATTCCGTGCTGTTGCTGCACATGCGCGTGCGAACCAGGCGCAGCGGAAGCTTCCAGCGACAGATCCCGGGTGTATTTATTCTGGACCTCCAGCTCTTTTGCAGCCTGTGGGGCCTGCTGCATAAGCCTGGTGCCGACAATATGGCTGGCGTTTATTTCCTTCATTACCATGCTCAGCGCTTCAGCGTCAGCCGGCTTTGAAGCGGCGCTCAGGCCTGAAGCCGCACCTTCTATTTTCTGACAGTCGGAGGCCATAAACTTTCACCCCTGATAATGCGAAAAACAATGCTCCAGGAACAAGCCTACTACCAGCGCCACTCCGAGCAATACGTAGACTTCCCCATGAGCAGGCACAAGCGCGAACCATTGCCGGGCAGGCACTCAAAGCAAAACCCCGAATATCTGCAGCCGATGACAGGCATCATGCTGAGCTATTCGAGGTCTGGATAATTACTGCGGCGAGCCTTTAGAACTCGGCAACAAGTCCAAAGCTGGCAATCAATAGGATGAAGGCAAAATACAGAATGAAGAACCAGGTCCATCTGTAAATCACATCTACTTCTGATACTTTCGTTTCTTCTGCCATCGCTTAACCCTTCAAATTCCTGTGTTTCTTGTTTGGACAAATCGCTCGGATTGCTTACTCTTTGCTTTCCGAAGTCGATTCAGACGCTTTTTCTTCGGTCTTCTTAGCTTCGGCCTTGGCTTCAACCTTTGCTTCGGCTTTAGCTTCCGGCTTGGGAGCTACTGCGGCAGCCGGCTTATCGTCACTGAGATTGCGCACCATCTGGACAAACTCTTTAGCTTCGGAGAGGAATCTGTCCTTCTGGGGACGAGCCAACCAGAGAGCCAGGACTCTTCTTCTGTCCACGGTCTTTTTCAAACCGGGCGGACGGTTGCCCAGCAGGCGGTCACGAATCATTCTATTGCCTTCACGATAGTAGCAGTCACCAATCTGGCAACCGGTGACGATTACTCCGGCAGCGCCGGCCTTCATCGCCGCTTCAATCATGAGCGGTTGGATCATCCCGGAGCAGGGCAACTTCACCACATGCAAACCGGATACGTCTTTCACTTCACCGCTGGCCTCGGTGACCGAACTCAAGTCACATGCCCTTTCGCAAATGAGAGTGATTACTTTTTTGTCGGACGCAACTGACATAAATTACCTGCCTCGTGGACTCACAAAATTTCTAAAACTACTTCTACTGCGCCTCGGCCATTTTCTTGATCTGAGCGGTCACATCCGAATCCAGCAAGTTAGGCAGGTCGATGGCGTCGAAGGCACAAGCGCCAACGCAGACACCGCAGCCGGAGCAACGATAGGGTTTGACCACGGCCAGAAGCTTGAAACGGGATCCGGCCGGTGCCGGCACCATGTCGATAGCCATGTAGGGGCAATCGAGGGAGCAGAGACGGCAGCCAACACACTTATTGAGGACCACTTCCGCGGCTTCAACCGGAGCTGCAGCTTTGTAGAGATTGGGAAGCGGCAGGAATGTGAAGAGAAGCGAGCCGCCAATCATCAGGAACCAGTACACACCAAGGTCCACATGGGCCATGAGGTAATACGGGAAGAGGAAGAACCAGTCGATATCAAAGGATGTAGGCGTGGTGTTGATGTCGGCCATTTTGCCGCTGGTGATGGGATAGGCAAAGACGACCAGCAAGAGCACTGCCATGAGGATGTAGTTCATCGCCGGTGGTGGCGTCATGACCGGTCTGGTCATACGCACATAGTGCAACCAGAGACCGAACAGGAGGAAGAACGACAAGCCGATGTGAATGAAAAGGAAGTTGGAGAGCGTCAAGTTGGTGATCGAGCTGCCGTTCAGGAACCAGGCAGCCAGGCCGCCGCCCACGAAAGGCAGAGCATTCAAGGCACTGACGGTCATGCGGGTGAGGATGAGCGAGCGCTCGTCCCAGACCAGGTAATAACCGGTCTGACCGATGAAGAGCACCATCAAGAAGAGGGCGACACCGGTGACCCACTGAATCCAGCGGTACTGGCGATAACGGTCGGTGACCCAGACACGCAGAGCGTGCAAGAGGATGGTGATGACCATGGCATCACCGGAATAACGGTGGATACCGCGGATGACCGCACCCATAGGAATGGTCTTGGTGATGTAGTCAACGGAAGTCCAGGCGTTAACGAGGTTTTCCGAGAAATAAGCGTTGTCGATTGTGGGTATGTAATAAGCGAAGAGCAAGAGGCCCGACAGATAGAGCACCCAGAGATAAAACTGGGGCAGGGCACCGTGGTAATAGAAAGGGTTGTACTTGTTGGTGACGACGGCATTAGTGCCTTTCTCCAACAAGAGTGTAAAGTCAGTCAGACCTTTAGGAATAGACGAATACATTTGACGGATCTCCCAACCTTGTTATTACTTCTTCACCGGTAAAACTGTTTTCTCTTCGCCTTCTTCACGACCAATTGCGGCGATGCCTATGGCAGCGGCAATCATGGCCAGTCCCATGACCAGTGAATAAGCGTAGTCACCGAGATTTGTCTCAGCGCCATTGTTTTTCAAATAACTCGTCCATTGAGTAGCCAGGCCGGCTGCCTGAGCGTAATCCGGCAGAGCGAGGCCGGTGTGTTCAGAAGTCCAGCGCAACCATAGAGGCCAGCTGTCGAAAGCTCCGGTCATACCCAATTCCGCCCAGGGCATAAGCCCGGTGAAAATCAGACATGCTATCGCTCCCACAACGACAAGCGCGGTATTTATCGAATTACCCACGGTTTGTATTGTCTCCCTTTTGCTTAGACGCTAACTGCACATACCATTTATCAAACAAAGCGATTTTGCGGGTGCGCAGCCCCTTGGAGCGCTCCTCGCAGTAGATGAAAAATCCCTGCAATCCAACAAGAAGCAGAGTCAGGACCGTGCCACCAAGGAGGGTGACTCCACCCTCGAAGCTGACCGATTCTTTGCACTGCCTCATACCCTCAAAAAACCAGGAGAGTGTGACCACAGAGCAGCAGAAAGCAATAGCTTTGAATGCGAAGCGAATCTTCAGCGGGCCGACATTGGCCTCACCCTGGCTAGTGCCAGAGTGAGTGTCAACAGCTTTGATTGCAGCGGCGCTATCCATCTTTTCTTTCTCTTGCGATCTCTCTTCAGGCGATGGGGGCATCTATGTGGAAGCCGCAGCGGCGGGGGCCGGTTGGGGCTTACTGGGAGTGGCAGCCTTAGCTGATTTGCATTGGAAGGCCACAAACAGGGCGTAGATCAAAGTCAGCGGTCCGGCGAAGATCCAGTACAGGTCAACTTCGGGCACAGTCATCGGATAGGGCTTGACCTTGCCGTTCAATCTGTCGGTGACAACGCAGTAGTCCATGCACCAGCGGTTGTTGATCATGAAATCAAGCATGCTGAGGTACTTAGGATGGGGACCGAGTTTGGGATCGCTAAATTGAATGTTCTTCAATGTACCGTTCGGGCCCTCGGGCGTTTCGAATGTCGGAATCAGCTGGGCGATGATGTCTATTGGGCTGGTTGACTTGGACACTTCTTTTATAGCGACCAGATCTTCCTTACCGGTGGGCTCACCAATCTTGGCGATATAACCGGGATCAAGCAATACATGGTAGTTCCAGTATTCCTTGTTGACCGGGTTCTCACCGCTGGTCGGCACCATCTTACGCACCAGCTCTTCTGCCTTAGGAGCAGCTTCACCCATGAAAGGACGAGCCATGGTGTAGAGGGCGGCGTGACCCAGGGGATCGATAAAGACCTCGGTCTTGGCCATGTAGTCATAGCACCAGCCCCAGAAGCACTGAATCACTGCCACCACGGCAAGTATCACGCAGGCCTTGAAGGATTTGGCTTTTTGAACCATATCTTTGTTGGCCATGATCAAGTAGAGCTGCCAGACAACACCCAGGTCGATCGTCAGATAGAAGAACGAGCGCCAGAAGGGCGGGTCGGTGTGGATGTTGGCGATGTTGATGATGATAAGGATTGAGAAAACAACCCAGGTCAATCCACCCATGATTGTCACCATGAGCATGAACGGACGCTTGAGGATATTTTTCTCGGATCCTGTCACGATAGTGTCGATAAAGGGCAAGAGAATGACCGATACCGGGATAACCATCGTTATGTAGGTGGCAACAACCGGCTCCAGATATTTGTACATCTGGTAAAGGCCGAGGAAGTACCAGTCAGAAAGAATGGGCAGAGGAGTAACGTCCGGGTCGGAACGCGAACCCTGAGCGGCAGGCAGCGCGATGGCTACGAAAGCCAGGATGAAGATAACGACCGAACGTTTGATCCAGTTGAGCGGCACTCTCTTGTATGCATTCTTATAGAAATAAAGCTCAACGAGAATGAGCGGAATCAATGAGAAGGCAAGGTGCAGCGAGAAGAATCGGGTAATTGTGTTCTGGGTAATGGCGGCGCCACCACCAAGCAGTACTTCAGCGGTATTCCAACCAAGGTGGAGTGATTTGTACAGGGGCTGATAGAAATCGCCCATGACCGCAAACTGGTCCATATAGGTGGGGAATGTAGCAAATACCTTCGTAGCCCAAAATGCACGCTGGTTCCAGATAAGCAGGTAACCGGTCAGTCCTGAATACATTGAAAGCAGGAGAGTGACCAGGGCGATGGCAATGTTGAGTTCTTTAGAAGGCTTGAAGTCGGCATTGATAAACATGCGATAGAGACGCATGGTAGCGGCGATGATCATGGCGTCTGCACCGTACTTGTGCATGCCTCGCATCAGCCCCCCGATGGGGATGCCGTTCTGAATATTGAGAATAGAATCGAAGGCCTGGGACTTGGTCGGCACATACCACATGATGAGGATGAGACCGGTACCCATGACGATGAACCAGACCAGATAGAAGATCGGGCCCAGTGCATAGAAAGGATTGGCACGAGCTTCATTTTGGTAATGCTCGTCAAAGATATCGATATTGGCAATTCGTGTCTTCAGGTAATCGGCGGCAGACGTAAGAGCCGAAGCGAAGCCCTTGTCTTGTACTGTGCTAGGCAATTGAACCGGCCTCCAATGACACAACCTCGTACGATGAACCGACCTTCTTGACCTCGAACTTTCTTGGTGGACGAGGAGCAGGGCCGCTGACGACCTTACCCGCCTGGGCAATGTCATAGACGCTCAAATGGCAGGGGCATGCAAATACCGGACCTGCTGGTTTGAAGTTATAACCCTTAGCGCATTCTTCAGGGTCTTTGACGAAGTTGAAGATGCAACCAAGGTGCGGACAGATACGGCTGTAAGCAACAACATCACCGGTCGGCAACTTGACGATGTAGCCGGGGATTTTGCGGACTTCTTTGCCTTCCGGATTGTATTCAATATATTTCTGGTTAAACATAAAGGGAATACAGGTCCAGGGCTCCGGGAAGTCCTTGTCGGTGTATGTCGGAATCGGGGGCTCAGCCAGAGGCTGGTCAGATTGACCGAGCACGTCGAGGGGCTTGAGCGTTGGTCTCAAAAACCGCAAAAACGGCGAGGCCAACAGGCCGAATGTCGCCGCCAGCGGCAGAGCCGCTGCGGTTTTTAAAACTGTCCTTCTTAAGACGCCTTCTGTCATTTTCCTTATCCCTTAGGTCTGAGGTTTATTTTCCTGCTGGGCTGGTTTGCTCTCTTCTTCTTTTTCTTTATCGTGAGCAGCCTTGGTCGCAGCTTCTGTCTTGTTGCTTTCGTGGAAGTGGCGGACATAGCCGACCAGCTTATAGATGTAATCCCGATCAAAAGTAATGTTTTTGGCCTTGTCGGTCTTGCCTAAGAAGTTAGGCATACCTTCCCATTTGATACCGTTGGCGATGTGATCCCAGAGGATTTCGTCGGTACGGTCGTAGAAGCGGGGGAAGCTCTGGAAGTTAGCCGGAGCCGGCTCCAGAACGTTACCCTTCATCAGAGGTCCGTTGCCATAGCCCTTGGTCCCGTGACAGACGGCGCAGTTGGCACCAAATACCGGCAGCACTTCACTGATCTCAGCATCCGTCAGAGGCGGAGTAGAAAGTGAACGGACATAAAAGACCAGGTTCCAGATCTGCGAAGTACGAAGTTTGTCGCGCATCGCCGGATGCTCGACTCCAGTTTTGCCGAAGGTGATGAAGTCGTACTGGTCGACAGGCTTCTGGTTGCGACCCCAGTCTTTACTGGAGAAATCAACCGTGGCCTTGCCGGCAACAGGTTTACCGTCAACACCGTGGCAAGCGGCGCAATTTTGCGCCTGGTAAACGCCGCCGCCATCCGGAATGGATGGGTCGTCGTTCGGCCAGATGGGCTCTTTATCGCCCATCGTTACCTTGCTGGATACGAGGCCTTTGTCCTCGCTAACAATCACTTTGCTGTCACCGCAGGCGGTGAGTCCCACAGAGACTGCGACAAATACCGGTACAAGCGCCAAAATAGCCGACGTCTTAAAGCCGGCTCTTAGAGCGCCTATTTTGTTAACAACTGACGTTGTTAGATTTAGCTTGCTAGGTGACATTGTCCTCTAATAACCAAAGAAGGGAATCCACGAGACTGCTGCGTATATAAAGATCAAAATGAAGCAGATAACCAGAAAAGGCGGCGGAGCGCCCTCGCCGATGCGATATTCGGACACTACTTCATAGTGCTCTTCGTCCATTGTTTTGACTTCTTCAGCCATTATTTTTTGTCCTATCCTCTACTTGATCCCAGCTTATGTCGATTGCGTTCTCAATTTTTCCACAGCGGCCTTGGCTTTTGCGGCGAGTTCGCCATCTTCACCGTCGTCGAGCATGTCAAATTTGACACCTTCGAGATCTTCAAATTCACCGTTTTTAAAGGCGAACCATACTCCAGCTACACCAATAACAAAGAAGAGTGCACAAATGCCGAATGCTACATAGATACCGCCACCGAGGGAGGCACCGTTAAGAACGCAATTTGGACACATTGAGGGCCTCCTTATTCCTTACCGTGGTGAGGTTCATACACTTCGTGGCTCATCACCGGCAGTTTAACCGGTTCGGCTACGTTTAGCTGATCGAGACTATTGACAGTCTCTTCATGATCCTTGGGCAAAGTCTTGAGATAAGCGACCAGGTACCAGCGCTGCTCAGGAGAGAGGATTTCGTTCCAGCGCGGCATGCGGGTGCCGACCACGCCTTCGGAAACACGATAGAACCAGAACTCATCGGAATATTGTTTGTAATAGTCGCGGGTGAGGTTGGGTGGCTTCTTCTCCAGGGTAATGGCGTTGGGGCCGTTTCCACGACCTTCCAGACCATGACAGGCAGCGCAGTTCTGGGTGTAGATACCACGGCCGGCATTGGCTGCGGCATCGCTGTTGGTGTCTACGGTCTTACCTGCGGCCAGGGCACGTCCCTGAGGAGTGGTGGGCAGGTATTCATCAGGAGCGGTGACAAAAGCGGTAACCGTACGCTTGTTACCCAGAGACTGGATATAAGCGACCAGGTCGTTCATGTCTTCTTCTGAAAGATAGCTGAAGCTGGGCATGATCGAACCAGGCTTTACGGCTCTGGGCTGAATCAAGTGAGCTTTCTGCCACTGTCCGGGGAAACGACCGCCTTCATTAGTAAGGTCGGGACCCGTACGAGCGGTACCCAATTGGTGGGGCGTCTCGTAAACATAGTCGCCCTCTTTAACAAGAGGACCGTAGCCTCTGTCTTGAATACGAGTGAATTGCGTGTGGCAGTAAAAACAGCCTTCGCGCACATATATCTGTCGGCCGCGTTTTGCGTCGGCGACACTGGCGGGGATAACGTCGTAGTCGTTGCCGCGTCCAGATGGTTTCGGTTGAAACAACACCATCGGCATCAATACCGTTGAAAAGATAATGATGAAGAAGGTGGTGACAATACCAATTGCACCAAGCCTGTAACCGTACATTAGACTTTGACCTCCCGAGTCTTGGCGCTGCCCACACTCACTGTCGGCGTGTAGAGCGTCTTGAAGACGTTATAAGCAAAGATCAGCTGACCGGTGACAATCATGATTCCACTTATAGCTCGGAGGAACCAGTAAGGCTTAATTGCCTGGCTCCACTGGTCGATGGGGAAACCAAATGCCCATCCGGCTGATTGAATCAGACCGGCTGTAGTCAGAGACGTCATCATCAAACTGAAGCCCAAAAACTTGAGCCAGTAGTGGCCGCGAATCAGGCCCTGACTGTGCCACTCACGACCCGTGAGACGGGGCATGCAGTAATACATAGATGATGTGAGGATGAATGAAAACGTACCGAGCAAGGCCAGGTGCGCGTGACCCACAACCCACTGGGTGAAGTGCAGGTACCAGTTGATCCATCTTGTTGCCTGGAACGGTCCCTGGGTGCAGGTGACCAGATAGAACATACAAGAGGTAACGGCGAAGCGCAGCGGCAGGTCGGTGGCAACC
Source organism: Cyanobacteria bacterium SZAS LIN-3 (assembly GCA_018266215.1). Classification (GTDB taxonomy): domain Bacteria; phylum Cyanobacteriota; class Vampirovibrionia; order Obscuribacterales; family Obscuribacteraceae; genus REEB67. Next base: position 124,362 of record JAFEAV010000005.1, on the reverse strand, counting down.
TGTCCCCACTTACCCTTCATTGTCATAAAGAAGTTGGTGAGAACGGTGAGAACCGGTACGAGAAGGAAAATAGACGAGATGATGGCGATTGCCTTGAGCCATTCGGGCACGGGCGATTGCGTGATGTGGTGGGTACCTGTCGGAGCGTAGAAAAGGGCGATGCCCCAGAAGCCCAACATTGATAGACCGTGGCTGTAGAGCGGTGCTTTAGTGAAGCGCGGGATGAGGTAATACATCATGCCGACACCAACTGTGGTGAACCACATACCAAGGATGTTGTGTCCGTAGAACCAACCGATGATGGCGTCGTTCAAACCGGGCAGACCGACGAAGGTGCGCTGTCCGATAACGTATACGAGAGGGAACCAGAAGAGCGAACCCATGAAGTACCAGAGCGACACATACAACTTTTTGACTTTGCGATTGACCAGCGTCATGTAGAGGTTGAATGCGACGCATACAAGACCTACTACAACAATAACGTCGAGAACGGCACCGAGTTCGGCGTATTCTCGACCTTCAGTGTTGCCGTTGAGCAGTGTGCAGAACGCGCCAATCATCAAGACGTTCCAGGCCCACATGGTGAAGTTGCCCAGACGCTCGCTGTAGAGCTTCGTTTTACAGAGCGACGGGACCATATAGAACATGGAACCGACATAACCCATCGACAACCAGCCGATGGCCACTGCGTTAACGTGCCACATTCTCAAATGTGGAAAGGCTAATTGCGGCACGCCGCGGATCAAATCCGGCATGGAAAACTCGGTTCCGGCAAGCATGCCGGCGCCCATTCCCCAGATTGACCACCACAATGCCGAAAGGAAGAAGTTGCGGCTGGCGCTTCCTTCCTTGCTGCTGAAGAATTTGTCGGCCAGACTAGTACTCGAATAACTGGCTGGTGACGGAGATGTAATTGCGTCGCTACTCAATTGATGTTCCCCTCGAAGGCTTCTTGCCTTGACTCAGAAGGAATTTTAGGCTACTGACATCGCCTGAATCCCACTATTTGCGCATGAGTTTTCACTCAAGAATTATTTCAGCCCTTCATAGAGAGCCCCACCATCGGTTTTCCATTGATACAAAGCGTAACTTCATGCCACTAGGCGGCATACAGCGCAAATGCACTGGATATGCCGACTTTAGCGAAAATTCATGTTCCGCCCATGCTGACCGAATGATCGACTGAATTGAATCTATTGGCAGCCTCGAGCGCTCCACTTTTCAGCCACACCTTGACTGCCAGAAGAGAATCTTCTAATACTCGCTCGAAGATCGCCCTCTCGTCTTCGCGAAATTTGCTGAGCAAATAGTTACCGCGCACCGCGCCGCCGGGATCCGGACCGACGCCTATCTTGAGCCGGTCAAAGCGATTGGAGCCGGACAGATGCTCAATAATCGACTCCACGCCGTGCTGCCCGCCGGCTCCGCGACAGGTCTGCACCCGCAAGCGCCCGAGATCGATGGCGACATCATCGTGCGCTACTAAAAGGACGCCCGGGGCCGCCTGCACCTTATACCAGCGCAAGACCGCCTGCACCGCTTGACCCGAGAGGTTCATATAAGTCATCGGCTTGACAAGCAAAATATCCTCGGCCACCCTCGAAGAGCCGCCGCTCTGGCCTGTCGCCGAGATCTTGGCTACGACGCTGTGCAGGCCCTTGCTGCTCTTGAGTTCCGCACCATAAGCGGTGGCGAGCATATCTATTAAGCGGAAGCCGGCATTATGTCTCGTATTTTCGTATTCAAGACCGGGATTACCCAGGCCGACAATCACTTTCATCCGGCCAATTGTAAGGGAGGCGGCCCCGGCGAGAAAACTTTTGTTGTGCACTTTATTATTTTTTGAACGCGGCCCTCGGGGCGAAGTAAGGGCTAAACTTATATATGGCCGCTTTTATACGGCGATTTTCATCTGCAGGTTTAAATCCAAATGACAAAAGACTTTGACCCCACCCACGAATCGGACATGCTGCCTTTCCCTTACCTGCCCGCCACGCAAGCTGAGCGCGATCTCATGCTCAAGGAAATAGGCGTGCGCACCTTCGAGGATCTGATCAGTCATATTCCGGCCGAAGTCAGAGCCAAAGCCCTGGATTTGAAAATTGGTCTTTCCGAAATTGAGCTGACTAAAGAGCTCTCGAGAATGGCCTCGAAAAACAAGCCTACAAGCCAACAATCGTCTTTCCTCGGCGGCGGCTCCTATCGTCGCTTCGTACCGGCGGTGGTGCCGGCGGTTGTTTCGCGCTCCGAATTTTCCACAGCGTACACGCCCTACCAGCCTGAAGTTTCGCAGGGCAGCCTGCAGGCGATCTACGAATTTCAAACAGCAATCTGCCTCATCACCGGCATGGATGTGGCCAACGCCTCCATGTATGACGGTCCCACCGCCATGGCCGAAGCATGCTTGATGGCCGTGCGACTGACGAATAAGAAAAAGATCGTCCTTTCCGGCGCACTCAATCCCGAATATCGCATGGTCGGCGAAACCTATGCCAAGTCCTGCGATCTGCCCTCGGCGCGGGTGGATGCCGTCAACGGCGCCAGCCAACTGAGCCATCTGGAAAAGACCCTGGACGCCGACTGCGCCTGCTTCGTCGTGCAGTATCCCAATTATTTTGGCGTGATCGAACCGCTGCAGGAAATCGCCGACAAAGTGCACGCCGCCGGCGCCATGCTGATTGTCGTCACTGATCCAGTCAGCTTAGGCTTGCTCAAAGCACCGGGCGATCTGGGAGCCGACATCGTCGTCGGAGACGCTCAGAGCTGCGGCAACTCCCTGGCATTCGGCGGACCTTCCGCCGGTTACATGGGCTGTCGCAAAGATTTCATCCGTCAACTTCCCGGTCGCCTGGCGGGCATGACCGTGGACAACCGCGGTCAGACAGCTTTCACCCTGACCTTGCAAACCAGAGAGCAGCACATTCGCCGCGCCAAAGCGACATCCAATATCTGCACCAACCAGGCCCTGAACGCCCTGGCCATGCTCGTCTACCTCACATCAATGGGACCGCAGGGTCTGCGCGATCTGGCCAATATCAGCCTGCAGCGCGCACACTACCTGGCGGAAAAATTGACGGCCATAGAAGGCGTCAAGCTCACCTTCGACCAGCCTTTCTTCAATGAGTTCGCAATCACCCTGCCGGTGCCGGTTTCGACCGTACTGGCCGAGCTCAAAGCCGGCGGTATCCTGGGAGGCATCGAGCTTTCAACCCACTTCAAGCATATGCCTGAGGTGCAGAACTCCATCCTGGTAGCCGTTACAGAGATGAATCCGAAGGAAGAGCTGGACCAGTTTGCCGACGCACTGGCCGCCGTACTGGCAAAAGGGAATGCCAAAACGGCGCAAAAGAAAGCTTTAACTGTATAATCTAGCCTAAGTTTTACTTTTGACTTCACTGTAGGAAGCTAGCTTTGCCTGTGACCACATCAGCACCCCAGCAAACCGAAAATGCGTCCCCTGGCGAACCCCAGGGATTTTTTAAAGGTGTCGTAAAAGAAGGCATCGAACTCGTCGTAGTCACTCTTTTCTTGCTCGTTCTTATCCGCTGGGGCATTGCCGAAGCGCGATACATACCATCGAGCTCGATGGAGCCGACCCTGCAAATCAACGACCGCCTGATCGTTGAAAAGATTTCCGGCCACCTGGGCAAGAAAATCGAGCGCGGCGACATTCTCGTTTTCTACCCCCCGCCCCTGGAAATGGGCGGCAAGGACCTGAACAACGATCTTTTGCACCTCGCCGGTCGCTATACAGGTCTGCCCTTTTTCCCCAATGAACCGGCCTTTATTAAACGAGTGATCGGCCTGCCCGGCGACATGATCCGCATCCAGGCCGGCCAGGGCGTTTACGTCAACGGTCAGCTCCTGGACGAATCGGCCTACATCAAAGAAATACCCAACTACAATTTGAACGTCATGGGCGACATCCGCGGACGCAACATGGAGTTGCAGATGATCCAGGCCGAGCCCGACCCGCGCAAGCAGAATAATCCAATTATTGTGCCCGCCGGCAAACTTTTCATGATGGGCGACAACCGAAATAATTCTGAAGATGGCCACGTCTGGGGCTTCCTCGATCAAAAGCGGGTTATTGGACGGGCATTTTTGCTGATCTGGCGCAAGCTGGATCCGCCGCGCTATCCGGCATCCCTGCAAGCGCAAGAGTAGATAAGGGCCAGGAATAATCTAACTATCTACCGGGCACCGCAATTACGGCCGGGTTGGGTATATAGCTTTTTGGAACTACGAGGCAGTGAGATGGCAAAATCTTCTAAAGGCAACGCCAACCAGACCGAAGCTAACCTGGCGGGCGAGGCGGAATGTCAGTCCGGACATGATCATGTCGTCCACGGGCACGCCCATGGCACGGCCGTTAAGAGCGATCTGCCCCGCAGCGCAGCCGAGTTGAGCGCCCTCGAAAACGAACTCAACAGCCGCGAAATAGCCATTATCGAACGCGAAATCAAGTCCCTGCGGCTGCAGGAAGAACTGGACCGCCTGCGTCCCCTCTCCGGACTCTATCGCGTGGTCAAGGCCATGGCCACAGAGCGCCGCCTGGATTCGCTTCTGGACACGATTACGCGTGAAACTCAGAGCATCGTCAAATGCGATCGTTGCAGTGTTTTCGTACTGGACCACGATAAAAACGAACTCTGGACCCAGGTCGCTCAGGGTCTTACAGGCGTTCGCACCATTCGCATCCCCCTGTCCGGCGCGGCCATCGTCAGCCACTGCGCCCGGGCCGGCCGCATCATTAATATCCCCGACGCCTATAAAGACGACCGCTTCGACCCGGCCGTGGACAAAAAGACCGGCTACAAAACCAGAAGCGTTCTCTGCGTACCGATGCGCAACCGCGAAGGCGGCATCATCGGGGTCTTCCAGGTACTGAACAAGTTATCCGGCCCCTTCACCTCAGAAGACGAAGAATGGCTGGAAGCCCTCACCGCCGTTGCCTCCGGACTGATTGAACAGGCCCAGGCCTACGACGAAATCGAGCGCTTCGTCGATAAGACCCTGGAAGTGCTGGCCCAGACAATTGATAAACGTGACCCGCTCACCGCAGGTCATTCGGTGCGCGTGACCAATTACAGCATGATGATTGGCGGCTCAATGGACGTCCTGGGCGAGGATCTCGACATCCTGCGCTATTCGGCCATGATGCACGACTACGGCAAGATTGGCGTACCGGAAGCCGTCCTCTGGAAGCCGGGCCGACTCACCCCCGAGGAATATGCCACAGTGCAAAAGCACGCCAGCATTACCTTTGACCTGCTCTCCAATCTGCCTTTCACCAAGCGCCTGCAGGCTGTGCCCTTCGTCGCTTCCTGCCACCACGAAAAACTGGACGGCACGGGCTATTACCGCGGCCTCAAGGGCGAACAAATCCCCTTCCTCTCGCGCATCATTGCCGTAGCCGACGTTTTTGACGCCCTCACCTCGGTCAGACATTACAGAAACCGCATGCCGATTGAGAAAGTTTCAGAAATTCTCGACGCAGGCAAGGACAATCACTTCGACGCCGCCTGTGTAGAAGCTTTTGAAAAGCTACCCGCCGAAACAGTACTTACCTGCATGGAATCCGAGCGCGACCGCAACGCCTCGGCCGACATCGGTATGTTCAACCAGATTACCTGGAAGCGCCTGGTCGAACTCACCGCCGGCTCCAGGCCCAAACGCGGCGAAGAAAACCTCAAGGAAAGCTTCGAGCGCCTCTACAATTTCGGCCTGCCGGCAGACTACAAGCCCCTGGACTAATATAAATAAGATTCAGGCCAAAAAAGCGCCTTTCCCTTAGAATGGGCGACTATGCCTACCTATATTTATGCGCTGATCGCCGCTTTTTTCACTTTTGCCCTGACCCTCGACTTCACTCTCTGTGCGCCGGCCTGGGGCCAGTCCACCAGCGAAGCGGACATCAACGCCACGGTCGAACCACCCAGCGAAGACCCGCAGCATAAAGCCCGGGGCACCCTCATCATTCGCCTCAATGTGCCGCATATGGCCAAGCGCACCGATGAATTTTCCATCAATCCATATACGACTAAACCGCCAACCATAGCCATTCCCATTGCCATGCTGCCCGAGTCCAAGGCCGGCATCAAGCAAAAACTGCTCAGCACCGGCTACGGGCAGAGGTTGAGCTTGACCAAGCCCTATCCCGACAGCGGCTGGCGCTGGCACTATTGCTATCGCAGGGCGCGCGACAAATCAGGCATAGGCGAGCCGCACATGTTTTTTCAGATGTATCGCTTCGCCGATGATCTGACGCCCTATGTCCTGCCCGAGGTCAAACGCTCCAATAAGATTGAGTTTCAGAGAATGGAGCGCTACAAAGCCTTTGTCACCGAGTATGCCGACAATCACAAAGACGAAGAGATGGAAGCTCTGCGCCTGGGACACGAGCCAATCAAACTAAATTTAGTGCCGGTCAAGCGCGGCACCATTCTCGAAACCAGCCTCTTCATAAGCCCCGGCGACTGGTGGATAACCGGTTCGCACAAAGTGCCGGGACTGATTTATTTCTGGCAGTTGCCGGTAAAAGTGCACGACAACGAAACGCAAACCGTCGAGCTCAACGAAGAAAATGCGCTCCTGGTCCAGGGCGGCTGGTAAAGCAAACGCTACTTTTCGGCCCGGGACAAAAGCACCTGCACAGTCGGTTTTGCCGACAGGCGACTGCGCAAAGTTTTGACCACAGACTCTCTGATAGCCGAGCGCATCGATGCTAAACCATCGGTGATACCAAGCAGTTCCATATTGCTTTTTTTGCCTTCGGCGCGAGCGAGATCATTTTTTGAGCGCACGGCCTCGCGGATTATACCGTCGAGCTCGGCCTCCAGAGCCAACCATTCCGATGAGCGCAAAAATCCGGAAGCGCCGCACTCAAGAGTCGGACCCGAAGCAATTTCACCACCGGCGGTGATGGATAAACCGATAGTGACGACACCTTCCAGAGAAAGAGCACGCCGCTCATTGACCGAAGCTGTAGTCACACGCTCACCCTGTTCACGATTAAACAGGACCGGCTGGGACTCGATAACGCCGCGCACAGTGGCAAAACCGTCCAGCTCAAAAACATCTCCATTGGCCAGCGTATAAATTTGAGTCTGGTCGAGACCGACATCCAGAGCCATGTCACCGTGCTGGGTGATATGTCTGCCCTCGCCGATGGCGGGAATAAAGTAGCTGGGTTTGACTGTCGAAAGGATCAGTTTCAACTCTTCCTTGGCGGCATGCTTGGAGACATGCACACCCTGGCGCGCGCCCCATACGGCTTTGACATTGCGCTCCAGCAGCTGGTCCAGGATGTAGCCCATATGTCGAGCCTGACCGGGCATGACGTCGGAGGAAAAGACGACAGTATCGCCGCCCTTGAGAGTGAGAGAAGGATGCTCGCCGTATGCGAGTTGTTCAAGCACACTGATAGGATCGGCCTCAATTGAGCTGGCTATGACCATCACCTGTCGGTCAGCCATCTTGGGCATTTCTTCCAGGGCAGCGGTCAGTTTAGGATCGAGGGTCAAATGGCCGGTCATGGCCGCGGCCACGGCAATCTTATGCAGGGTGTCGCCCATCAAAATAACGCGCCGTCCCCCGGCCTGAGCCGCTTCGAACAAAAGGCGCAGTCGATGCGTATTAGTGGCCGGTGCGACCACTATCAGCCTGCCGCTGCATTCTCTCGCCAGCTCATCAAACTTGTGGGCGACGCTCTTCTCCGAGGGCGTATAGCCGCCGGCCTCAATATTGACGCTGTCGGAGATGAGCAGGTCAACACCGGCGTCGCCAATGGCAGCCAGCCTGCCGACATCGAGGAGCTTGCCGTCCACCGGCGTCTGGTCGTATTTGAACGAGCTGGTATAAATCACTGTGCCGGCGGTTGTAGCTATTTTCAGCGCACAGGCATCGGCAATGGCATTATTGCTGTCTATCCACTCGAGGTTGAAGGCCCCAACCGAGTAGTCGCGTCGGGTCTCAATTTCTTCAATCGCCGGCAGGGTTTTTAAATCAAGGCCGTAGAGATCGTAGACATTGTCTTTGATCAAAGTGGCGACAAACCTGGGCGCCATCACCCTGGGCACTTTCACGTGGTTGAGCAGGTAGCTGACCGCGCCGCAATGCTCCTCATGACCATTTGTCAAAATCAAGGCGACAATTTTGTCTTCATTTGCTTCCAGGAAATTGCTGTTGGGCAAAAAGAGATCGACCCCTGGCAACTCATTGGCCGGATAAGAGGCCCCGGCGTCCACAATCAGTATCTGCCCGTGGTGAATGAACAACCAGAGGGTCAGACCGATTTCAGCCTGCCCGCCAAGGGGACAGGCATAAAGGGCATTAGGGTCAAAATCGCCCAGGCTTGTTATAAAATCGCTCACGCAAAAACCTTATACTACGATCAACAAACAAACAATTTTAGAGCTGTCGGGCAAAAACTCCGAGCGCCCGGCCCCGGTGACACAATGAAAGCATAGCCTCTCTCAGGGGCATCGACAGATCGAAAAACTCATTTTGTGAGGGTATATGACAGTCCAGACACCGACGACAGCCACCAACCTGCGCATATTGCTGGAGCCAGCGCAGGGCGAGCTTGACAATCCGGCATTCATTCAAATGCTGGGCGAGGGCAAGGAGCGTATCGTCACCCGTCCGCAGTACAACGAGCTTATTCTCAAAGCCATAACCATGCTTGAAAGTGCCGGGGTCAAAGCCGGCGACCGGGTTGTGATGACGGCCCCCAACATGCCGGAACTGGCGGCGGTGATTATCGCCAGCTGGAGACTGGGTGCCATGGCGGTGCCTGTTGATTTTCGTATGACGGTTGCCGAGATGGCCAACGTCGCAAAGAAGCTGCGTTGCAAACTGGCCATCGTCTATAAGCCCGGCATCAAAGATATAGAGACTTTAGAAAGCGAACTCAAGGGCTCCACCGTATCTCTCCGCTGCTTGACCCAGCTGGAAAGTTTTGCCGCCGACAAAAAAGAAAGACCGCTTACGGCCTTCCAAGATCTGAGCAACCCGGCTTTTCTTATCCTTACCTCGGGCACGACCGGCACCCCCAAAGGCGCCGAGCATGATCTGGAAACCCTCGTCATTAATATCCACGAACTGGCCGAAATGGCACAGATCAAAGACGTGCAGAAAGCGCTCATACCCGTGCCGGTGAGCCACGTACTGGGCCTGGAAGTAATGCTTGCCGTGCTGCTGGTCAAGGGCACCGTGCTCTTTGCCGAGCTGTCGATACCGGGCATAGTCAAAGCCATCAACCTGCACAAACCGGAGATTCTTGTCGGCGTGCCCACCATATATGGTGCCCTGACGGCTATGCCGGAAGGCTCGGTGGACATGAGCAATGCCAGAGTAATCCTCGTAGGAGGAGCTCCGCTGCCGCTTTCTCTGGCCAGCGATTTTGAGAAGCGCTTCGGCAAGAGACTGAACAATGGCTACGGCTCCACCGAATCAAAAATCATCGCCGTCAATATCGACGGACCGGTGGAATCAGTCGGCAAGATTGCCCCTTCCACCACGATAGAAATTCGTGACCCCAACGGCAAGGTGCTGCCCGACGGCGAGCAGGGTGAAATCGTAATCTGCGGGCCGATCTTAATGAAGGGCTACGTGGACAATCCGGAATCGACAAAAGATGTCCTGGAACACCACCGCTACAAAACCGGCGACTACGGTTACATGAAGGACGGCTATCTGTATATTGCCGGACGAGCCAAGGAAATGATCATCGTCGCAGGCAATAAAGTATTTCCCTCCGAAGTCGAAGACTCGCTGCGCAAAGAGCCCCTGGTCAAGGAAATCGCCGTTGTCGGTGTGCCCCATTCCCGACTGGGACAAATGGTTAAAGCCGTCATCGTCATAAACGAAGGCGAATGGTCAGACAAATTGAACGGTGACGAAGCCAGCAGAGCCGAGGCCAAAAAAGCTCTGAAAGAAGAAATGAAAAACTTCTGCAATGAACATCTCAAACGTGAGTTGCGCCCGATGGAATGGGAGTTTTGCCCAGCCAACAAACCGCTGCCCAAAACGTCATCAGGCAAAGTAGATAAGAAGCAGCTGTCTGATTAAAAGATCACGCAACAAATTTAGATAATTCTAAGCATGCAAACATGCACTGCCGGTGCTGCTATCCAGGCCATTTTATCGCCTGGACAGTAGTCGTATTTTGCCGGCATTTTCGTAAAACAGATATGATGGTACGTTCAATTCTGGCCTCACGCCAATGTGGCGATAGGACCGGTCAGGGAAACCCTCGTCCGCGTACAACCACACCCATGGAGTGAGTAGAATGACCAATGTTTCTGTGTCAGGTGTAGCCCAGCGCGGCCTCAAAATGCGGGCGGTCAGCCTGGCCCTCTTACTGGCCTCAACACTACCGCTCTCATCTCCTTCAGCCAGAGCGAATGTCCCGACTCCAGCCGGAGGCTGGGCCGCCCACGCGGCTTTTGCACCTGCTTCGCATAACAGCGCATTTACCACGAGCGCCGGTCACAACAGTTTCCAGTCAAACCACTTCAACCAGAGCAATCAAAGCTCAAATCAGGTGCATTCGGTGCCCGAGGCATTGAAAATGTTTCTGCACCCTCACCAGCATGCCGTCGGCGCAACGAATCCAAGCAGCGCTGCCGGAGTCAATCTCAATCTCACCTCGGCTCAGCAAAATTTCCTGGCCGGTAATCTGGGCAACTTCAGCAATCTCACTATCGATGTCGGCGGCCGACAGGAAGTGGTGCATCTCAATACCAGACTGACGGCAGCCGAAGCGATAGCCGTGGCCCAGGTCCTGACCGACGGCATGCAAACAATTCAGATCGGCAACCGGGGCACCGCCACCGGCGGCTCAATCAATCTGGACAACAAGCTCGTTTCCTTCCTGGACGGATCCGCGGGGGGAGCGATTTCATCTCTGACCATCGCCCGGGGCGTGCAGGTCATAGACAATATGAGCGCCCTCAATGTCAGCGGCAAAATCACCAACTACGGGACCGTGCTGACAGCCTCGGGAAGCGCCGGCAACACAGACAGCATAAACTCCGCCAACTTTTACAACGCCTACGGCGGCTCCGTAAGCTCATACACCGGCGGGTCGCTATTTGGCGCCGACCTTGTATTGAATGTTGCCGGCGCCCTGAATAACAGCGGCTCCATCAGCAGTGCCCACAATTTGAACATCAATGCCGGGGTGATAAACAATACAGGTTCACTGGCGGCCGGAAGCGGCAATATCAACGCCACCAGTGGCGGTGCCTTGAACGTAAGCGGCGGCGGCACATGGCAGGCCACAAACGGCAATATCAATTTTGCGGCGAACAACGCCGATGTAAACGTCATCGGCGCCAACTTGATATCGCAACAGGTCAACTTGAGCAGCGGCACAGGCAACATCACTACGTTGTTTGGTCAGGTGAACGGTGTCATCAACGCCAGCGGCAATTGCATCCATATAAACGCCGACTCCAGCAGTCTTAATCTGGGCAAAATTGACGCTTCCGGCGATCCCACCATCACCAATACCAGCGACATCTTCATCAATAACACGATAAGCGGTTCCGCAGGCACGCCACTGACCCTCATCGCAGGCGGAAACATTATCAGTGCCGCCGGCAATAACGGCCTCGTTACCCTGGCCGGCACCGGCGGAGGAGAGCTCAATCTAATTGCCGGAGCTGACTTCACACCAAACGTGAACAGCTCAGGCGCTACAGGCAATGTCGTAGTCAAAGGAGCCAGCGCCACCGGCGGTAGTATAGACCTGACGGGGGGCGGATCAAATCCTATCGTCTCCATTGATACCAGCGGCAACACCGGACCGGGCGGTAATGTACTGATGGTGGCCTTTGCCGGAGGCACAAATGCCGGTGATGTCACCCTGCCTACCTCAGGAGCGGGATCAACCATAAACACCTCCTCGGTGTCGGCTGCCGCCGGCAACGTCACGATCATCTCCGGTGGTGCCGTCAACGGCATAACCACGGGTAACATAAGCGCTACAGGCTTGGGCGGCGGTGCGATCACGATGACCAACGCTCAGCCATCTGGAACCGTCACATTCCTGCCCTCGGGAGCAATCGGCAGTGGTTCATTTAAAACCGGTGCCTTGCTCGGCGGTGATATCTCGACGGGCAACCTCAACACCGGTGGTGGCTATATCAACCTGGCCACCGCCGGTGCCGTACTGATAAACAACAAGAGCTCGGGGCAATCGTCTACCAATGCATTTATTGCCGGCGCGGCAGGAGGTAACGTCACCGTCCAGGGCGAAAGCATAGATATTGAAGGCGCCGGACTTACCGCCAATGGCAAAACGGGAGCAACAGCATCGGCCGCCCAGCCGGGCAAAAACGGCAGCACCGGTCAAGCCGGCGGCAATGGCGGCAATATATCGTTTACCTCAGGCAGCGGCGACCTGCAGATCCATGGCAATATCATGAGCATGGGCGGCGACGGCGGTGCCGGCCAGGACGGCGGCGCGGCCAAAGCCAAAGGCAATGGTGGCTCGGGCGGTGCAGGTGGCGCTGCCGGAGCAGGCGGCACAATCAACATGATCTCGTCGACCGGTAACGCTGCAATTTTCTCTGACCTTGTCTCTCAAGGTGGGACAGGAGGTGCAGGTGGTGCCGGGGCGGCCGGCTCCAGCGCGGCGGGCAGCACTGATAATGGCGGCAATGGCGGCAGTGGTGGCGCCGGCGGTGTCGGGGGCAAAGGCGGCGTCATACTGGTCTCCACTACCGGAGTCGGACAAATCCAGCTCAATAACAACATACAATCAGTTGGCGGTCAGGGTGGTGCCGGCGGCACGTCCTCCATCGGAGGCACCGGCGGCTCAACATCGGGCAACGGCGGTATCGGCGGCAGCGGTGGAGCAGGCGGGGCCGGCGGCAATGGCTCTAATATCACACTCAGCGCCCAGGATGGGACAGCAGGCAAAGCAATCATTTTAGGCTTCGCCCAGAACACGACGATCAATTCTCAGGGTGGTAATGGCGGCAAAGGCAACGACGGCAACGACGGGGGCTTAGCCACTGACGGCAAAGGCGGAGCCGGGGGCAGTGGCGGCAACGCCGGGGCCGGTGGCTCAAGCGGTATCGTCACCCTTACTTCAACAACAGGCAGCATCGGCGTGGGAGCCGGACATATCGCCGATATCTCCTCATCAGGTGGTTTCGGAAACGTCGGCGGCACAGGTGGTGCCGGTGCCGACGAAGCAGCCAAGACTTTCGCCACTGGTGGCGCCGCCGGTGCAGGCGGCGCAGGAAGCGCCGGTGGCAATAGCGGTGCCGTCCTGATCACAAGTAAAAACGGAGCAGACATCTCGATGACGGGCAATGTCCAGTCTCTGGCCGGCAATGGAGGAGGCGGCGGTAACGCCGGAGCTTCCGGCAATGGCGGCGCAGCCACCGGCGACGGTGGAGCAGGCGGCATCGGCGGAAAAGGTGGTAAAGGCGGCAACAGCTCGGCGGTAACCATATCAACAAATGCGGCAGGCAGTATCACCCTTGATGGCAGCGTGGCTTCTCTCGGCGGCAGTGGACTTACTGCCGGCACGTCCAGTAAAGGTGGAAACGGCGGTGCTTCTGCGGGTAACGGAGGCAAAGGTGGGGCAGGGGCGGCCGGCGCGCTGGGCGGCAACTCCAGCTCTGTAACCATCAGTGCGGCAACCGGAGCGATAACCATCGGTGCAACCAAAAATATCAATATATTTGCCCTGGGCGGTCAGGCAACTGATGGTGGAGATGGCAACGATGGGGGCAACGCAGGCAGCTCGGGCACAGCCGGGGTCGGCGGAGCTGGAGGAGCCGGTGGCGCTTCCGGTGCGGCAGGTAAAATCACTATCACCACGGCCAAGGTTGGCTCTACGCCAGGCGGATCGATAAGCAGTGCAGCCCTTATCACCCCCACTATCCAGGCCGACAGTGACACCGCCGGCAGCGGTGGCGTGGGAGGCAAAGGCGGCCAGGGGGCCAAGGGCGCGAGCGGCGGCGCTGGTGGAATGGGAGCAGTCGTGGGCAAAGCCGGAGCAGTCATAATCAACTCCAATGGCGGCAATATCAGTCTGCTCGGCTCGATCTCGGCAGATGCTGCGACAAGCTCACTGGGAGCCGGCGCCGGAGCCCCTGGCGGTCAGGGCGGCTCAGGTTTCTTCGGGACGGGCGGTAATGGTGGCGTCGGCGGCAATGGCGCCAAAGCCACAGCCGGAGGGACAGTATCTATAAACTCAGGTGGAGGCAGTCTCAGTGTCGATGTTTTGTCGGCATTAGCTTCCAACGCAGGTGACTCCGGCAAGGGCGGCGATGGAAACACGGGCACCACAAACGGTGGCAATGGCGGCAATGCCGGTAACGGCGGGGCCGGTGCAGCAGGTGGTGTGATAACGGTCACTAGCGGTGGAGCCACACTGACAGTAGGCAGCTTCGATGCCTCGGGATCAAAAACTACTGGCTTCGGCGGTGTTGGAGGCACGGGCGGCGACGGAAGCGTCGCCGGCAACGGCGGTAATGGCGGCAACGCCGGAGCGCCGGGAGCAGGGGGTAAATTTACCGCCACCAGCAGCGGTATTCTAACCATCACAAAAGCCAGCGCCGTCGATGCTACGGCGAGCGATACGGGAGTCGGCGGCAATGGCGGAACGGCCGGTAAAGGTCCAACGGGAGGAAACGGCGGTAACGGCGGCAAGGGCGTAGGCGGTGCCTCCGGTGGCACAATCACCCTGACCGCGACCGGCACCAGTTCAGCACCTTCTTCCATAGTCGCACTGAATGGACTCTCGGCCCAGGGCAGCACCGGCGCCCAGAATTCCAGCGCCAACGGCGGCAACGGTAACTATGGCGTGGGAGGCAAAGGCGGCTCCGGCAATACATCTGGTAATGGCGGCAAAGTTACAATTACCGCCAAAATCGGCTCGGTCAGCGTAATCAATATTGACGCCAGCGGAGGCACCCAAAACAGCGGCGGTGGAAACGGCGGTAACGGCGGCGCCTCGGTTGACGCAAGCAAAATTACCGCCACCAGCGCCGCCGGAGCTAAAGGTGGTGACGGTGGCACTGGTGGTGGCACCGGCAAAGGCGGCACAATTGCCATATCAGCCACATCAACTACCTCGGGCCCAGTTGTTGGCGGCTCAGTGCAGGCCAGCCAGTTGTTTGTAGATGCCGGATTTGAAAACGGCTATTCCGGCTCCGGCGGCAACGGTGGTACCGGCGGCAAGGGCGGAGGCGCAGGAGGCAAAGGCGGTACGCAGTTCGGCACGGGAGCAGGCGGCACACTGTCCATAACAGCTGCGACAACAATCTCAGGCGCAGACTTCAGCGCTACAGGCGGCGACAACTTCGGCCAGGGAAGTTCAGGCGGAAATGGCGGAGCGGCTTTTGCCGGAGTTGGTGGAAACGGCGGCACCAGCGGCAATGCCGGTGCCGGGGGAGCAGGCGGCAAGATGACTTTTAGTGCCGGCGGCAATATCACCATCAACAACTTGTCCGGATCAGCCAGTGTCGACGGCGGCTATAACAGCGGCAACGCAGCTGGTGGTAACGGCGGCGGACTGGTGCTCCCACCCTTCAGCACCAACAACACAGCAGCAGGTGGCGCCGGCGGCAACGCCGGGTCGAATGCCGTTTCAGGCGGCAACGGCGGCTCGATAACCGTGCAGTCTAAGAGCGGCACCGTCGTAGCCAACAACTTAACGGCAGTCGGCGGTGATGGCTTCGGCGGCGGCACGTATGGCGGCGGCGCCGGAGGCTTAGGCGGCAAAGGTGGCACCGCTGCCGGTGCCACAAAGGCCAATGGCGGGGCCGGTGGCGCAGGAGCTGTCGGAGCAAAAGGCGGCAATGGCGGCACGATAGCCATCTCAACCGGTGCCGGCGGCCAGATAACAGCCGACGCAACCAGTGTTAACGGCGGCTTCGGAGGCGCAGGCGGAGCCGGTGGCACCGGCGGCGACGCCGGAGTAGCCGGGCTCAAGGGCGGCAATGGTGGCGCAGGAGGCGCTGCCGGATTGTCCGGGAACGGCGGCAAGATCACGATAACCACAACCGGTACCGGGGCAATTATTTGCAATACTGCTCCCCAGGCCCAGAGCGGTCAGAACAGCTTTGCTGTAAATAACGTCATTGGCGGAGCCGGTGGAAACGGCGGCGCAGTCACGGCCGGCGGAGGCGTTGGCGGAGTTGGTGGCGTGGGTGGCTCCGGCGGCAACACAGGGAACGGCGGCATGATCAAATTTACGACAGGTACCGGCGGCACACTGACCGTCACCGGCACGGTTCTCGCCAATAGCTTACAGGGTGGCAACGGTGGTGATGCCGGCACCGGCAGCACTACAGGCGTCCCTGGCGGCGCGGCAGGCACCGGCGGTAAGGGCGGCAAGGTGACGGTGACACCGACAGGTGCAGGGACTCCGACTATCAATATTTCGAATGGTACAAGCGGCACACCGGGGGTTCCGCACTAACGACAGATCAGGAGCCTCACTCCTCGTCCTCATCGAAATCCTCGTCACTGTCCTCATCGGCGTGACGATGTTTCCTGATCTTTATGCGACTAATAACGGCCCGACCATAGGTAAATCTGATGGTTAAAAGGAGCATTCCTATAGACATCACGATCCAGGAAACTGCCCAGAAAGGAGCAGGTATTAGGAAGTATTGCTGCATTACTGTGGCATCGCTAAAGCCCTTGCCGGCCAGGCCCAACGAATGAGGGAGGAGAAACCAGACAAGCGTTATTGATGAAAGTGCTGTCTGGACCGCCAGGAAAAGTAGCACAAGGTTGGCCCACACAGGCTTGAGTTTGAGACTCATAACAATGAGGGTCACGCCCATGGCCAGGCCCCAGGCCATGCTAAGTAGGCCGGACCACCAGGTGGTGAAACTAAAAATCGACGGAGTAATGAAAATCAGCGAACTGAGAATGATCATTGTGCCGATGGCCATCAATATGTAGCGCGAATATTTGTGAAATTGGCCCAGGAAAATGAGAAAGCAGCCAAAAAACGCAGTGCCCAGATAGCCGGCCTGGGCCGATAGAAACAGGAAACCACCATTGAATTGCGTCAGACCGGCATGGCCCATGCCATCGTCAACAATCGTCAAAGACGGCTGCCCACCAGTCAAAAGAGCAACTACGGCGTGACAAGTTTCGTGCACCATGGTCACAAACTCATTGACTGGCGTCAGTACAGTCCTGACACCGGGCGCGTTAGCCAGAAGGATGCTCAGTACCGTAAGAGTCCAAAACGCGGCCATATTGACCTTGCCCAGTTCGAAGCGGCGGTCGCCGACAAAGAGGTTTTCCACGTCCTCGTCCGAGTCGTCATAGCCTTCCCAATCAAAGTCCACATCCGAGTCGTCATAGCCCTCTTCATCATATTTTTTAGACTTAAACAGGGGAGCGGGACTACTGGACTTTGAAGAGCGGGATTTCGACGAAACCCGTTCGGGCTTGTCTTGCTCCGGACCATCATCAAAATGGCGGGCGCCGCGCTTGGGACTTTTTCTGCGGCTATCGTCTGCGGTCATTTTTCTCCAGCCAGGTTTCAAGCAAATCGGGATGCTGTTAGCCGTTTTTGGCGTGGTTTGTCCTCGGTGCGGCCACAATCTCAATGATAGCGCGAGGACGCCGTTGGCCGGACAATTGAAAAATACATCACTCGTATTACCTTTCACAATTAACCTACTTGCCAAATTTAACCGGAAGCAAAGCTTGTAAAAGACACCCGCGACGTCACCTATACCTACAAGGGAGAAGAAACCATTCTTCCTCAGGTCACCGGTCAATTCTGTCGCGCGTGCGGCGAGACCGTCCTTGATGCAAACGAACCAGAGCGCGTCAGTGGACTGATGCTAGACTTCAACAAACAAGTCAATGGAGCAATTGTTGATCCGGAATTCATTGCCAGCAGCAGAAGTAACATCGCCTTAGTTATCGAAAATGGCGCTCAAAATAAGAAGTTTAGCTGAGAAAGCGTTTTTGGGCGATTTAGCATAACCTACAGCTACGCAATCAAACAGAGGATGTTGTTGCTCACATACCAGGGCACGTCGATTCCACCACCAAATAATTCGTCCAATTTTTTAATTTAATTCGCTAATTGGCAAAAAAGCTTACAATTAGATGGGCCTCTAGTTTCAGGGCAGAATACCATGACCTCCCAGCCCGGCCAATATAGCGATGATAGTTACCGCATTTTCGTGTCCAGTGTCATGGACTACGCAATCATCATGCTTGATGTTAACGGCCACATCATCAGCTGGAATGAAGGCGCGCAGAGAATTAAAGGCTATGAACCCCAAGAAATTATTGGACAGCACTTTTCACGATTTTATCTACCGGAAGAAATTGCTGCCGGCAAACCCGATTACGAGCTGAAGGTGGCCTCAGAAGTCGGACGGTTTGAAGACATCGGTTGGCGTTTAAGAAAGGACGGGTCGAAATTCTGGGCAAGTGTCGTTATTACGGCGTTGAAAGACCCTTCCGGCGAATTGCGCGGCTTCGGTAAAGTAACGCGGGATATTACAGAACGAAAGATAGCGGAAGAGGCATTGCTAGCATCAAAACGAGAGCTGGAGTCTCTTAACACGGCCCTTATTGCAGCTCGAGATCAAGCTCAGGCTGCCAGTGAATTCAAATCGGCTTTTTTAGCCAACATGAGCCATGAAATAAGAACTCCTATGAACGGAATTCTCGGAATGGCGGAGTTACTTCTGCGCAGCCAGTTGGATGATAACCAAAGACGTTTCGTCAACACCATAAACGAAGCCGGAAATGCTCTGCTATCAGTAATCAACGACATACTCGATTTTTCCAAGATCGAAGCCGGAAAACTCGTGCTGGAGGTGGCCGAATTTGAGCCAATTCGGCTTGTTGAGAGCGTTGGCGAATTACTGACCGAACAAGCCAGGAAGAAAAATCTTTCTCTTCTGACTTTTATTGATCCCGCCATTCCATCTCTCTTTCGAGGTGACGCCGGCCGGCTGAGACAAGTGCTCATGAACTTTGCCGGCAATGCAATAAAATTTTCTGATAAGGGCGAGGTGCTTATTCGAGCGGCCCTCGAACATAGTGATAACGGCCGGGCCACAATTCGTTTTTCTGTAACTGACAATGGAATCGGAATGTCAGAAGCAGAGCAAGAAAAACTATTCGAACCGTTCGTCCAGGCAGACGGATCCATGACCAGGAAGAGCGGTGGCACAGGCCTCGGTCTCAGCATATCAAAACGCCTGGTTGAGCTGATGAATGGTGAAATCGGCCTGCATACAGTAAAAAACCACGGTTCAACGTTTTGGTTCAAAGTGCCGCTTGAAATTGTCGGAGCGCCCGGACGGCGCTCTGATCCACTATTGACCGGCCTGGCCAGGACACGAGTGTTGATTGTGGACGACGAGCAGAGCAGTCGGGACATATTGCACGAGTACATAGTTTCCTGGGGTCTCAGGAATGGACGAGCAAGCAACGCCGAGGAAGCATTGGTGCTTCTCAGGTCGCAAGCCGCAGACGACCCCTATGCAATCGCCATCGTCGATCTGGTTATGCCTGAGATGGATGGCCTACAGTTAGCAAAGGCTGTAAGAGAAGACGAACAGCTGAGAAATACAAAACTAATTTTGATGACGGCGTTCAGCAAACCCGGAATTGGCGAAGAAGCCATAGCAGTGGGATTCGATGCCTTCTTAACAAAGCCTATTAGACAGTCACAATTGCTCGACTGCATTTCGGCGATAGTGCGCAAGCCCGAGACCATAAGCAGGACATCTGAGCCTGTCGTCCCTAAAAATCCCTCAAATATCTCGAGGAAAGAGTTGATTCTGCTTGTTGAGGATCACCCGATCAATCAAGAAGTGTCTCTATTGCTTTTGAAGGACTGCGGTTTTGAAGTACACGTAGCCGAGAACGGCGAGAAGGCTTTGGAATTGCTGCAAACGACTCCCTATTCGCTCGTGTTTATGGACTGTCAAATGCCGGTAATGGATGGTTTTGAAACTACCAGAAAAATAAGAAAAATGGAAACGAGAACAGGCAAGCACATCCCGATTGTCGCGATGACTGCGCATGCAATTGAGGGAAGCAAGGAGCAGTGCCTGGCCGCCGGAATGGACGATTATCTGAGCAAGCCGCTCGCTCCGCAAAAGTTGGAAATTATTCTACAAAAATGGCTTCCGTTGGAGCCGGCACGTCATAATGCGACGGGATTGGAGAGCCTGGTTGATACAATCGAGATTGCGGCAATGTACGGTCAAGAAAATGTATCGCGCCTTCTAAATCTGTTTATTTCAGAAATACCTAAAGAGGTGGCCAAACTGAAGCAGCATGTTGCGGAAGGAGACTTCAACAACGCGTTTCTGACGAATCACACCCTCAAGGGCGTCTGCAAAAGCATGTTTGCTCAATCCATGATTGAATGTTGTGAGGCCCTTGAGCTTGCCTGCACAAACCTTAGCAAGGCGGCCCTTGAAGAGGCATTTATTGAACTTGAAACTGTCAGTGAGCGGGTTCTGAATAGCATCAAAGGCCTATAGCAAACGAGCATGAAATTTACTATCAGGCTTTGAGCTACCGTAGACCAACTTGCTAGACCAAGTCTTGTCCATTAATACCACTGATGGTGGCAGCCTTTATCATCTATCATCAAGGCGGGTCAAGCTAGGAAATCGCTCTAAAATGAACTGGACTCCTCGATCGGTGATTAGGAAGCCATCTCCTTCGTGTTGAATATGACCATTCTCCATTAGAATCGAGCATGCTGGTTGACTATTAAAGTTTTCGTCGAGATCCAAAATCCTTCGGATCATGGACTCAGTGACAACTCTGGCCCTCTTCTTCAGTCGTACAGAGTACAGCAGCTGTAATACAGCCAGCTGAAAGTCAGGATAGTCCTCAGTCCATGCCGGCGCTGAGCCTTCGTTTAGGAGCCGGAGACAGTCAATGCAAAGATGAGGGCCCTCTAGCGGGCCAAGGGTATTGGCGTTTGCGGACAACTTACCGCAGTAATAGCAATTGTTCTCTGGCGTTGTGTTCATTATCTTTGATCGGAACTGCTTCTAACCATTATGCAGGTTCTGAGCAATTCCGTCGAACGGAACTCTACGCAGGTCGGCGCCTTCATCCGAGTGCCGGCAAGCTCTATCAATCCACCTTCATCGATCAGGACAAAAGGATGCGTCGCATAGGTCCTTTGTGTAAACGTGCCGAAGGCCTCAAGCCACGAATCACGCGGCTGATAGACATCGTCATAGTCGATCCAGCCGACAGCGTAGGATTTGTCCGTATAGTTTGATATTGTCAAAAACGCCTGGTCTCGCCCATGTCTGGAGGCGAGTCCGGAAACACTATCCACGGCTATAAGAGGGACTTTAGAAAGCATCGTTGCTTCTGCCACGCGAGGAGGCCTGCAACGATTTGTCGTATTCCTTTCGGGACGACAGATCACTCAAAACCTTCCAGGCCTCATTGACGATCTTGTACTTAGCCTCGTGGCGAGTCGCCGGATTATCGGGATGATAGAGACGCTCCAAGTACTCGTAAACGGCTTTGATAATCCCTACTTTTGCCGTGGGCAAAACCTGAAACACCTGATAGTGATTCAAATCGATAAGCGATCTATTGGCGAAAAGTTTTTCGGACGTCATCGCGCCCAGGCTCTCTGGCGACCTGTGCCAGCTGTTCCATAACTGATTTAAGAGGTCCTGCTGCCTGAGCTTGTGCTCATCGGGACTGGCAAACGGGGTATCAAGTTGGTGAAAGAGAAATTGGTGGGCGCGAGACATTACCTCAAAGTTAGCGTCGTCTTCGACTTGCAACATTTCGTGAATGCTTCTGTAGGAAATGGGTTTGCCATCTTGGGCCTCAGACGGCGTTAGCCAGGGCTTTGGCGCCGAGCCAGACGCACCGACGGCTGTTCTACGAGGTGGCCGGCCTGAACCGTCACCGTCAGATTCGAGCTGGGTTTCCGGCACGTTTTCCGCATCGGGGTCGAAATCAGACATTGCTCCGCCTCCAACGACTTATCTTTATCTTACTCGATGTACGATCACCTATTCAGCTCGGGCAAGCGGCCAAATGATTGCGGCAGCTCACCCTGCTGCGTACAAAAGCCTCAGGCCGGGAATATATTGGCCACTGTCAGGAACAAGTTAAGCTTCCATTTAACAGGATTACATATGTCGAACGGCAAATCTTTGAGCGCAGAAGCAGTTCTGGCAACAGCCGGAGTTGAAGCTAACGTTCAAGCGACCTATCCAATTGATGCCAACCGCGATATTCACATTCTTGCAGTTGATGAAAAAACTGCGCTTGAAAGTGCGCACAAACTCGCCGCCGTCTCCGAGCAGACAGGTTTTGTACCACTGTTTTCTCGAGAAGATTACATCGTGCAGAAAATCAAAAACTCTGAGATTTATCACAAACAGTGGGAAGAAAACATCGATTCAATACTCGCGAGCGTGCCCCTCATGAAGGCCGACCTGGCGGACCCAATCAAACTAGCCGGAAAAATGCGCCCAGGTTCAGACGAGGCCAGTTTGGCACGCGTTAAAGCAGGAATATCCCAGCTACTAACACACTACCAGTTTGCAAAAAAGGGCGAGACACTTACAGACAGCTATATAAAAGCGGCTGACGCTGTAGAGCTGGAAGGCTGGATTCAGGAGATGACCAGTGGTTATGACCTGACACCTGATGAGTCCGCTCCCGAAATACCCTATAAATCGACCATAAAGACTGAGAACAGGCTGGTACTTGTGCCGATAAAAAAACCGTGGCAGATACCCGCAGTACTAATTCTAACTCAACAAGATGCAGTGCCCATCTCGCTAATTCAAGTCGCTCTCATGAAGCGCTGGTTTGAAAAATATGGTGCATCATTGCTCAGCTTCAGTGGAGATACCGCATATTTTGAAGTGGCAAGGCCACCCGAGAATAGTGGTATCGCAGACAGACTCGCTCTAGAGCATTTCGCGTACTGTCACGATACTGTGCTGCAGGGTCTGGACATCAAATCACTAGCAAAAGGTCTTTTAAGCGCAAAAGTATGGGGATTTTGGTGGGATTAGACAGCGCATCCCAACGTTTGCTTACAAGAGTCGCACTTGAATCGTCTGTTAAAATCGAACCTATGATTGAGAGCATTATTAAGCAGGTAACGTCTACCATCCCAGCTACCGAAGAGTGTATCTGCATGGATGACGTCTATCATTACTTTTGCAGCACCAATGTGTGGGCTAAGGCCGCTGCATTCAAAAGGGATCAAGCAGACTGCCTGCTCGAGCTCAAAGGAATCGCACCGTCAAACATTGCCTCTATCCACGATCTTCTTACTCTGCAGTTTGCGACTTGGCACGAGATTGCCTATGCGCACTTTGAAGCTTCGTCTGTGACCCTCTACAAAGAAGCTTCGGTACTTCGGTTTATTACTGCGCCAGACAACAAGTCGTGTTTTACGGGACGGATAGTTATTGGTGGCGAGCACTACTTCAGGGTGGTTGGCAAAAGACTCGGTCGCTTACCGGCTGCTCCATTTCCCGTTGACTTTACAGATGTCGAAGAATCGTTACTCTCTGCCAGTGAGGCGTATGCACGGAACGAGCTTGCTCGTAAGGCCGAGCATCCACGGAGAATTGCGAACGCCATTCAAACAGCCGAACGAATTACGGACTACACCTCGGCCGGCAGGCAAGGCGATTTGAAGTCCAGGCTACTCAGAGATGCGCTTATGTTCAATCTCCACCAACTATATCGGGAGTGCATCCATCTGGAGGGCCGGAGATACACGGGTGTTAGAGAGTGGCGAGAGCGGCTTAGAGCGGTACCTGGATTCACGCAGATGTCAGACTCTGTTGAGATGGAGGCTGTTTGGTCGCTTTGTGTAACAGAAGTTCCTGAGTTGCTTAAATTGATTAAGTCAGCTCCCGATGAATGGGGAAGATCATGAATCAAGGAAGTCGATTTGTTTGCTTGTCCCTTATCGGCGGATGGATTGCCATCCTACTTTGCTCGTGCAGCGGTTATACGCCTTATGGTCGAGTTGCGACAAGGGAGGACTCAATCACGTTTTTCAATCAGAATAGGCAAGAATTTGAATCGCTGAGGGATATGATGGTGTCCGAAAAAGCACGCATACTGACCGTGTACACTACAGGAACCTATAGAGTAGATGATGAGGACGGAATGCCTCCGTCCCAAGATCACATGCGCATTTACGTCGCTAAGCTGGACAAGCTTGGACTTCCAAGCATCGGTAAGACTTTCATTGACCCGAAATACCCAATTGTGGACTTTGGCGTTAGTGCTGTAGGACTGGCAGGTGATGGTCCAAGCGTGACCATTTTTTTTACAAAGGGACAACCCGCTCTTTGCCATGGCAATCCAGCTAAGATTAGTGAGAATGGTTGGTATATTGCCTCTTCGCAATAGCGTTATCGTCCACCGTCAAATTCCGAGCAGGCCTAATCGTTCCATTTATTCGTAGCTTTCAGTCTGCCTAAAAAAGAGATGAAACTTCCAGCACAAGGCCTGAATGTCATCGAGTGCTCATCTGGTTCAGCCCACTCATTCCCTGGTGTTGCTTATTACCTGGACAAAAATCACGCCCGGGCAAACTATCTTTTCTTTCTGGGTAATTTCACGGAAGCTGGAAAAGGCGCCCGGATTGAACCGGTATTTTGCTACGACCGTGCTTTGGTCTAACCTTTTCATCGAGAGCAGTTCGTACTGCGACATCTCCGTGCGGTAATCAAAACCGTTACCCCAGGTTACGTCTAGAAGTAAGACAAATACAAGGGCCAACGCCAAGAAGCCTGAAGGTATGCGGATTAACCACCTTGAGGATCGGCATCCCAGCACGACAGCCGGCCATGGCAGCAACCCCATTGTTGCATTGACGATTGAATACGAAAGAGCATTCGTACCGGAAAGGTGCCCCCCGCCTGCACCTTCAACCACCAGGAGCGCAATCCAACATAGCAGGCAGCACAGAGCAAAAACCTGTTTCTTCTTTTTCATTGCGTCCTTTTGAATAGGCGCGGTGATTTTCCAGAGCAAGCTAAGGCGTCAACCAGGACCCTACTTCTTAATTTTCGAAATACGCTCGAAGTATTCGACAAACATGCGTATGCCGCCGGAGGCCTGCTGCCAGTCGAAGTTTTCGTTGATGGCATGGTAACCGTGCTCGGGCAGGGACAGGCCCAGAAATACAATGGGCACATCCAACTGCTCTTGCATGCTCACAACTGCACCAATCGATCCACCCTCACGGGTGAAGGCAGGCTCGGCGTTGAAAGCAGCAGTCATAGCACCTTTAGCGGCTTCGGCAAAGGGTCCACGGAAGTGTCCGAGGAATGGCTTCAGCGCCCCTTCACGCACCACTTCAACATCGGGTGCGTGTTCTTTGACGAAGGCTTTGAGGGCAGCTGTAATCTTTTCCGGGTCCTGGCTGGGCACAAGACGCATGCTGATTTTAGCCTCAGCCTGATGCGGCACGATTGTTTTCACACCCGGTCCGCTGTAACCGCCGGTGATACCGTGCACTTCAAAAGTTGGTCGGGCCCAGATACGGGCAGCGCCTTCCTTGGCGTCTTCGGTGCGGGTAGAACCCAGCTCGTGAGCCTTTTTGAAATTGGCAACGCTGAAACCTGATTTGACGAAATTATCGAGTTCATCTTCGTCCACAGGATTGACGTCATCATAAAATCCGGGGAACTTCACCTCGCCGGTTGTGGCGTCATAGCACTGGGAGATGAGCTTGGTCAGCTCGCCGATCGGGTTTCTGGCCAGGCCGCCGGTTGTGCCGGAGTGCACATCTTTGACGCCGGTTTTGAGCTTGAGCAGGCAGCACTGCAAACCGCGCAAACCATAAGGTATGGCCGGCCGTTCACGTGAAACCCAGATGGTATCGGAGATCACAACCGAATCTGTAGCCAGGTCTTTTTTGTTGTCCTTGAGAAACTGCTCAAAAGATGGGCTGCCGATTTCTTCTTCCAGTTCCCAGATAAATTTGATATTGAGCGGGATGGAATTAGCATGTGCAAACTTTGCTGCATAGAAGACGCTCAGGGCCGGGCCCTTATCATCGGTTGTACCGCGGCCGCTGTAGACGCCGTTTTCGATCTGCATATTAAACGGCGGCTTGATCCACTCACTGGGATCGGCGGGCTGCACATCCAGGTGGTTGTAGATTGTCACTGTCGGGGCAGCGGCGCTGTGGTGAAACTCACCGATGACTACGGGATAGCCCTTGGTCTTCACCACTCGAGCGGAGGCACCGGCGTTTTTCAAAAGATTCATGCCATACTCAGCGGCGGCCTCAATGTCACCCTTGCGCTCCGGCTCCATGCTGACGCTGGGGATATCGACAAACTCTTTCAGAGTCCGTTCGTATTCCTTTTGCACAGATTGGGCGTAGGACGCTACTTTATCCAGATCTATTCGGGCGCTCATTAGTACCTTACCTCTCAAACAGCAGGTCTAATGGTGGCCGATCTAAGCCATTAATTCAACTTTTGACATCGAGTTTAATCAAGCAACAATGACGGGCTGGGGCTTGATGCGGGTGGCAATGTCTTCGACCGTGGTAAAGCCTGTAATGCGAGTGCGCTCATTAACGTTGGAGCCGCGTATGTCAAGGACCGAGACAGTGGGATAGGCCTTGACGCCCAGGTTGTCGGCCAGGGCTTTGGCGGCCGGATCGGTAGAGGGGCTGAGCCTTACAAACACGGCATCGCGTCCCAGGCCAACAGCTGCGGGCTTGGCAAATTCCTTGTCCATTTGCTTGCACCAGCCGCAATAGTCTTCTTCAAAAACACATACAAGAGGTTTGCCCTGGCGCTTGGCCTCGGCCACCGCGTCTTTGAGCGAAGGAGACCATTCAAGGCGACTGTTGTCGCTCAGAGTGCTGTTACCAAGGTTCGGCACCCACTGCGGCCTGAAGATTTCCGCCGCACTGAGATTTGTCAGAATCGGTTTAGTACTTTCGGCCTGAGCTGAATCATTGTGACCCTCTAGCATTTAGACTCCTTTTCGGCCCTTCCGTCGCACGTGGCTTGCACGAGGGGAGGGAGATAACCAACGCCTGTTGCATCTGGTCCTAAACCAGCGTGATTATCTCTATCCGGCGGTCCCGATTTTTCGACACACCGGCTGCAAAATATTCAAGATTCAAGCTATTTGGCCGGTTCGGAGTCCCGACCGACTTTTACCGGGCGATAGGGCAGGGGGAAATACTCCACCCGGGTCTTGCCCTGCTTGCCCTGCGGATAAAGGGCCATAAGGTCGTAGATTTCACGGGGCATCTCAGTGGAGACGGGCAGGCCCAGTGCCAGCGCATCCTCAACGGTAATGGGATGGTCGTGGCTCCACTTGCCGGAGACCAGGCTTTCGGCAATGCCGGCCACATCCCCGGGCTGCACCTTAACGGCGGGCACATGATCGCCCAGTATTTCGGTAACGAGCGTCTGCATCTGGGCGATGGCTTTGCGTGAGACCGCCGCCATCATCAAAGTAGAATCATTGAGATCGTCGGCCTTTTTGTCCGCTGTCACAGCCAGGACCGATACGGCCGGATACTGCCCCAGCTGCGGGTCCACCGGGCCGAGCACGGCGTTTCTATCCATCACAATCTGGTCGGCGGCCAGGGCCAGGAGGGTGCCGCCGGACATGGCGTAATGGGGGACAAAGACAGTGACCTTGGACGGGTGCCGTGTCAGGGCTTTGGCCACCTGCTGAGCGGCCAGGACCAGGCCGCCGGGGGTGTGCAGGACAATGTCTATGGGCATTGTCTTGGGGGTCAGATGGATGGCGCGCACTATGCGCTCGGAGTCTTCTATATTGATGAAATGAACCATGGGCAGGCCCAGAAAACTGAGCTGGTCCTGGCAGTGTATCAAGGTGATCAGGCGGCTGCCGCGCTTGAGCTCGATGTCGCGAATGGCTTTGACGCGGGCTGCCTTGCTGAGCGCCTGGCCCAGGGCCGGGAGCGCGGTGCAGACAAAAAGTAGGATCAAAAACCAGTCCATAAAATGGGCTATTTATGAATGGGTGCGCGTTCGGTCATTTTCAAATTGATGCCGCGTCCGTCCATCTCGGCCAGGAAAAGCTTGACCGGCACAGACTGTTCCTGTCGCAGCACGCCGCGCTCGCTGATGTCGCCGCGGGCAATCATCTGGGCGATGATGGAAGCAGGGAAGGCCGTCATGCGCATCATGGCACTGAGACCGGCGGCCTGGTCAGCCAGGTCAACACAATCCCAGACAATCTGAATCGGTTTCTTGTCCTTGACGCCGGTCACGATGACACGCAAGAGCACCACATCCGGTTCATCGGTCGGTAGTTTTTCGGATAGAAGTTTGTGCAGCAGTTCGCGCGGCACCACCTTGCCCGAAGGCAGATCAACTGCCTCTTTTTCCATCATGCCCAGGTCTTTGAGCATGGCCAGCTGCTGACAGTGGCCGGAGTAACGAATCGTTTTATAATCGAGATGCTGCACGCGATTGAGGTAGGTCTGGGGCAAAGTGGAAATACCGCCCGACGTATTGAAAGCTTCCATGATGCCGAAGGGTCTGGGGAACTCTATCGTTTCCAGCTCGGTCATGGACGGCACAGTCATGAGCTTTCCATCACGCACTATCGTGCAATCTTCGTAGTATTCGTTAATCAGGCCGTCAATGGAAAAGACCTGCGAATAACCGAGGAAGCAGTCCTCGGGCTCGGAGGGCAAACCACCGACACGCAGTTTGATTTCGTAAAGCTCGTCCAGACTCTCGGCGGCGCTGACCGCCAGAAGTGATACCAGCCCCGGTGCCAATCCCAGATCGGGAATGATGGTCACACCCTGTTCTTTAGCCACTTCATCGAGCAAAAATTCTTTGGCAACTATGTCTTCATTGCCGCCCAGATCGACAAAATGAGTCTTTGTGGACAGGGCGATTTTGGCCAGTTCGTAATTGTGCTTGTAGGTGACACAGCTGATGGCCACATCCACTTCATGCATGAGCTGGGCAACTTCATCCTGATTGGCCACATCCAGCTCCACCGGGATTACTTTTTCGTCGGCAAATTTTGCGGCAATGGCCTCGACCCTGGACAGGTCGACATCGGAGATAATCACTTTCTCGACCTTGGGACTTCTGACCAGGTCATAAACCACGGCATAACCGATGCGGCCCGCGCCCAGCACTAAAAACTTCACCTTAATACCTCAAGAAATGCAGACCAAGATGATATCACCAGAGACTCAATAGGTGGAGCGCCGTTTACCGCCGTCGATGGCTATGGTGGAACCGGTCACATAGGACGCCCGGGTGGAAGCCAGGAAAGCCACCACACTGGCAAATTCATGGGGCTCACCCAGGCGGCCCATAGGAATGGCCTTCAAATATTCCTTCATGTACTCGTCCTTACTCTGGCCGGACTTGGCAGTGCGGGCTGTCATCAGGTCGTTGAGGCGGTCGGTGGCGATGGCGCCGGGAGCGACACAGTTGACGGTGATGGCATAAGGGGCGAGCTCATCAGCGAGACTCTTGAGCATGGCCGTGACCGCCGAGCGGATGGCATTGGAGACGGCCAGACCGGCAATCGGCTCCATCACCGACAGCGACGTGACGCAGATGATGCGACCAAAGCGCTTTTCTTTCATCGCCGGCACCAGCGCTTCATTGAGGTGGGCTACCGAATCAAAAAGCTGCTCAAAGCCCAGGTGCCAATCAGTGGCGCTTGTGCTCATCACGTCGGAAGGTTTGGGACCGCCGACATTGTGGACAATGATATCCACATGACCGACTTCCTGCTGCACATACTCAATCAACTGATCACGGCTGGACTTGTTGCTCAAATCACAGGCCCTGGTCAAAAGCTTTGACTTGCCGCGCAGGATCTCAGATAGACTTTTGAGATTGGCCTCGTCCCTGGCGCTGGCTATGATTTCGCAGCCCTCGGAATTAAGCGCTTCAACGATGGCCCGACCGATGCCTTTTGACGCTCCGGTGATAAGCGCTCTTTTGTCCGCCAGTCCCAGCTCCATTTGTTACCCCTTGTATTTATAAGAAATCGTTTTCGCCTCGGAAAAGAATTCCAGGCTGTAGCGGCCGCCTTCGCGACCAAGGCCCGATGACTTCTGGCCGCCGAAGGGCGTGCGCAGGTCCCGGGCAAACCAGGTATTGACCCAGATCATGCCGGCTTTTATGCCGCGCGATACCCGGTGAATGCGATTGATGTCGCTCGACCAGATGCTGGCGGAAAGCCCGTAAGGACTGTCGTTTGCCAGAGCGATCGCTTCCTCTTCCGTATCGAAGGGGATGATAGGAAGTGCCGGTCCAAAAATTTCTTCCTGCAAAAATCTGGATTTGATGCCCAGTCCGGTAAAGACCGCCGGCGACAAAAAGTTGCCCGGACCCAGATCGCTGAGACGCTCGCCCCCGCATTCAAGCCGACCTTCGGCCTTGCCGATGACCAGATAGCTCATCACCTTTTCCATATGCTCGGCGGAGATGAGCGCGCCCATTTGAGTGTCGGACTTTGTCGGATCACCGACCTTGATGGCCTTAACCAGTGCCACCATCTTTTCCACAACCTGATCGTAGATCGGTCGCTCGACAAAGAGTCTGGAACCGGCCAGACAGATCTGCCCCTGATTGCGGAAAGCCGCACGCACAGCCGTCGGAATCGCCTCGCTCAGATCAGCATCGGCAAAAATAATATTGGCGCCCTTGCCGCCCAGTTCAAAGGAAACTTTCTTGAGCGTACCGGCGGCAGCGCCCATAATCGCTTTGCCCGTCGAGGTCTCGCCGGTAAAGGAAATAGAGCGCACCAGGGGATGCCGGGTCAGAGCCTCACCGGCCTCGTTTGCACCAAAGCCGTTAACGACGTTGTAGACGCCGTCGGGCAGGCCCGCTTCTTTTGTGATTTCACCAAGCAAAGTAGCGGTGTAAGGGGTCCATTCGGCGGGCTTGAGTACGATGCTATTGCCCATCATCAGAGCCGGAGCAATTTTCCATGTGGCCAGATATAGAGGCAAATTCCATGGTGTGATCAAACCACAGACGCCGACCGGCTCGCGCACGGCAATGTGTCTTTCGTTTTCGGAGGCGCTGTAAGTCTCCTCGGCAAAGGTGGAGGCAAACTGACTGAAGAAGTGAAAATTCTGCGCTGAGCGCAAGATGTCACCGTCAAAACTTTCGCTTATTGGCTTGCCTGTGTCGGTCGTTTCCGCCAGGGCTAATTTTTCCCGATTTTTCAAAATCAGATCACCGATGGCCGCCACAACTTTGGCGCGCTCGGCGTAGGACATCCGGGCCCAGGGTCCGCTCTCATAAGCTTTTTGCGCAGCCTGCGCCGCCTGGTCGATATCACCGGCGGTGCCATGCGCCACCCGTCCGTGGGCTTCACCGGTAGCCGGGTTGATCGTCTCAAAAGTAGCAGCTGAAGCGGCGGGCACGTAGCGCCCACCAATATAATTTTGGATCTCAACGAGATTTGATTTCTTGGACTTCACACCAGAGCTGGTCTGTGTGTTGGGTGATGTCATTTGCGACCTCCGGGAAAAGCGGCAATGGCTTTGATTTCTATGAAGTTTTTGCCGGGCAAGCGGGCGACCTGGACCGTGGTCCGGGTGGGGGCGTTCTCAAAACTGAAGTATTGAGCGTACACCTGGTTGTATTTGTCAAAATCGTCCATATTGGCAAGGAAGACGGTCACGTCGACCACATCGTGCATGGTCAGGTCGGCGGCTTCCAGGACCGAGCGCAAGTTTTCAAGAACACCGCGGGTCTGCACCTCAATGTCATAGGCCGTGATGTTGCCCTGTTCGTCAAAGGTCAGACCCACTTCCTTACCCGTCTGGGGCGAGCGGCAGCCCTGGCCGGATACAAAGAGCAAATCGCCCACCTTAAGTCCATGCGAGTAAGAGCCCAGGGCCCGCGGTGACTTGTCCCCGGGATTTATGGCACGTTTGTACTCGAGCTTTTCAGTTTCGGTCACCTGAAGGTCCCTCCCTTCGGGAAAATAAGAGTGACTATACACAGCGGGGGGCACTGATTGCCTTGCCGCCACTTCAGCTTGGAGCGAATTTATATAGTGTAAGGCCCCGGCAAGTAGATAAAGCGGGCAATGACTGGGAGAATTTAGCCTGAGGCAGCAAATAGAAGAATCTATTTAAAGGAAGGCCATGACCGCCACAGCTACTTACAAGGCCGAAACCGGCGGGCACGAAGGAGACAGCCCCTTCAAGCCGCTTTTCACCATCCGCAGAAGCGGCCGCATCGAAGTCACGGTATATGGCATGGTCAGCGTCGTCGCCGGCCTGGACAACAGGAATGCCCAGCCGGGCGAGAGATACGGCGCCCTGCCCTGCCTCAAACTGACCGGCACGGGCGACACTAGCTTCGAGCTGTGGAGCCGCTCACTATTGAAGCCCTGGCAGCTTTTGAGCAACTATCAGATTTTGAAGGACAACTATCCGGGCCTGACGGACAAGCATTTTGCCCTGTTTATGGCCTCGCACTCGGCCGAGCCTGCCCACCTCGAAGCGCTTGAGGAGATTCTGGCCATCACCCAGGTGGACGAAAATCTGCTCAAATGTCCCCCGGCCAATCCTCTTGACGCAGCCAGTAAGGAAGCAATGAAGGCGCGCGGGGAAAAGGCCCGGCGCCGCTATCACAATTGCAGCGGCAAGCACAGCGGCTATCTGGCGGCGGTCAAAGCCAGTCAGGGCGCCGATCACATGAAAGATTATCTGAGAGAGTCGGAAGCTCATCACACCAGGCTCAAGCATATTTTGAGCACCCTGACCGGCCGCCCCGAATCAAGCTTTACCGCGACCACCGACGGCTGCCAGTTGCCTAACTATGCGCTGAGCGTGGCCGAGATGAGTTACTTTTACATGACCCTGCTCAATCATCAGGCCCTGCCCCCGGCGGCACTGACCGAACGCGCCTTTGCTCCCTACGATAAGCTGGGCGCCATGATGCTGAAAAATCCGCGCATGGTCAGCGGCCTCGGTCGACTCGATTACAAAATTATGGCCCGCGAAATATTTACCGACGCACCGGCCATGGTGGCAAAGGAAGGCGCCGACGGATTGCTCGGTGTCGGTGTTGCACCAAGCGAACGCTATCCCAACGGTGTCGGTATAGCGATCAAGCTTTCGGCAGGCTTCGACAGCCATCACATGGAGCTCATTACAAGAGAAATATTGACGGCTTTGCAGCTCACAGCCCCCTCGGCTAAGAGCGACAAAGTCACCGATTCGAGTATACGCACCGACCACATACAGACTGAATTTCACTTTCTAGCCGGATTGAAAAAGTGACGGACAAAAGATGATGGATTTGAAGGAAATAAAAGCCAACCTGAGCTTTACCCGCGTGATTGATATATCGCAACCGATAAGCACTTCCACGGCATGCTTCCCCGGGGACACGCCTTTTTCCAGGGAAGTGACGCTGAGCTATGAAGAAAGCAAAGTGATCAATTTGACAGCCTTTAAAATGAGTCCACATGTCGGCACCCATGCCGATGCTCCGGTGCATATCAAAGGCTGTCTCAGCACCGCCGATGGAGCCGCCTGTGACGATACAGCCGGCATAATGCCGCTCACCCCGTTTTTGGGACGTACTTACGTCATGGACCTGGCGCCGCTTACCGGCCCCATCACCGGTGAAGCAATCCTTGAACAGTTATCCGAACTGGCCACCGACGATCAGATCAAACGAGTACTCTTCAAAACGCGGGATAAAAACAGACACGATGTTTTTGAAGACGACTACAGCTACATCGGTGAAGACACTGCCGAAAAGCTGGGCGAGCTGGGCTTTTTATTGACCGGACTGGACACGCCTTCGGTGGACCACACCCAGTCGAAAGAGCTGGCTACTCACCGCATACTCGATCGCTACAAATTGTCCTGGCTGGAGAATCTCGATCTCAGCGAAGTCGAGGAAGGCGAATACGAGCTCATTGCCCTGCCCTTAAAATTTGTCGAGCTCGAAGCCTCGCCGGTGCGGGCCATTCTTCTGGCCTGAGGCCAGTGCAAAA
Organism: Cyanobacteria bacterium SZAS LIN-3; assembly: GCA_018266215.1. Lineage (GTDB taxonomy): Bacteria > Cyanobacteriota > Vampirovibrionia > Obscuribacterales > Obscuribacteraceae > REEB67. The sequence continues at coordinate 90,342 of JAFEAV010000005.1, read as the reverse complement.
CAAAAGGGAACAAGCCGGTGTTTTCATCCATATCCAGTAAAAGCGGCGAAAAATCTTGTCTTCTCATCGGTGCCGTGCACGTACCGGCGCTACCGGGAGCCGACGCCTACGGCTTCGATATGGAACAGGTGATCAAGCAAACCCTGGCCGATGCCAGACTCTACGCGGAAGCCGGCTTTGACGCGTTGATTGTAGAAAATATGCATGATGTGCCCTACCTGCGCGGCTACGTGGCACCGGAGACGGTGGCAGCCATGTCCGTGGTGGCACAGGCTGTTAAAGGCGCCGTCAAGATACCCATTGGCGTGCAACTCCTGGCCGCGGCCAATATCGAGTCTCTGGCGGTAGCCGTAGCCGCGGACCTGGATTTTATCAGGGTAGAGGGTTTTGTCTTTGCCCACATCGGTGATGAGGGACTGCATCAAGCCAGCGCACCGGATCTGGTGCGGAGGCGAGCGGCGCTGAAAGCGACAAAAGTGAAAATTTTTGCCGACATCAAAAAGAAACATTCGTCGCATGCCATCACGGCCGACGTCGATCTGGCTGAAACGGCTCATACGGCCGAGTTTTTCAAGGCCGACGGGGTGATAGTCTCGGGCCTGCGCACCGCTGCTGCACCGCTGGAAAGCGAAGTGGAAGAAGTAGCCGCGGCCGTTAAGATCCCTACCCTGGTCGGCTCCGGCGTCACGCCGGAAAACATAGCCGCCTTCAGCCGCCATGCCCGGGGACTGATTATAGGCTCCTATGCAAAACTGGACGGACACTGGGCCAACGCCTGCGATCCCAGGCGTCTGGAAGCCCTGGTAAAAGCCCTCTAGCGTCTATTATTAATCCTGATACTAATGCTAATAACCGCGCGAGCGAAGCAAACTCTTGAAGGGATCCGAAGAAGCCGTGGCGGCATTGCGCCTGGCGGCGGCAGCGGCAGCTCCACTGTGCGGCACATCTTCTTCGACTACGGGAGCAGCAACCCGTTTGGGTTTGTGCGCCACTCTAGGCGGTGCCGGTGGTTTTGGTTTGGGCTTGGGTGGCTCGCTGCTGACGGCAACTTTAGGTGGGTTAGCCGGACTGGTCGATGATGGCGACGAAGTAGTTGTGGTGGCGGCGCCAGGATTTGGCGTTGTCGCAGTGGTGGCGGTCGGCGGCACCTTATTAGCGGACGTTGGAGCCGGTGGCGTCGTCGTCGAAGTGCTGGCAGTGGTGCCGGTACTGGTCGTCGTCGCAGCAGCAGTACTGTTGACGTTGGGCAGACTTGTCTTAGCAGCAGGCTTGCTGTTGAGAGCAGCCACTACACCGAGGCCTATCACGAGGAGCACGGCGGCACTGACTATCACCCAGTGCATCAGACTCATGCGCGACAGCAGGTTGCCGCCCTTTTCAGCCTTGCCGGAGAGGTCCGGCATGGTGGGGAAGTCTGTGCGCAGCACCTGACTTTTGCCGGCTCGCGGAATAGCGGTGTCAAGATCGCGGGTCAGCTCGGCCATCGTCTGATGACGGTCAGCGGGATTTTTAGCCAGGGCCTTGAAGACAACCGCTTCCAGACGCTCCGGTATATAGAGGTCGGGGCGAATCTCGTTAAAACGTGGCGGCATTTCGGTAATGTGCTTGGACATGGTTTCCACCATGGTCTTTCCGAGAATGGGCAGGCGGCCGGTCAGGGTCTCATAGATGACCACACCCATCGAATAAATATCAGAACGATTATCGAGCTCCAGACCCTGCACCTGCTCCGGACTCATATAAACAGGGCTGCCGCAGACTTCACCCATCTGCGTCAATTTCTGCTGTTCACCACCGGCGGTGATAAGCTTGGCTACACCAAAGTCCACTACTTTGACATAGTCTTTCTCATCCTCATAATCGATGAGCATGATATTGCTGGGCTTCAAGTCGCGGTGGATGACGCCCATGCGGTGAGCATGGTCGAGGGCATCGGTGGACTGACACAAAATTTTGATACTACGCTCGACACCAACCTGATTTTCATTTTTGATCAAGTCTGCCAGCGAAATGCCGTGCAAAAAGTCCATGACGATAAAGGGCTGGCCCGTAGTGGGCGTGACGCCGAAGTCATAGACTGTAATGACGTGCGGATGATTGAGCTTGGAGGAGGCTTTGCCTTCCTGGTGGAAACGCTTGACGCTCATGGAATCGGCAATATGCTGCGACTGCAGCATCTTGATGGCGACAACGCGCTCCATCAAAACCTGGCGCCCTTTGTAGACAACACCCATACCACCGTGACCGATGACATCGATGATGTCGTACTTGCCCATAAGGCAAGTGCCGATCATCGGATCGCGAGCGAGCGTGACAAGAGTCGTACCGTCGTGCGGACAGGCCGCGACAATACCCGTGAACTGCCGTTGACACTCCAGACAAACTTTTTTATCGATGTCTTCGCCTAGATGCTCGGCAAACACGAGTGGGGCCCTTGGGGTTTAAAAATCATGGGGGACTGAGAGTAGGAAGGGGGACGCGGACTAAGGGGGACTGGCGAGAGAGGGCAAGAGTTTAACCGATATTAATGTACCCGCACCAAGATTTAACTAACCCCAATTTACCTCTTATCATCCGATCTCGCTTGTTACCGGTGGTCGCAGTGTACCACCTGAAACCTCGACTATTTGGGCATCGGCAACCCATTCCGGACGAAAACCGCTAAGGTGCGTGGTGGTAATTAATGTCTGCATATCCTCGCTGACCATTTGCATAAGCGTGCCCTGGCGCAATAGATCAAGCTCCGCCAGGACATCGTCAAGAAGCAGCAGGGGCGGCTCATCCAGGACTTGAGAGACAAGCTTGAGCTCGGCCAGTTTGAGGGCCAGGACAAGACTTCTTTGCTGCCCCTGGGATGCGTAAGCGGTGGCCGCCATGTCATTGAGATCAAAGCTCACATCATCACGATGCGGCCCGGTCAGGGTCTGACGTCTGGCGATTTCTTCCGAGCGTCTCAGACGCAGATTTTTCATAATTATCAGCGCCAGTTCTTTTGCTTCCATGGCAAAAATTTCGGCCGTGCCGATTGATTTATCAGCCGCTGGACTTTCGTCATCCTCTTTCTGGCGAAAGATGTAATTGCATTTGAGCTTTTCGCGCAGTCCGGAGATGCCGGCATGGAAAGTCTCCGCCTCGGGGATGGCGCTTTCAAGCGCATCCACCCGGCTCTTTATCACCAGAGCGCCGTAATACGAAAGTTGCTTATCCCAGACTTTCAGCTCATCCTGGTCGGTGACGGCCAGGTGGCCCTTTTCAAAAAAGGACTTGAGCAGGCGGTTGCGCTGGGCCACGACCTTTTCGTACTTGGTCAGCAGGTCATTGTGTCCGGGTTTAAGCTTGAGAGCCAGAAGATCAAGCCAGTCGCGCCGGTATTTGGGGCCGTCGCGCAAAAGACTGAGATCCTGCGCTTTAAAACTGACCGTCGTCAAACGGCATATGGCGCGGCCCGAGGGGCGATTTTGCGCACTCTGGGGCAGACCGTTGATTTTCACCCGCCGACTGAGACGCTCACCCTGACTGATTACCAGCGCAACCGTCTCACTGATGCCCTGCATGCTCCGGGCCTCGTAGATGAGTTCAATCACTGTCTCCGACTGCCCTTTGGCGATCAGTTCACGGTCACTGGCGGCGCGGTCGGAGCGACCATTGGAGATGATTTCGATTGCTTCGAGCAAATTGGTCTTGCCCTGGGCGTTTTCACCGATAAGGATATTGCGCCGCGCCGAGAGATCCAGAGAGGCGTCTTGATAATTGCGGAAATTCTTGACCGTGATCTTTTTTACTTGCACGTTTAACTCAGGAGCTGGAAGCGTCTGCCAGGCACTGATCCAGATAGCAACGAGCAACCTGGCAATCTTGAGCAATCTGGTTAGTCAGGGCTTCCAGACCGTCAAATTTTTGCTCGTCGCGCAAAAATTTGAGGAAGCCTATCTCCACTGTCTGTCCGTATAGATCGCCTTTGAAGTCGAGCAGATGCGCCTCGATTGTGGCTGTCTTTTCCTCGCCTTCACTGCCGTTAAAAGTTGGACGAAAGCCGATATTGATGACGGCGGGCTGGAAACGCGGTCCGGAGGGGCCGTCAATCCTGGCCGTACCGGCATAAACCCCTACGGGCGGCAGGAGCTGATTGAAAGCAGGCAGGAGATTGGCGGTGGGGAATCCCAGCATCCGCCCCCGGCGAGCCCCCTGCACGACCTCACCACGCACTGTGAACGGTCTGGATAGAAGCGTATTGGCCAGCTCCATATCCTTGGCTTCAATCAGTTGCCTGATGCGCGAGGAGGAGACCTCCAGATTTTCCACATAGACCATAGGCGCGGCATGCACTACAAAGTCACGCTCCTGGCCAAACTGGCGCAGCAAGTCGGCGTTGCCTTCGCGGTCGCGGCCAAAATGGTGATTGTGACCGACCGAGATGGATTTGGCGCCCATGGCGCCTACGAGGACATCATCCACATATTCGTGGGGGGAAAGGCGGCAGAGCTCTTCGGAAAAGGTCAGGACAAGTGCCACGTCAAGGCCCATGCTCTCAAAAAGGTCGAGTCGCTGCTCGATAACCGTGAGCAAAAGAGGCGACTTGCCGCGAATCAAGCCGCGGGGATGATCGCGGAAGGTCACGACCCCGGCCTTGCAGCCCAGGCGTCTGGCCTCCTCCACAGCCTTTTTCAATACAACCTGATGGCCGGGGTGTACCCCGTCAAAGAAGCCAAGCGCAACGGCTGAGCGCTCAACGAGCCCGGGTTTTGACTGAAAGAAGATTTCCAAAGAATGATTCCATGTTTAAAAGAGCTAAGCGACCAAAAATCGAGCTGAAAATAAGTTTCAAAATAACTATCTGGGATTTTATCCCAAGGGGTCGTCAGTTGCTACTGTAAAAGGGCATGAAATAGCCTTCCGTGCTAGAATTTGCTAGTTAATTGGAAGGCCTGACCAGCTAACCAGGTCGTGCAGACTTCAGGGTTTAGATACGCCTTTGAGCTATCCAAAAGATACTCATCGCATATCAAACATGGCCCTTCTGTATGTTTTAGCAGGTCGGCGTAAGACACTCCTTTGGGATCATAAGCACCTATGGCAAAGAAAGAACCAGGAACAGTGGCAGCAGTACCAGACGACGGTAACGAAAAAGATAAAGAGAAGGTCTATCAGTCCCAGGAGATTGATAACACCCCGGTCGAAGGCGACTATAACGCCTCGGCAATCGACGTTCTCGAGGGGCTGGAAGCGGTCCGGATGCGACCGGGTATGTATATCGGTACGACCGGTCCCAAGGGCCTCCACCATCTCGTCTGGGAAATCGTAGACAACGCCGTCGATGAAGCCCTGGCCGGTCACTGTACCCAGATCGATGTCCAGATCAATCCTGACAATTCTTGCACCGTGCGCGATAACGGCCGCGGCATCCCGACAGACATTGTAGAAAAAACAGGCAAGAGCGCTGTAGAAACGGTATTTACCGTTCTCCACGCCGGCGGTAAGTTCGGCGGCGGCGGATATAAGGTATCCGGCGGTCTCCACGGCGTAGGCGCTTCAGTTGTAAACGCTCTGTCCGAAAGACTGGAAGTGGAAGTCTACCGCAACGGTCGCATCCACAAGCAAGTCTATCTGCGCGGCAATGCAGACGGCGATTTGCAAATACTGGGCCCCACCGACGAGCGCGGCACCAAAGTTACTTTCTGGCCCGATGACCTGATTTTCCACGATATCAATGAAGATAACGAGCGCCTGAAGATCATTTTCGAATGGGACACCCTGGCCACAAGACTGCGCGAAATGGCCTTCCTCAACAAAGGTCTCAAGGTCGTTCTCACGGATCACCGCGCCAAGGTCGACGACAAAGAAAAGTCCGAAACCTACCATTACGAAGGCGGCATCGCCAGCTATGTGGAATATCTCAACGATACGAGAGATACCCTGCACAAGCCGCCCATCTACTTTGAACAGAGAGCGGAGGACGTCACCTGCGAATGTTCGCTGCAGTGGACGACCCAGTATTCCGAGTCGATCTACAGCTTCGTCAACAACATCAATACGCATGACGGCGGTACCCACGAGACCGGCTTCAGAAATGCTCTTACACGTATCGTCAACGACTATGCCAAGAAATCCAATTTCCTCAAGGACAGCGACGATAAATTTACCGGTGAAGACATCCGCGAAGGCCTGACGGCAATCATCTCGGTGAAAGTACCGGACCCGCAATTTGAAGGACAGACAAAGCAACGCCTGGGCAACCGCGAAGTGCAGGGTATCGTCCAGAGTATCGCCGCCGAGCGCGTCTCCGACTGGTTGGAATTGAATCCCAAACCGGCCAAAGACATCCTCAATAAGATCCTCAACTCCAAGCAAGCCCGTGAAGCGGCTCTCAAAGCCAAGACTCTGGTCAGACGTCAATCGGCTCTGTCCGGCGGCGGACTGCCGGGTAAACTGGCTGACTGCTCGGACAAAGATCCCGAAAAATGCGAAATATATCTGGTAGAAGGTGACTCCGCCGGCGGTTCCGCCAAGCAAGGTCGCAACCGCGCATTCCAGGCCATCTTGCCCCTGCGAGGCAAAATCCTCAACGTTGAAAGAGTGCAGCCCAGCCGCATTTATGACAACAATGAAGTGCAGGCGATGATCCAGGCTCTGGGTCTGGCCGTCACCGAAACCAACGAGGAAGGCAACAAATCAACCGGTTTGCTCCGTCCCAATGCGCAAAATCTGGATCTCGGCAAACTGCGCTATCACAAAATCATCATCATGACCGACGCCGACGTAGACGGCAGCCACATCCGTACGCTCTTACTCACATTCTTCTTCCGCTATGCTCGACCGGTGGTGGAAAAAGGATACGTCTACATCGCCCAGCCGCCTCTGTATAAAGTACAGAAAGGCAAGCGCATCGAGTACTGCTACAACGAGCACAAGCTCGAAGCGGTGCTGGCCGAAATGGGTGAAAAAGCCGACATCCAGCGCTTTAAGGGTCTGGGCGAAATGATGCCCGAACAGCTCTGGGAAACGACGATGAATCCGGAGACCAGAACCCTCAAACGCGTCAACGTCGATGACGCTTCCGAAGCCGACCACACCTTCGACCTTCTCATGGGCGAAGCGGTCGGACCAAGACGCGAATTCATCGAACAGAACGCGCATAAAGTAGCCAACCTGGACGTCTAGTTTAAATTGGTAAACGTCGCCAATATCATCACGGTAGCACGGGTAGTATTGGCCCTGATTACTCTCAGCTTGCTTTTTGTGGCTGAGAGTAATCCCCAGACGCCTGCCCACGACAGCACTCTGTGGTGGGCCTTCGGCCTGACGGTCTTTGTTATCTGGGCCGACGGCCTGGACGGATATTTCGCCCGCAAATTAAATCAGTCATCAAAGTTTGGCGCCATCCTCGATATTGCCGGGGACAGATGCGTTGAGATGGCTTACTGGATCGTTTTTTGCGCCCTGCAGTGGATACCGGCCTTTGTGCCCTTACTCTTCCTGGTGCGCGGCACCTTCGTTGACGCCATGCGCAGTCATGCAAGCGAACAGGGGCTCACCGCATTTGGTGCCAAGACTATGATGCAATCGGGTCTGGGTAAATTTCTGGTGGCATCAAACTTCAGCCGCTTCACCTACGCCGTGGTCAAAGCCCTGGCGTTTTGCTTAGTCATCGCCGCCCACACAGGCACCCTGGCCAATACGGCGGCACCGACCGTGGCGATGAGCATGGTCTATTTTTCCTGCTTCTTCTGCCTGGTGCGGGGACTGCCCGTACTGATAGAAGGTCAGGGACTGTTCAAAGCACCGACGCCTTAATCAAGCTGATTGAGGAGTCTAGTGACGCAAGGTTTCGGGCCGGGCACCACCACGCAGTTCAATCGGTGTGGGATCGGAGTTGGGCGCGTTGAAGGGATTGCCGGCTCCGGGTATGCCGCCCCATTTGAGCGGTCGCATATCAATTGATGAATGCGCCGGATCAACACCCAGCTGCTGTTCCAGAGCCTGCGCCGTCTGCCTGGTCATAATGATCTTGCGCTCAAAGACCGAGCGTTGATTGTAGATCTGGCGCATGCAGTCTCTCTGCTTGCCGATAGCGCGGTCGGCAAAATTACAAATGCGCTCATACCAGTCCCAGTCTTCCTGCATCTGCCTGAGACTTTCCTTGGTATTGTCTAGATTGTACTGAGCCGGATTGGAAACCGCACGTCCATTGTCCGGGTGCGAGGAGCTGAGCGCCGAACCATAATAGCTGGAGTCGTACTTGGGCTTAAACTTGGCGTCGGCAACAAAAAATGCCAGGTGATGAATCAACTGACAGCAGTCTTCAGCCGTCTTGGCGCTCAGGCCCTTGGCCCGTTCGGCCGGCACGGCGGCCTCGGCCAGTCTGAGCGCGGCCATCCAGTACTGACGTGCTTTTTCCACATCGCCACGATTGTAATAATAAAGTCCGCCCTGGTCGTATTGCACCCACATCGGCACTTTGTTTTTATTGTAGGCCTGGGGCACGGGGGCGGCCACGCCATCACCGGCGGTGTTATGGACAAAGCCCTTGGGGAATTTCTTCTTGGCGGATTTTGCAAAGGCGGACTGACTGTCCACGCTGACCACGACCACAAGCAAGGCGCTCAGCAAAGACATTTTGGTCAGCACATGACCAGATTTACTCTCCCGCTCGCTCAATTTAAATTGCATCCTATCCCCTCGGAACACCGGCATATACATTTAAGCACTTCTCAAAGACAAAGTCAGGACTCAGGTCGGTCAGACATTCTCTATCCTGACAAGTCTTGTGATAGTGACAGGGGCGACAGGCCAGCTCTTCCTTATAGACAGCTGCGTGCATCGGTCCGTAGGGTCGCCAGCGCACCGGGTCGGTCGGTCCAAACAGGGCCACAGTAGGGACGCCCGCGGCGCTGGCCAGATGGGCCGGCCCGGAGTCGACACAAACGGCCAGATTCATACGGCTGTAAAGGGCCATCGACTGCCGCAGAGAAAGCCTGCCCGCCAGACTGATGGGATTTTCCAGACCGCACATTTGAGCCAGATTTTTATAGAGCTCGATATCCTGACTGTCCCCGGAAAAGACCGGCTCCAGGCGCAGCTCTTCACGCAGGCGCTTGACCAGCGGCACCCATTTATCGAGTGGATAAAGCTTGTCCGGATGGGCGGCGGCGGCGTGAATAAGGACAAAACCACTACTTTTGCCGGCGGCAGCTTGCAGGCGCGGCTCAATGGCCTCCACTTCGGCGATTTCAGCGGCTGAGGGAAAGGCCTCCAGATGCCCGTCATCGATGGGTATGCCGACGGCGGTGAGTACCGACAAAAGCGAGTCCACCTCATGTATGTCTTTACGCCAGGGCACACTGTCGGTCAGAAGAAAGTCGCGGCCCTCGGTGCCGTAGCCGACGCGCCGCCGCGCTCCGATGAGAAAGGCCAGGGCAGCCGAAGAAAAAGATCGCTTGAGCAAATAGACAGTGTCGAATTTTTGCTTGCGCAATTGCAGGACATAGGAGAGAAAACTGCGGGTCTTGCCCTTGCCGCTGTCGTATTTATGAAACCTGGTCGTATCGTAGGTGATGAGCTCATCCACATAAGGACAGCCCTCAAGCACCTCGCCGCTCTTGGGACCGACCAGCACACTGATGCGAGCGTCTGGATAGGCCGCCCTCAAATTGCGCAAAAAGGGGACAGTGAGGATCGTGTCACCGATAAATCGGTAACGGACAACGAGAATGGATCTGCTCTCCGGCCTCTTCGCAGCGTTCATTGCGGCGCACCGGCCATTTCTTCCAGCACTTTCAATATATAAGGTTCTTCCTCGACCTGGCCCGACTCGTTCAACCACAGGGGACTTTGCATCAGGGCAAAAGTCTTAGCACCCAGGGCGGCGGTAAGATGCAGACGCACCATGTCCTTCTCGGTAGTGACAAGATATTCCGCTGAGCTGCGGGCAAAACGCTCTTCTATGGCGGCGAGGTCCCCGGAGTCAAACCAGTGGTGATCGGCATAGACCATTTTGTCCACCACAGTCGCTCCCAGAGCGGAGAGCGAATTGAAAAATCCCTCCGGCCGGGCAATACCACAAAGGGCCAGGATTTTCTTCCCGGCTAAATCGCCAAGGGCGGCCACACGACTGTCTGGAGCATCCTGATGCCCGAGTAAATAACTGGGCACAAAACTGGCATATTGCAGCACCGCCCTCGGTGCCACATGGCGCAGGCGAGCGGACAGTGTTTTCAGTTTTTCTTTGACGGCTGCGGTCACCGGCACGGGGATTTTTGTGACGACTATGATATCGGCCCGACCAAGCGCCGAGAGCGGCTCACGCAGACGGCCCTGGGGCAGAAGAGTGAGGCAATCGGGATCGTCGTTATAGTCAAAGAGGACAATATCAAGATCGCGCCTCAGCTGCACATGCTGAAAACCATCATCCAGAAAGATCATGCCGGCACCGTGATTTCTGGTGACAAGACCGGCTGTTTCAACCCGTTTAGCCCCCACCATCACCGTAGCCGCGGGCACCGACCGGGCCATCAAATAGGGCTCATCGCCGCTTTCTTCCACACTGACCAGCGGTCCTGCACCGTCTGAAACGAGCAGGGTCCGGACCTGACTCTTGCGCCCGTAGCCGCGGCTCAATATTGCAGTCTTAACGCCCCTCGAGCTGACCCGGTCGACCAGATCAATAACCACCGGCGTTTTACCGGTACCGCCGACGGTGACATTGCCGACGGAAACAACCGGCACGGAGGCCTTGTTGCGACGGGCCAGACCTTTACTATAGGAGAGGATACGCAGATAACTGCCGGCACCGTAGGCAAAAGCCAGGGGGACGAGAAATTTGTTTATGCCCGGATTTTTGACCGCTTCCTCCAGACGCTCGGACAGAGGTCTGCTTCTAGTAGCGGCGGCTGATTTAGTGTCTTCAACGGTCATGACCAGCTGCTCCGGATACTTCACTTGCAATCAAAGGCACATTCAACTGGCTTTCTATCAGGGTCACGGCCTTGGCCACCGCACCCTGGCTCTTGAGCAATATTTCTTCTCCGGCCAGACCGGCTTTGCGCCGCAGATCTTCGTTGTGGACAAAAGTGAGCAGGCCGTCAATCACGGCCCCTTCGTTTTTACCCTGGATGATTGCCTGCTGCGCCGTGAGGGCGTCCATGAGGTCCTTGACTTTTTCGGTGCGCGGACCGACTACCACCGGTACGGCATAGGCGTAGGGCTCCATGATATTGTGGCCACCGACCGGAGCCAGGGTGCCGCCGACAAAAGCGACGGTAGAGAGCGAATAGAAGTCAAAAAGTTTGCCTATCACATCCAGCAAATAGACTTCGCCTTTTGCTCCGGTAAAGGCCTGGCCAAGCGAATGGCGACGGGGAATGAGATCGTATTCTTTTATCAGCTCCGCTACTCTATCAAAGCGCTCGGGATGACGGGGCACGATAATCAGCCGCGCCCTGGCACCAAGAGTGGTATCAAGCAATTGATTATAAGTCTTGAGGACGCAGGCCTCCTCACTCTCATGAGTGGAGCCGGCCACGACGACTACAGCCCCATCGGGCAAATTGATCTGCCTGGCCAGGTCGTTTTTGGCGGCGGCCGAAATGGGCTTGAGACCGTCAAACTTGATGTTACCCAGCACCTCGACCTTGAGCAGATCGCCGCCCACGGCGAAATATCGTTTGGCTTCCTCCGGTGACTGCACGCCGATGACGCTGAAGCGCGCCAGTACAGGACCGAAGAAAAAGCGCAGACGATGATAGGACTTGAAGGATCGAGGAGATATACGCCCGTTGACCACCATCACTTTTATGCCGCGCTTCCGGCATTCATGGGTAAAACCAGGCCAGATTTCGGTCTCGGCAATAATCACCAGACGCGGAGCGAGCAGTTTGAGCCAGGTATGAATGGGTGGCGGAAAATCAATCGGGAAATAGATGACGCAGGCGATATCCCCTATTTTTTCCCGGGCCAGCTTCTGGCCGGTGGCAGTGGTTGTGGAAACCACAAGCGGTGTCTCGGGGTGACGCTCATGAAAAGCTTTAACCAGCGGCAGTATGGCGTTGAATTCACCCACAGATACGGCATGGAACCAGACACAATTTTTTAGCTCAGGGGCCTTAGTCCTGATAGACGCGGGCACAAAGCCTAGCTTCTGTCCCAGACCTGCCCGGGCTTTTTTCTTGAGCAGGAGAAAAGGCGAGAGAAATGCAAGAACAACAAAAACAAAATAGTAGTAGATGGCTATCAAAGCCCGATCTCACCTGATCCGCCTGGACCACCTGGAGCCGACAACGTAAGTGCATAATACAGCACTGCACAACTTAGATCTTTAGTTTAAACAAGGTCAAGGGCGTCGACATCGACCGCTACATTTACGTCCTGGCCAAATCTGCGCAGGCGCAGATAATCGGTAATCATGTACTGTACGGCCGCTCCGGCCTTGTTCTTGATTAAAAGGTGGAAGCGGAATTTTGTTTTTACTTTTTCTAAGAGACAGGCGGTCGGTCCGAGAATTCTTACCTCTTCTTCATCAACCGTATCTTCTATCAGATGGCTGATTTCCTCGGCCAGCATCTCACTAACCGACTCCGCCAGAGCGCTATCCTCACTGGATACAACAATGCGGATAATCTGAGAGAAGGGCGGATAATCGAAATGTTTGCGGCCCTCCAGCTCAGGTTTGAAGAAACCGACATAATCATGATGGGAAGCCAGTTGCAGCGCCTCCAGATCGGGAGCGTAAGTCTGCAGTATCACTTCACCGGCGTGAGCCCCGCGTCCGGCCCGTCCGGCCACCTGGGTCAAAAGCTGGAAGCCGCGCTCCATTGAACGGTAATCTGGCAAATTGAACGCAGCATCGGCGGTGAGCACCCCGACAAGAGTAACCTTTTCGATATCCAGGCCCTTAGCCACCATTTGCGTGCCGATCAGTATATCGGCTCGACCTTCCGAAAATTCGGCCAGCACCTGCTCGTAAGCACCCTTTTTGGCGGCCACGTCACTGTCCAGGCGGACCACGCGCGCTTCAGGAAAAAGTTTGTGCACATCCTGTTCAATTTTTTGCGTGCCCAGTCCCGACTCTTTGAGGAAAGGACTGTCACAGGCGGTGCAGGTCGGCGCCAGACCTTTGCGAAAGCCACAGTGGTGGCAGGCCAGATAACTGGACTTACTCAAAGCCTCACCCGGAGCCCGGCCGCTCTTATGGTGCAAAACGAGAGAAACGCTGCAGTTGTTGCATTTGACCACATGGCCGCAGACCTGACAAAAAACATGACTGGCAAAGCCGCGACGGTTAATCAGCAAGACCACCTGCTCGGATCGAGCAAGACGCTCACGCACAGCCCAGTTTAACGGTTCGCTGAAAGCCGAGCCATGACCGTCCTTAAATTGTTTACGCATGTCCACAATGGTCACTTTAGGCATGGCCTGCTGAAAGACACGGCTGGGCATGGACAAAATGCGATCGGCGCGGCTCGCTTCATAGAAGCTGACAACATCGGGAGTGGCGCTGCCCAGGAGCACCAGAGCACCGTCGCGGCGAGCTCTCTCCAGGGCCAGATGGCGGGCATGGTAGCGGGGGGCGGGCGAGGTCTGCTTGTAGCTGCCGTCGTGCTCTTCATCCAGAATGATCAGACCGAGATCGGGTATGTGAGCCAGGATAGCCGAGCGAGCACCGAGCAGGACTTTGACCTCACCGCTGCGCAGACGTTGAAAGGTATCGTAGCGTTCACCGGCACTGATGGCCGAGTGCCAGACGGCCACAAGGCTGCCGAAACGGCCCTTCAGGCGCCCAGCCAGCTGGGGCGTGAGACTTATTTCGGGGACTAAAAATAGTGCAGTACGTCCAATTTTTAAAGTTTCGGTGATCAGCCGCAAATAAATTTCAGTCTTGCCCGAGCCGGTCACACCGTGCAAAAGCCAGGGCTGGACCTCAACTCCGGGATCGTGAGCGAGGGGGGACTCATCCAGGGGGTCGTCGCCCTGACCGATGACATTGTGCAAATCGTTGAGCAGGACCGAAAAAACACTTTGCTGTTCGTCGGTAAGGGTCGGTTGAATTTTATTCCTCTCGATGAAAGCCTGGGGAAGCCCGGCCAGCCCATCTCTCAGGACAGCTTCCTGATGTGGCACAAGCATTTGCTTTTCCAGCATTTTATCGATTGTGGCCCGGCTAATACCCGTGGCTTTGACCAGATCGGCGACGGTAAGTAATTCTCCGGACTGGGCCAGGGCGTCCAGCACGGCCCTGTGCTTGTCGGTCACAGCCGGCTCCGGACCTGCGGTTACGACCCTTTTTGTCTTGGCGTGCTCGGCGCCTTCCTGTTCTGTTTCAACCACAAGCAACCCATTTTTTGCCAGTCTGGTCAGGGCCTGATGGAAATGGGTAAGGGTCAATTTAGGCCTGCAGAGCCGTCCCTGCCGCTCAAAGCGCTGACGCAAACTGGTCATATTGAGGATCAGTTTGGCCGACTGCAAAAGCTGATCGAGGATTATATAGCCGGCATTATCCTCGGAAACAGCGGCTTTTCGCTTCTGCGCGTCTTCGTCTTTCAAATAGTGATAGGGCTCGGCCAGTTTCACGATGCGCTTCAGTCTGGTGGTTAGACAGGCGGGAATGGCCGCTGCAATTACGTCTTGCAGGGAAGCACAATATTTTTTTGCGACGTAGGAAAGGAAGTCTATGTACTGCTCGTCAAAAAGAGGATCCGGCTCGACCACCTCAGTTATAGGCCTGGGGCTCTTTTCCAGATTGTGAGTTTCACTCAGACCAATGATGTAACCGGCCAGGGCCTGTTGCCCACCAAAGGGCACAAGCACCTGGGAGCCGATGAAGGCCGAGTCCCTGAGCTCATCGGGAACGCTATAAGTGAAGAGACGATCTTTCAGACCGCGCACCTGCACATCGAGCAGGACAGCGGCATAGAGCTTTTCACCCTCCAGTAAAAGAGGATGCTCTATGGTTTTTGCGGGGGCGTCTTTTTCTTCGGCTTGCAATCTGGGCACTGTTTAGTTGGCGCTGTCGGTGCTACTGAGTATAAAGGCCCCGGGGAGATTTAGCCCCGGGACCCGTATAAAGCCAGAAGAGCGCCTCAGGCGCCGATTACATATTTTTTCCAGTTGTATTCGCCGGCAATCGAATGCTTCGAAATTTCAAAGACAACATGCGACATAGGCCGGCGCGGAGTGCTCGAAAGCGGCATGCCGGACTCTTTTGGCGTGCGATCGCCTTTTTTGACATTACAGCGCAGGCAGGCGGCAACAACGTTGTCCCAGCTGTCAAGGCCACCGCGGGAGCGGGGGATGATGTGATCGATGGTCAGGTCATGGCGTTTATCGCCGCAGTACTGACAGGTGTAATTGTCACGATGCAGGATATTGCGCCGGGAGAGGCTGATCTCCTTGTATGGAATCTTCACATATGAGCGCAGTCTGATCACGGTCGGCACAGGCGTGTCGGTGTAAATCAAGCGACCGTTGTGCTCGATTTGCTCCGCCTTGCCCTTCATTAACAAGACCACCGCTCTCCGCCAGGTGCAGATATTGAGAGGTTCGTAGGATGCGTTAAGGACCAATACCTTCGACAATGCTTACCCTCGTTACCCAATGAAGACCAGTTAGTAAAAGTTTACGTTTTAATATTATAACCAGAAAAAAGGAAAGTGTCTATAAATAGGCGCTCGCAGCGCGGCTCATGCTACGATAAGATATCCGCTCACGCCTTCCGGGCGTGTGATTTGCCGGGCAGATTCGCTCTCCGGCAAAGGCTCAAGACTTGGAATATATCGAGCAAAGTGCTAATTTAGCCCCCTCGCATATACGTTCAATTGCTCGGACCCTACGGAAGGTCCGACCCCGATTCGGGGACTCACATTAGTAGTTCCGCCAACCCTAACCCTAAAGGCACATACACAATTAAGGAGAGTAAGCCTTGCCAGTAGCATCGATGAGACAACTTTTGGAAGCAGGCGTTCATTTCGGCCACCAGACCCGCCGTTGGAACCCCAAAATGAGACCGTACATCTACGGTGAAAGAAACGGCATCTACATTATCGACCTGGAACAGACCACCAGAGCCCTCGATAAAGCCTGCGAATACGTCAGAAAAGCTGCCTCGGAAAAGAAAAACATTATTTTTGTCGGCACAAAAAAACAGGCCTCCGAAATCGTTGAAGAAGAAGCCCGCCGTTGCGGCGCTCACTTCGTCAATCGTCGCTGGCTGGGCGGTATGCTCACCAACTTCGAAACGATTCGTCTGCGCATCAATCGTTTGAAAGAGCTTGAAGAAATGGTCAGCAGTGGCGACCTCTATCGCCGCGGCAAGAAAGAACAGGCCGTTCTCAACCGCGAACTGCAAAAATTGGAAAAATCACTCGGTGGTATCAAAACCATGCGCGGTAAACCCGACATGCTTTTCATCATCGACCAGAAGCGTGAATTCATCGCCGTTTCGGAAGCCAAGAAAATCGGCATCTCCACAGTTGGTATCATCGACACCAACTGCGATCCCGACGGCATCGACTATGTCATCCCCGGCAACGACGACTCCATCCGCTCGATCAAGCTGATCACCAGCAAGATTGCCGATTCCATCCTGGAAGGCAAGCAAGGTCAGGCCTATGTCGATCCCCAGGAAGAAAAATCAGCCTGGAAAGACGGCAAGGGTGAAGAGCCTCAGATGGAAATGGCTTCAGTCGGCGCTGTAACCGTGGGCGAAGAAGCCCCCGCAGCTGACGAAGCAGCCGTCGGAGCCGCCGAAGGACAGTAAATCTTAATTGCACAACGACTCAAAAGATGAGGTTATCTAGGAGATGAGTTCAGTGACCGAAATTTCCGCTTCCATGGTGAAAGAGCTGAGAGAAAAATCCGGCGCCGCTATGATGGATTGCAAAAAAGCCCTTGTAGAAGCGGAAGGCGCTTTCGACAAGGCCTACGAATTGCTCAGACAGAAGGGTGCCGCTACCGCCGGCAAAAAGTCCAGCCGCGCCACCTCTGAAGGTCTTGTGGTTGGTCAGATCAGCGCCGACGGCAAGCAAGCCGTACTGGTTGAAGTTAACTGCGAAACAGACTTCGTTGCCAGAAACGAACAGTTTGCCGAACTGGGCAAACAGCTCTCTGAAATCGCCGCCAAAAACAAACCGGAAAGCGTAGAAGCTCTTCTGGCAAGCAAAGCCGGCGACAAAACCGTTCAGGAAATAATCACCGAAACGATCGCTAAGACCGGAGAAAACATCCAGGTCCAGCGCGTTCAGGTATTCAACCTGGCCTCAGAGCACGGCACAGCCGGCATGTACATCCACGCCCTGGGCGGCAAGATGGGAGCCATCATCGAACTGGCTACCGACAAAGCCGTAGCCAAGGTTGAGGAACTCACCGCCTTGGCCCGCGATCTGGCTATGCACGTTGTTTCCACCAAGCCCGCTTATCTTCTCAGAGAAGATGTGCCCGCCGAAATGATCGAAAACGAGCGCCGTATTGAGCTTGGTAAGGCCGACCTGGCCGACAAGAAGCCCGAAATGCGCGACAAAATCGTGGCCGGTCGTGTGGACAAGATCCTGGCCGAACGTTGCTTGACCGAGCAGCCCTTCGTCAAAGATCCCAGCACCACCGTCGGTAAGCTCCTGGCCGCCAAAGGCAAGGAATGGGGCGTAGAAGTCAAACCCGTACGTTTTGCTCTCTTCATTCTGGGCGAATCCCAGAGTGCCGAAGCCAAAACCGAAGAGTAATTGACCGGGCGCCAGTAAGCTGAAAATGGCTTAACCAACGCCCGAAAACCAGGCCCTTGCTTTACAAGGGCGGGTGAATGAAATCCAAAACATAGAAGCCAAGCCGGGTAAGAGGTATGATCTTTCCCGGCTTAGCAATAGGAATCACCCACGGCAATGGCAGAAGTACACTATAAGAGGATCCTTCTCAAACTCAGCGGAGAAGCCCTGACCGGCTCACAGGCCTTCGGGATCGAACCGGACGTAATTGATCGCATCGCGGATGAAATAGCCGATGCATATTCGCTGGGAGTACAAATAGCAATAGTCGTTGGCGGCGGCAACTTCTTCCGCGGCGTCATGGGCAGCTCCTGGGGCATGGACAAGGCAGCGGCCGATTATGTCGGCATGCTGGCCACTATCATGAACTGCCTCATCCTCCAGGGCGTACTCAATAAGAAGGGCATTCAAACCCGGGTACAGACGGCAATCAGCATGCCATCGGTGGCGGAGCCCTTCATCAGACTGCGCGCAATCAGACACCTGGAAAAAAATCGGGTCGTCATCTTCGGCGGTGGTACCGGAAATCCGCACGTCACAACCGACACGGCAGCAGCCCTGCGCGGAGCTGAGATCAAAGCCGACGCTATATTGATGGCAAAAAATTCGGTCGACGGTGTCTTCGATGCCGATCCCAAAACCAATCCCAACGCCAAAAGACTTGATTACATCAGCTTCGCCGACCTGATTTCGCAGAATCTCAAAGTTATGGATTCGGCGGCGGTTTCACTGTGCGAACAGAGCAATATTCCAATTATCGTTTTTGACTTCGCCCGCAACGGCGCCATCAAGCGCCTGGTGCAGGGCGAACAGATAGGCACCCTGGTAGGGTCCGAACCACCAAAAAAAATGAATGACACTGTGAGGGTTTAAAAAAAGAGATGACAGTTACGACGGATATCATTGCCAAAGCCGACGATCGCATGAAAAAAGCTCTGGCTAATCTGGCCACCGAGCTGAAAAGCGTCAGATCCGGCCGCGCCAACGCTTCCATGCTGGACCGCATCGAAGTCGATTACTACGGCACCCCCACCCCCCTCAAAAGTCTGGCCAATATTTCCACCCCCGACGGCCGATCACTTCTGGTGCAGCCCTACGACAAAGCGGCCATCAAAGCCATCGAGCAGTCGATCCACAAATCGGATCTGGGATTCACCCCCAACACCGACGGCAATGTCATCCGTATCTCCATCCCGGTTTTGACCGAGGAAAGACGCAAAGAGATGATTAAGACCGTGAAAAAAATTGGTGAAGAATCGAGGGTGGCGGTGCGCAACATCCGTCGCGACAATGACCAGGAAATCAAGAAGCTCAAGGGTTCCGGCATCTCCGAAGACGAGATCAAGAGCGCCGAGGAGTCACTGCAAAAAGTTACCGACAAGTATATAAAAGAAGTAGACAAGACTATCCACGACAAAGAACAGGACTTGATGGAAGTCTAACCAGGGTTAAAACCCTGAAGACATCAGAACTTTGACCAAAATCCATAAAAGCGAAAGCTTAAGGAGTACTCGATAAATGTGCGGAATAGTTGGATACCTGGGACCTTTAAACGCTGCTCCAGTTTTGCTCAGCGAACTCAAATGCCTGGAATACAGAGGCTATGACTCAGCCGGCGTGGCCGTCATCGAAAACGGCAGACTCTGCGTTATGAAGGCAGCCGGCAAACTTTCCAACCTGGAAAATCTCCTGGCCACCCAGCATCCCACCGCTAAAGTCGGCATCGGTCACACCCGCTGGGCCACCCACGGCGTGCCAAACGATACCAACGCCCACCCCCACATCGACTCCACCGGCACCATCGCCGTGGTCCACAACGGCATCATCGAAAACTTCGAAGAGCTGAAAGAAGACCTTATCAATAAGGGTTATGCCTTCAGCAGCGATACCGACTCCGAAGTCATCGCCCACCTCATCTCCTATGAACTGAGCAAGGGCGGCGAAATGCTCGACGTCATCCTGCGCTCGCTCAAGCAACTCGTCGGCGCCTACGCCCTGGGTATTGTCTCGCAAGAGCATCCGGATCGCATCTATGCGGTCAATCATCACTATTCGCTCTCGGTCGGCCTGGGTCAGGACGAAAGCTTCCTCGCTTCGGACAGCATGGCCGTGCGCCAGTACACAAACCGCGTAGTGCGTCTGGAACAGAGCGAAATCGCCGAGATCACAACCCAGGGCGTGCGTCTCTTTACCTTCGACGGCACCGAAGTCAAACGCAGTCCGATAGCAATGGACTCCAGCCCCTATGTCATCGACAAGTGCGGCCACAAACATTTCCTGCACAAAGAAATCCATGAACAGCCGCTGGTCCTGAGACAAACCCTGACCAAGTATCTGCGTCATCCCAATCATCCAATTGATTTTTCGGTTGGCGACGTCGATCCCGAAGCCAATGACGGCACTGCCTATGGTGTGCACCTCACCGACGAGGAAATCAAAGGTCTCAACCACATCAATGTCTTTGCCTGCGGCACCGCCTATCACGCCTCGATGGTCGGCAAGATACTCCTGGAAGAGCTGGTCGGCATTCCCGTGGCCGTCGATATCGCCTCCGAAATACGCGGTCGCAAGTTACTCGTCAACGAATCGACCCTGGCGATTGCCGTCAGTCAGTCGGGTGAAACCGCCGACACCCTGGCCGCGCTCAAAGAAGCCAAGTCCAAAGGCGCATACACCATGGGTATCACCAACCGCGCCGATTCACACCTGGCTCAAATCACCCCCAATTTAATCGTCACCGAATGCGGTATTGAAGTTTCGGTGGCCGCCACCAAGACTTATGTGGCACAGCTGGCAAGCTTCTATTTGCTGGCCATCTACCTGGCCGAAAAACGCGGCACAATCAGCGCCGACAAAGCCAGAGAAATGAAGATGCAGCTCAACTCCATCCCGACCATGGTGGAGCAAATCCTGGCCCGCGAAGAAGAAATCAAAGAAACCTCGATCAAGTACGCCGATGCGCATGACGTGGTCTTCATCGGCCGCGGCTTGAACTTCCCGACTGCTCTGGAAGGTGCGCTCAAGCTAAAAGAATTGAGCTACATCCATGCCTCAGGTTACGCCGCAGGCGAACTGAAACATGGACCGATTGCCGTGCTCGATCAAAACGTGCCGGTCATCACAGTGCTCATGCCGGGCACTGTCTATGAAAAGACTCTCTCCAATGCCCAGGAAGCACGCGCCCGCAACGCCAAAATGATCGTTGTGGCGGTGGACGGCGATGAACAAGCAGCAAAAACCTTCGACTCGGTGCTCTCAATACCGCCTATCGATGAGCTCTTCTCACCTCTGACCACGATTGTGCCCCTGCAATTACTCTCCTACTTCATCTCAGATTATCTGGGTAAAGACGTAGATCAACCGCGCAACCTGGCCAAGTCAGTCACCGTCGAATAAAAAATCCGTACCGAAAAACTTACCGGGCATGCTCCTGCAACCAGCTGGAGTTTGCCCGGTAAAGCTTTTGCATCGTTTTGCCGGGCTTGTATTTTACCCAGAAAGCATCAGCCCGGAGGTGTTCGGCCCTGGCTTCAGCAGTCTTATGGAGTTGCTCCAGCACGTCGGCAAGCTCAAGCGTTACCGCCGGAAGGGCATCATCGTCCGGCACATGAGCGAGATAATTTTCCTGTGCTCTGGAAAACATCTCCACTGCCTTCGCCGCATCATGCAGCTGCAAACAGCAGCGGCCGCGCAAACGATAGGCCTGGGCTATGGCCCGGTAACCAGGCGATGGCTGAGCCACCCATTTGTCGATAAGGCCTGATATCATCCCATCGGCCTGGGCGTACTTACCTGAATGCATCAGAGTAGTTTCAATAGTCTTCAACTCGCGAAGATTGTAAAAACTCTCATCAAGCCCGTCGGTGAAATCGACTTTACAGCCCGGCAGGTCCTCTCTCAGCTGATCCAGAGTGGATTCATGTATGCCCAAACAATTAACTAAACCAAGATGTCTCAACTTCTTTAAATGGCCCAGTCCGCTCAAATCGAGGCCATGAAAATTATTGCCGTCCAGACATAAATAATTCAAATCAGTGAAAGTTCCTAAAACAGACAGTCCAGCCTGGTTCAGCGGAGTAGAACCGAGGTCGATTTTTCTCAGTGTTTTCATCTTTTTCAGAGCATGCAAATCATGCAGATCATTTTCACGTGCACGCAAAATTGTCAGCTGCAAATCGGCCAGCGGCTCAATATCTTCATCGCTCAATTCATTGTTGCCTATATCCAGATTTCTCAGGTTGGAGGCATCCGGTCTTTGCAGGATGGCCAGATCTTCTCGCACCACCTTTGGTGTCAAGCCGGTGGGATCGTAGAGTTCAAGCAGTGAACCGTGCTTGTCCAGAACATCCCGGATCTTTTTACCAATACCGGGGTCTATCTCATCGGAGGGCTTACCTCCACCGGCCCAGTCGCCACCCATGCGATAGGGAAACATTTTTCGCGGCTTTTTAATTGTGCCGCTCTTTGTGCTCTCGACGACTGCGGCCTGCGGTTTGGACGGTGCGGAACAGCCGCTGAGTAGAAGCGGCGGGAGAAGAGCAGAGATTAGAAGTCCCGTTGCAGACACCAAAACCGGTTTCATCAATTATTACCGGGACCATGACTGGAAGCGTTGAGAGTATTGACGATATTGGCATAACCGGTCCAGGACTGCTCCAGCCCCTGTTCGCTGCGCCCGGCATCTAACTGGGCCTGATTCTTAAACTGGGCCACTTTATATTCCAGTTGCGGACCAAAAGGCATGCGATCAAAAAATTCCCTGGCTTCCGCTATTCCCTGCGCCGCAGCTTTCTCCAGCCAGTAGCGGGCCTCTCCCGCCTCGGGAGCAAGATCACCGGCCGCGGTTTTGTAGAGTTTGCCCAACTGAAACTGGGCATCACCAAAATCGTGTTTGGCCGCCATAGTAAACCACTGCACCGCTTGCCTGGCGTCGGCCTTACAGCCCAGGCCTTTTTGATGCATCAAGCCAAGCAGGGACTGCGAATAAGGACAACCTTTTTCAGCCTTGACCTTGAGCATGGTCATGGCCTCACGATAACGATGAGCTTTGATATGGACATGCACCTGCTCCAGATATTTGGCGTCGGCATGCTCTTCTCCGCCGGCAGCCCGGGCGGCCAGGCCAAAGCAAAGGAAAGTAATGGCCAGTATGCAAAACACTTGAATCACCAGCAGTCGCACCACCTGTGGTGACAGTCTGCGCAGACTCTCCAGTCCCGGCAAGGCCCTATTCAAAAAAGTCACCGATGTCCTCTCCTCTAAGGATGCTTCTGTCCCGTCAGTCCGTAAATGGCGATTTCCAAATTGTTGCGCGCCTCCGACAGGTGCGGATTGATGCGCAGGGCCAGCTTCAGCTCCGCCACCGCAGTCGAGACATCACCGGCGCCGTACAGGGCAAAACCAAGATCGTTTCTGGCCTGTGCATTGAGGGGATCGATTTTGACTGCCTGCCTGAACTCCTCACAGGCTGCGGCGATATTCTTGCCGGCATAAAGCGCCCGGCCCATGGCCAGATGACTGTCGGCGCTGGAAGGATCGAGCAAAGTGGCCTGGCGAGCGGTGCGCAGGGCACATTGATATTCACCGGCCAGAAGCAGCGCCCGGGTCAGGGCACAATGCGCGCGGGCCGAGCTCGGTTCGGCCGAGACGGCCTGACGAGCGGCTTTGACCGCACCGGTGACGTCACGACTGGCCAGAAGCGCGTCGGAGAGCCCGGAAAAAGCCGAAGAAGTGGGCCTGGACATGACCGCCTGGCGATACTGATCGATGGCCTCGGAGATCTCTCCCCGACGCAAGAGACTGTCGGCAAAATACTCATGGGCAAAGGATTCGGACGGTCGAAGCTGGATGGCACGCTTAAATTCTATATCGGCGCTTGATTCATCCATGGCCTGATCCAGCACATGGGCCAGCAGGGTGTGCGCCAGGTAATCATCGGGCTTGAGGGCCACGGCCCTTTTGATTTCGGTGGCCGCTCCTTCCAGATCTCCGGCCAGGAATAAGTATCCACCCAGCTTCAGACGCAGATTGCTGTCCTGGGGATTGTCGGTGACTTTGCGCCGGTAGAGAATAATCAAATCACCGACCGAACGCAGATCAACGGCAGCTGCCGGGCTGAACATAAGCTTGATCAGAGCCTGATTGTTACGCAATTGTGCGGCGTAAGCGGTCTGGCTGGAAGCCGGTTTGCGCCCCTCGCGCCGCAGGGGCTCTCGCTTGATCTCATCAACGGCGGCAGCATGAGCCGCATTGGCACAAATTTGTTGCGACAAAAGTTGAGCCAGGATAAGACAAAAGGCTAAAATTGGTGCAGACACGGTCACACCTCGGGGTTTGCTCTCAGCTAATGATATCAACTAGCCAGGCCGAGAAGCATGAGAATCCGGATCGGAAAGCCGCATCTACACCCGTTAGTACCCCATCCAGCATCTATGTGCATATCCCTTTTTGCACACATAAATGTCAGTTCTGTGATTTTGCCGCTTTTGCCGGTTTAAGTCACATGGAAGATGAATATACAAACGTACTATGTTCGGAACTGGCTAAACGTCTGGACTTAGCAACCCTCAAGCAAAAAGACAAGCCACAGATAGAAACTATCTTTTTTGGAGGCGGTACTCCGGGACTCTTATCTCTGGCCAATCTCCAGCGAATCATGGAGAGCTTGCGAGCGCTGGTCGATTTTGACGAAAATTGCGAAATCAGCGTGGAGACTACTCCCCACGCCATAACCGAGGAAAAAGCCCGGGCCTGGAAAAGTATGGGCATAAATCGGGTGTCGATCGGCATCGAGTCTCTGCTCAACGACGAACTCACCGCCATTGGTCGCGATCACTCGGTGGAACAGGCTCTGGCCGGCATTGAAATAGCAGGCGAAAGCGGCATTCCCCTCCTCTCCATCGATTTTATGTATGGTCTGCCCACCCAGACCCTGGACAGTTTCGGCGCCACCCTCGACCGGGCCATCGCACTCAGTCGCCGCTGGCCTGCAATCGGTCATATTTCCTCCTACTGCCTTGAGCTATCCGTCAATTCCGCTCTCAAGAGCCGCTTCCCAGACGGCCACCCCAGCTATCCCAGCGAGGACACCCAGGTGGCCATGTACCACCTGCTGGTGGAAAAACTGGCCGCCGCCGACTTTGAACAGTACGAAGTATCAAACTTTGCCAGAAGCGGACATCAGTGCCGACACAATTTGACCTACTGGCAGAACCGCTCCTATTTTGCCTTCGGCGTCGGCGCCCACCGTTATGTGGACGGGGTGCGATCGAGCAATTCGCGGTCCTTTAACAAATACCTGCGCGACCCTTTTGCCGACGACGTGCATGAAGTCATCGACAGCGCCACCGAAGCAAAAGAGGCTCTGATGCTGGGCCTGCGCATGATGGCGGGCGTTGATCTGACGGCACTGCTGCGGGACTTTGGCCTGGACCTTTTGCAGACGCGGGCAAAAGAGCTGCAAATGTTCGAGAAGGAAGGCCTGGTGCAATTATCAGACGGAAAATTGCGCCTCACTCAGAGCGGTGTTCCGATAAGTAATTCAATAATTGCTACTCTGTTATAAGAAAGAGAAAGATAAAGATCAGTATTAGGGGAATACACCCTTTGGAAAGCATTTAAAAAATGCTTTCTCCCCCAAAATCTTCCGTCCGCCCCCCTTACCCCCGAAAGCTGCCGTCCCCCGTGTTTTACTAGCTAAAACCCAGACATAACGCTTTAAATGGAGCCTCGTCTTTGCGTTGAAGACTTGCCCCGAGTGCTACTCAGAATATGACGATCAATTGGAGCGCTGTCCGGCCGATTCCACGCCCCTGAAGATGGTCGAAGCGGATAAAGATCCGCTGGTCGGCACACGCCTGGGCGACCGCTATGAAATCGTCTCGGTCATCGGTCGTGGCGGCATGGGCGTTGTCTACAAAGCCCGCCAGGAGCAGATGGACAAGCTCATGGCCATCAAAATGCTGCACTCGCACATGGTCTCCGACTCGGAAGCGGTCAAGCGCTTCTACCGCGAAGCAAAAACGGTATCCCAGGTCAGACACCATCACATAGTCACCCTCTACGACTTTGGTATGAGTGCTCAGGGCCAGCCTTTTCTGGTCATGGACTATCTCGAGGGCGTCAGCCTCAAAGATGAGCTCAAGCGCAACGGCCCCCTCTCCTTCGAGCGCGCCGACCGCATCTTCAGCCAGATTAACGACGCCCTGGCCTCGGCCCACGCCCTGGACGTGGTCCACCGCGATTTGAAACCGGAAAATATTTTGCTCTCCTCCCAGAATCAGACAAACGACTGGATTACCCTGGTGGACTTTGGTCTGTCCAAGCTGAAAGAGCCCAAAACCCAGGACGCCTATCAGATAACCCGTACCGGCGATGTCTGCGGTTCGCCGCCCTATATGAGTCCGGAGCAGTGCCTGGCCGCCTCGGCGGTGGACCCGCGCTCGGACATATATTCGCTGGCCGTGGTTGTTTATGAGTCACTGTCCGGCGCCCTGCCCTACCAGGCCAAGTCGGCCATTGAGATGATGGACTGCCATCTCTACGGCACGCCCATCCCCTTTTCACAGTCTTCGGGGGACCTCAAGGTCTGCACCGAATTGACCAACTTTTTCATCAAGGCCCTGGCCAAGGAGCCCGACGTCCGCCATCAGACCATTGTCGAGTTTGGCGCCGACCTGCACGAATGCCTGGCCCGGGACGGCATTAAACTCAAGTCCTATAAACATCGCATGGAAAAGGCATCGTTTAAGGACATGGAGAGCGAGGCCGAGGCCCTTATGACCGGCTCCTACTCCACACTCGGTATGAGCACCGAGCAGATGCGGGGTCTGGCCTCCCAGCGGGCCATAGATATCGCCAAATCGACCCAGTCGGATCTGGCGGCAATGCAGGCCACCGGCACCCGCGACGGCATCCCCAATGTGGGCGCCGGCCGCAATGAAAATGAAGACAACCGCACATGGATTTCACGCATTATGAGCGCGGTGTTCGGTCCGCGGCAAAAGGAAGAAGACCAGGTTGAGCTGTCCGACAGCTTCTTTAACCAGGGACTGGGCTATTCCAATTGCCCCTATTGCAATGCGCCGGTGCGATCGCTGATAAAATTCTGCATTTCCTGCCAGCGCCAGCTGCCCTCGGCGGCCGAATATGCCCGCATGCGCATGAGCGGCAGCGCCAATAAGCTCTCCCTGCCGCGCACGCAAAATGAAAATGGCCGGCGAGCCAGACCGGGCTTCAGCTCCCGAGCCAAAGAAACGATGAATCGCAATACTTACCCAATAATCACCAAGGCCCTCTCATACTGCCTTGTGGGGGCGATCATTTATGTGGGTTATTCTTGTGCGCAAAACCCCGACTTTATCAAAACAATGCAGCGCATCATGCATGTAATCAAACAATAGGCACTTTATAAATAAAAAGTGCGTTTGGCTGAGCCCGGGCCTGCCTGTAGGGATAATCCAATTAGATAAACAGGTAAGATAAGACGAATCCAGTCAGACAGCCAGATTAGTTTAATCAACAGGTGAATGAAATGAGTGGATTGCCAGACTTCATCCCAGCAAAAGCACCGGGCCATACGGTAACCGACCTGAGCGGCTCGCTCTCTCAAGGGCAGCTGACCCAGCTTGATCAATTCGGCAAAAGTCTTACCTACAAGGCCCGGGTACTGATCCTGCCCAGGAGCTACAAGGCCGAAAACGACGAGGCCCTGCACAGCCTGTCCAATGACGTCGCCCAGGCCTGGAAGGTCGAAGGCGACAGATTGCTTATGGTCATCGACCTGAGCGGCCACAAAATCCGCGTCCGGGCCGGCAGCGACGTCAGTCACTACGGCGTCAGCAGCGACTATGTGCAGCGCACCCTGCTGCCCAATTATTTCTATCCCTATGTTCGCAAAAACGACGTGCAGGGAGCAATTACAAATTCACTGACGGCCGTCGACACGCGACTGGCCACCTTCCGCAAGAGTGAAATGGCGGCAGGCGGTGGCACGCGCACCACCCAGACAACCATTCAACCGGTCTCGCCGACGCTCTCCGGCGGCCAGCCCAACCTGCAAGGCTTTGCCTGGATGGGCGGCGGCCTGGTGGCGCTGGCGGTGGCAATCTATTTTATTATCAACAATGCGGCCAAAGATAAGACCAGGCGTCTGAATAAATCTCTGAGCGAGCGTCTGGGCAAGCTCTACACCGCCGCCAATGAGCTGGGCCAGGCCTCCGAATACATGCCGCCCCGAGCCAACAAGGATCTGGCCCTCAAGGTCTCGGCCTTTTTTGAAAAATTGCAGACCCTGGACAAGGCCAAGGATGAAATTGAAAAATTGTCGGCGGCCAAACGCTGGGGCAAAGCCAATGACGGCCTGCTGCCTGCGCTGAAACTTACAGACAGTCTCAATACCGAAGCGGAAGATCTCCTGGAAAAAGTGAGTGCCATCACCGGTGGTGTGGATTCACTGAAGCCGGACGAAATAGAAAAAAGCGGCGGCAGCGAAGGCGATAAGCCTAAGGCCATCGAAGCGGAGAAATCGCACAGAATCAAAGTCAATATGGACACCCCGTATTCAAGACCAAGCTGGTCCTACAACCAGGAATACAACCAACCGCTTTATATCAACACCGGACCTTCCGGCGGCATCTTCGACATGCTCTTCCTGCTTGAACAGATGGACACCAACCGCCGTCTCGACAATCTCGAATACAGCAACTGGTCCGGCGGCGGCCATATGATGTCGGGAAATAATTCAATCTTTGGCGGCTGGGGTGGAAACAATTCCTCTTCCAACTCCTCATATAACAATAGTGGGTCAGGTTTTCTCGACAGCGGGGGCGACTGGGGGTCCAGTTCAAGTTCTTCCAGCTTCGGTTCGGACAGCGGCGGCGACTGGGGTTCTTCTGACTCAGGAAGTTCCGACAGCGGCTCCGATAGCGGCGGCAGCTGGTAATCAGAGGCCTCGGCAAGAGTGACAAAAAAACATTTCGTCTGGATAGGTTCGACGGCGCTGGTGGTGACACTGGTCGGCACCAGCGCCCTGATTTTCACCATCCGCAATGTCTTCGCCGACGCCAACAATCAGGACGAAAATGTCTACAACAGCCTGCCCATGCGCAAAATGCTGGTGCAATCCACCGGCCTCAGCGGAGCCGACGGCAATATCAGCGAAAAGAGCATTTATCGCTGGGAAGAAAATCAAAATATTCTGGATAAGGCCAACAGCCTGCAGGCCGAAGGTGTGACCGCCGCGGCCAATAAGAACAACAAGGGCGCCCTCGAGCTCTATGAAGCGAGCCTGGAGGCCTTCAAACAATATCCGGGCCTGGGTTGCCCACAGGTGGTGGTCCTGCTCACCGACAAAGCCAGGCTGGAAGGCGAGCTGGGTCTTACAGCCGAGCGTGAAAAGACCCTGAGACTCTTAGTCGAGGCCGCCGAAAAATCCTACAATCCCCGGCATGCGCAGGTGGCAATTGCGCTAGAAGCGCTGGGCGACTTACTGTGCGACAGGGATCGTGAAAGCGAAGCCCTGCCCCTGCTCCAGCGGGCCTACGACATAAGACTCAAGGGTGCGGGTCTGGAGAGCGGCGACACAGCCTACACGATTTCTCTACTTGGACATTGCTATCTGGATTTGAAGGACTATTCAAAGGCGGACGACTGCTATAAACAGGCGATCGAGATCTACCACAAACTTGACGGCGAAGGATTTTCAGAATCGCAGCAAATAGCCAGGGACAATCTGGCTAACAGTTATCGCTGGCAGAATCGCTACAAAGACGCGATGGACAGCGACATGGCGCTGCTCGCCGAACTGAAAGCAAAAAAACTGGATAGCAGTTATTTTGCCGCCGGGGCTTACTGTTCGGCGGCCTCGACCGCCCAGAGTCAAAAAGACAAAGCAAAAATGCACGAATTTTTGAACGAAGCAAAAAAGATAGCCGACACTATGACCCAGGCTTCGGATCTGCGCAAATCAGCCGATATATACAACGACATAGGCGATGTATATGACGATGAAGACGACCTGGCCGGAGAACTTATGGCCCGGCAAAAAAGTCTCAACTGTTTGAAGGAATTGAAGTACTCGCAGAAAGAAGACAAAGAACAGATCGCCGTGAACCTCGTCAAAGCCGGCTACTGTTCCTTCAAACTGAAGGACCTACCCAGGGCCAGCGAATACTATGGTGAAGCACTGGCGCAGGCAAAAAGCGACGAAGACATACGAGTCAAGTTGAAAGACAACAAAAAACAGATAGAAGAATATCTGCAATATATACAACAGAACAAGCGCACGCATCAGGACGCCACAATGCAGATGCAGGCTAATGAATTGAAAGAGCTTATCGTCAGCTGACCGACGCCGTAAATGCCCGGACTAGCTGGGTTTGAAGTTACCCTTCATGTTTTGACCGATGCGGAAACCTTGAATCAGGTTATGACGGGTCAATTGAAAAATTTCGTGCAGGGCGGAGGGATCGGTGATGCCGTGCTTTTCTGAGATGGCGTTCACCTGTTCCATGGCGATGGCGGAAAAATAGACGTCCACATCATCATGCACAGTGCCCCGGCCTTGATTGGGCAGCTTCAGGATAGCCTTGCCAAAATCGTTGGTGACCGCATCGGCTATTTGTGCGGTGAGAAGATCAGCGTAGAAGGATTCTGCCTTAGATGCCATTTTTTCGCTCCCGATTTGAGTGTTAACTCATCTGCTACCAGCTGAAAAAAATTACTGATTCAAAATATCCAGTTGCTTACGAACTTCTTTGATGTCCTGCCACATCAGCCATTTCGGTGATCCAACTTCTTTGGAGTCGTTGCGCAGGAGGTAAGACGGATGGAACACCGGCATTACTTTAGCACCGTTTTTGTATTCGAACCACTGACCTCGAATACGACTCAAGGGATCCTTTATTTTAAGTACGGAGTGAACTGCTGTAGAACCAGCCAGGAGTATCAGTTTGGGTGCAATAAAAAAAAGTTGTGCTTCTAAATATTTGCTACAGGAATCGCGCTCTCTATTTTCGGGCACACGATTACCCGGAGGCCGGCATTTGACCACGTTACAAATGTAGACCTCGCGCTCATGGTCGATGTTGCCGGCGGTCAGTATTTTATCGAGCAAATGTCCACCCCGGCCGACAAAGGGAAGCCCGACCTCGTCCTCTTTCAGACCCGGTCCCTCCCCGATTATCATCAGCTTAGCTTGAGGATTTCCCCGGGCAAAAGCAACATGCGTGCGACTCTCGCAGAGCATACAATCGCGGCAGGCGGAAGCAGCCGCCTGAGCTTCCTCAAGGGTCTGAAAGACTGGCTTTTGCAAAGGCGGCAAGAAGCTTTTGGGGTCAGACACGGGGCGCCCCTGAGACACGGTTAAGCATAGCTTGTGGGACATTGGCAGCCAGATCCACCCGGGCCACAAGTCCCACCGGAGCGCCCAGACAGAGCTCCGCCGAGCGCTTAAACTCCAGCTGCCCGCCGGTGGTAAAAACTTGCACCTCTTGCGCGGGCAAAGCAGGCGTAACCATATCCGGTGCAGCACAGAGCGCCGCGATATATTCGGCCAGCACCTCCGCCGGATCCAGCAAGACAACGGGATTGCTGAAATATTCGGCCAGTGGCCCACTGATAAGCGCTTCAATTCGGCCGCGCAGGAAAGGAAAATGAGTGCAACCAAGGACGATGGCATCGCAGCCCGCCAGGGCAATTAAGTATTCGGTCAGTGCCGAAGCCAGTGCGGCTTCAATATCGTCTTCACCCAGGCGACCACTTTCTATAAGCGGCACTAATCTGGGACAGGCCACTTCCACCACACTGCCGTCAAAATTAAGCGCCTCTAAAGCCAGGCCGAAGGCCCGACTGTTGACCGTGGCCTGGGTGGCCATGACCCCGGCCCGGCGATAAGTGCCGGCGGCAATAAAACCGGCCATGGGCTCAATCAGGTTGAATACTTCCAGGCCGCGACCGGAGGCGCTGGAAAGTTCGCCGGCACACTGCAGCGCCACATCATAGGCAAGTGCTGCCGAGGTGTTACAGGCCATGACCACGGCATCGGGCTCAAAAGTGGAGAGGAATGAAATGATTTCCTGCACAAAAGCACTGATCTCAGCGCGGCTGCGATTGCCGTAAGGCAGCCTGGCCGTATCGCCCAGATAGATATACTCGACGGCGGGCAGGGCCGCTTTCAGCCGGCGCAGAACCGAAAGTCCACCCACACCGGAGTCAAACAATGCGATTTTCTTATAACCGGGATGTCCGGGCCTGAAATCCAACAACGTTCTGAAATCCAACACGGTAGTAACTAGTGCGCCCCTCTGGATGATCCGGAGTTGGCCAATTGCCCGGCTGCGCCGCTATCCTGGAGATAGAGCATAACACCGCGTGCAAGTGAGCTGGCAATCTTTTGCTGCCAATCAGCAGAGATTAACCTCTCACGCTCCGTCTTATTGGTTATATAGCCGACCTCGGCCAGAATGGCCGGCACCGGTGTGTGATTGATGACATAAAAACGGGCTCGCCTGATGTTGCGATCCGGAGTCTGCAAACCAGCTACAAGCGAGGCATGGACACGCTCAGCCAGGGGACGACTGAGTTCGGTCTGGAAGTACGTTTCTATGCCGTAGGCGTTGGATGTGCCCTCAAGTGAATTGATATGCACTGACAAAAACAAATTGGGACCGACCTGATTGGTGATTTTCACACGGTCCTCGAGACTGACGAAAGTATCGTCATGCCTGGTCAATACTATGCGAGCGCCCTTGGACTCAAGTATTTTCTTCAACTTCTGGATAATGGCCAGAGTGATGTCTTTCTCCTGAATGTCGGCGCGCACGGCACCGGCGTCGGTGCCACCATGGCCGGCATCAAGCACAATGACGGTCTCGGAAGGAGCGCGGGGGACAATGATTGGTCCGGGCACAAGCTCGGGACTGCTGAATCTTTCGGTGGTGGCGGTGGCATGGCCTTCACTGCTCATCATCAGGCCCTTGCCCAGGGTGACTGTGAAAAAATTGGAACCGGGCGTGTAACTGTCGGCGACATTTACTTGTTTGTCGGTGAGCTGCAAAACCAGACGACCAACGCCGTCTCCTTCATTGGGCACACCCACGCGCAGGGACGAAACAAGACCGGAGGAGGTAATGTCCGGCAGGTCGGAATTAACAATAGAACGACAGCCCGGTATGTCGATGACATACCGCTCGGGATCGTGCAAGCGAAAAGCCTTGAAGCTTATCTCATTGCCCTGGGGCACCTCTACCCTGAAGACTTCCATCTTGGTGGCGGTGCCGAGGCTGTCGCAGGGCACAAGCGAAATAGTCGGCACAGGATCATCGGAAATATCGGGCACGGGTGTCTCGTCTCCGGCCACCGCCGACCTGGTCCCCTCAGTTGAGGCCGAGGCATCGGAAGCACTGACTGGGGAGCGCCCGGCGTCCGACCGGAGAGGATTTGTGCCACCAGCGGCGGTGCCGGAAGCGGAGGCGCCCACTTCAGTATTTTTTGTGCGCGGCAGACGCAATTTAGAGTGCGATGATTTTTCGTCCGAGGTAAGGGCGGCGATTTTAGGCGCCTCAACCACCGGCGGAGCAGATTTTGTGCCGGCCTGGGGAGCAGTGCGCGGCTCGGCGTCGGCAACATTGCGCGCCACTTTGGGGGCGACATTGACGACGGGATCACTTGCGGCCACAGGTGTCGGCCAGCTCACCTTGAGCATGCCCGGACCGGCGGCGATAGCTACGCTCTTGAGCAGTTTAGGATCACGGGCGACAAAAGAAATACGCAGGACGGCAGGACTCTCGACAAACTGACTGACCCGCACCTCTTTGATACCGCTATAAGAAGATGGCCTGAGACCCTTTTCAGATGAAATCAACCTAATTATCCGGGCGGGGGCGTTCCAGGCCAGGCCGACAAAGTCAGCCGTGAGTACAGTGTCGCCATTGATGCCAGGCATGTACTTAAAGACCGGAGGCGCCGCCGGCGTGGACCTTTCCATACGAATGACCAGGGCATTGCGGGCGTAGTCCTCATCAATACTCACTACCCGGTTTCCGGGGTTGCTGTAAGCGCGCTCAGCCTGCGCCCAGACGGCCGGGGGCGCCAGAACGGTAATCAAGGAAAATATTAGGGCCAGGACTCGAAGTGGACTGATGCTCGTCACCGTTTAGAGTCTACTCTCGGGCAATCTGAGTGCTTAGCAACTCATGAGGAGGGGTTATTTTAGCATGAGAAAAATTGCTCAAATCAGCTCTCAAGGCCATAAATGAACCGTCTATCAGCATTCCGCATATACGCCGGTCCCACTATCTATAGCATGCAACTAAATTAAATTGACAACGGGGCAAGGCTCAAGCCGTCCTGCTACTGTAAAGCTTCGTCAATCAAGAAAGCTGTTAAGTTTCCCCGAAGCTTAAAACACGGTCTTTCTAAAACAATTTACTAGCGGCGGCCGCGTGTGCTCGTCTGCTCAGAGTCAAGCGTATCAGGGAGTTAAAAATGGGTGACGTTGCTCTTCAACTTGTTCTAGGTTCAGGCCTGTTCGGCCTGCTATACGGAGGCTGGGCCGGTGCCAGTGTGCTCAAACTGAGCCCCGGCAACGAGCGCATGCAGTCTATTGCTTCGGCAATTCAAGAAGGCGCCAGTGCCTACATGAACCGCCAGTACACCACCATCGCCGGTGTCGGCGTGGTGCTCTTGCTGATTATCGGTCTCACCCTCAACTGGACCACCGCCGCCGGTTTCGCCGTCGGTGCATTGCTCTCCGCCCTCTCCGGTTTCGTCGGCATGTATGTGTCGGTGCGAGCTAATGTGCGCACAGCCGAAGCGGCAAGAAGCGGACTGGAAGCAGCCCTTTCAGTAGCCTTCAAGGGCGGATCGGTTACCGGACTTCTGGTTGTCGGTCTCGGTCTGCTCGGCGTGGCCGGCTTCTATGCCGTGACCAAGGACGTGCAAGCCCTCATCGGTCTGGGCTTCGGAGCCAGCTTGATCTCAGTTTTCGCCAGACTTGGCGGTGGTATCTACACCAAAGCCGCCGACGTCGGAGCCGACCTCGTAGGTAAGGTTGAAGCCGGTATCCCCGAAGATGACCCGAGAAACCCCGCTGTTATCGCCGACAACGTCGGAGACAACGTTGGTGACTGCGCCGGTATGGCCGCCGACCTTTTCGAAACCTATGCCGTTACCGCCATCGCCACAATGCTTCTGGCTGAACAAACATTCAGATCACAGATTGCCGCCGGCACCGCCCCTAATGTCATCATGTATCCCCTCGTCCTGGGTGGCGTTTCAATCATCACCTCGGTCATAGGCTCACTCTGCGTGCGCCTGGGCAAGAGCACCAACATTATGGGCGCTCTCTACAAGGGTCTGATCGTAGCCGGCGTGCTCGCTGCCGTTGCCTTCTACTTCGTCACCAATCAGATGATGTCCGGCCTCACCCTCAACAATGCACCGGTTGAACCAATCAAGTTCTTCCTGGCATCGATGGTTGGTCTGGTCGTCACCGGCCTTATCGTTTACATCACCGAATACTACACATCAACCAGCTTCGGTCCTGTCCGTTATATCGCCAAAGCTTCCGAAACCGGCCATGCCACAAACATCATCGCGGGTCTGGCCATCTCAATGAAATCCACCGCCTACCCGGTACTGGCAATCGTTGCCGGTATCCTCGTAGCCCACGGTCTCTGCGGTATCTTCGGTGTAGCCCTGGCCGCCATGGCCATGCTCTCAATGGCCGGCATCATCGTCGCCATCGACTCCTACGGTCCCATCACCGACAACGCCGGTGGTATCGCTGAAATGTCCGAACTTCCTAAAGAAGTAAGAGACGTAACCGATCCCCTGGACGCCGTCGGCAACACAACCAAGGCCGTAACCAAAGGCTATGCCATCGGCTCCGCCGGTCTGGCCGCCTGCGTATTGTTCTCCTCGTACACCCAGGAACTGGGCGCCAAGATTGCAGAAGCGCATCCCGGCCAGACAATCGGCTTCGACCTCTCCAGTCCTTATGTATTGTGCGGTCTCTTCCTCGGCGGTCTCATTCCCTTCGTCTTCGCCGCTCTGGCGATGGAAGCTGTCGGTCATGCCGGCGGTCTGGTTGTGGAAGAAGTACGTCGTCAGTTCAAGGCCATCCCCGGCATCATGGAAGGTACAGGCAAGCCTGAGTACGGCAAGTGCGTAGACATCGTCACCACCTCCGCCCTCAAGCAAATGGTTGTGCCCGCCCTCATCCCCGTGCTCACCCCTGTTGTCATTGCCATGGCCGGTGCATTCTGGCTCAACAATGCCCTGCCGGGTGAATACGCCGCAGCTAAGATCCTGGGCGGTGTGCTGGTCGGATCGATCGTTACCGGTATCTTCGTGGCCATCTCGATGACCTCGGGCGGCGGCGCCTGGGATAACGCCAAGAAATACATCGAAGAAGGCAACCACGGCGGCAAGGGCTCCGATGCCCACAAAGCAGCCGTCACCGGCGACACAGTCGGCGACCCTTATAAAGATACTGCCGGTCCTGCCATCAACCCGATGATCAAGATCCTCAATATCGTAGCTCTCCTCCTGATTGGCCTCCTGGTCAAATAGGAAGAACTAAAAGGTACTAAAGAGGGCGGCTTCGATAATTGGAGCCGCCCTCTTTGCTCTCTAACAGATAGAATTAGACAGGGCTGAGGACAGAGGAAAAGAGATGCAGATCAGAATCGCTAATCGCCAGGACGAAGCGCCGGTCCGGGCACTGCTGGAGAAACAGGGCTACACTCTGGACCTGGCCGGTGCCGACGTCGACCTGCGCAATCTGGACCAGGGTTACTTCGGTAAAGACGGTTTATTTGTCGTGGCCGAGGAAAACGGTGATCTGATTGCTTTTGCCGGCGCGCTCAAGGCCGCCGATGACGAAAATATTTTGCTCTTGAAACGTCTGGTGCTCTCCCCTGATCTCCAGGCCGGAGCAGACGGCACCACGGGCAGTGCGATAAAAGACAGATTTCTTACCGTCATCAAAAATCACGCTTATCAAATGGACTTCAAAACAATAAGAGTGGCAGAGGGCCTGGAGTCGATGATTAACTGATGGCAGCGAAATTGCCGTCATTTAAAGATCTATCGATGCAGCAAAAGATCATTCTTTTGATCGTCACTCTGACAGTGGTCAATCTCACTATCATCGCTGTCTTTTCTTTTTTCTATTACAGCTATTGCCGCGGCTACGTCAACAACATTGTGCGCGGGGCTTTAAAACGAGCCGGAAGCGATTTCGGTGAGCTCAACAGCTGGGACAAAAAGGGTAACGAAGAGACCGTCACCTCCGCCACCAATGTCCTCAAAATCAACCCTAAAAACATAGAAGCGCTGCAACAGCGTGCCCAGGCTCTCAATTTTTTAAGAGAGCACCAGAAGTCCCTCGATGACTATAACTCTCTTGTCGCCCTCGAGCCCAAAAACGTCCGCTGGCACAAGGGCCGGGCAGAACAAATGCGCTGGCTCAATAGATACAGGGACGCCGTGGCTGAAGCAAGCACAGTCATAGCCATGGAGAAAAACTCGGACAATGTTCTAAAGCGAGCAGGAGACTATATACAACTCAATGACCGCGCAAGCGCCCTGAAAGATCTCGAAGCCAGTGTACCTCTGCCGCCGCTGAACCCGCCGCCGGCAATAGACAACAGTGACAAAACACGGGCAGACCTTTATAAAGAGCTGAAGATGAAGGACAAATTTTTGTTCTTCATCAATAAGTACATCAGCTCAAATCAAAAGAGCGACGAATATTCAAGCCTGGAAGCCCTTCACGACCGCGCCGAATTTTATGTAGATGAGGAAGACTACGCCCCCGCTCTTGCCGACTACAAAAAACTTACCGGCGATAGAAACGACTATGCATCCGATTCGGACCGCAAAGGGGAGGCCGGCATCTTGCTGCTGATGGGCAAAAAAGCTGAGGCCAAGCAGGTCTTGAGCGGGCTGTTTAATGCCGCAGTCAAAACATTCGATAATAAAGATCGCAACTATGACGACATATCCAACTGCGCCCAGGCCCTGAATTTGTACAGGGTGTTGCACCCGAATGAGCGCGACTGGGCTAAGGATCAAACCTACAAAAAGCTGGTCGCAACCTGCGTCTCGCGTTGCAAAAAAATACTTGATGACAAAAACGACAGTGACAATAAAGCAGACGGTTCCAACGTTTCCAACGCCTGCGATCTGGTGGAAGACGTACCGCCCGAACTGTCCAGGGACCTGACTGCTTTACTGATCGACAGACTGAAGCCAGCAAAAGGTGAAGGCACACACCAGCAACTGATCAAACTCTACTACCATACAGGCGATCTGAAAGCGCTCCAAGACGCCTTCCCCGAAGGTTCAAAAGAGAGAGACTCACACTTTTATCACAAGTGCGCCGATTGCGAAAGCAAACTTGGCCACAACAAAGAGGCTATGGAGCTGGCAAAAAAATCATTGCAGCTGGCGCCGGATGAAGATTGCGGTCAAATAACCATGGTCAGAGTTGCCCTGGCAGCTGGAGATGCGAAGCAGGCGCAAAAATACTACGACCTCTATCTGAAAAGCGAAGATGGCGAAGGGGACGATTATTTGCAGTCAAAAATCTATGAGGCCGACGGCAATAAAGTCGAGGCGGCCAGGCTCTTACGCAGGGCCGCTGCTAAGGGCTCAGAGCCTGCAATCAAGCTCCTGCTGGCCAGGCCCTAACCCAGAAGGGCCGCTATCAGAGCGAAGTACGATTCCAGGTCGTCTCTCGATATGCCCTCGGAAGGCCCGGATTGCTCCTCCTGGACCATCTCGGCGATGTTTTCCTGATTGTTTAAGAGGAAGGTGATGAAAGACTTTTCGCGCTCACTGATAGGTGTGTTCAAAACAGCCATCAGCTCTTCGCGCTCGAGGAAACCATTGCCGTTTTTATCCAGTTGGTCAAAAGCCACATAGGCATACTCTCTGATTGCCTTGATGTCGGGCTCTCCGCCGTCTCCGCCACCGCCATTCTCATCGGTTTGCAACCACTGGCGTTCAAATTCAGATTGGTCGGTCATAAAGCCTCCAGACTTTTACTCTA
Organism: Cyanobacteria bacterium SZAS LIN-3; assembly: GCA_018266215.1. Lineage (GTDB taxonomy): Bacteria > Cyanobacteriota > Vampirovibrionia > Obscuribacterales > Obscuribacteraceae > REEB67. The sequence goes on along the minus strand of JAFEAV010000005.1, from coordinate 51,540 downwards.
TGTCCTTGATGCCACGGCGGCGCCGCCTTAAACCAGGGGTGTAAACTGTTGCATTGCAGTTGCCATGGGTTTCAAATCACCTCTTTCCGGGTAAGAAGGCGACAGAGCCGCAGAAGCGGTGTTGCATAAGGAATTTTCTCATGGAAGAGAAACCTGTTAACAAGGTCTGGCTGGCCGTAATCGTCGGTCTGCTCATAGCCACTGCCCCGACCTGGGCCACCGGCGAGCACAAAAAATCAAATTACGACGCACCATGGATTTATCCCGGCAACTCATAAGATGCGGATAAAAGGCGCGAATATTTCATAGACGAGAAAGGCCGTAAAGCCGGCACTCGGAATAGTCAAAAACCAGGCTACAAGCATGTCTTTAGCGACAAGCCAGTGCACGCCTTTGCGTCTTTGTGCGTAACCGACGCCCATGACGGTGGAGGCAATGACCTGCGAAGCCGATACCGGGCCGCCGGTGAGAGAGCCGGTCATGACCACTACCGAAGATGCAAATTCTGTGACGAAGCCGTGCACCGGCCGCATCTTGTAGATGCCGGCGCCTACCCGTTTGACTATGCCCTGAGCCATCGCCACCACGCCCATGGTCATGAATACTCCTACAGTCAGTCGAATCCAGAGTGGAATGCCACCGTCCCCAATTTGCGGATCGAGCATGCGGCCAAAAGACTGAGTGGAAAGAGCCATCACCACTACACCCATAACTTTCTGCGAATCATTGGCTCCATGACCGAATGCCATCACCGGCAATATTAAAAACTGCATGCGCTTGAGGGTGGTATTGAGATGGCTGGTGGCCCTGGCGCAGACGAAATTGACAAAGCGCAGAGTCAGGAAACCGGCTACAAAGCCCAGCAGAGGCGAAATAAAGAGAGCGGCGAGAACTTTGCAGACGCCGGTGGGATGAATCAAATAGCCAAAATCGCCGAAGACGACATATTGGAAGTTACCGGTGGAAGCAAAAATAGCGCCGATCAGGCCTCCCACAAGAGCGTGGGTGGAGCTGGACGGTACACGCAAAATTCTGGTGACGAAGTTCCAGGTGATGGCGCCGGTGAGGGCACAGACAAGTACGACTAAAAAGGTGTCGTTGCGCGGGTAGTTTGTGATCTGACTGATTGAACTGGCCACCTTCGAACCACCAAAGAGTGCCCCGCTAAACTCAAAAAGAGCCGTGATCACAACGGCTGTGATGCGGGTCATACTGCGGCAGGCAATGGGACTGGCCGCCACCGAGCTGCCGTCCTGGAAGCCGTTTGTATAGGCAAACAAACAACCGAGAATAAGTGTAATGGCAAATAGTAAATAAGCCTGCATCAGCTGATTTTGACTATCACATGAGAGAGTTTTTCCGCCACCACGTCGATGCAGTGGGCGATCCGGTCCATCGTATGATAGACCTCGACCGTGCGCAGGATGGTTTTGAAATCATTCAACTCAAAGAGTTCACGCATGCCCTGACGGTAGACTTTAGCAAAACGATTTTCACATTTGCGCGCCATAAAAGCCTGATGCGCGGCTTCGGTCAAATTGCGATTGAGATTATAAAAGGCGTTGAAGACACAGCGAGTACCTTCGGTCAATGTGCGCGACATTTCATCGAGCGTCTCATCGCGAGGGCAATAGTTAAGGGCCTCGATTTCACGGGCCGAAGTTTTTGCCGCATTGATAACTTCGTCGAGTCTGACCGACAGGTCGTAGATATCTTCGCGGTCGAAGGGCGTGACGAAAGACTCGACCAGTTTGGTTTGCAAAAGCATCTTCTGTTCATCGGCCTGATGTTCGCGATCGCGCACGGCCTGACAGCGTTCATAGGCGCCGGTGGCCAGCCAGGCCTCAAGGGCCTCAATGCCTTTCAGCGTGGTTTCGGCCTGCGAGACAAGCAGGGCATAAAAATCGGACTTGGGCTTGGGTTCGAAGACTCTCAGAAAATGCGACAGGAAACTGGCCTTATTTTTCGGCAGTTCACTGGGAGCGCTGCCTTCAATCTTGCTTTCGCTATCCGTCACCCAACAATCTCCCCATGGTCATGAAGCTCGCTTGAGAGAAGCTTTCACTCCATTGATAAAGGATTCCGGCTCAATCAGACTGCGTTCTGCACCAACCAATCTAAGCCGACTGATTATCTCATCGTTGCCGGTGAATTGCCAATGGGCCCGGCCCTTCTCAAGGGCGGAAAAATCATTGGCCAGATGCGTCAGGTCGACTCGGGCCGTCAGAGGTCTGGAGACAAAATCCACCCAGGTCTCATAGCGATAATAGAGTTCATAGCGCTGGCCTTTGACCACCAATATTTTCATACAATCAGTCAGATTATGCACGGCCATCGGGTGCAGGACGCTGCTCACCCAGCTCGGCGTCGCATCACGCACAAGCGGGGGGAAACGCTCCGACGCAACAGTGACGACGGCAAGATCGATGTCGGGAAACTCTTCTAAGGCAATTTCATTCTGAGCGAGCGCCGCTTCCGTGAGCTGCAGAAATTCGTCCTCATCAAACCAGTAACGCCTGAGGTTATCTATTTTTTCAATAATGTTGGGTAAACGAACCAGAAGCTCCTCATAAAGAATGGCGGTCACCTCCGGATAAGGTCTGGCGAAAACGCCCTGATTGAGAGGTGAAAACTCAGGTGTAGACCAGGAAGAGAGCACAAAGGAAATACGAGCCGCGTCACGCGAGCTAAACTTGCCAAAATCACCAGCTCTTGCAACATCGACAAGAATCTCTCTGTACTGACAGGCGATCTTGGGATAGAGCACTGAGAACATGCTCACCAGGCCGTCTTCATCAAAGTGATTATTGGAGACGACATCGGTTATCGCCGCGACATTGTCGTCGAGAAAATTGAAAACTATTTGCGCCGACAGATCCGCTCTGTATTTTTCAGGCGTACCACTGTCCGGCCAATGTGAAAGAGCTAGCACAGTCGTATCGTTGCTTCGACCGTCTACAATCACATTTGGTGTCTTCCCCAATTTATGGTAAGGCACATAACGCACTCAAGACACCTTGCTGCCCAAAAGTCTACAGACGCCGCTTTACCAGCTTATCAAAAGTCGCTGGTATCGGAGGCGGACAAAGGTTATCTAGAGCATTAGATTTGCAGCTTGATTAAAGCTTGACCGTCTAATGTTTGCCGGACGAAAAGGCTGAATACAACCAATCACGCAGGGAGAGAGCCCAGTCATTATGCAGATTTGCCGCTCTTTCCTCAAGGTTGAGACAAGCCCCGGTTATGGTGGCGTTGTACGGCAGCAAGGCGTGGGCCAGGCGGTAGTACTTCAGCGCTGTATCGTAGTCACGGTCCATGTTTTCAGCGATATTGCCCAGCATCCATAAAGTCTCAGCCGACTTCGGATCGCTATCGTAGTAGCGCAACAACTCAGCCTTGGCCTGCGCCAGATGGTGCTGGCGGAAGAAAATGCGGCCGACGAAGAAATGGAAGGGCGGCGGCAGCGGCACCTTGTCGCGTTCAAGCTGATCGTAGAAATTTTGCAGAGCGGAAGCCGCGTATTCGGGCGACACATGACTCATGATAGTGGCCAGAGTGGTGGCCGGGCGCAGGTCCGAAACCACATACTGCGAGTTTGCGCGCAACCAGTAGAAAGTGGGTTCCAGAGCCCTTTTGAAGTCACCACACCAGAAGAGACATTTGACGTACATGTTTGTCGTGTCTTCATGTGTCGGCGCTTGCTTGTAGAGTTTTTCCAGCGTAGGCAGAGCCGGCTCGTAGTTGCCCATATAAACAAGGCCCTTGCTCAAAAGTATCAAAGCCGGGGCATAGTCAGGGCTTGAAGCGAGATCAAGCTTAGCTAAATAAACGGCTTTCTGTGGTTCCTGGTTAATAAGCAGATCACCCAGCTCGGTGGGCAGGCCCAGCACCTTATGACCGGAGTTGTAAGCCTGTTTCAAAACCTTGGCGGCTTCGATGTAATGCTTATTCTCCTTCAATCTCCGACCAATCATATAGAGGATTTCGGGATTATCGGGAAAGCGCTTGATGGCGTTGTTGAGCATTTCATTGGCGGCTTCCCCGGCACCTTTTGCCAGCATCGACGACAGGATCTGAACAATGGCCTGAGGATCCTGGGGCCCGTATTGGTCGGCCAGACGATACTGTTCGACAGCCTGGTCATTCAAACCCTGCAAATCGAAGCCGCGACCAAACAATAAATGCACTCGCCAGTTAGTGGGATTTTTAGCGGCCAGATCGGCCAGCTTTTGAAAATCCCCTTCCGAAAGATTTTTTCCGTCTATGTCTTTCTCATATATATCCAGCTGGGCATCGAGCTGGCTTTTGCCCGCGGAAGGCGCCGCAGTAACGGGGGCAGAGTCGGCGGACTTCTTAGTGACCGGGGCTTCAACCGCCAGGGCAAACTGGCTCAGAGACTGCACCAGAACAAGGCTCAGGGCCAGTGACGAAACCGCAGAAGCATTGTGCGACCGCAGCTTTAGCTGAGCAATCAACCTTGACGACATCTCTCGACCTACCTCGGTGAACCTACTATCTACTATGAATTTTACCCTGTTTCGGGGGCAGATTAAATCTTGCTAAAATTCCTCTCAGCAACTCCCCCTTACTGATTTAAATGCTGATTACAGAGGGAATAATAGAGAAAGAAGGACTATTTTCGGTCTTCTCAGGCGAGGGCGATTGTTGCATCGATGCACCCTGTAAAAGAGTCCCGGGTTACCAGTTATTTTTTCAAATATTGTTTTCCACTGGGGGGAATTGCATTATGAGACTAAGACGAAAGGCCAGGGGAGGGTCTCAGATTGCTGAATTAGCACCGGCGCTCCTGATTCTTTTTATTGTCGTTCTCTTTCCCATGTTAGACGTTATGTACATCGGACTCGGATATTGCTGCGGCTGGTATCTGAACCACATGACCTCAAGAGCCTGTGCCACAGTGCAGCCAACCGCCACCGATTATGCCGCGGCCTGCACGGCGATGAACGCGCAGTGGTCGGCCAGTTCTCTTTCCGGCTTCACCGGCGCCAACATCGTCTCCAACACGGCCGTACCTCAACCCTCAGCTGTGAACGACCCGGTGACCGGCAAACCGACTATATCCGTCCTTGTCACCACACGAGTGAGAGTCAATCCCTTCTTCACCCTGGGCTCCATGCCCCTGATCAACAATCTGGCCATCGACGGACTGACCAGACCAATCACTTTTATGTACAGCGATCGCAGGCCGGCTGAAGAGCAAGGCCTCAACTAATCACGGCATCTGGATTGAGAAGGATGGCAAGGCAATCGGAGGTCAAATTGAGTCACCACATTATCAAACAAAGACGCAGGGGCAGCAGCCTGATTGAGACGGTTTGCGGCTGCATTATTCTTGTAATTGTGGCACTCTTTCTGGTAGACGTTGCGGCAGTAGTTATATGCCAGACTCAAAATGACGCCCTGGCCAAACACTGCGCCAGAGCCGCCGCAGCCATGGATGATGTTAAAAACCCGGGCACAGCCCAGGCTGCCGCAGACGAAGTTGTAGCTAAATTCCAGGCCGAAAACGGCGGGTCCAAAATCTGCCTGGTCAATCCACCGGTCGTAATCAATTACCAGGCCGGGCCGGCCACAGTCATGGCAGTCACCACAGTGACCTGCAATTTTCCCGTGCCGGTGCCTTTTGGACCGTCTTATCTACAATTCAAAGCCGAAGCAGTAGAACCCATCGTCGGCATGGCCCTGCCCTAAACTAGGGGCCGGGCTTGAGCGTGGTGTATTTAGGCAGCAGCAGAGCTGGAATGGTCGTTATTGGTTGATCCAGTAAGTCGGCCAGCTCCACTCTTTTGTTCGGGTCCGCTTCGCGGGCGACCACTTGCATCTTTTCGGCATTGACTTTGGTCGGCTCAAAAATCACAACTCCACCATATGGCTTGCGCAGGGCAATTTCGCACTTCTCAATGCCCGGGGTGGCTCGCAGAGCCTTGCGCACCTTAAGAATACAAGACGGGCAGGTGGCATGCTCCAGGCGAAAATCCAGGCGGTGCAGGCCTTTTACCGCCGCGGCAGGCTTCGCCGCCGGCTTAGCGGCAGTGGCGGCGCTATTAGAAGTAGCTGGTGCACTGGATTTAGCCAATGCCTGATTGCCCGAAAAACAAGCCAGAGCAAAAATTGCAGAACACAAAAATGAACAGAGCCTTGTGCGCATTATGTCCTCCCCAACAAACTAACTTCTACTACCTCTTACTTTATCTCAGTCATGGCAAAATTGTCAGCCAGGGCGGCGGCAATGCTTTTTGTATAAGGAGGCCGCAGGACCCCCCGGTCTGTGATGATGGCCGTAATCAAGGAGGACGGCGTGACGTCGAAGGCCGGGTTGTAGGCCCGGGCACCAGGGACGGTGATGGTTTGACCGGCCTGCTGCACTACCTCAATTTCATCGCGCTCTTCGATAGGAATATGTGAGCCGTCGGCGATGGTGGCATCAAAAGTGGAAATGGGCGCGGCAATGTAAAAGGGCACCTTGTGATAATTGGCCACTACAGCCAGATTATAGGTGCCGATTTTATTGGCGGTATCGCCGTTAAGGGCAATGCGATCGGCGCCCACGACGACACAGTCGATATTTTTTGTCAGCATGATGTGACCGGACATATTGTCGCAAACCAGAGTGGCAGGTATTTTATCCTCGGTCAGCTCGTACATGGTCAAATTAGCACCCTGATTGCGAGGCCTGGTTTCATCGACAAAAACCGATATGGCCTTGCCGGCAAAATGAGCGGAGCGAATCACACCCAGAGCCGTGCCCCAACCGCAGGCAGCCAGGGATCCGGCATTGCAGTGGGTCATAATGCGACAGGGATCGGGAATAAGTTTATTGCCGTATTCGCCAATGGCCCTGTTGCTTTCGATATGTTCTTCTAAAATCCGCTGGGCATCATCAAAAGCCAGGCTCGCAGCCTCCTGCGTCGAACGCTCTTTCAGCGCCCGCTCCAGAACGCCCATAATGCGCTCTATACCCCAGCGCAAATTGACTGCAGTCGGTCTTGTGGCATTGAGCACCTTGGCCGACCGCTGCATCGCCGCCATAAATTCCGCCGCTCCGACACTCAAATTGGCCTGCCTGGCCGCTTCCAGAGCTAGACCAAAAGCGGCGGTGACACCAATCGACGGCGCTCCGCGGACGACCATAGCCTTTATACCGAAGCAAAGATCATCAAAGGCAGTGGCGTCAAAATACTCCAGCGATCCGGGCAAAAGGCGCTGGTCAACGAGTAAAAGCCGCTGGCCTTCCATCTTCAAGGGCAGGATGCCGATGTCGGTTTGCATGATAAAAGCCTCTTGTGTGACAATCTCAAATAAGCCAGGCGTAAATATAGCCACAAAACTATCACATAGGCAGCAATTGCAGAAGTCACCGATCTCAAGCCACACCAGCGCCATACTCATGGCCACAATCTTTATATACATGGCCTTTGCCGGCAGCTCACGCGCGCAGACATACAGCTCAAACCGACTGGCGGTTGGCAACCAGGCCAAAGCGGCAACCGTCAACCTCAACATCAATCCGCCCACCGACCTGAATTTCAAGACCAGGGCTGAAATCATCGAGCTGCGCAGGCGCTACATGTACGAGCACCCGGAGCTCCTTTCCTATCAGTATGTCCCGACCGGCAGTATCTTCGACGGCATTGAAGACGGCAAGCCCTGGTGCGGACTGGAGGGCGACATGCTGTACGGACCGGGGGAAAAATCAATTCTGGGGGCCGCCGAGGAATCGCGCTTCCTCAACAATCCCTTTGTCCTGGTAGCGGCCAATATCAATGTCAGTCGCTACAGCTTCAACGATAACAAGTATTCCGACATGGACGACTTTGCCCACCGGTCATTCATCCCGTTTTACTTGCTGCCCAGCTCGGCTGTCATATACCCCCAGCAGAGTCGGGAGATTCTCACATATAAGGTAAGCGAATGGTTGGCTGCCCTGGAACGGGGCATGGAAACCAAGTTTAAGCTGGAAGAGGCACCCTTTGACCTGGTAGCCTACAATGCTCGGGACCTTGGCTACAACTTCATCCAGGTAGACAGCGCCTACAGCAAGGGTTTGAATAAAACCGGCTCAAGCCCTGTAGAAATCAGTCAGTTTATCCATTGCGGCGGCTCCTGCGGTTATCCCGGAGGCTGCAACAATATGAGTCCCTATATAAAGGACCTGCACGACTTTAACCTGACGGCACTGCCGGCGCAGGCCGTCGTTTATCTATGGCGACAAAAACCGGGCACAAAGCAGCCCGCCGACTTTATGGTCGTGATCAACTTCCAGTAATCGTGCAGCTCCGGAGCCCGGGGCTAACTAACTGGCGAATTACTTGCGCGGCTTGAGGAATTCAGGGATATCCAGAATGTCCGAAGCTATCTTTTGCTGCTGTTCGCGGGCCGGTTGTTGTTGGCGCACTTCCTGTTGGGCCCGTACCTGGGCCTGGGGTTGGCCAGCATGAACTGTCTGCTGGCCGGCGCGCTGCCGGGGTTGCGATTGCACAAGCATGTCGAAGCCTGTGGCGATAACTGTGATGAGTACTTCGCCATGAAGTCTGTCGTCGAGCACAGCACCGAATATGATGTTGGCTTCGTCGGAAACGGCAGAGTAGATAACGTTTGCGGCTTCCTGCACTTCGTGCAATGTCAGGTCCGGTCCGCCGGTGACATTGAAGATTACGCCGGAAGCGCCATCAATGGTGGTCTCGAGCAATGGGCTATTGATGGCGTTGCGAGCGGCCTCGACGGCACGTCCTTCGCCGGTGGCGCGGCCGACGCCCATGAGAGCTGAGCCTGCGGTCTGCATGACAGCTTTGACGTCGGCAAAGTCTACGTTGATCAAACCGGGAACGGTGATGATGTCCGAGATACCCTGCACACCTTGCATCAAGACTTTGTCTGCTTCAACAAAGGCTTCTTGCATGGAAGCGCGGTGGTCGACCACTTCCAGAAGTCTCTGGTTGGGGATAACGATAAGCGTATCGACGCGGGAGCGAATCTCATTAATGCCGGCTTCGGCTTGATTGCTTCTGCGCTTGCCTTCGAAGAGGAAAGGTCTGGAAACCACGCCGACTGTCAGTGCGCCAATTTCCTTAGCCACTTCAGCAACGATAGGAGCGGCACCGGTACCGGTACCACCGCCCATGCCGGCGGCGATGAAAACCATGTCGGCACCCTGCAAAGCCTGGGCGATTTCTTCGCGGCTTTCTTCAGCTGCCTTCTGACCGATGTTGGGATTACCACCGGCACCAAGTCCACGTGTGAGCTTGGAACCGATTTGCAAACGATTTTTGGCCGCGGATAAATCCAGGGCTTGCGCGTCGGTATTGCAGGACCAGAACTCAACTCCGTTCAAGCCGGCCGCGATCATGCGGTTAACAGCATTGGAGCCAGCTCCACCACAGCCAACCACTTTGATATTGGCTTTCATCTCAAAGGCATTAGCACCCTTATCGCTTTTTTCAACGCGCTCAAGCACAGCTACTGGACCTCACACAAAAATTTTTTGAATTTATACGTCTACAGATTTTAAGACCAAGGTCTGGCGACCGGAACCCGAGTCGTCAACACCGCACATGCGGCTGTCTTAGCTTAAGGTATGGTAGAACCTATCTAGTCTATTTGCAAGTTGCTACACATCGTATGTAGTTAACCTTTTCAAATGGTAGAGCGCAGAGCTACTGTGCCTGGAAGGGCATTTTCGAATGGCGCCAATTGTATGCGAGCCTTTACAACTGCCCCAAAATTGATACATGGGCAGATAAAATTTTTACTTGCTCACAGACGTAGATTTGCCGGAAGCAGTGACTGTGGACGCATCCTTGATTTTCTTCAGAGCCGAAACATAGGCCTGATTGTCAGGATTCAGGTTTACCGCGGTCTGAGCATACTCAACGGCCTGTTTGAAATTGCCGTCGGCTGCTGCTACAGCGGATAAGAGGCTGTAAGCATCAGCATTTTTCTTGTCCAGCGAAATGCACTTGAGAAAATTGGTCTGAGCTTCTTTTCTCTTACCCTGGGCGCTATAGGCCATTCCCAGGTAATAGTACGAATCGGCGTCATCGGACTTGAGACCGATGGCCTTCTGTTCTTCGGCTATTTCACCGGCAAAATCACCTTTGAGACCGAGACAGGCGCCGTAGTCACGATGTCCCAGAGAGTCGTTGCCGTTGAGCTTGATGGCCTGACGAAACTCGGAGATGGCCATGTCTAGCTTACCGTTGCGGGTGAGCAAATTGGCGTATTTGAGGCGATATTTGAAATCCTTGGGAGCCAGGCGTACAGCTTCTTTCAAGTTGTCGCAGGCCTGCTGCACCTGGCCTTTTTTGCCGTAAGCGCGGCCCAGGCCCATGAATACTTCCGGCTCTTCCGGGGTGAGTTTGGCGGCCTTCTGAAACTCTTCGATAGCCTTGTCGGTCTCACCGTTGTTGAAGTAGGCAAGACCTAATTTCAAGCGGCTCTTGCCGTCATTAGGATTGACTTCAAGCCCGGCTTTATATCTAAAAATGGTATCTTGTATATCTTGTTTATCTCCACCATCCGCAGCTCCGGCCGGCAGTACTGCAGGGAAGAGGCCACAAGCCAACACAAGGGCCGATGCCAATACTCTGGGATTAGCGGAAAAACTCATAAAATCAAACCTCTTAACTTTCCAGCCCTCGGGGTGGCGCGTAGACCGATCGACAAACGTTGCCATTATAGAGACAAAGTTGCAGGACATACCCTTAGAATAAGCGCGGTCTTAAACAAGGCGTCTACAATAGCAGGAAGTAGATTGAGGAAATCATACGGGTAGCTCGGGCCTCAAAGGTAAGCAATGAATTTTTATTTTGATTGGGCGTCGCTATTTGCAAGCCAGGACGCGTTCATCCTTAAAGTACTGGTGCCGCCCATCCTCTATTTCCTGCACGGCTACGGGGCAACGATCATGGCGGTGGCGGCGCTTTTTCGCCCTTATGAGCCCTGGTATATACCCTTTACTAAAATCCAGCTCTGGTTTACTCCTGGCATCTTCCCCAAAAGACGAGCGAAACTGGCCCAGGCCGTCGCCACTACGGTAACCGAAACGTTACTGACGCCGGCTGACATCACGGACAAGGTCGAGCATCTGCTCACCGAAGAAAACATCTATATGACCATCGACATGTTCGTCGATGCCGTCCTCAAAGAATTTCGCGACATCAGCAAATTGCACCGCCTGGCCTCGGATATAGCCGAGCTCAGCCCGACGCTTCTGGAGCACTTCGTGCGTTCGGTAATCGAATCGCTGGAAGCAGGCAAAGACAATAAAGTCGCCGCCATCACCGAAAAGGTCTTTGATCAAGTGGTGCTTTCCGCGCGCATATCGCTTGACCAGGCAAACGAGATTGCATCGCGCTTACTGGAGGCCTTCGCCACTCCCGACAAAGTGCGCACAGGCTTTATCACACTGCTCAGTCCGACCAACATAGCTTCACTGGAAGAATCCATCAACGCGCACGCATCCGGTCCCTATAGGCTTCTAGCAAGAATCATCGGCGTCAAAAGAGTGTGCTATGAGTGGCGCAATTTTCTGGAGAAAGAGCCGGAAGAAGCGGAGAAAATTATCGGCGACATGATCAAACGCTTCGGCATCCGCGACCAGATTGCCGTGCAAATCGCCAATTTCGACATGCGCACCATGCCCTTGCAAACGATCACAAATTTCAAAGCCAATATGGTCACCTTTATCGAATCGTTCCTGATCGAGCACAAGAACGACATCCTGGAGTCGGTGCGCAAAATCGAAGGCGAAGCGATGAGCTCGGTGCGCAACGCCATCGTCCGCTTCAACCCCGAATCCGTTCCCGAGGAATGGCTGTCGAGAGCGAAGCACGATCTCACCCAATTCTTCGCCTCTTATCTCAAACGCGAACTGGGTGAGCTGCTGGAAAAAGCCATACCGGCACTGGGTATGTACGCGGTCATTTCGCAAAAAATCGACCTCTTCACCGCCCGCCAGCTGGAAGATCTGGTCAAAAGAATTTGCCACCAGGAACTCAAAGCCTTAGAATGGTTCGGGGGATTAATCGGGCTTGGTCTGGGATTCGTTCAGATAGCCGTCAATGCAGTTAGGGTGGGTCCTCAATAGGCCATGGTCTAATGTCCATCTACGCCAGATCGCCAGCACCAAACCCGATACCGCTAGAAAATCTCGGCCGGTATCCGCTCTATCGCATAAAAATTCCGCCGGATTTCCTAGACCTGCTGGTCGGAGCCACCCTTGGCAATCGCTACAACGTGCTCAGTGTTATCGGTCGCGGTGGCATGAGTGTGGTCTACAAGGCCAAAGAAATTGACACCCAGTTGATAGTGGCAGTCAAGACCCTGCGCACGCAAAGTCTTACCGATGAAATGGTAGTGAAGCGCTTCCAGCGCGAAGCTGAGCTGCTCAGTCGGCTGAATCATCCACGCATTGTCAATCTCCATGCCTACGGCACCAGCTCACGCGGACAGCCGTATTTCGTCATGGATTTCCTCCAGGGCGATAACCTGGTCACAGTCCTCAAGCGTGACGATCACCTCGATCCGGAGCGCTTCCAGGACATTTTTGTGCAGGTTTGCGCCGCCATCGAGCACGCCCACAGACACGGTGCCATCCACCGCGACATCAAGCCCGGCAACATCATGCTCACCCGCACAAAACGCACAAAAGACTATGTCAAAGTAGTGGACTTCGGCATCGCCAAACTGGCTGAAGAAGCGCAAAAACTAACGCGTATGGGCGAGGTCTGGGGCTCACCCATCTATATGAGTCCGGAACAATGTATGGGAGCGGCCATCGATGCCCGCTCCGATATTTATTCACTGGGCATAGTCATGTACGAGTGCCTGACCGGCCGCGTGCCCTTCCTGGGCCGCAACTATGCCGACACGATGGGCAAACAAATTTCGGAAACACCGCCGACTTTCAAAAAAATCAGACCGGATCTCGATATCCCCGAGAGCCTGGAAGCCATTGTTATGATGGCCCTGGCCAAGGAACCGGAACACCGCTACCAGTCGCTGACCCAGATGCGCAAGGATCTGGAATCGGCTCTCAGCGCGCAGCCCAGTGCGTCGATAACTATTCCCCCCAAAATGATGCAGGGAAAAGGCCCGGGCAAAGCACAACCGGGTGGGCAGGCGAGCCCAACGGCGCGAGCCTCCGACAATAAAATGAAGGCCGCAGATAACGCCGCAAAGAAAGAATCCCGTCCCACCCAGTCCAAGAGTAATCTGCGCGCGCAGACAAATCCGGACATGGAGCGGCCCAGGAAAAACTCAACAACAAAATCGAGACTGGAGCCGGCCGTCCTCAATCCGCATCGTCTGCGCAATTTGATTTTGATAGCCGGCGGCTCCTTGCTGGCCACCGCCAGTCTTATAGCGGTGTTTACCCATGGCGACCAGGTGGCAACGGTTGTAGCATCAGTGCTCAAGCAAGTCGTGGGCGGCAGCGAAGACGATCAAAAAACCACCCCGGACGATGGCGCCGGCACAGGCACAAGCGGCACCACCGAAGAAAAAGATCCGCAGCAGGCCTTGCAGGAATGGCTGACACCGGGCGGCTCCCAGAGCAGCTCCGGCACCGCCACCGACTCCTCCGGCCAATCAATGGAAGATTTAAAGCAACAACAGGAAGACGAAGCCCTCAAGCTCGAGCAAGAGCAGCAACGACAAGAACAGCAACGACAAGAGCAGCTGCGCCAGGACGAAGAGCGCAAACGCGCCGAGCAAAATCCGGACGGTCAACAGTAACTGCGCTGGCCCTGCTAGCTCAGATCCGCGCCGTGATCTTGCTGTAGTTTTAAGAGTGATTCTTTGAATTCGCTCAATTTTTCGGCCAGCTTGATCATGCGCTCCGCGCCTTTGAGATCGCGCCGGGCAAAAGCTTCGGAACCCTTGTTTGAAACGACCTCTAGCTCTATGTCGAGATTGGTTAAAAGCCTGGTGATATCGGCATTTATTGAGTGCAGTCCAGCGGCGACGGCGGGCAAGTGCTCTGGCACCACCTGCGGTGGCTCATCAAAACTCGCAACCAGCGGCATCACCGGCTCGGCATCGCCCGTTTGCATGGCTGCCGCTTGCTGTGCCGCTCTGAATCCGGCTTCAATAGCGGCGCGAGCACTCTCACTGGCGGTAATTTGTGAGACCGGCGCCACCGGTTGAGGGGGCTCCCCTTGAGGCGGACTTTCTTGCGCTGTATTGGGTTCGGGCTGCGGGATCGGGGTTTGCACTTCCATGCCCGGAGGAGCGCCCCAGGGGCTTGCCGCAGCGGGGCGAGAATTCACTGGTTCGCCTTCAAACAATGCCACTATTTCAGGATCATTAACGTCGGGCTCGTCTATGGGAGCTGGTCCGGACACGGACGACGGAGCATCGGCTTCACCCCCGTCGAACGTGATGAAGGCATTTTGCTCCGGATCCGGCTCGGTGATTTCCTGCTCGGAACCTGGTCTGTAAGCAGTTTCCAGGGGCGAAGCCGATGGTCGCACCGGTGAGGGCGGCAGCTCACCCAGCAATTGGGGACTGAGCAAATCGGGTCCGACTTGAGGTGGTGGCGGCAGAGGGGGCGGCTCGACAGCGGCTTCCTCAGACACTGGGGCTCTGGGTTTGGGCCAGGGCAGACGATCCAAATCATCATCATCATCGGCCAGGTCATCGGCATCAAGGGCAGCCGGTGCCGGCTCCGGTGTAGCGGGGATGGGAGCGGGAAAAGGAGCGCCAAAGGCCGGACTCGGCAAAGGCGCGCCGAAGGAAGGCTGCGATGCCTGAGGTTTACCATCGTCCACAGAGTAAGGCTCAAAACCAGGAACGGCCGGGGGCAAGCTCACCGGTGAGTGCGCAATCTCGCGCGCCAGGGCGTCAACGCGGATGGAGCCCGAGGTAAAGCTGCGATTGACACTCTGCGGTGCGGACACGCTGTCGTAAGAAACACCGGAAGCGGTCTGTCCACCTGACACCGGCAGTGGTGGCAGAGGCTGCATCCCCTTTGTCACCGGAATATCGGCACTCTTCCAGCCGTCATCGACAGATGACAGTGCAGGCGCAGATTGCATGGGCGGAGTAGGCCAGGCTGTATCGACACTCTGTGGACGCATCCCTGGAGCCGGGCCCGGCGCCTGGGGCGCCTGTGGTCTGGGAGGCAGGCCCTCAAACAGATGGGCAGGCAGAGGCGGCAGCGGCGGCTCATCGTTGGCATCACCGGGCGAAAGTCCCGGCGGTCTGCCGCCAAAAGATTGGCCCTGGCTGCCCGATTGGGGAAACATTGCCTGGTTCGGCCGGGCAAATGGATTGCCGCCGACACCGCCGAGCGAATTGCCCGAGGCATTAGGCTGCGGCACAGGTCCTGCATTTCTCCAGGGCTCGTCCTGATTGAAACCCGGAGTAGTGGGCAAACCCTGCGGCTGAGGCGGCGGGGGATTTTGACCGGGCATGGGAGTGGCCGGCACGGGCGGATTTGCGCCGCGCACGGCATGCACTACGGGCTTCCAGTCGGCACTGCTGGAATCATCAAAGGCAGAAGCGGCCGGAGCAGGTGCGGGAGCCTGCGGAGCGCCGGCGGGGGCGGCTCCCGCAGGAGGCCGACCAAATTGCTGCTGATATTTTGCACTGTAATCGATAGCCTGTCCCATAACCTGGCTGGGAGCCTGATCAAAGGGCTGAGCGGGAACCGGCTCGCCTTCCAAATAAACACCGTAAGCGCCAAGATCGATAAAGCGATCGCAGGGAGCGTCATCCTGAGCAATGCGAATCATGTTATCGAGCAAGGCCCTGAAGACATGGTGCAAATCGTCATGCGAGACAAGCCGACCAAAAACACTCCAGCGCACAGTCAGCCCATCAGCCATCGGCACAAGCTCAATCACCGGCTGGAAATTAGCCGGCTGGTTGGAAAAGGTCAAAAGCTTGTCGGCCGGAATTACATAAGATAGAACCGAATCGGGGGTGCCGCGCACGACCATGGTCCAGTAGCGGGTGGATATGCGCCCGGTGA
This sequence comes from Cyanobacteria bacterium SZAS LIN-3, assembly GCA_018266215.1. Classification (GTDB taxonomy): domain Bacteria; phylum Cyanobacteriota; class Vampirovibrionia; order Obscuribacterales; family Obscuribacteraceae; genus REEB67. Next base: position 35,546 of record JAFEAV010000005.1, on the reverse strand, counting down.
AGACCGAGACTATCTGTGCGGCCTGATGCCAACTGGAAATATTTTCACGTGAGAGAATCGGCCGGATCCATGTAAGTTCGAGTTCGGGAGTGGCGACACTGTTGAACTCGAAGGCCAGATTCTGGAATCGGTCAAACATCTTGTCAACAAGCTGGACCATGGCTGCATGCTGTGCGTCAGCCCGGGCTTTCTCGGTTATCTCAAGAGCGCCGCGGTTGTTGGGCATGGCCGGCAAAATATGCTGAGATGCTCGAGGATTGGCCCGGTAAGCCCCAAGTACTTTGTTTTTCCAGAGACTGGAAATTTTTTCGTCCAGATTGTCGCTGGTCTGAGCCGGCAGGCGCATCAAACTTGAGCTGGTGCCGGTCTCGGCCCCCTCCGGTACACGATTGGTTTCGATCAGAGTTTTTGTTGCTTCGGACTGCTGTTGCCCCTGGGCGGCGGCGATGATGTCTTGTTCGAGCTTAGCGGCCGCTGCCGACGGGTCTTGAGCAGCAGTTTCGGCGGCCAGGGCCTTCATCTTGGTCTTGGTACTGCGCCCTTTACCACCGGACTTCCCGCCCGAAGGTGACCCTGAGGTACCGGGCTTAGTTCCATCCTCACCACCATCTTTGGATTTCGAAGAGCCATCCTTGCCCCCCTTTCCCTTAGATTCTGGCCACATCGTCAAAAGCCCCCCGGGCGTCACAAAAACGCATCTAAACTTGAATCTACCCCCGCCTTATATGGGTGAAACTAACCTTATCGCCTCATGGGATGGAAAGACAGAATTTAATCAAAAAAGATCTATTATCAATCAGCCGGTGGTCGTTTCAGGATCGTAAAGCAACAACTAATAAATGGGCATCTTTGCCCCAGACCCGATAAAATGTCATTTGTCCCTAGGAAATAACGAATGCTAAGCGAGTCCAAGCGCGAACGAGCTGTCTCGTTCACAGATTGCATCGCCGTTCGCGGCGCCCGGCAGCACAATCTAAAGAACATCGACATCAAAATACCCCGCGGCAAGCTGGTTGTGATTACCGGCGTCAGCGGCTCAGGCAAATCGTCGCTGGCCTTCGACACGATCTTTGCCGAAGGGCAACGCCGTTATGTCGAGTCGCTCTCTTCCTACGCCAGACAATTTTTGGGCCAGCTGGACAAACCGGACGTTGACGGGATAGACGGCCTGTCACCGGCCATCTCTATCGATCAAAAATCCACCAGTCACAACCCTCGCTCGACAGTCGGCACCGTCACTGAGATTTACGACTTCCTCCGTCTGCTCTACGCCCGGGTGGGCACGCCGCACTGCCCCAGCTGCGACCGCTTGATCAATCCGCAGACGATCGACCAGATAGTCGATCAAGTACTGGAGCTCGGCGAAGGCACACGCATTCAGATACTCGCACCACTTGTGGCCGGAAAAAAGGGTGAGTATCAGTCACTCTTCGCCGACCTGCGCAAAGAAGGGTTTGTCCGGGCCAGAATCGACGGTGAAGTCGTCGAACTGGAAGACGAGATCAAACTCGATAAAAACAAAAAGCATTCCATCGACCTGGTTGTAGACCGGGTAGTCATCAAAAAAGGCATACAGTCAAGACTGGCGGACAGTCTCTCTCTTGGTCTCAAGTGGGGCAAATCCACAGTTCTGGTTGATATCGTCGGCGGTACCGGTCAAGATCTGGTATTTTCCGAAAATTTTGCCTGCGCCGTCTGTGGTATCAGTTTCGCCGAAGTCTCACCGCGTATTTTCAGTTTCAACAGCCCCTACGGAGCCTGCGAAGACTGCCATGGCCTGGGCGCCAACTTCGAAGTCGACCCGGCGCTTGTCGTGCCCGATCCCAAGAAAACTCTGGCCGAAGGCGCCATCTATCCCTGGGCCAAAACCAACAATCCATATTACGATCAACTGCTTGCCAGCGTCGCAAAACACTATAAATTTTCGGTCGACGTGCCCTTCAATAAATTGACCAAAGCGCAGCAGGGCATCGTCCTTTACGGCTCAGGCACGGACCGCATAAAACTCGGCCACGACTCTTTTGACGGCAAGGAATTCTGGGAATACAAAAAGAACTTTGAGGGCGTAATCAATAATCTCAAACGTCGGCACGAAGATTCCAATTCGGACCGCGTGCGCGGCGACATTGAAAATTACATGACCCAGATGCCATGCGGCGCCTGCAACGGCGCCAGATTGAAGCCGGAGAGCCTGGCTGTAAAAGTGGGTTCGCTCTCGATTGCAAAAGTGTGCGCCATGTCGGTGGAAAACGCCATCAATTTCTTCAACGACCTGCCCGCCAAATTGAGTGCCAAACACAACACCATCGCTCATCAGATCTTTATTGAAGTCAATGCCCGGCTGAAATTTTTAAATGATGTGGGACTGTCATACCTGACCCTGGAGCGTCAGGCCGGTTCGCTATCCGGCGGAGAAGCGCAGCGCATCAGGCTCGCCACCCAGATAGGCTCGGGCCTCTCCGGTGTGCTCTACGTCCTGGACGAACCTTCCATCGGTCTGCACCAGCGTGATAACTCCCGACTGATCACAACCCTTAAACGGCTGCGGGATCTGGGCAATACATTGCTTGTGGTCGAACACGACGAAGACACAATCAGAGAAGCCGATTGGATCATTGATATCGGCCCCGGTGCCGGCGTACACGGTGGTGAACTCGTAGCCGAAGGTACTATCGATGCCATCACCCGCGAGAAACGCTCCTCCACCGGAGCCTATTTGAGCGGACGCAAGGCCATCCATGTACCGAAAAAACGTCGCAGCGGCAACGGTCTGAAATTAACCATATCCGGTGCCAATTTAAACAACCTGAAAGACATTTCGGTCGATATCCCCCTGGGGAAATTTGTCGCGGTCACAGGTGTGAGCGGCTCGGGCAAATCCACCCTGGTCAACGATCTCCTCTATCAATATTTGCGCCATCACTTCTCCAGCGTCGTGCCTGCGCCCAAGGGCCTGGACAGTGTCGAAGGCATCGAAGCACTGGACAAAGTCATCGACATCGATCAATCCCCGATCGGTCGCACACCCAGATCCAATCCCGCCACATACACCGGGCTCTTCGACATTGTGCGCGAAGTCTTCTCCACCACCACCGAAGCCAAAGCCAGGGGCTACCTGCCCGGCCGCTTCTCCTTCAACGTCAAAGGCGGCCGCTGCGAAGCCTGTCACGGCGAAGGCATGAACGAGATCGAAATGAACTTCCTGCCCTCGGTATTCGTCACATGTGATGTCTGCAAGGGCGCTCGCTACAACCGCGAAACACTGGAAGTGAAATTTAAAGGCAAATCCATTGCCGAAGTTCTGGAGATGACCGTCGAAGAAGGGGTGACCTTCTTTGCCAACATTCCCAAAGCCCATGCCAAATTGCTCACCCTGATGGAAGTTGGCCTTGACTACATCAAACTGGGCCAGCCGGCGACGACCCTTTCCGGCGGTGAAGCCCAGCGGGTGAAACTGGCGGAGCAGCTGTCCAAGCGCTCAACCGGTAAAACCATTTACATCCTGGACGAGCCCACCACGGGCCTCTCGTTCCAGGACGTGGACAAGCTTTTGCACGTCCTCAATCGCCTGGTCGACACAGGTAACACCGTGCTTATCATCGAACACAATCTCGATGTTATTAAACAGGCCGACTGGATCATCGATCTCGGCCCGGAGGGCGGTGATAAGGGCGGACAGGTCATAGCTTCTGGCACTCCCGAAAAAATCGCTAATCTGGACTTCTCCTACACAGGCACTTACCTGAAGCGCTATTTAGTTACCTGATAAGCTATTATGAGTACTCTTCATTAAGTCCTATAAACTCATGAGCATGACCAAAATAGCTAATGATTCGCCGGATGGCCAAGTCTCCAAGCAAGCGACCGATCCGGCATCTGAAACGGAAAGCGAACTCCAGTCCGGAGCCGCTTCTGATCCTGCCTTTGACAGTCTGCGCAAAAGAGGTCATCGCGTAACGGCCCAGCGCGAGACGATTTTGCAAATCTTCCGCGAGCAACCGCACGGCGAACACCTGTCCGCCGAAGAGCTGCACGCCAAGCTGCTCGGCAAAGGCTCCAACGTTTCACTGGCCACCGCTTACCGCACCCTCAAGCTGTTATCCTCCATCGGCCTGCTGCGCGAGCTGGATTTTGCCGAAGGCCACAAGCACTACGAACTCAAACAAGACACCCTGCCGCATCAGCACATAATCTGCACCGGCTGCAATTTGACCCTTGAGTTTGAGGATCATTTCCTGGAAGAAGCAGGCCAGAAGATCGGTAAGCGCTACAACTTTGAAGTAATAGACGCTCAGTTCAAAATTTTCGGACAGTGCCCCAACTGCAAAGCGGCCAAGGGTGCAAAAAAATGAATCTGGGCGAGGCCAGAGAGGGCGCCAGACTTGTTGTCACCGCGACAATCGGTGAAGACGTGAGCATGCAGGCCCTGAGATTCGGCATTGGTGAGGGCGCAACCATCACCGTGGGCAAAAACATCGCCGGTGGCCCGGTCATTATCCTGAAAAATCAGATGGAGCTGGCCATAGGTCGCCAACTGGCACGGGCCATCGAAGTTAGGGAAGCGGTTTAAGCCATGGACCTGAAATTTACAGTCGAAGGTGAGAGCGCCCAGCCCGGCGGGCGGGCGGACGGTAACAACCTGATGGTCTGCGCCAATTGCTCTTTTCCACTCGAGAGGCTGTCAGGAGCACAGTCCAAAGTCCTATGTCCCCGCTGCAACACCTGGCTGGATATCGACCCCAGCTGCGGCGGCAGCTGCCTGGCCTGCCACAAGACCCTCAAGGCGGAGGCCACCAGTGCCTGCGTTGAGACTACATTAGTAAATTCAAAGGAAAAAGGTGAGAATTTTTCTGAATCCCGGGTAAGGAAAAATCAAAGGACCTTTTTTTCAAGGTTCGCTGCTATCGCTGGTAAGGCGCGTCAGTACCTGTCCGGCAAGCTTATCCTGTAAAATTACGATGAAAGGAAAAAGAAATACTCTCCTGATGGGACCAGCAACACCTGCCACTTTTATGGCAAAATCAATGCTAACGACGCCTGCCACCGAGCATTCGGGGTTAGCACTCAGTCAGTGTTGCTTCAGTATCGCAGCATCGGCACAATACCTGACCGCAAGGGAACCCAAATGGCAAAGATAAATCCCTGGAAAGTGACAGGGTACAAGGCTGGTCAAAACGTCGCGTGCAAGGTCAACTACGCGGAAAAAGATGGTTACGCCGTAACCATCCAGAAAGATAACCTGCCCGGATTTATTAAGACCGCCAATACCCTCAAAGCTGGAGATGAAATTCTCGGGGTTTTCGTCTGCGTTCACAACGGCCGCATCTTACTATCACAGCTCTTTTCCGCTCCGCGGGCCACCGCTCACCAGCTGGCTCAAAATACGGTCAACTGGCAGGAGCATCTCGACGACACCGACACTCTGGACCAGGCCTACGAAATGCAGGCCCAGACTCAGAGAAACCAGCGTCTGGGCATCACAGGCGACAACGCCGAATATCAACAGCCGCAGAGTCCCACTGATTTCAGCCAGTACCAGGGCAATGCCACCACCGAGCAGGCGCCTATCAATCTCTCGCCGCCCCAGCAAGATTTCAGCCAGTACGCGCCGCCGCAGCAATACAACGAGCAGCAGCAGCCCGACCAGCAATATCAGGATCAGCAATACCAGAATCAGCAATATCAAAATCAGCAGCAATACGAAAGCGGCCAGCAGCCTCAATATGAGAGCCCGCAGCCCAATCCCTATCAGAACACCAGTCAATATGATGCCGGACAGGGCGGCGCCTGGGCCGATCCAACAGCCCAGAGCCAGTATGCGCAACCGGCCGAAGAGCCGATGTCGCAGTTTCAAAAAGACCTGATGGAGCAGCAAGAAGCGGCCAGACAGGCTGCCGCGGCTGCACAGCAGCATACCGGCCAGCATCAAGCACCGCAGGCTCCTTATCAGTCTAATCCCTACGGCCAGCCGCCAAGCCAGTCTGCATATGGTGCCGGCGCAGCACAGCAGGCCCCGCAACAGATGGCCCAGCACGGTTATGCTCAGCAGCCGCAGCAAATGTCGCCGCAAGCACCGCCGGCGATGGCGCAAAATTATCAGCAAGCGCCCCAGCAAATGCCGCCGCAACAAATGCCGCCTCAGCCTCAACAGCAGGCTTATCAGCAACCGCCGCAGCAAGAGCAACAGTGGCAGTCGCCGCAATCGCACGTACCGACCAAAAAGTTTCGTCTGCGCCGGGCCATCGACCTGGTCATGCCGCCGGTCGACCAGGAAAGTCTGGAAAGCCTCAAGAGCTTCAAGATTGCCGACTACGATATGGAATGGCTCATCACCGACCTGGAAGGCGGCATGAGAACCGGTTGCATCAAGGCCACCTCCGAGCAAAAACTTTCACGCTCCGCCGCGCTCCTCTACAGAGGCAGAGCCGTCGGCTGCATCTACGGCTGCAAGGCCAACCCGGACGGTAAGCCCACCGAAGAGTCACTGTCATCCATGCTCTCCGATCTGGAAGCACCGGATGCCGTAGTTACTTTGTATGATCTGCCGGAAGATGTCACTCTGGCAATGTCGGCCCTGTTCCTCGGTTATCCGCTGGACCGTGATCCGAATATGAATGCGAGACAGTACTGCGACTTCCTCATGAACTGGCTGGCTCAGAACAGCGGTACAGCCTGCCTGGCTGTCACCATACCAGCGACAAAGTCGACCTATCTGGTCTTTGTGCACAAGGGCAAATTCGCCGGAGCGTTCTTCGTAGAAGAACAGCAGTTTACGCGCGACGCCAGTGCCCTGGCCAAAATGTTTGATCAATATCCGGACGCACGCATCGAAGCGAGCTCGATTAACTCCGACACCCTCAATTCGGGCATGCGATTCGGTTATTCACTGTCCATGGCTCGCCAGAAGCGCTCAGGCTTCTAGTCAGCCTGGCACCGATCGATTATTGAAAAACTAATGCCACCAAAGGTAGTGGCGAAATTGGAGACCGGCATGAGTTTTACGCGGCGAAGAGTGATCCATGTATAAAGCCGGTCAAAACGTAGCATGCAAAGTACTCCACGCCGAAAAAGACGGATATGCCGTACTGGTAAAGAAAGGCAATCTGCCGGGATTTTTAAAAACCGCCAATAAACTCCAACCCGGAGACGAAATACTGGCCGTCTTTGTGACGGTGCACAACGGCCGCATATTACTGTCCCAGCTCTTTTCCGCTCCCCAATCAAGCGATCCCCGCCGGACAAAATTCACCACCGTTAACTGGGAAGAACACCTGAGCGAAAGCGATGATGATTTGCTGGGGGCGGACAGACCAGACCCGCCCAAGCCGCGCAAGCTTCCCACCCCAGCACCCAAGCCCGGTCCTGCCCCGGGTGCACCCAATCCCAATCAATCACCGGACAAAAAACCCAGTACGCACAGATCAAAAGAAGAAGCGGCGAGTGGTTCCTCGCGACCGCAGGGACGCCTGAGCGTAGTGCCGCAGAGCAACGTCAGCCCTCTCACCGGAGGAGGCGGCGGTGGTGGTGGAGAAATACGCCACCGCAGAAGCATCGATATTTTTGTCCCGCCGGTTGATTTGAAAAGTATCCGGGCAAAGAAAAGTTTCACCCTGACCAGTGGCGGTCTGCGTGGGCTGGTTGCCGAACTGGAAGAAACGCGCCACAACGGCTGCATCAAAATAACCAGCGAACAACAAAACTGCAGAGCAGCCGCCCTCCTTTTTGACGGACGGGTAATGGGATGCACCTACACCTGTAAGGATGCGATGAAATCGCTCTCCAACGAAGATGCGCTCCTGTCTATGCTCAAATCGATGCAATTCCCTCACTGCGAAGTGACGACCTACACCCTGCCACCGCACGTGATTTTACCGATGGCGTCTTTATTCATAGGTCTACCAGTAGAGTCCAACGCCAGGCTGACGGCGCCGGAGTATTTTAATTCCATTTCCAACTGGATAGCCGATCACGACTCCACTGCCTGCATCACCCTGGTGCATCCGGAAGAAAAACTGATGAATCTTGTATTTTTCTACCAGGGTCAGGCCGAGGGACTTTTCTCGATCGACACCCAGAAATACACGCACAATGCCGACGCCGCCGGACAGTTGTTTGAAAAATATGAGGACACCGTTGTCGAAGCCTGCCTGCTTCCCTTCGAGGATAACGACGACCGGGCAAAAAAGAATTGGGGTTTTATCCTGAGTGAGTTTTACACCCAGGTGGCAAGCGAGAATTAGTCCACTAAAAGCGCAAATGCAAAACGGGCCGATCGCTCGGCCCGTTTCTTTAGTTATTTACTTCAGACTCTCTTATTGATCGTCTTGCTGGCTGCTGTACTCGGAAAATTCACCGTTTTCGCGATGTTCTTCCGAGCCGCCGCTGGCGGCTTCGGACACCAGTGAGGGAATCAGCATCTGACTGAATTCACCACCGTGCTGCTGTCCCTGTTCATGATTGAGTTGTTCACCGGCTGTATCATCTGCCCCACCTTCGAAGTGACCGTTGTCTTCGGAGGAGGCTTTAGGCTTTAGCCGGTAGATTCCGGTAACCGGATCAATTTCAGCGGCGATGGCTGATTCCACCTCCACTTCCGGTTCGTGGTCATCATCGCCATCGGATTCGGAGGGTACTTCAACATCAATATGTTGAACTTCTTCTTCCGCACCTTCGGCTTCGTGAGAATGACCTTCGTGCTCGCCGTCGTGATCCATGCCGTCGGTGACGACAGGAACGTCGGCGTAAACACCCGGATAATCAACTTCGATCACGTGGATGGTTTCGGTTTGATCACCTTCCTGGTGCTCGTAACCGTGCTCATGATTGGCTTCACGATTGGAGTCGTGCATGTCCATCTCCTGATAGACACTCTCGACGGCCGAAACGCTTCTAGCCAGATCCATGGCCAGGTCTTCAGTATATTCACCGTCGTCCTCATCGCTGAGACCTTCGACGAATAGATTTTTCTGACCGCCAACCGGAGTAGCCTTGACGTCGATGATTACTTCTTCGTCGTCGCCGCCTTCTTCATCACCATCATCAAAGCGATTGTGCTTCAAAGGTGGTTTGCCGGCCACTCTGCTGTCGAGCATGTCTTCCGGCATCATGGCGAGAATTTCTTCCGGCACATCATCGAGTTCATGATCATGCGCTTCGGTATGCAAATCGGCTCTGTCTCTTCCATGGCGGCCGTGGCTGTCATGGCCGTGTCCGGCGTGGTCAGCTTCGCTGCCCTGATCGAGCATGGTGGGGACAATTCTGCCGCCGCCAACGCTGGCTGATTTGAGTGAGTGGCTGTTGTTGCCGCCACGTCCGCCTCTGCCGCGTCCCTTGCGACCGAGCATGTCTTCTTCTTTTGATTTGAAGCTGATCACACGCCGATCTTCGGGGGGTCCAAGCTCGAGGGTGGGGATAACGCCCTGGCCAACGCAATGTCCGCATTTTACCGAGAAGAGTTCGCGCAGCGATTGTCCCTGCCGACGTCTGGTCAATTCCACCAGACCAAGGTCTGAGAGCTGGCCGATTTGCGGCTTGGCGCGGTCGTCTTCCAGCGCTCTCTGGAAAGCTTCCAGTACTTGCTGCTGGTCTTTTCTCGAATCCATGTCGATAAAGTCAACGATAACCATACCGCCAATATTGCGCAGTCTCAGCTGACGCGGGATTTCCTGCGCTGCTTCCAGATTGGTGCGACGTACGGTCTCGGCCTGGGTGCGGCTGCTGGTGAAGCGGCCGGAGTTGACGTCGATAACGGTGAGAGCTTCAGTCGGCTGGATATTGAGGTGACCACCGGAGGGCAGTTCAGCCCGGTCCGAAAGTGCCGCTTCGATTTCTTTGTCGATGCCCTTGGAGAGGAGCAGCGGTTCTTCCGAACTGTGGAAAATAACTTTGGTTGTCTTGCCGGCCCAACCACTCAGGTATTCCTGAGCGCGTCTCTGCCCTTCGGGGGTATCGGCGATGATTTCAGTCACATCATGGGAGAAAGCATCACGGATTACGCGGAAGAGCAGGTCCTGGTCGCGATAAATAAGGGTCGGTCCGATTGAAGCTTCGGCTTCCGAAACAATTGTCTGCCAGCGGTCCCAGAGCTGTTCGAAATCTTCGTACAGTTCCTGATCTCCCTGACCTTTAGCTTCGGTGCGGATGATGATACCCACGCCGGGAGGCTTCATCAGGTTGACCACTGATTTAAGTCTTGCTCTTTCTCTGGCTTCGGAGATACGACGCGAGATGCTCACGCCTCTTTCCTCGGGCACCAGTACAAGGAAGCGGCCGGGCAGCGAAATCGCCGTCGACACGCGTGGTCCTTTGTGACCGGTGGGTTCCTTGGTGATTTGCACCAGGAGTTTTTGTTTGGGCACAAGGCGCTCCTTGAGCGGTCCCTGGCCGGGCACATCATTGGCGTGGAGGAAACCCATCTTGTCTTTGCCGAGATTGACGAATGCTGCGTCGATGCCGGGCAAAATGTTTTCCACTGAAGCCGTATAAATGTCACCCAAAAGCAGTTCACCGCGGTTTACGAAGAACTCGACCACACGGTCGTTTTCCAGTAAGGCTGCGATGTTATCCACTTCGGATATAACAAGTGACTTTCTCATATTCATCCTCTAGATTGAGTCAATTTGGTGTTTTCTTTTCTGGCAGTGATTTGGATGGGCTCAAGCGCCTGCGTCATAAACGACAGTCGCGTAATGCGCCAGTTAAGCTGAGCTTCCGGGCAAATAAGATCAAGCACATCGAGTGGCTTGAGATGCCCTTTGGAGCCAGTGGCTAGCTCTAGCAAAAGCGCGAGTCCATCCTCTTTCGTTAAAAGTTCGATTCTATGAATCAACGGGCGAATTTCTTTGCCCTTCTGTTTGGGGAGTTCTCCTTCATTTGAGAGTTTTTTGTCTAAAACCGGTGACTCAGCTCTGGCCTCTTTTTCCTTGCCGTAAACAAGGAGGCTCTCGCTGTTCAAAATGCGTTCAACTTCTCGGGTAAGGGTATCTTTGATAGATGACTTGTCGAGGAGCGCGCGGGAAACATCGCCAAATACAGCGGTGTTGGAGGGAAGCAACCGTGCTTCATACGAAGCGGCGGCCACTATCTGATTTAAAGCTTGATCTTTGCCCGGGGCGATCATCGCGGCGACGATCTGCACTTCCGGCGGGAGCTGTCTGTTGAGACGCTCCATAAACTGATCCGGTGTAATTATCTGTGCCAGCTCAATGTCGGCCAGCTCATAGAGGCTTTCCTGGAAAATTGGCAGGGCCTGAGCCAGCGAAAGTTTGGGCGCGGGATTGAAACCTTGACTGTAAGACAACTCCAGCCCAGCCCGGCGAGAGGCACGGATGAGTAAGTTGAGCAAGTCCAGATGGCCGATGAAACGCAAGTCACCAAGTTTGGTGAAGGCAAAGCGCAGTTTGACGGCGCCAAATTCAATGGGCTCCGGCGGTGGCGCGGTAAAGAACAGGGACGGATGGCTGTCTTCGTCGCTGGTGTTGGCGCTCAGTTCCTTGACGAAAGGATTTTTCTTCATCACGGCGGGGATTGGCTGAGCCAGTTCGTGATTGGTATCAAGGATAGTGCAGATGCCGCAGGCGTGACAGACATTCTCGGTGCAGGGCGCTGTTTCGACGGCTTTCACCGCCTTTTCCCATTCGCGCACCAGCCAGAAATCAGCCAGTCCGATGTGCACAACGTCATAAGGTTGACGGCTGCCCACTTCCTGATCGGTACAGGCCAGCTCCTCCAGATTCAGGCCCATGGACTCAGCCACACGGTGCCAGCGCTCGGGTTTGAAGTGCTCATCCCAGGCATCGAATACGGCGCCGTCTTTCCAGGCACGGTAAATGAGCTCGGAGATGCGACGATCGCCTCTGGAAATTACCGCTTCCAATAAACTTATCTGGGTGTCGGTAACATTGAGCTGCACATTGCGCAGGCCGGCTTCCTTCAACTTGGCCCGCAAGACCTGGTGCTTGATGGCCATGGCTCTGGGCCTGACCTGACCAAACCACTGGAAGGGCGTAAATGGCTTGGGCACAAAGTTTGAAATAGTGCAGGTAAAATCGATATCGCGCTTGTATTTAGCTCTGTCAGTGTTGCGAATCACCCGGCAGTGATGCGTCGCTTCCTTGAGAATGTCGACGATACCGGCCAGGTCACTGTCGTCTTCAAAGGGCAGACCGCACATGAAGTACAACTTGACCGATGACCAGCCGGACTGATAAGCCGACTCGATGGCGCTGATGATCTGCTGGTGCGAAAGTCCCTTATTGATGACGGCACGCAATTTTTCACTGCCGGCTTCCGGTGCCAGTGTGATACCGGACTTGCGCACGGCTTTGAGCTCGTCGGCAAGCTCCAGACTCATGCGGTCGGCCCGCTGACTGGGGAAGGAGAGTGATGTACGAGCGGCGCTGTGTTCACGGTTGAGGGCGCGCACCGACTCGTGCAAACTGGTGTAGTCGGAGACACAAAGAGAGAGCATGGAATATTCTTCATGGCCGGAATTAGCCAGGGCTTTTTTGGAAAGCTCCACCAGCTCACCGACCGAGCGCTCGCGCACGGGCAAAAATGTATAGCCGGGCTGACAGAAGCGGCAGCCGCGATCGCAGCCGCGACGCACTTCCAGAGTCTCACGGTCATGCACCAGAGCCAGATAAGAAACAAGATTGTGGGTGGGCTGATTCTGATCGTTCAGTGGAGCGACCTGGCGCAAAACTCGCTTGGGAATGCCGCGACCATCAGCGGATAATTTCTTGATTTCATCAGCGTGCTCGGGCAGAGCGGCCAGAAGCTCCGCCACCACTTCATCGATTTCACGTGCCACGGCCACGGGAGCGGCATCGCGGTACAAAATCGGAGCGTAGACACCGGGCACTTCGGAGGCCAGTTTCGCCAGAAGCCAGAGACGGTAGTGGGCGGCTTTTTCCGGATGGGCAAGAGCGAGCTCACCATAGGCGGCTTTAAAGTCCTCGACCACATGCATCGTATGCGGTAGCGCCTGCTCACCGTCACCGATCATGAAAAAATCAAGAAAAAGCGCCATCGGCTCAGGATTTACCGCCGAAGGGCCGCCACCAAAAGTAAGCGGGAAAAGAGTTTTACGATCAGCGGCTTTAACCGGCAGTTGCGCCAGATCAAGCATATTGACCACATTGGTGTAGGTCAATTCGTACTGCAGTGAAAAGCCGATCAAATCGAAATTGTAGAGCGGCTCACGCGATTCAAAGGCAAAGAGCGGAATGGCTTTGTCCCGCATCAACTTCTCCAGGTCACCACCGGGAGCATAGGTGCGGTCGACCATAAAGCCGTCCATGTCGTTGAGGAGCTGATAAAGGATCTTCAATCCAAAATTGGACATGCCCAGCTCGTACATATCCGGGAAAGCCAGCGCCATACGCACCGAACTCTGAGCGAAGGGCTTACGTCGGGCGCCCCATTCATTGCCAAGGTACTGGCCGGGCTTAAATACTCGTGGCAGCAAATCCTCAGTCAGAAGGTCTGATATTTGTTTGCTGGTATAAGTGGGTCGAAGCGAAGTTACGATGACCTTTCTCCAAGATGCATAGCGCTCGGGTCATAAAGGGGCAAAACAATCCCACGCATTTTGCGTTTGATGCCAGGGACATCTGTCGTGGACAGCCTCCAAAGCGCCTGAGCGGCTTCCGGAGCGGTTATAAAACTGGCATCTAAAAGGATCTTGAGCTAATGCGCCCTCAAGTAGACCAATTATAACCCAACTCGTTCTCTATATATACAGAGTGAATTCTTTAATTTCACAAATAGTTAGCAGGACAAGCTCAAATCGCTCTAAAAATCAAGTCTCGCGCCGCTTGACCACCCGTGATATAGTCCAAGAAATAGGAGATAGCGCGGGAAAGATGATATTAGAGGCCTTCAGTCAATATTTACAAACGGCCTCACCGGAGCTGTCAGCCAGTCAGGTGTTGAGTGCCTGGCTCTGGGAGCGCTTGAATTGCGTGCCCAAGACCAATGTGGACCAGGTAATCCATTGCGAAGTTGTCATTGCCAAAGGCGTCAGCAGCCGGGCTATGACTCACCCGCGCACCATCCGCCTGCCGGAAGACGCAGAGCTGGCCTTAAAAACCCGCGGTCGCGTCAAGCGCTTGATCGATAGCGACCTGCCCGACCTTTCGGTTTATTTTTTCAAAGGCTCCTCGCCCTCGGGCATCCGCCTGCTCAATTCGCTCTACGAATACTCCATGAGCTATGAGCAGCAGAAGTGGTCAAGGTTTATCCACACGGTCAAAGCCAGCGACTTCCGCCTGCCCCGACCTTAGATTTTTGCAACCCCGGCTGGGGGAGGCTGCCCTGAGGCGCCCCACTGTGGGAACATTAGGCACCGGGATCTGTCTTATGAGAGCGGTATTGAAGTTCCGTTTGGAAATGCATTCAGAGGTCATGAACAAGTTTTTTAATTTCAAAGTTGCCACCTTCACTACCGCCACCGCGCTCACAATTGTGGCCGGCCTGTGCAGCCTGCAAGTTCTGGCTGCGGAAGATTTGAAGCTCAAGAAGGGTATCTCTTTCACCGACGACGGCGACAGCGGCTTCCCCATTGATGCCACAAAAATGGAAGACATGCAGCTGGATCCAAACAAAGTCACTTTCATTTTTTACGGCGCCAGCGGCGACCTCAACACCAATCGCCAGGCCAAGCGCCTGGTCGATCTCTACAAGAGCGCCAGCAATAAGGCGGTCAAATTTATTTTGATCGACGTCGATCATCCAATCAACGCCCAGGCCACAGCCCTGATCAAGAGCCACTACAAAGGCTACATACCTTTTGAAGTAATACTGGATAAAACGGGCAAGGTCGTCTGGAGCCAAATTGGCGAAGTAGAAAACGGCGTACTGAACCAGCAACTGGACCGCGCCCTGGCTATTAAATAGATATTTACCGCCAGTCGAGCTGAGCACCACCAGAGGTGCGCTTACAGTCAGCTCAGCTGCGCGCCTGCTGCAGAGCCCTGAGAACCTCGGGCGGGACGGAAATCGTGCCCATCATTGATTGAAATTCCTGATAGGGACCGTGGCAGTCGGACCCACCGGTGACAAGCATTTTATTGCGGGCGGCATAACGCAAGTATTTGCGCAAAAGACTGAGGGTATGCACCCGGTGAAATGCTTCAATGCCCATAAGACCATCGTCGCGCAGGGCCTCGATCAGTGGTATCACATGCGCTTCTTTACCCGGATGCGCAATGGAGGGGATGCCGCCGGCAGCTTTGATGGCACGCACGGCTTCAGCCGGGGCAACGCTTTTGCGCTGCGCGTAGAACGGAGATGAGCGCACCATGTATTTTTGATAGGCTTCGGTTAAATCCGCTGCTCCACCGGCGCGGACAATGGCTTCAGTGAGGTGGGCTTTGCCGATGGCGCCCTTACCGGCGCAGGCCTGCACATCGGCCAGAGTGACATTCACGCCGGAGGCGGCCACTTTTTCCAAACAATCGAGGACATGATTGGCCCTGGCCTGTTTTTGCTTATCCAGCACCGCCGTTAGCTGCGCGTTTTCGATATCAATGAAATAGCCCAGAATGTGCACATCATGATTCTGGCCTTCGTCGCAATGAACGGTGTTGATTTCAACGGCGGGGATAATCTCAAGCCGCTTGTCGGCGGCATCAATAGCTTCCTGCACCCCGGCGACCGTGTCGTGGTCGGTTATGGCGATGTGCTTCATGCCTATGCCGACGGCGTATTCCACCAGATCGCGCGGAGACCAGGTGCCGTCGGAATGGTGAGTATGCAAATGCAAATCAATCATTTTCCGGCTCGCTTTGCCAGCGCACACGCTCAATAGCCGTGGCGCGGCCGCTCTCCCTTTCAATGGTAATCAAAACGCCGCAGGCGGCAGCCGGTCCGGGGGCAATTTCAAAACGTGAGGGCAACTGCTTGACCATGCGTCTGAAAACGCCGTCCTGAGCCATACCGATAACCCCGTCGGTTGGTCCGCAGCAACCGGCATCGGTGATAAAAGCCGTGCCGTTGTGCAAAAGTCTTTCGTCAGCTGTCTGCACATGCGTGTGCGTACCGACCACAGCCGATACTCGACCGTCCAGATACCAGCCCATAGCTACCTTTTCGGCTGTCGCTTCGGCGTGCACATCAACGAGAATAATAGGCGTCCTGGCCTTGAGCTCCTCGACCAGTTCTTCAGCGATAAGAAAAGGCGAGCGCAGGGGCTCCATGAAGACGCGACCCATGACGTTTATGACCGCCAGCGAGACTCCGTCCTTTTCCAGCAGGCAATGGCCCCGGCCGGGAGTGCCCTCGGGATAATTGGCCGGCCGCAACAAATACTGCTCCTCGGCGATGAAAGCAAAAATTTCTTTGCGGTCAAAAGTATGGTTGCCGCCGCTGAAAATGTCGACACCGGCTTCTCTCAGCTCGGTAAGGTTCTCTTTTGTAACGCCGAAGCCATGCGCGGCATTTTCCACATTGGCCACAACAAAATCCGGAAACGGCCGACCGGAGCCGTCTTCGAGCTCAGCGCAGCGGCGCAGCTCTTGTAAGTATTTTTTCACTACTTCGCGACCTGGCTTGCCAATTATGTCGCCAAGAAAAAGGATAGTTAGTGATGCGTTAGACTTTGAAGTAGAAGTCATCACTAGAGCTTACACCATACAGGAATCCTTACCGCGCGCCATGCCTCCATCTGTTAGGAAAAGTATTTGTCTGATTGTCCCCACCCTGGCTGCGGGTCTGCTCCTGGCCGCCCCGGTGGCGGCGGCGCCGACAGCGCCAAAGGCCGTGCAGGTTAAGACGCTGGACGACAATAAAGAAGTACTGAGGCCCATCCCGGCGGTTCTGGCCAAACCAGCGAAAGCGCCAGCCAAAGAACCGACGAAAGAGCCCGCAAAAGAACCGCTTAAAGAAGCCAAAGCTGTGGCCAAAGTTATGGCCAAGACGGCCGAGATAAAGACTGCCGAGACAAAGACCGCCGAGATAAAGACCGCAGCAAAGACCAGGAAGAAAGTAGTGGCCGCCGGAGCGCACTTTGTGCCGCCGCCTCCGCCCTTCACCCCGACGATGATGGGCGATGTCACAGACTTCGGCATGTTTTCAGGCGTGCCGGTCGAACTGCTCAGCAAGGACGCGCTCAAGGACCGGGCCAAGGAAATCTCCATCCAATATAAAGATGCCTGTCGTGAACTGGAAGACCACACCCAGGCCAAGCAGGACAAGATCCAGCGCGCCAAGGACTTTGTAGGCCTCTACCAGGAAGGTGTGGTCAGTCGGCGCGAGCTGGAGGCCAGTCAAAAAGAAGCGAATGAAGTGAATTCGGATATCGATCGACTGACTTTCAAGACAAAAGAGCTCAAAGGCTTACTGGACCGCATTAACAAGCGCTTGAACGGGCAGGCTGCCAAGAAGCCCGGGCACAAATTAATAAATTAAGCCAAACACACTTCATGGGCGAAGACATCGCGACCCGCCCGTTGAGCGGCTTTCATACACTCACCCAAATATATTAGAACCGCATGATATGAGATTTTTCTCGTTTTCAAGACGGTTGCCAAGTCGCAAAAGGCACAGCCTGAAGTACTCTCCGGGCTGACAAGGGGAAAGCAAAACGGATAGTGAAAATCCGCATATTAAGCGGCTTTTGAGCTAACATATCCAGCACGGAGTCCTTCGACACCCTTACAAAAACAGCTCCCAAAGCTCATTTGGGCCGGGAATGCCTGAGGCAATTTCCCTGTTTGATGTTTGGCCAACTGGCCAAATGTCTGATTTGATGCGGGTCGAGCGGCTCTCGAAAGCAAAAATACACTCTTAAGGAGAAATCCGATGTTTTACAATCGCCACGCCAAGGACTACAACATGACCATGCGTCACCTCATGACCCGCAACCACTTCGGTTTCGAAACAATGAACAATCTGAACTGGAACGCCGGTTATGAAGTTCCCTGCGCCGATGTACTCGAACTGGATAACGAATTCGTTCTCGAACTGGCTCTTCCGGGCGTAGTACTCGATGATATCGAAATCAAAGTCGAAGGCCGTTACCTGACGGTAATCGCCAAGCGCATCCCGACAATGTTCGAAGAAAAAGCTCTATATCTCCGCAGAGAGCTCCCCTTCACCACTCTGGTTCGCGAATTCGAATTCGAAACCGAAGTGCTCGTAGACAGCATCGAAGCTCGTCTCGATCGCGGCATTCTCTTCATCAGCTTGCCCAAAGTAGAAGCAGCTCTTCGCATTCCAGTATCCGCTGGTTCAATCGAAGGCCACGTTCACGGCATCACCAAGAATCGCGCTCACAAGACCGAGATTCGTTCCGCCAAAGAACTGTCCATCAAGTAAAAAGCTTGCGTAAAACGCAAATCGGAGGGGGAGCTTTCGGGCTCCCTCTCTTTTTTTTGTCTGTACTGTTTCTCTAAGCCTCCTGAAGCTGGCCAACAAAGCTCTTCACGGCCAGATCGATCAACTCCACCACTTTTTGTTCCATGGCGATCTCGCGCAAAAATCCGTCTACGCAAAGCATGCTTATACCGTGGCAGTGGGACCAGATGGAAACCGATAAAGAATAAGTATTGTCCGTGCTTTTGCCGCCCGCAATCAGACAGGCCTCAACCGTGCAGAAGACCACGTCAAAGGCTCTACGGGCGGTGGCATAGAGTTCGGGAAACTTTACTTTGCTCAGGTCCGAACCGAACATTACCTTATAGCGAGACGGATTGGAGATGGCAAAATTTACAGAGGCATGGGCGAGTGCCTCAAGAGCGCCATAGGTTTTGTCCTCGCTGGCCGCCAGAGCCGAGGCAAGACAGTCGTAAAAAAGTTCAAATCCAGAAACCGCGATAGCGGCTAGAAGTGCTTCCTTATCGCGGTAATGGCGATAGGGGGCGGCAACACTGACCCCGGCCTTGCGGCAAACTTCGGCCAGGGTAAAGCCATGCGGACCTTTTTCGCTGACAAGCTCCAGGGAAGCCTGTAACAGGGTTTCCTTGAGATCCCCGTGATGATAGGAGCGATTGTTGGCTGGCGTTTTGGCCATTTTTAGGCACCCGGGCTAATAAGAGCAATGTTGACAGTATTAACATTATAGAGTATGTTAATACCATTAACATGCAAGGCAACCCAAAATGAAGCAACTAACCCTCACAGAAACTGCCACCGACTACCCGTCAATCTCACAGGGCACGGGACTGGCCAACCTCGGCCGGGAAGACAGCGCTACCATCACCCGCGCCATAGGCGAGTTTTTCACTCCGGTCCCCATTGAGTACAGGGGATTTGCCCCCGAGCTGCTAAGCGGCGCCCAGGAAATCATCCTCAGCAACGGCCTGCACGCGCACCGCTGGCCAGGAAAAGGCCAAACCGTACTGCTGGTCCACGGCTGGGGCGGCAACAGCGCCCAGCTGGCAGGTTTTGTAAAACCACTTTTGAGCCAGGGCAAGCAGGTCATCGCTGTCGACATGTGGGCCCATGGCCTTTCTCCCGGGGTCGAATCAAACTGCGTCAAATTTGCCGAGGGCATCGCTGCGACCGAACGAGAATTCGGTCATATAGATCAAGCCGTCGGCCACTCGCTGGGAGCGGCATCAATACTGGTGGCGGCAAACAGCGGAGTGAAATTAGATAAGGCGGTCCTGATCTCGCCGCCGTCGATTTTACTGGTGATGGAAAAATTCCTGGGCATGAAAAAGATTGACCGGAGATTGCTGGAAGCATTTATTCAGATGGGTGAACGCTATGTCGGCAGATCGCGCAGACAGGCAGACGCGCTCATGGTTTCACCCTTTGTCCAAATACCCTTTCTCCTCATCCATGACGAGCGCGACAGGCGCTGCCCGATAAGCGTCAGTCAAGAACTGTCCGCCGCCGCTGAGAATCGACCGCTGATCACAACCCACGGCCTCGGGCACAACCGCATCATCGACGCACCAGAAGTAATTGAGCAGGCTGTCGCCTATCTTAGCTGAGCGGCGCCTGTGGATCGTCAGCCTGAGCCGGGGCGGCCAGTACAGCCTCCGCCCGGCGATAACCATAGGCGAAGTAAATGGCCGCTCCGATGCCCATCCAGACAAAGAAGCGAATCCAGGTGACAATCGGCAGAGAGAGCATCAAGATAAAGCACGAGATGATTCCAAGCCACGGTACCAGCGGTACGAGCGGACACTGGAAGGGACGCACGGTATCTGGTGATGTACGGCGCAGGAAAAGCACACCGGCGCAGACGATTATAAAAGCAGCCAGAGTGCCGATATTAGTCAGTTCCGCCGCCTCGCCGATATCGATGAAGAGTGCCGCCAAACCGACCAGCACACCAGTCAAAATAGTCGGAATGTAGGGCGTGCGATATTTTGGATGCAATTTACCGAAAAATCCGGGCAGGAGGCCATCTCGCGCCATGGCCATAAATATGCGCGGCTGACCGAGCTGGAAAACCAGAATCACCGAAGTCATGCCGGCGAGCGCTCCAATTGCAACCAGAAGATGTGCCCAGGGCGCACCGCTTACAGCCAGGGCCGTAGCCACCGGGGCGGCATCATTGAGGTAACGCTGGTAGGGCAATATCCCGGTCAAAACGAGCGAAACCAGAACATACAAAATAGTGCAGAGTATGAGCGAACCGATCATGCCTATAGGCATGTCCCGCTGGGGATTTTTGGTTTCCTCAGCCGTAGAGGAGACGGCGTCAAAGCCGATAAAACTAAAGAAAACGATAGCCGCACCACCCATGATGCCGGGGAAACCGGAGGGAGCAAACGGTACCCAGTTGGAAGTTTTGACCAGACCGAAACCGTAAATGATGAAAAATATCACCACCAGCACTTTGATCAATACGGCCATGGAATTGGCCATAGCACTTTCTTTGATACCGATTACCAGAATCCCGGTGACAAGGAGCATGATTGCCAGTGCCGGAAGGTTGAAGGCCACCGGATGACCGAACATAACAGGCAAGTCCAGGGTGGAATAAAGCTCCTTCTGGCTCAGTAGATGCCCCGCGGCAAAAGATGCTTTGCGCGACAGAGCCGTAACCGAATCCGTACACAACCACAGCGGCAGCCCGACGCCAAACATGCCGTGAAAGCAATGCAAAAAGTGATCCGACCAGGAAACAGCCACGGCGATATTGCCGACGGCGTATTCAAGAATCAGATCCCAGCCGATAATCCAGGCCACAACTTCTCCCAGCGAAGCATAGGCAAAGGTATAGGCGGAGCCCGATACCGGAATCATGGCAGCCAGCTCGGCATAACACATGGCGGCAAAGCCGCAGGCAACGGCGGCGATGAGAAAAGAAATTACCAGAGCCGGTCCGGCCCCTTCACGACCGAGAGGAGCATGCAGGACGAAGTTCAAAAGTGGCGTGTGAATCCAGTCCTGATTTTCAATCGCCTGGCCGGCGGCGGCGGTACCGGTCAGAGCAAAGATACCCGAACCGATTGTGGCACCCACACCAAAGGCAATCAGATCAAGAGCACTGAGGTGCTTCTTCATCAAGCGCTCTTCATCATAGGCCTCATTGACAAGGGTCTCCGGGGACTTGGTGCGCAAAAGTTTTCTTATCAAGGTAGATTCACCGTTTTTTTTGCGGAGTTGCCGGCTCTGTCAAAAACTTGCACAGTCAGCTTCCGACCCTGGCCATCATACTGGACATTATTGCCTTCAAATACCGCCTGTCTGGCATCAGTCAGAGGAGCGCCGGCAGGAGAAAGGGCAAAGCTTTCACCCTCGTCAATTTTATACAAGCAATCCGAAATATCCGAAACATCATCATGGGCAGTCAAGCGCAAGGTCACTTTGCCACTGCCAAATTTTTTGACCGCAAGATTGTCGATGCGGGGCTCGCCATTATCAATGGTGATCGAACGAAAAACCGTGGCTGCTTCTTCGCTGACCGCGTTCGAAGGCTTATCGCTCAATACAAAGCGCAGTACATATTCGCCGTCCTTTTCTTTTTTGGTATCAAAGCTATAGATAATTTTTTCTGACTGGCTGTACGCCTCGGCGACTTTGGCGGGCTCGGCGGTATCGCCGCGGGCTTTGCCCTTCTCGGGATTTTTGTCCTTATCGCTCAGTTTTTCCTTCGACATGTCGCCCGAGGCCTCGGTGGCTTTCTTCTCAGCGTCACCGTCTTCGGCCTTAGCAGTGCCTTCGGCAGCGCTGGGAGCTTCCTGAAGCTTGCCCTTCTCAGGTTCAGCGCCCCGGTCTTTTTCAGAACCTTTTTCAGAACCTTTTTCAGAGGCTTTCTTCTCTTTGTCTCCAGCAGCAGGAGCAGAAGCGGGTTCGGCAGCTTTTTCTCTGTCCTTCGCTTTCTCCTTGTCTTTGTCTTTGTCTTTTTCCCTGGCCCTGTCCACCCTCGGTTTATCTTTTTCCCTGGACTTATCAGTTGACCGACTGCGCAGGTCTGAAGCGACAGCCTTCCAGGTCTTGCCGCCATCGGCAGACAGAGCCAGATCGAGTTTCAGATTGTCGGCGTCAGGGTCGTTGCCCACAACCGTAATTGCGCTTTTGCCGGCCAGGGCATCGCCGGATTTCACCGACAGCGATGTGAAAGCCGGTGCCAGATTGGTGGGCATGTAGGTGACATCGACGCGGGAAACAAGCTGTTCCCGACGCCTGACAGCATCTTTGTCCGCAGCAGAAGCCTTCCAGGTCAGTCTGTATTGCAGATAGCGCATAGCTTGGGTCTTAACGGCAAAGCCGTCATCATCGGGCTCCGCCACCACCCACGGTGTCCAACTGGAGTCCGGTTGAGATGTGTCGCCGCCCCTGGTCTCCACCTTTATCGAGCGCGAAAACGAGCCTTTATCGGTGTTGTATAGATCAGCCAGACGCAGCCTGGACCACTGGCAGTGCCTCAGGCCGTCCAGCACAAGCGACTGCATAGTCGGCTCGGAGCCGGGCGCTATCTCAAAGCAACGCAATTGCGCCACATTAGCCGTACCGCAAAAGAGTCGGCCGCTGTCGTCGGTAGCCACCGCCAGCACAGCCTCCTGCTCGGTATGGCAAACAGGCAAGAAATAGGCCTGCCCGTTGAGCGCTTCAATCTCCACCCGGGTAACGTCACCTTCACCATCGCCGGAATAAACTCTGTCTTCCCTGGGATCATAGTAAAGGCGGTAGAAGGCTTCGCTGAGCGCTATCGGCTCGGCTTCACCGTTGACTTCAACACGCAATAGTTTGCCGGCACCGGCGGTAGCGACATATAGATTGCCGGCATTGTCCCTGGCCATGCCTGTGACGATGTGTTCGCCGGTTTCATACTCGGCCTTCACCGCCGCAGGTAAGCTGGTGGAGGCGCAGGACAGGGAATAGACGCAGCCCTTTTCGGCGGTGCCGACATACAATCTGTTTTCCCTCTGGCAGTACCAGAGAGCGCTGATATGCGCCTGACCGCTGTCAAAGACAAGCTCCGCCTGCCCCTGGCCCTGACGCAGTTGATAGAGGCGACCGGTGCCCGCCGCGCCAATATAGACAGTGCCGTTATCGGCGACGGCCAGGGAGGTGACGGTGCCGCCTTCGATACGGGCCACGGACCTGGGCGGACCACCGCTCAAATTGAGGGCATAGACTTTTTCACCGGGGGCGGCGGCAAAGTAAAGAATCGAGCGACTCTGATCGCAGGCCAGGGCGGGCACTATCAGCCCCTCGGTCTGGGCGACTACCTGCGGGGTTTCATTAGCGGCCCCCGACCAGCGATAGACTTTATTACCACTGGAATAGTAAAAATTGCCTTTGTGACAGACCCCGGCCCAGACCCTCTGGTCGCTGTCGGGGTCAGGATAGACCCGGGCAAGTTCACGGAAGCCGGGGGAGAGACGGCCCCAGCTGTCGACCTGTACGCCATCGAGTTTAGCACCGCGGAAATGCTCTTCGGCATCCTGCCGCCAGAGGCGAATGCCGCGCATATGAGGGAAGGCGCTGGCCACCGACCACATGGAGGGGAGTTTGGCAGCAGCAGCCTCGGCCGGGGCAGCCGCAGCCTGTGCCGCCGGAGCAGTTGCGGTAGCGGCGGTGCTGTCGGTTTTGTGCACTATTTCCAGTGCTTTCCGGGCCTGCTCGGTCATGTAGACTCCGTCAGACGGATGACTGGCACTGGCCGGGACAGTGTACGGGAGAGGCTTGCTCATCACTTTGTCCGTGCGCTTGACCGAGACTGCAATGATGTGACAGCCGTCAATGATGTTGTCGGTGATCTCGCGGAAGGTTTCATCCGAACGCACCAGGGACGGTGTGCGCGTGCTGCGATCCGTGAAAAATAGTTTGGTCCACTGCGCAGGCGGCGACTTGATTATCTGGCCGTTCTGCAAAATTGATTGCTGCGGCAGAGCCAGGACAGCACACAGTGCATCCCCCCGCCCTTTGACTTCAATGCGTTTGATTATCTGATTGAGGGTCTCCGGCGTGGGGTCGCTTATACCCAGGCGTTTGCGCAGACTGTCGAGCTCGTCTCCGCCACAGGCGGCAATAGCCAGGTCACAGTCCGGCACATCGCGCGGTATCTGGAAGGTTATTTGTTTGGTGAAAGGCTTACCATTATAGGGCCGCATCAAGCAATTGGCCCGCACCTGATCCCCGGGTGCCACAACCGATCTGTCCAGTGTAAGGCGTTCAATTTTTGTCACCTTACGCCCGTCTTCGACGGTCAAATTGACTTTCACCGCACTGACCTGGGCCCGTTCAAAATCATTGGAAATAAGCCTGTCGACCAGGCCGCCGACATAGTTACTGACTGGCTCTCCCGAGGCGCGCATGCGGCTCAATGAGTCGGCATAACTGGAATGCGCCGCAAAATTAACAGAAAAGCGATCCGTCCTTTTAACTGGAGCATGGTCCTTGATCTCGATATCGGTCTCGGCCTTCACCACATACGGTGCCTGGGACTGATAGGTGGAGTCCATGGAAGACATAATGGAAGCGGTGATCAAATCCGGGGTGAGCTGCGGATGATTGACCACCCGGGAATGGAATTCCTTCCTCACGCCCCGCCCTTCATCGGCCACGACTATATCGATCGGCACCATGGAAGCAAACTTGCCCACCTCCGCCCCCACCGACCAGGGCCGATCGGCAAAAATCGATCCAATCACCTGCAGGGGTGAAGAGAGCTTGAAAGAAACAGAGAGACTGGGCAAAATCTCAAGGATGTAAGCCGTGGCCAGAGGAAGGGAAACAGCCCCGCCTTCCATAAACGAATGGCCGAAGGCTACGACCTTATTGCCGAACGATGCCGTAGCCGTCCCCGTGGCGGCCGAGGCAAAATCCCCGGTCGTGAGCATGACGGCTACGGATGATCCCGGAGCGACCTTACCGTGGCTGTGCGCCGACGCCTCAGTTATGAGCGAAGGATCGAGGGCACCAGTGCCTCCGGAAGAAATTGCCAGACCGATATCGTTAAACTTGTCCTTGAGAAAAGCCTGAGCCCGTGTGGAAAAACCAGAAAGTGATACCGGTGCCATTAGTGGAGTGAGACGCAGGGTCCCGCCCGCCACCGGCACTGTATTTGGTATCATCAGCGAGGCGGCGGGGGCCTCGATATAAGGCAGCCGCTTCAGCAAAGTGACTCGATTGCGGCTGCGTTCCTCCTCGTGAAATGACAGAGCATCAAGCATATCGACGACAGGCGTGACACCGACGATAGGCTCCTTGGAAAAATCGAAGCCATAGGAGAGCGCACCGCAAAGACGGCCGTCCAAATAGATAGGCGAGCCGGACATGCCGCGAACGACATTATTTTTCCCGAGTTTCTCCCCCGAGAGTCTTACTAAAATGGCATCTCGACCACTCAGAGCCTTGCGAATGATGCCTATAACTTTGACATTGAAGCGTTCAATTTTGGTCCCCTGAAAAACCGTCAGCCCGTAACCCTCCATACCGGGCTTGATTTCAGAGACCGGTATGTATTCGGATGGCTTGAGATAGCGCTGGACAAAGGCATCATCAGTGGGATTAAACCGCTCGGCCAGGGCCGGGCCGCTCTGACCGAAAAGCACAGCTACGGCCACAAAGAAGTGACGGAAGAAAGCCAGCAGGTCCAGAGATGGACGAGCTTTATCAGAGCTGCCTTTGTGATTCATAAGAATCCATAGTAACAGTTTGCTAGAATTCGTTCTTACCTTCTTATTCAGGATAGAAAATGATTTTGCAAACCCGGTACTCACTTGCCTTCACCGCCGCGCTGGCAGCCGGTCTTGGACTGGCTGCAACGATCGGACCGGCCCTGGCCCAGGGCTCGCCGCTGCCGGGCGGAGGCGCACCAACGCCTGACTACAGTGGCTACCAGGTGCAGACACAACCTCCTTCAGCCGGCGCCGCTCCGACCGCCAGCGCTCCGGTGCCAGGAGGCGGACATGCCGCATCCACCGGAGCTGCAGCCGCTACCGGTCGCAGCAATACCCCGGGCAGTAAATATCGGGACCTGCCGCTTACTGTGGACAGCACTAAATACAGACTGGACGAACTGCGCGCCATGCTGGCCGTGAGCCGGCCTCAGGACATGCAGGACAGCGTGCAGGAGCTCTGCGAATGGCTCAATGATGCCGCCGACGCTCACTATCGCATGCATCTTGCTTTTGCCAAGAGCGACCTGACTAAATCCCAGGCCAATTCCGAAAAACAACTCAATTTGCGCTTTGGCCAGCTCAAACGCGAAGCACAGCTTTTGCGCGCCGACCTGCTGATAAAACAGCTGCGCGCGCCGGAAGCCCTGGCGCCGCTGGTGGACATTGTCGTGGCCGACCCGCGCTCATCGACGGGCCAGCAGGCCTATAAAAGATTGGTGGAGCTGGGCTTCTCCCAGGCCATAGCCGCCCCTGAAGCCGCAGCGGCGGCGACTACCGCGACCACAAGCAGCGCCACCATAGTCAGCGGCGCAACCGTGCCGGTCACCGCCCCTTCCACCGCTCCGGTCATGGCCCCGGTGAAAGCCCCGGCCGTCACGAAACCGGTGGCCAAACCCACGCATTAACGTGCCAACTGCAAGAAGGCCGGGTAGAATGAATTACTTGCCCATTTACTGCCAAATTACCAACTTCTAGACTCTTTATACGTTTAAGGATTGAGTGAGACCATGAAAAACTTTCAGCCAAAAGCGGGTGTGCTGGTCAAAGGCGCTGCAACGCTTCTTTTTGCATTAGTCACCGCCGGCAGCATGGCTTCCATGGTCAACGCCGCCCCTTTCCAACTGGGAGCTGAAGCCCAGGGCTTCATCGAGAGCGCTCCTCCGCAAAACGACAGCTACGCCAGACCTCAAATGCTCAACGGTGGCGCCGCTCAGTACGGTCAGAACAATACCTACAGCGGCAATGTCCAGCAGCAGCGCCCGCTCCAGGCCCAGGTACAGAAATCAGTCGCCCTGCCGCCCAAGTTCCTCGGCTCCTGGCTGGTCCAGGGTCAGCGCACGGGTATTGAGGCCCAGCCTCAGTATCAGCAGGGTATTGAAGGTCTCTTCGCCGGCGGTACGCGCAATACCTGGAATATCGCCGGCTCTCCCCAGCAGGGTTATCAAATGTCAAATGACCAGGGCGTGTCCACGACCTTGACTATTTATAAGGTGATGAACAACCAGGCCTTTATCCGTTACCAGCACCCGATCGGCAAGACTATGGCCCAGGAAGCGATTGTAATGGAGCTTCAAAATGGTGGTGCGACCTTCCAGGGTCTTGAGAGAATATCTATTGTCAAAGATGGCCAGCAGCCACCGAGAGCCAAAGTTACCTATCAGCTTTTTGGCCAGAGACAATAAAGCCCTGCAGCAGGGCGATTCAAGGATTAATCTGTGAGAATTACCCGGTATCAATCGCAAACGAGAAGACTGGCAGCCGGTCTCCTCAGCTTCAGCTTCGCCCTCTTAGCCGCACCGGCTCTGGCAGTGCCAACCGAAGGCGACGAGGTCTTCAATCCCGCTGAGCATGACCATGGCATGGAGCAACCCCTGCCGCTCAAAACCGACCCACTGGCGCCGACCGGCACTTCCCAGGCCGATATTCCCGCCGGCCCGATGACCGCACTGCCGGTTTCGCCCGAACAGGTGGAGAGCATGGGTCTGAGCAGCGGCGACCAGCCGGACACAACCAAACTCTCGGGCCAGGCATCGAGCGGCGGACTGATGGGCGTGGCCAAGGGCATGACCGTCAATCCCCTCACTCGCTACAAAGGTCCCAGGCTCGTATACATCGAGCTCACCATCCGCAACAACAGCGACCAGCCGGTGGTGCTGCTTGGTGAAGGCATCCGCGGTCAGTGTGCAGGCAAAACGGTCTATCCGGTCGGTTACGACAAAATAGTCAAACTTGATCAAAATGTCATGACCAAGAAAAGCAAGGTCATGGTCGGCGCGGCCGGAGTGGCCTCGCTGGGACTGACATCGGTAATCGGCTACGAATAC
Organism: Cyanobacteria bacterium SZAS LIN-3; assembly: GCA_018266215.1. Classification (GTDB taxonomy): domain Bacteria; phylum Cyanobacteriota; class Vampirovibrionia; order Obscuribacterales; family Obscuribacteraceae; genus REEB67. Next base: position 7,189 of record JAFEAV010000005.1, on the reverse strand, counting down.
GCCGCACCCGAAGAGTATCGCAAGCGCAATCCCGGCACGGCGGTGGGCCGCGACCGCGGTCGCCATGAGATAGAAGAGGGACGTTTCAACCGCAGAGTTGTTTTGCCTCAGGATGAAACCACCGGCTGGGTAGCCTTTTACGCCACCGATGCCGGCACCCTCAACGCGCTGACAGTGCCTCTGCTGATGCCTCCCTTCACCTCCAGTTCAGGCAGTGTGACGCTGCCTATCTACGGCGTCAACCTGGCGCTAAAGGCCGCCAATGAAGGGGCTGTGCCCGGCAAAAAGAGCGATGTAATCTATTCGATTAAGTGACACTTTTTGGTAGTACTCGATGGGAGAAAAAAATGAAGTTCAGCAGAACACAACTCGGTAAATTCAATCTGGCCGCGACACTGCCGGCGATGGCAATGCTTGTGGTCATGGGAGCCGGAGCTCTGACATCAACACCGGCCCAGGCAGCCAAAGAGAAGAAGTCCGACGATCCGATTGTGGAAATGGACACCACAAAAGGCGTGATCAAAGTAGTCATCTACCAGCACGATGCCCCAATCACCTCCAACAATTTCCTCGATCTGGTCAACCGCAAGTTTTACGACGGTCTGACTTTCCACCGATATGAGCCTGGTTTCTGCATCCAGGGCGGCGATCCCAACGGCACCGGTACCGGCAATTTCGTCGATCCTAAAACCGGTCAGACCCGCTACATCCGTCTGGAAAAGAAACCGAATCTGGTGCACGATCAAGCAGGCATGCTGGCTATGGCCCGCACCAGCGATCCTGATACGGCAAGTTGCCAGTTCTATTTCACCCTTGACCCCGCCACATTTCTCGATAAGCCGCCGGGTTATGCCGTCTTCGGCAAATGCATCGAAGGCCTGGACGTAGTCAAAAGTCTCCGCAAGGGCGACAAAATGACCAAGGTGTTCATCGTCAAGGGCGCTGCAAAATAACCTTTTGTTTCGCGTCTTGAGCGTTAGCTCTTGGTAGAATGAGCCGGTTAGATATTTAACGGAGGTTAGATGGCAACATCTTTGCATCTCGATGCGCGTCATCGCTGCATGTTCTTGCTGTCATCGACAAATCACTATGCCAGATCCAATCGTATCGATCGAGACCAATAAAGGCACCATCAAAGTGAAGGTCTTCAAAACTGATGCTCCTATCACCGCCGACAACTTCCTTGATCTCGTAAACAAAGGCTTCTACAACGGCCTGACCTTCCATCGCTATGAGCCCGGGTTCGTAATCCAGGGCGGTTGCCCCAACGGCAACGGCATGGGCGATTACAAAGATCCCGCCACCGGTAAAAAACGCACAATTCAGCTTGAGAAAAAACCGCACCTCAAGCACAACAAGGCCGGCATCGTAGCCATGGCTCGCAGCAACGATCCTAACTCAGCCAGCTGCCAGTATTACATCACTCTTGCTCCCGCTGATTTCCTCGACAACCCGCCCGGCTATGCCGTCCTCGGCGAGGTAATCGAAGGACTCGAGAATGTAATGCAATTGCGCGTCGGCGACAAAATGACCAAAGTATCGGTTCTGGAAACAGCCAACAAGTAATTCCAGCAATAACTGAGTACTGAAAGGGGGGCTGCGGCCTCCCTTTTTTTATATTCACCAGAATACTTCGCACGGTTTTTCTCGATGGATGACGCCGTCACCAGTGATCAAAGGGCAGTCCATTCGGAGAGCCCAGCGATAACTCCCACAAAACCACACCGGGTATGAAAATTACTTTCCGCCCCTCAACTGCATCTTCAAACGTCGTCCTGACTTTCCGTGGAATCTTCCGATATTGCCCGGTAATGAAATAGACCAGAGGGTGGGTATCAGTGAGAAATACAGAGGCGCTCATAGTTCGTGCAAAGCAGTGCCGACATTACGCAAGATAAGGTCCGAAATTTCGCGTCCAGCCACTTCCAGGTCGCCGACCAGTTCGGCAGAACCGGCTAGCTGTCGTTTAGGAATGAGCGGTTGTTGTGCCTGGGAGAGCAGCTGCAAATAATCGCTGTGTCTCAACATGACCGCCGCTACTTTTCCGTAATCGGTGACTTCTATGACGCCTCCGTGAGTGACCAGTGATTCAATCAACGGTGAAAATTGCTCACGCGCCTGCGCCTTCCCAATTTTGCGAGAAGCCTTGGGGACCATAACGACAGGTACCTCCGGATGATGTACAACATTCATCGTAGAACTTCCAAAAGGCGTTGTAAAGCGCACTTCAGGCAACGAATGGCCTTAGATCTTGATATAGCGTCCGGAAGTCCAGAGGCTGCCGCCGGCGCCGACAACCACTCCCAGAGCGGTCATAAGCAGGGCTGTAGGCAGGATGCTGTACTCAAGCTCCTGCGGCATAAATGGTGCCAGACTGAGGAGCTGATCTTTGACGTAAGGATCAATATAGAAGTGCATACCGAGCAAAATCACAGTCGCCATCAGGGCTGCGGCCGCGCCGTAGGCGGCGCCCTGAAATACAAAAGGACACTTGATGTAGAAGTGACCGACACCCATGAGACTCAAGATTTCAATTTCGCGCAGCCTGGCTTTGATCACCAGGTGGATAGTGTTACCTATGACAGTGAGAGTAGCGGCCGAAAGCACAGCCGTGACAAAGAATCCTGCTATCTCCAGGAAGTGACGAATGTCATTGATCTTCTTCGCCACTTTAAGGGGATAGCGAATGTTTTCAATCGTCGGCAAAAGTCTCAGCTTGGGCGCCAGAGACTCCACCTGTTCGGGATTGGATAGCTTTATGTGCAGGGTATTGGGCAGTGGATTGTTGAGCACGCCCAGCTTGAAGTTGTGCTGCATTTCCTGCCAGGCAACTTCCTTGGTGACAATTTCCACCTGTTTGACTTCAGCAAACTGACTGATTTCCTGGGCCACTTTCTTGGGATCGACACCATCATTGAGGAAGGCTGAGATTTCAATTTGCGAGCCCCAGGCATTGACCAGATTTTTCATCGTCATGGTCAACTGAAGGACGCCACCAAATATGGTGAGGGCCACACAAAGGATGCTGACCACGAGCCAGTTGGACCAGCCCGAAGCCTTGAGACCAAGAACAGTCTCGATTAAAACGCGGCGGAAAATTCTCAGCGATCTAAGCATGCTCAGGACATCTCCAGCTCGTAGATACCATTATCGACGTCGGCCACCACTTCGCCGCCCTTGAGCGCGATTACTCGCCTTCTCATGGCGTTTACGATGGGCTGGTCGTGGGTTGAAATCAAAACTGTTGTACCGCGCTGACTGATGCGCTCGAGCAACTGGACGATTTCCAGCGATGTGGCCGGGTCCAGGTTGCCGGTCGGTTCATCGGCAAGCAGCACGGGCGGGCCGTTAACAATGGCGCGGGCGATGCCCACACGCTGTTGTTCGCCACCGGAAAGCTCGGAGGGATAGGCGTCCCATTTGTGCTCCAGATTGACCACCGCCAGGGCGGAATTGACGCGCTTCGCTACTTCCGCTTCATCCACACCGAGGGCGCGCAAAATGTAAGCGACATTATTGAATACGGTCTGACTGGAAAGCAGTTTAAAGTCCTGGAAAATAATGCCCAGGCGTCGGCGCAGAAGCGGTATCTGTCCAGCATGTAGACGATTGAGATTGACGCCGCCGATGAAGACATTACCGGTGGTCGGCACTTCTTCACGATAAAGCAAGCGCATCAGAGTCGATTTGCCGGCACCGGAGGGCCCCACAAGGAAGGCAAACTCACCCAGGGCGATGTGCAAATTGACATTGGATAGGGCGGGACGGCCGCCATAATTTTTATAGACGTTTTGCAGCCTGATCATTGCTACCGGCTTCTTGGCTGGGGAGACACACTTCTCAAGAGTGGCCATAATATCACAGTAGTCACGAGGAACAATTGACTTGTGGACAAGGTAGGAGATTGTTCATCTTCAGTCGCAAATGACAACCCCTAAGATATAGCCGGTACAAGCACTTCAGGACATACCAGCGGCGAAACATTGGGCACATATTAACTCTGTCCCATGTAAGCGCGGTGTAACATCGCCGCATTTACTGCAGTGGGGATATCCCTTACCTTCCCGCCAGGTACGCAGCCTGATTTCCTTCTCAAATAGCGCCTGCACGCGCGATACGAGCGAGGGCTCGGCCTCGGGATGCGCGGCCAGAAAGGACTGGCCCAGGGCCTCTATTTCCTCATACTGCTCCGGCGTGACGACCACAGCGGCAAGGTCGGCCGCGGTGGGCTCAGGCAGCCCCCGGGAGGGATCGGGCAGAATCTCGGGGATAGGATTGACCGGATTTTCATTGAATCTTTTTAGATCGAAGCGCATGCCGGTTATTTCAATGCCCACGCCGCGAGCAGCCTGGCGTATGGCTTTGAGCAATTGCACTTTAGCGAAAGTCATCTCCTGGCCGGTGGATGCATCGCGCACGGCCACGACAATATTGCGTTCGTTATCTATAAATAGTGGGCGACTGAGGGCGCCGAAAGGGTGGCCCACAATGTGCGGCCAGAGATTGATGAAAGTCTGTTCCTTCAAGCGATTATCCAGACCCAGCTTGCGCAGGACCTGAGGCAGCACCCGCGAGATATCGGAAAAATTGCGACGGCCCTTGGATCTGGCACCGAGCAAATGTTGCTGGGTATACGGCGCATCATAGGATTTGCCGTCGGACTTGGCGCCAAACTTCGACTCGGACCCGGCTCCAGCGCCGGATTTAGAGCCGCCGCGCAGTTCAGGCCTGCTATTGGGCAGGGCACCAGGCCCTGAAATGCCTCTACTTTCGGGCTTTTTCTCGTCCTCGTCCATAAACTCTCTTTATTTCATCTGTCGCAAATGGCCCGCGGCTTGGCTTATACTTTGCTCTTTAAGTAATGGCCACTGCAAAGCTTACCGTAAGACTGGTAAACTGAGCGCTTTGATTTAGTCGAGGATTTTAAATTGCAGGCAACAAACACAATCGAAGAGCTTAAAAGACGCTTCAGACCTGAGGCCGCTCGCAACCTGACTGCCACCTATCTCATTCACGTCAAAGGCCCCAACGGCGGAGCCTGGCTGACCGCGATCAAGGAAGGCACCTGCGACATCATGGAGAGCGCTCCCGGCGCGCCTGCAGATTGCACAATCGCTATCGAAGGCGATGACCTGGAAGCCATTCTCTCCGGCCGCATGTCGGCTATGACAGCTGCCCTCTCCGGTGTTCTGCAAATCGGTGGAGAGCTGGGACTGGCGATGCAACTGGTGCCGATTTTCTTCGACGGCGGCCCGTTCTAATTATTTAAGCCTTTTCATTTAGTCTCTTGCGGGCCAGCTGTCCATCGGGCAGTTGGCCTGTCCATATTTTAAAAGCCAGGCGCGCCTGCTGGATGAGCATCTCCATGCCGTCGGCTATACGCTCAAAACCGGCCTGTTGAGCCACTCCAGTCAATGGCGTTCCGGCCTTGCCGTAAACCAGATCAACAAAACACTTTCCCGGACCGCCCACTGATTTAAAAAATTGGAGTAAATTATCCGGTATATGGTCATTTTTTTGACCTATTGGTGTGGCATTTATCACCAGTGAAACATCCTCGTGAAAGTCCGCCCCGGGGCCGACCAGGTCCTCAAAGGAAGTGAGCCCGGCCTGGCGACAATTGGCGATAAGACTCTGCCTCTCTGCCGTCTGTAAAAGTTGATCAAGCATGGCTCTGGCCTTAGCATGGTCGCGGCTCACAACCTGCAGCGATTTGAAGCCCAGGGTGCTCACGGCAATCACCGCGGCCCGAGCCGCTCCACCATTGCCCAGCACAACCACCCTGCCCTCACCACTGAGATCAAGCTGGTATAGAGCTTCGGCCAGACCGCTCACGTCGGTGTTATAACCGGTGGGCGTGGGATCAAACTTGATCGTATTGACGGCCCCGGCCAGCGTGGCGCTGACGTCGAGGGCGGCCAGTTGCGGCAGCACCGTAAGCTTATAGGGAATAGTGACGTTGAGGCCCCTGTAGCCGCTTGCAGAGAGGTCCTCGAGGGTGCTGGGTACGGAAGCCGCATCGGGCACTTCAATCTTGTCGTAGCGGCCGCTCAGACCCAGCTCATCAAAAAAAGCCTGATGAATAACGGGCGACAGAGAATGGCCAAGCGATTGACCGAGTAGACCTAAGAGAATGTCTCCGTCTTGTGCCAATTTAGAAACTAGTAATTGGTCTGCTGCTGAGTCGCAACGCGCATCTTGGTCACGCCGGAAGCGGCACAGGCACTCATAACTTCCACAACAAATTTTTGCTTGGCGTCGCCGTCGGCGTTCAGGGTAACGTGCAGTTTCTCTTTGTCCGGCGCGGCATCAACCAGTTTTTTGATCGTGTCTATAACCACTTGCTTGTCGGTGGCCGCCACATAGTGACCGTTGATGGCCAGCTGGCCTTCCTTGTCGATATCGATGTTGATGCCCTTGGTGGCTTCGTCTTTTTTAGCAAACTTAGTCTCGGGCGGCTTGATCTTGAGCTCCGACTTATCGATAAGGGGAGCGATCAAAATCATGATTACGAGCAGCACAAGGAACACGTCGGTAAGAGGCGTGACGTTAATCTCGGTGAACTGATCACCGACATTTCCCATAGACATAGGATGCTACCTCCTAGACACCCGGCGTCAGCCGGGCTCAATGCCAGACGGACTAGTGATTGCTGGCTTCGCCCTGGTTGCCGACAAAACTGAGGAACAACAGCTTGAGCAGAAGGAAATCGTCGTTGAAACCTTTAACAATGTTGGTGTAAGTGTTGTTGAAGATAACTGCGGCGATTGCCACGATCAGACCATATCCGGTGGCGATAAGAGCTTTAGCAACACCAAGTACTACTACAGGAGTACCGCCGCCGGCGGCTCCCAGCATGTCCAGGGTGAAGATAACACCAACCACGGTACCAAACAGGCCGAGGAAGGGGCAGATGGCACCAATAGTACCCAGGACTGCCAGATGCTTTTCCAGCTTACGGGTGACGAGACCGACTGTGATGTCGAAGGCTTTGGAGAAATCTTCTTTCTGGTCGGCCATCAAACGAACGCCTTCTTCAGCCACTTCACCAACCACGCCGCCAAGACGGCTGCATGTTTGCTGGGCCTTTTGCAGGTTCATTGTTTCCAGGTCGCGTTGCAACTGGTGAATGAACTGCGTCACGTCACGCTTGTTCTGCTGATAGTACATATAGCGCTCGACAGTGACG